>JBGSSF010000002.1:0-130405 GCA_041737175.1 Bacteroidales bacterium
GCGGCGTCATCTGCGAAATCTGCGTCTTTATCTGCGAGAAATTCTTCTTTGCACTAAGATGAAATAGCATGGAGCCTTTATCTATCTGAGTTGTCACTTTTTTGCTACAGCGCAAAAAAGTAACCAAAAAACGCCGCCGCTACTGATAAATTGCTAAAAATCAATTTCACATTCTGGTAAAAGGAAATAAACTCGCCCGCGGGAATCGGGCACAGACATATTTCCTTTGAAATCATTCGGGTAGCATGTGCCATGCAGTCATTGATTTTCTTAACGCAATTTCTCAGAGGCGGAGCCTTCTGGTTCAGCATTGTCCTGCCTTTGGTGATGTTACGGACAGATAATGCGGTAAGTGCTATTTATTATTTCATTTATGGAACATGCGCATGAGCATTGGCACTGCAAACCCCAAAGCACCGTGGGTTGGCCCGACAAAACGGGGAGACATGCTGGGACTGGCCGGGGCTTTGTTTTGTCTTGATTTTTCTTGCTTCGTTCTTTGCATCAAGGCAAAGAATGAAGTGGGGTTTCGGGGCAAAGCCCCGGACGTATGACATAAACCAGTGTCGGACTCTATAAGATTTTATGAACAAGGGATAGAGGTTATGAGTATGGACACCTTGCACGCATGGGTAAGATCTAAAAAGCATTTGGAATTGGAGGGTATTAAGATCTGCGAACCCGCCTCCGCTGAGGCTGCGGACGGGCAAGTCTGCGTCTTAGTCTGCGGAAATCTGCGAGAAACTTTTATTATGCGAAATCTGCGGAAGTCTGCGAGAGAATTTTCTTTGCGCCTTTGCGAGAAACAAATCCGCCTTCGTCAAGACTTCGGCGGACAAAGTCTGCGAGGAATCCACCCTACACGCATGGGTAAGTTCTAAAATTTATCAATATCCTGACTTCCAAATCTTCCTTCGAGTATGCCTGTTACGGTAAGATCCTCATCGAGTTTTGGCCAATGTAATCCGGTTCCACCACAAATGATCTCTATATTGGAAACCTGATCAACAGAGGCATTTTTAAGAATCCTGTTTTTTGAAACAGGAAAACGGATTTCCCGCTCATCCTCAAGCTTAATGCAGATCTGATAATTCTCATACCAGGCCTTCACTGCTTTAACCGTCAATTCAGCTATTAAATACTTCATTCCATTTGAGTTTAATCATCTGCAGATTTTCCTGAATTAATTCTTCTGCTTTGTTCAAATCCTGTGTTTTTAATCCCTGGGCAAACTCCAATTCTACCGGTTCTATCCAAAATTTTGCAAAACCTCCGGCTTTTCTTACATGAATATGCATAGGTTCATGACCTTCATTGGCATAAAAGAAAAATACAAATCCGAATTTTCTGAAAACCTCGGGCATAGCTTAATATTTCCGTAAAGTTAGTTATTTTCCGTTGAATGTCTTTTATTGATTTGCTGTATGGCTTTACGTAATAATGTACAGGGATAGTCTGCGAGAAATTCTTCTTTGCACTAAGATGAAATAGCATGGAGCCTTTATCTATCTGAGTTGTCACTTTTTTGCAACAGCGCAAAAAAGTAACCAAAAAACGCCGCCGCTGCTGATAAATTGCTAAAAATCAATTTCACATTCTGGTAAAAGGAAATAAACTCGCCCGCGGGAATCGGGCTCAGACATATTTCCTTTAAAATCATTCCGGTAGCATGTACCATGCAGTCATTGATTTTCTTAACGCAATTTCTCAGAGGCGGATTATACTGCTTCAAGTATGGTTGGTTCAATGGAATAACTAAGGGATGGATTTAAATGCATTAACTTTGAACAAAGGTAAAAACCTGATACAAGTGCCAT
The DNA here is from genome assembly GCA_041737175.1 of Bacteroidales bacterium. Taxonomy (GTDB): domain Bacteria; phylum Bacteroidota; class Bacteroidia; order Bacteroidales; family UBA10428; genus UBA5072. Next base: position 1,818 of record JBGSSF010000002.1, read on the forward strand.
CCGTGGACACCCCATGCGCATGGGTAAGTTCTAAAAGGCTTATGGAATTGGAGGGTATTAAAATCTGCGAACCCGCCTCCGCTGAGGCTGCGGACGGGCAAGTCTACGAGAAACAAATCTGCGAGAAAAAATTGCGGGAAATGGGGAGCAGCATCCTACCTAACCCAACCATTCAATCTTACTGCTACTCCCCAATCAACACCATACTAACTTAAACTGCTATCCTGTCTTCTTCTCGCTATGAAGAAATACGAATGAACCTAACTGTGCCTGCAGGGTCGTTAATCATCTGGCCTGTGCAGGTAGTTATTTTAACGAGGAATGAATGGATGGGTTGAGGAAAAAAGGGTGATTTACATCATCGGGTGGGGGGATATGGGTCACCGAAAAATAAGTCGTGCAGTCTTGCAGTCAATTAGTCTTGCAGTCAATTAGTCTTGCAGTCTTGCAGTCTTGCAGTCTTGCAGTCAGGGAGTCTTGCAGTCAGGAAGTCAAACAGTCTTGCAGTCAAATCAAATTTATTGACTAATTTTAGATTAGGGTAAAATTGAAGAATATTAAGATTTGTTATATGAAAGCATGTTATGTTAAACTAAATACTAAATAAAATGGCAACAGTTAAAAATTTTGAAGATCTTGAGATTTGGAAAAAATCCAGGATGTTGACGAAACAGGTTTATGCAGATTTTATATCAAATAAAGACTTCGGATTTAAAGATCAGATACAGCGGGCTGCTGTTTCAATTATGAATAATATTGCAGAAGGTTTCTGCAGATGCAGTGACGCAGAATTCCGTCAGTTTCTTAAGTTCTCCAAAGGTTCGGCCGGAGAAATTAAAAATATGTACTATGTGGCAGAGGATTTGAAATACTTACCTCCTGAAGTTTGCATTGACCGAAGAAACTCCGCCCAGGGATTATCCAATGGTATTAGTGTTTTCATGAATTATCTGAAGACACCTCCCAAAGCCCACATCTCTTGATTTCCTGACTTCTTGACTGCAAGACTGCAAGACTGCACGACTGCACGACTGCCCGACTGCACGACTGCCCGACTGCACGACTGCCCGACTGCACGACTGCACGACTGCCCGACTGCACGACTGCCCGACTGCCCGACTGCCCGACTGCACGACTGCAAGACTGCATGACTGCAAGACTGCACGACTATATATCAACTTGATTTTCCTGCAATACCCATAAAACCAAAAAGCCTGATAAAGCGCCGAGGCCATAATAGATAAAATCAACCGGGTTGAAGGAATTGCCGAACAGAAAAGAAAGCACCCGATTTTCGGTGAGCGACATGACAAACGGAAGTTCAAGCCATTGCATCATCTCCAGCAGGCTGACGAGGGTGAACGCGCCCAACACGGCCTGCCAGATCCTCATCCTTCTGAAAGCATAAGAAAAAAGCAGACTGCCGAACAATACATAAAAAACTCCGCCTATATGATTGTTGATGATCAGCTGGTGTTCACCGGTGTAGTCCTTGGTATACAATGCTGTAAGCAGTACGGCAGGAAGGAGGAAGAATTTGAGCATTCTGACGGTCAGGTATTCGGGGAGGAGCGTGGAGGGTTGGGGTTGTGGGGGGTGTGAGAGTTGTGGTTGTTGTGAGTGTTGTGGTTGTTGTGGTTGTTGTGAGTGTTGTGAGTGTTGTGCTTCGCCCCCAGTAGCCTTGGCGGAGGCGGGGGGTTGTGATTGTTTTAATGGTACCGAAGGATGATTTGCGGGAGTACGAACAGGCAATTCGACAGTTTCGACGAACATGATATAACAGGTTTTAGGTTAGTAGTAAAACGCTTTTACGAAGAAAATGTTATTGAGGTTGCGATTTTCGTAAAATTAACATGGATAAGATAAAAGCAGTGAGGAAGTTATTAACAGGAAAATAAGTTATGCAGTTGTGCAGTTATGCAGTTATGCAGTTGTGCAGTTGTGCAGTTGTGCAGTTGTGCAGTTGAAGAGTTATTTGGAGTTATAATTTTTGAGGTATTTCATAAAGGAACTTATGCCGTTCATTAATCCTTGAGCTGAATTTTGCCTGTTTAGGCATATTTCAGCAGAAAGATATTGTAGATCTTCTGCTACATAATACATATTCTTTATTTCACCTGCGGATCCTTTTGCAAAATTAAGAAAGTTGATTTTTTCTCTCCCGGTCTGGCGACAAAAGCCCTCGGCTATATTATTCATAATTGAAACGGCAGCACGCTGGATCTGATCTTTGAATCCAAAATCTCTATTTGTCATGAAATCTTTATATACCTGAGTAGTTAAAATCCGACTCATTTTCCAGATTTCGAGGTCTTCGAAGTTTTTAATTGTTGCCATTTTGTTTATTATTTAATTTAAGAGGTTTTCCCTAAACATTTCTTAACTTACTTCCTTTCAATCCCTAATCCAAAACTAACCAATTTTGTTGATTTGATCGCATAACCGCATAACTGCACAACTGCATAACCGCAAAACTGCAAAACCGCACAACCGTATAACTGCAAAACCGCATAACTGCAAATCTGCACAACCGCACAACTTTCTAAACATAAAACTCTTCCACGAAGATTCTTACGATTCGTTCCGCCGTGTGGCCATCCCACAGCTCCGGGCGTTTGGGAACGGAGTTGCTGGCGAGGGTTTGCTGGAATTCCTGGCGGATGCGGTCGACGTTGTTGCCCACCAGTATCGACGCACCGCCATGCTCACGGAGGGTGACAGGCCGTTCGGTGTTCCACCGGAGGGTGAGGCAGGGTGTGCCCAGGATACAACATTCCTCCTGCAGTCCCCCGCTGTCGGTTAACATGATCTTTGCGCTCATGTTGAGCCGCAGCATGTCGTGGTACCCCAGGGGATGCAGCAGCATCATGCCGGAGGTGGACTCCGCCTTGCCCCACAGTCCGAATAACGCCAGCTGCTTCATGGTGCGCGGATGCACGGGCCAGATCACGGGCATCACCGACGCCACCTCGTCGATGAGGAAATGCAGCAGCGGTTCCAGCACTTCCTTCCGGTCGACATTGGAATGCCGGTGCATGGTGACCAAGGCGAAGGGGCCTGTAAGGTCGGCATCCGGTCCCTTTCCGGTATCGGCAATCCGGTTTTTGGCAATGATATCTTCAATTTTAAGGGCGGCGGCTTTGTCGCGGTTCGCCTCCAGCGTGTCGATCATGATGTTGCCCACGAAACGGATCTTTTCCTTGGGGACGCCTTCGTTCCGGAGATTTTTGGAGGATATCCTGTCGGGTGTCAGCAGCAGGTCGCTCAGCCGGTCGGTTACCAGGCGGTTGATCTCCTCGGGCATGGTGAGGTCGCCCGAGCGGAGGCCGGCTTCGATATGGCAGAGATTGATGCATTCTTTTTTGGCGGTCACGGAACAGGCGAGGGTGGCGTTCACATCCCCCACCACGATCACCCAGTCGGGTTTGATATGGTACAGCACCTTTTCAAAGGCCATCATGGTGCGGCCCACCTGCTCGGCGTGGGTGCCGGAACCGACCTCTAAGTTGATATCGGCATCGGGAATGTCGAGGTCCTCGAAGAACTTATCGGACAAACGGACGTCATAATGCTGTCCCGTATGCACGATCATGTGGTCGACGGGACGGTCGGGATGGGCCCGGTTGTGCTTCTGTATGGCGGCCGACAGGGGGGCGATCTTCATGAAGTTGGGGCGGGCACCGACGACGGATAGGAGTTTCATGAGCAGAATGATTTGGGTGTGTGGTGAATAGTGAATAGTGAATAGTGACTGGTGACTGGTGAATAGTGAATGGTGAATGGTGACTGGTGACTGGTTGGTGTGGGTTTAGGGTTTGGAGTGTGGGGTTTGGAGTTTGGGGGTTGGGGTGTGGAGAAATCATTTGCATTACTGAAGGTAAAAGTACTATTTTTACTTAAATCGTTATAAACAATTAATTGTAGTTATATGAAAACACACAAAGATCTTGATGTCTGGAAGAAATCAATTGATTTTGTAACAGGCTTATACGAAATTACTGCAAAGTTCCCTTCACATGAACTCTATGGTATTGTGAGCCAAATTCGACGTGCATCAGTCTCTGTTCCAGCCAATATTTCTGAGGGAGCTGCACGAAATCATCCTAAAGAGTTTATTCAGTTCATTGGAATATCACTAGGATCAGCTTCTGAATTGGACACATTGATTTTAATATCAAAAAACTTAAAGTATATAAGTGCAGAGACTTTTGAAAAATTAAACAGTGAACTGGAAAGAATTATTAAAATGCTCATAAACCTTCGAAGAGCTTTATCAAAATAGTAACTGGTGATTGGTGAATGGTGATTGGTGAATGGTGATTGGTGAGTGGTTGATGTGGGATTAGGATTTTGGGTAGGGTACATACATGCCCAGATCTCTTGCCCCAGACCCACCATTCACCATTCACCAGTCACGAGTCACCGTTCCACATCTTCAGCCGGCTTCAACACCACCAGCACCACAAACCCCACGCCCGCTCCCATAATATAGTACACAAAATCCACCGCGTTGAAGCTGTTTCCCAGGAGGTAGAGGAAGACCTTGGATTTGGTGAGCTCGAGGAGAAAGGGGAAGCGGAAGTACTGGATGAATTCGAGGAGGCTGGTGCAGCTGAGGGCGAGGAGGGTGGCCTGCCAGGGTTTCAGGGCGGGGAAAAGCACGGAGAAAAGGAGGGTGCCGAACAGGACATAAAAAACCCCGCCGATGTGGGCGGTGATAATGTTTTGGTATTCACCACGGTATTCCTTGGTATAGAGGGCGGTGATAAAAATCAGCACCATCAGGGCGATTTTCAGGACCCGGCTCTGGTTGCGGGAGGATATCATGGTTATCCACTGTGGCAGCATTAAAAGGCGCTTCATGAGATATTTGGATTAACAGGCGGTTGGTTGATGACGGGGCAAAGGTAGGGAAAAATGTTGGGATTGTTGTGGGGGTTGTGAGAGTTGTGATGGTTGTGATGGTTGTGATGGTTGTGATGGTTGTGATGGTTGTGGTGGTTGTGATGGTTGTGGTGGTTAGGTACGCCAATTATTTTCTACATAATTAATGAAATTATGAATTTTGGAACCCAACTTTTCAAGATCATTGACGATTTTGTTCCATCCTTTTTCAGGATGAACTTTGTCTAAGAATTCAGCCTGGGACGATGCTTCTAAAAGCGAAGCATGTGAATAGACCAGGAATTTAATAAAATCATTTTTATATTTTCTTCTACCATAACCTTCTACAATGGCATCCTTGATTCCCTGAGACGAACGTCTGATCTGACTTCCTGCCTCAAATTTATCATGATTTGGCAAGTCCAGGGAATTTTGGTAAATTTTAACTGATAATTCGAATGCCATCTTGTATATTTCCAGATCTTTATAACTGCTAACTTTTTCTGTTGTCATCTTTATTTCGTTTAACAATTCATTTCATTTAACAATCACAACAATCACAACAAACACAACCCACAACCATCACAACCCACAACAACCACAACCCACAACCATCACAACGTACCTGCAAATCCAAATATATAAATTCCCATCCACTACATAAAACAGTATTGATCATTTTTATATTCAAAATTTTACCTTTGCAGAACATCATTCCAAAATGCCTACTACTAAAGAAATCATACTGCTAAACATTTCCGGGCCGGACAAGCCGGGGATCACAACTGCCCTCACCCACATACTGTCGCAATACAAAGTCCTGATCCTGGATATCGGCCAGGCCGTGATCCACGATGAGCTGGCGCTGGGGATGCTGATCGAGGTGCCGCCATCCTCGGAGTCGGCCCCCATTCTCAAGGACCTCCTGTTCCGCGCTTACGAGCTGGGCGTGAACGCCAAATTCACTCCCATATCGCCGGGCAATTATGAACACTGGGTGAAACTGCAGGGCAAGGAGCGGTATATCATCACCCTCATTGCCCGCGTCATCCATTCAAATCACGTTGCCCGCGTCACCGATATCATCCACAAGCAAAGCCTGAACATCGACATCATCAACCGGATGAGCGGACGGCCCACGCTGAAGGGACACGATCCCAACGCCATTGCCTGCGTGGAATTCTCTGTGCGCGGAACACCGGTCGACAAGGAAAAAATGCGGCGCGACTTCCTGGATGCCGCCCGGGAAACAGGCATCGACATTGCCTTCCAGGAAGACAACATCTACCGCCGGAACCGCCGGCTGGTATGCTTCGACATGGACTCGACGCTGATCCAGGCTGAGATGATCGTGGAACTGGCGCGGGTGGCCGGGGTGGGCGACAAGGTGCACGAGATCACCGAATCGGCCATGCGGGGGGAGATCGACTTTAAGGAGAGCTTCCGGCAGCGGGTGGCCCTGTTGAAGGGACTGGACGAAAACGTGATGCGGCAGATCGCTTTCAATATGCCCATCACCGAGGGAGCCTCCAAGCTCATCAACACGCTGAAGAAATACGGCTACAAAACAGCCATTCTGTCGGGAGGCTTCACCTTTTTCGGTCGCGTTCTGCAGCATGAGCTGGGAATCGACTATGCCTTCGGCAACGAGCTGGAGATCGTCAACGGCAAGCTGACCGGGAATTACGTGGGGGACATCGTGGACGGTCAAAGGAAGGCCGAACTGATGAAGAACCTGGCGTTCAAGGAAGGCATACATCTCGAACAGGTGATCGCCGTGGGCGACGGCGCCAACGACCTGCCGATGCTGAACCTGGCGGGACTGGGAATAGCGTTTCACGCCAAGCCGAAAGTGAAGGAGAATGCGAGGCAGGCGATTTCAACCATTGGGTTGGATGCGATTTTGTATTTGATGGGGTTTAGGGATAGGGAATTGAAATAAAAATATCGTAGGGGCAAACCCGTGTGTTTGCCCAATGGCAAACCCGTGTGTTTGCCCCGGGGCGGACACATGGATCCGCCCGTACATGGATGGATTGAAAAATAATTTTAATAAATTGCATCATATGTTTTCAGGAATAGTCGAAGAAGCCGCCCGCGTGGTGGCGATCGAAAAAGATCAGGAAAACCTCCACATCACCCTCACCTGTTCGTTCGTGAAGGAACTGAAGATCGACCAGAGCGTGTCGCACAACGGGGTGTGCCTCACGGTGGTGAAGAAAACTGCCGACACCTACACGGTGACTGCCATACAGGAAACGCTGATCAAGTCGAACCTGGGCCTGCTGACTGTCGGATCGGAGGTGAACCTCGAACGCAGCATGAAGATGGACGGCCGGCTCGACGGCCATATCGTGCAGGGGCATGTGGACCAGACCGCCGTGTGCACCGCCGTGAGCGAGGCGGAAGGAAGCTGGTATTACACGTTCGAATACGAACCCGCAAGGGATGATTACATGACCGTGGAAAAGGGTTCCGTGTGCGTGAACGGGGTGAGCCTGACTGTTGTGAATTCCAAAGACAAGTCGTTCCAGGTGGCGATCATTCCCTACACTTATGAGCATACGAACTTTCATGCGTTCAGGGTGGGGACGACGGTAAACCTGGAGTTTGATATTATCGGGAAGTATATTGCGAGGATTGTGAGGCAGCAGATTGGGAAGTGACGAGGGACAAGGGACAAGGGACAAGGGGAAAAGGAGACATGGAGACAAGGGGGCAAGGGGACAAGGGACGAGGGACGAGGGACGAGGGACAAGGATTTTGGGGTAATAATTTGCTACTTCACAAGGGATTTAGTATCTTTTTGAGAAATACTAAATCCTGAAAGTATGAATGGTTCCGGCGGCAAACTCACACGTGCCTGTTGGCTGACAGGCAAAGCATTCAAAATCATTGTTTTAACCCTTGTTTTGCTGGTCCTTGTTACCGGCATACCGCCCCGGCCGGCTTATTCATGGGGAGCTTTCGTGGGATTCGTGGGATATTTCAAACCTGCCGATACGCACCAGCAGATATTGCAGGCTGCCTACCAATTGTTAAACCTGGATCCGGCCATGCTGAAACCGGGAAATTTGTGCCTGGCCGACGGATCATATATCGGGATTTCCAGCATCCTCCAATATGAAGGAGTGCAATCCAATTATCTTATGTCGGTTTCCGGACCTGGTCCTGATGCGGAGGGAGCAACCCCCTATTCCTGGCACTGGTACAATCCTTCGCTCAAACAGGGGAGGGCTCCTCAGGCTGCAAGCAAGTATTACAATGATTTTGTAATGGGAACCCTGATGCCCTCCAATAATCTTGAAACCGTCATGAGAGGAATGACCTGGTCAGCGCATTTTCTGGCCGATATGTTTGTGCCGGTGCATGTAAACGGGATGGAATATAATTATGCCAGAAGAAAATTTCAAAACGGAAGTTATATTTTAAATGCCGATGAATCGGGTCCGCTCTACCTTTGCAACATGACACCTTCGTATACGCTTCCTGCCCAATCGGACAACCCTGAAACGTACGAAGGTCTTGGACTGGATTCCAATTTCAAAATTGCATATATGATCTGTAATCAGGCAAGATATTCTGCAGGATCCATGGATGATCCCAACAATCCGATTGACTGGTTTGATCCATGGTACTGGAATTCGGCCGTTTCACCTGCTTTGTCCAGTCATGCCACTTTTGAAGCGAATGCGCACAATGCTTGGCAATCCCTGGATCATCTGAATGCTCCCAAATATGACCAGGTGGGCAAATACAATTATTTATGGAAGAACGGACGTCCCGATTATGAATTCAGGAGAACCGCGGCCATGATACAATCCGCCCAGGTAGATTCCTTTGTCCGCCATGCCGCCCGATTTACCAAGGTAAATATCGGGTATCTTTTCACTTCCCCTACTGAGGGTATAAAACAATCTGTTGCCGCAGTATATACCTTGTGGCGGTCCGCATGGTCAGCCCTCGAATCCGGTGTTTATGCGTTTGCGGATATGCTGGACCCTCAACTGATGCATATCAAGGCCTCGGTAAAAAATTATGCCCCGGAGACCTGCCAGAATCTTTATGTGCAGGTCACGGTAATGGATGGCGGGAACACGGTTTATCAGAATATCCAGCCCCTGACAAATGCGCTTCCCCTGAATTCTATGGTTGAAATGACCTGGAACATCCATGCAGACCAGAAGCGCAATTATATCATCCTGGCCGAGGTGGTTGGCGCATATAACAACACCCCCGACCTTCAGTACGATTATAGTTCCTATTCGTACCAGCCTGTGAATCAGATTTTAATCCAGCCTTCGAATCAGGAACAGGGTGTGTTCGGTGATAATCAATGGTCGCCCAGTAAATTCACAGGCTATATTTATTACCTGCCTGAAGGAGCGTCAAAACTTCCGGATTTTGCCAGGAAGTATGATGCAGGACCGATCTTTGCCGAGAGCTTTAACATTCCGCAAAGGGCTTTTGAATCGGGTTTTCCGAATGTAAGCCAGTGTATTGAATGGTTTGCCTTGCGCTTTTCCGGCGATATCAGAATCTCAAACTCCCAGGCCGGGTACTACACCTTTAAACTCACCAGTGATGACGGTTCCAGGCTGATCATCGACAATGTAACTATTGTCAGCAATGACGGCGTGCATGGAACGAAAGCGGAAATAGGGAGCGTATATCTCTCTCCGGGCAGACACGACATGACAATCGATTATTTCCAGGGTCCCCGTTTCTTTGTCGCCCTGATCCTGGAGGTGCAACCTCCCGGATCAACGGGTTTCCGCATATTCAAAAAGGGGGAATATTCGGTTGCGTTTTAAGATAAGGTAATAGTTGAAGACATGAACAGCGGTGAATCTGAATTTTGATATTATTGTGGGGAAGCGTAGTTGCAAACTACGCTTAGCTGGTGTAATTTACCTATCACAACCATCACAACTCTTAATTTCTCACAATCCCATTCATAATTCATCATAATTCTTATATCTTTGTACACCTTTTTATTTCGCTTTTTTACATTGTAATTGCTTGATAGATAATGAGTAATAAATATCCTGAATACAAGAGTTTCAGTTTGTCCGCGATCAACCGGGAGATTCTCAGCATATGGAATAAGGAGAAGACCTTTGAGAAAAGCCTGGAAGTCCGCCAGGGCCGTCCGCTGTACGTGTTTTACGAAGGGCCTCCTTCGGCCAACGGCATGCCCGGCATTCACCACGTGATCGCGCGCACCATCAAAGATATTTTTTGCCGTTACAAGACCATGAAGGGGTACCTGGTGGAACGCAAGGCCGGCTGGGATACCCATGGCCTCCCGGTGGAGCTGAAAGTGGAAACCTCACTGGGCATCACCAAGGAGGACATCGGACAGAAGATCAGCATCACCGATTTCAACGCAAAATGCAAGAGCGATGTGATGACATACACCCGCGAATGGGAGGACCTCACGATGAAAATGGGGTACTGGGTGGACATGGAAAACCCCTACATCACTTACGACAACCGCTATATAGAGAGTCTGTGGTACCTGCTGAAGGAATTGTTCCGGAAGGGACTTTTGTACAAGGGCTATTCCATTCAACCTTATTCCCCCGCCGCCGGAACGGGACTGAGCACCCACGAGCTGAATCAGCCGGGTTGCTACCGCGATGTGAAAGACACCACCTGCGTGGCGCAGTTTGAGGCCATCCAGAATGCCAAATCGGAATTCCTTTTCAAGAACACTGATACGCCGGTGTATTTCCTGGCCTGGACCACCACGCCGTGGACACTTCCTTCGAACACCGCGCTTGCCGTTGGTTCCAACATCACGTATCTGAAAGTGCGCACCTTCAATCCCTACACACTGGAGCCGGTGACGCTGGTACTGGCCAAAGACCTGCTGCACAATTACTTCCCCGAGAACAATCAGGCCATTGCCATCGAAGGATTTCAGCCCGGGGACAAACGCATTCCCTATAAAGTTACAGGGCATTACCAGGGATCGGAACTGGAAGGCATTTCGTACCACCAGCTCATCAACTGGGTGAATCCCGGGGAAGGTGCTTTCCGCGTGCTCACCGGCGATTTTGTCACCACCGAGGACGGTACCGGCATTGTGCATATAGCGCCTACCTTCGGCGCCGACGACTTCAGGGTGGCCCGGAAATACGGGGTCCCCCCGCTGATGGTCACCGATATCAACCGTCACCAGGGGCCGCTGGTGGACAAGAAAGGCCGCTTCATACGGCTGGAGGACCTGGATCCGCAGTTCACCGCCGCTTCGGTGAATGTCGACGAATACCGGGAATTTGCCGGCCGATTCGTCAAGAATGACTACGATCCCGCGCTGAAGGATGACGATACCACGGTGGATGTCGATATCGCCGTGTACCTGAAGAAGAGCAACAAGGTTTTCCGCATCGAAAAGCATGTGCACAATTACCCGAACTGCTGGCGAACCGACAAGCCGGTGCTGTATTATCCGATGGACGCGTGGTTCATCAAAACCACCGCGCTGAAGGACAAGCTGATAGAACTGAACAACACCATCAACTGGAAACCCGAGTCCACCGGTACAGGAAGGTTCGGGAAGTGGCTGGAGAACCTGGTCGACTGGAACCTGTCGCGTTCCCGCTACTGGGGCACGCCTTTACCTGTATGGATTACCGGGGACCAGCAGGAGAGCAAATGCATTGGTTCGGTGACGGAGCTGAAAGAAGAGATCGGGAAGGCCATCGCGGCCGGATTCATGAAGGATAATCCATTCAGGGACTATACGGAAGGCGATTTCAGCAAGGCGAACTACGAAAAGTTCGACCTGCACCGGCCGTTTGTGGATGAGATATTCCTGGTCTCGGACACCGGGAAAAAGATGATCCGCGAGACGGACCTGATTGACGTATGGTTTGACTCGGGCGCCATGCCATATGCCCAGATGCACTATCCCTTTGCCATGAAAGGAAAGGAATTTGAAAAATACTACCCGGCCGATTTCATTGCTGAAGGCGTTGACCAGACACGCGGGTGGTTTTTCACCCTGCATGCCATTGCCGTAATGCTTTTTGACTCGGTGGCCTACAAAAATATCATCAGCAACGGACTTTGCCTCGACAAGAACGGGAACAAGATGTCGAAAAGGCTCGGCAACGCCGTGGATCCCTTTGATGTGATCGCCCAGCACGGGTCGGACCCGCTGCGGTGGTACCTGATCACCAACGCCCAGCCGTGGGACAACCTCAAGTTCGACACCGACGGCGTGGATGAGGTGAAGCGCAAGTTTTTCGGCACCCTTTACAACACCTATTCCTTCTTCGCGCTGTATGCCAACGTCGACGGATTCGCCTACCGGGAGCCCGAAATACCCGTGCGGAAACGGCCGGAGATCGACCGGTGGATCATATCGCTGCTGAATTCGCTGGTGCGGGATGTGGAATCGTACTATGAAGACTATGAGCCCACCAAAGCCGGCAGAACCATCCAGGATTTTGTGACCGAAAACCTGAGCAACTGGTACGTGCGCCTGAACCGCAAGCGATACTGGGGCGGAGAATACAACGAGGACAAGCTGGCGGCCTACCAGACACTGTATACCTGTCTCATGACCGTGGCAAAAATATCAGCTCCCCTGGCACCCTTTTACATGGATAAGATCTACCGCGACATGAACCACATGACCAAAAAGGACGATCAGCCGTCGGTTCACCTGGTGGAGTTTCCCAGGGCTGATCTTTCACTGATCGACAGCGAGCTGGAGGAAAAGATGGAGCTGGCCCAGAACATGTCGTCGATGGTGCTGGGACTGCGGAGGAAGGTCAACATCAAAGTGCGCCAGCCCCTGCAGAAGATCATGGTTCCCGTGCCCGACCCGGGTTTCATTGCCCGTTTCGAAGCTGTGAAGCCCCTGATCCTCAACGAAGTGAACGTGAAAGAGCTGGAATATCTCAAGGATACCTCGGGCATCCTGGTGAAGAAAATCAAGCCGAACTTCAAGCTTCTGGGACCCCGGTACGGCAAGCTGATGAAAGAGATCGCACAGGTCGTGAGCGGCTTCCGGCAGGAGGATATCGCCGCTTTTGAAGCGGCCGGTTCCTATGAGATCTCCGCGGGCGGTGAAAAGATCACCCTGCAGGCCGATGATGTGGAGATCACATCGGAAGACATCCCCGGATGGCTGGTGGCCAGTGAAGGCAGGCTCACCGTAGCCCTGGATCTGAACATTACGCAGGAGCTGAAAGACGAGGGCATTGCCAGGGAATTCGTGAACAGGATCCAGAACCTGAGGAAGGAAAGCGGATTTGAAGTAACCGACAAGATTGCCGTGGAGATCCAGCGGCATGAACTGATCGATTCCGCCGTGGAAAATTTCAGCGATTATATTGCGGCGCAAACGCTGGCGAAATCGGTAAAGCTGGTGGACATGACAGACCTCTCCGATGCACAGCCGGTGGAGATCGATGAAAATGTACTGACCCACTTGCGCGTTAGTAAGATTTAGGGAACTAATGTTTTTCCTAACCATTTTTTTATTACATTTAGAAATACTAAAAACCCAGAGTTATGTCAGAAAAGACAAGGTATTCCGATGAAGAACTCGAGGAGTTCAGAAAGATCATACTGGATAAGCTCGATCAGGCGAAGAAGGATTTTGATCTCCTGAAAAGTGCTATCACACAGAGCGAAAGCAATGACACGCAAGATACCTCACCTACATTCAAGGTTCTCGAAGAAGGCGCAGCCACCCTCTCGAAAGAAGAGGCCGGAAGGCTTGCCCAGCGGCAGCAGAAATTCATTCAGCATTTGCAGGGCGCGCTGGTGAGGATCGAGAACAAGACCTACGGCATCTGCCGCGAGACCGGCAAGCTCATCTCCAAGGAAAGGTTGAGGGCTGTTCCGCATGCCACGCTTTCGATAGATGCCAAGCAGAAACAGCGTTGATCAGCGGTTTATGAAGATTCCCAACGGCGTTAAGGCCTTATTGCTGATCGTGCTTGTACTGGCTGTTGATCAGATCGTAAAGTTCCATATCAAGACCTCCATGACCCTGGGGGAAAGCATTTATGTGCTGGGCAACTGGTTCCAGATCCGTTTCATCGAAAACCCGGGCATGGCATTTGGTTTGGATATTCCCGGCAAATGGGGCAAACCCCTGCTCACGATTTTCAGGATCATCGCCGTGATCGTGATCGGCTGGTACCTGAGGCAACTGGTGCTCAAAAAGGTGAGCACCGGGCTCATCCTATGCGTGGCTCTGATCTTTGCAGGCGCTACAGGCAATATCATCGACAGCGTTTTTTACGGACGCATATTCAACGAAAGCACCTATTTCACCGTGGCATCGCTGTTCCCTGAAGAAGGCGGCTATGCCCCCCTGCTTTACGGCAAGGTGGTGGACATGCTTTACTTCCCCGTTATACACGGGCATTACCCGCAATGGTTCCCCGGCAGGGCAGGAGAAGAGTTCATCTTTTTCAGGCCCATTTTCAACCTCGCGGACACCTCCATCACCACCGGGATCCTGACGATACTGGTGTTTCAGAAGAGGTTTTTTCACCATCAATTGGAAGAGGGACAAGGGACGAGGGACGAGGGACAAGGAGAAGCGGCAGTGGATGGGGCAGAGGAAGTGAACCGTAAACAGTAAAAAGTAAAAGGTAAACAGTAAGAAGTAAACAGTTGCAGGCTAGTATTATAAAGTCATGTCTGACAAAATAAATGAGCCTTATCCATCATGGTTTTGAGCATTTTACCAACAGACAGACAGAAATCCACTAATGCAATTTTTTCATTTTCGTTTAAATATTCACATTCTGAAGCGATTTCAATCCAATGTCTGGTTTCATATTGTTCTGAATCTGCATCAGACAATTTTGAAATGAAATGCCTTTCATATTTACGCTTTCCCCAGGCTTCTGCAATCTGTGCCCCGATGGATCTGGAAGAGCGTCTTATTTGATCAGTCAAAGAAAATCTTTCTTCTGCTGGAAATTTTTGACTTAATTCAAATATGGCTTTTGATAATTTTCTTGACGTTATATACACATCCAATTCGGTATAACTTCTAACATAACTCATTGCTTCTAACTTTTAAATAACTATTGTTACATTCTACTTTTTACTTTTCACCTTTTACCTTTTACTTTTTACTGTTCACTTTTTACCTTTTACTGTTTACTTTTTACTGTTTACCTGTTACCCTACCTCGCCACCGGGTGAAAAGCTTCCTTGACATGTTCCACCACGGTGCGGCTGTGGTCGATGATGATGGAGACGATGTCGAAACGGACGTCGAGGTCGAGGTTGTGGCTGAAGATGTACCGCTCGGCGGCGAATATCAGGGAGCGCTGCTTGCGGAAGTCCACAGCGGTGTAGGGTTCACCCCAGGAATTTCCAGTGCGGGTTTTCACTTCGGCAATCACCAGCTGATCCCTGTCGCGCGCAATGATGTCGACTTCGGTGTGTTTGAAACGCCAGTTGCGTTCGAGGATCTCATACCCTTCCTCCAGTAAATATTCAACGGCGAGGTTCTCGCCCTGCTTGCCAAAACTGATATTGTCCATAACGTATTGTTATTATTGTTTCAAATAATGCTTCGACTCCGCTCAGCATGACACGCCAGTCACCCTGAGCGGAGTCGAAGGGCGCTCAGAAGGTCATCCTGCAACCCTTATCCCCTACTTCCAGTCTCACCTCCCTCCCCAACACCAGACTCAGGTTCGGGTTGCCGTGGCCGGCGGGAAAGCCGAACATGACCGGGTAACCCTGGCCGGCAACCGCTTCAAGGATGATTTCATGGGCCGGTTTGCGGAAGCCTGATGGAGATGTTTTCATGTTGAGCATACCTCCCACGATCAGGGCCTGCAATCCTTCGAGCTTACCCCGCAGTTTCAGGTTCATGATCATGCGGTCGATGTGGTAGAGGTATTCGCCCAGGTCCTCGATGAACAATATCTTTCCCCGGGTATCCAGGTCCATGCAGGTACCGGTCATGCTGTACAGCACCGACAGGTTTCCGCCGATCAGGATGCCTTCCGCCGTGCCAGGAATGTTCAGGCGGTGAGGCCGGAGGGTATATTCCTTCAGTTCGCCGAACAGCACCGAGCGTAAGGAATCAAAAGAGGCGACGTCGGGCACGGCAGGGGGGATGGCACGGAGCATGGCGCCATGCAGGCTTTCGGTTCCCAGGCATTGCTGCATGAAGGCATGGATGATGGTGATATCGCTGTAACCAACGATCCATTTGGGATGTTGGAGGAAGTTGCCGAACCTGAGCCTGTCGATGATGCGGATGCTGCCATAGCCGCCACGGGCGCACAGAATGGCGCGGATACGGGGATCATCGAGCATGTCCTGGAAATCCGCCGCGCGCTGGTTATCGGTGCCGGCAAAGGAATTGCGCCGTTTGAACAGATGTTTGCCGAACACCGCGTGCAGACCCCAGGAACGGAGGATGTCGACGGCCGGCTGGATTTCCTGCTCGGCGAGACATCCTGCAGGCGCCGTAATCCCTACGGTATCACCCGGGCGGAGGCTGGGGGGCTGGATCATGATGACGTATTTGGTTTGAAATAATGGGGTTTTGAATATATTTGCAAGGACTAAATATAATGAATTTCTATAAATTTTTGTAATACGATGCTTCGACTCCGCTCAGCATGACACGCCAGTCATAGCTCAGCATGACACGCCAGTCATAGCTCAGCATGACACGCCAGTCATAGCTCAGCATGACACGCCAGTCATAGCTCAGCATGACACGCCAGTCATAGCTCAGCATGGCACACCAGTCATAGCTCAGCATGACACGCCAGTCATAGCTCAGCATGACACGCCAGTCATCCTGAGCGGAGTCGAAGGATAATAATCAACTATTATTTTACACCATAAAATGTCCAAAAACTTTAAACGTCATCTCATCACCGCCGCCCTTCCCTATGCCAACGGGCCGGTACACATCGGGCACCTGGCCGGGGTTTACGTGCCGGCTGACATTTATGTCCGTTATCTCCGGCTGCGCGGAGAGGATGTCCTGTTCATCTGCGGGTCGGATGAGCACGGCGTGCCCATCACCATCAAAGCCCGCCAGGAAAAGGTAAGTCCCAGGGATATCGTGGATAAATACCACACCATGATCCGGGATTCCTTCGCGGAATTTGGCATTTCGTTCAGCATTTATTCGAGGACCACATCGGAGACGCATTACAGGACTGCTTCGGAATTCTTTCGCACGTTGTATGACCGGGGTGACTTCATTGAGAAGACCACCCGGCAGTATTATGACGAGGAGGTGAAGCAATTCCTGGCCGACCGGTATATAACAGGCACCTGCCCCCATTGCGGCAATGACAGCGCCTATGGCGACCAATGCGAGAAGTGCGGCACATCGCTGAATGCCACCGACCTCATCCATCCCCGTTCTACCATCAGCGGAAGTCAGCCGGTAATGAGAGACACGCTGCACTGGTTTCTGCCGCTGGACAAATATGAGCCTTTCCTCCGGAAGTGGATACTCGAAGAGAACAAAGATTGGAAATCCAATGTATACGGGCAGTGCAAATCGTGGCTCGATGCGGGATTGCAGCCGCGCGCGGTGAGCCGTGACCTCGACTGGGGCATTCCCGTACCAGTGGAAGGGGCAACCGGCAAGGTGCTGTATGTGTGGTTTGATGCGCCCATCGGATATATCTCGGCAACACGCGAACTGACTCCCGACTGGGAAAAGTACTGGAAGGACAAGGAAACCAGGATGATCCATTTCATCGGGAAGGACAACATCGTGTTTCACTGCATCATCTTCCCGGCCATGCTGAAGGCCGAGGGAAGCTATATCCTCCCCGACAATGTGCCGGCCAATGAATTTCTGAATCTCGAAGGTGACAAGATATCCACGTCGCGCAACTGGGCGGTGTGGCTCCATGAATACCTGCAGGATTTCCCGGGCAAGCAGGACGTGCTGCGTTATGTGTTGTGCGCGACGATGCCCGAAACCAAGGACAATGATTTCACCTGGAAGGATTTCCAGTCGCGCAACAACAATGAGCTCGTTGCCGTGCTGGGCAATTTCGTGAACCGTTCGCTGGTGCTGACGCAGAAATATTTCGGGGGGAAGGTGCCGGAGGCAGCGGCGCTCACGGAAAGCGACAGGGAAACCCTGGCGGAGATTCCCCGGCTTAAAGAGGCCGTGGAATACAACCTGGAGAATTTCAGGTTCCGGGATGCATTGAAGGCTGCCATGGACATGGCCCGGCTGGGCAACAAGTACCTGGCGGACGGCGAGCCCTGGATACTGATCAAGACCGATCCCTTGCGCACGGGCACCATACTGAACATTGCCCTGCAGATCACGGCCAACCTGGCCATCATCACGGAGCCCTTCCTGCCCCTGTCGGCCAAAAAGATCGCCGGTTTCACCGGCAGGAGCGACATGAAATGGCAGGATGCCGGCCAGTCGGATTTGCTGGAGGCAGGACACAAGCTGGGTGAGCCCTCCCTGCTGTTTGAGAAAATTGAAGATGAGGCTGTGGAAAATCAGCTTCAGAAACTGCAGAAAACCAAAGAGGCCAACCAGAACAAGTCGGCCGCCAAGCCGCAGAAGGAGAATATCAGCTACGATGATTTTGCGCGGATGGATATCCGGATCGGGACCATCCTGGAAGCGGTGAAGGTACCCAAGACCAAAAAGCTGATGCAGCTGAAGATCGATACCGGCATTGATGTGCGCACCGTGGTATCAGGAATCTCCGAATATTTTGAACCCGGGGTGCTGATCGGCAAGCAGATCTGCCTGCTGGCCAACCTGGAGCCTCGCGAGATCAAGGGTATTCAATCGCAGGGCATGATATTGCTGGCGGAAGACGCCTCGGGGAAGCTGGTGTTTGTGACACCGGAGGAAGCAACGAAGGTTGGATCGGAAGTGAAATAGAAATCAGGGACGAGGGACAAGGGACAAGGGACGAGGAAAAACAGAAGCAGCAGTAGCAGCGGCAGCAGCAGATAGGGCATGCTCCGGACTCCAAACCCAAGACAAACTTGTCCCTCGTCCCTTGTCCCTTGTCCCTTTTCTTTATATATTTGTTTCAAATTAACCACAGGTCATGGCCGAGAAAACCGAAAAAGAGTCTTTCTGGGAGAAGTTCAAGCATAAATACAGGTTGTCGATTTACAGGGATGAGACTTTTGAAGAAGTGCTCAATGTGCGGCTCACCAAGCTGAATGTGATGTCCATTGTGGGTATCGGAACTTTACTTTTCCTGGTCATCGTGATATCGATCATTGCCTATACTCCTGTCCGGGAACTTATACCGGGTTATCCCGACCAGGAGACCATCCGGAACATATACATGAACAATTACCGGCTCGATTCACTGGAACTGGAGATCACCAAGCGGGATGCCTACTTTGAGAATCTGCGGAGGATCATTGCCGGTGAGGGGCCTCTTGACCCGGCTGAGACCACTTCGGAACCTGAGCCGACGAGGCAGGTGAACTTTGTGAGATCGAGGGAGGACTCTGCACTCAGGGCTTTGGTAGAGCCGCGGGATCAGTTCGGTTTGTCGGTCATTGAAAGCCGGAAGGGAAAGCCTGCTTTTTTCAGCGTGCTTTTCTTTCCACCGGTGAAAGGGATGATCACCAACTCGTTCAACAGCGGGATGGACCATTACGGCACCGATATCGTGGCCGGCACCAACGAGGTGGTGAAGGCAACGCTTCCCGGCACGGTGACCATGGCAGGCTGGACCCTGGAGACAGGTTATGTCATTCAACTGCAGCATGCCGACAACATCATTTCGGTATACAAGCACAACGCGGAGTTGCTGAAGCACATCGGTGACCATGTGAAAGCCGGCGAGCCCATTGCCATCATCGGGAACTCGGGAGAGCTCACCACCGGTCCCCACCTGCATTTTGAGCTCTGGTACAGCGGTACACCCGTTAATCCCGAAGACTACATCTCATTCTGAGAGCGTTCACCACGCGGTCTGATATGAAACGACGCATAGCGATCCTCGGATCCACCGGATCAATCGGCACACAGGCGCTGGAAGTCATCCTGCAGCATGAGGATCTTTTTGAGGTGGTGGCGCTGACGGCTGGGCGCAATGCCGACCTGCTGATTGAACAGGCGCTGCGTTTTGTCCCCCCTTACGTTGTAATTGCCGATGAGGCGGGTTATCCCCTGGTTCGGGAAGCCCTGGCGAAGCTGCCCGTCAAGGTGCTTGCCGGAACAAAAGCTTTGGCGGAGGTAGCCTGCATTCCGGAGGCGGATATCGTACTGACCGCCATGGTGGGTTTCTCAGGCCTGCAGCCCACGCTTGCCGCCATCCAACACGGAAAACATATTGCCCTGGCCAACAAGGAGACCCTTGTGGTGGCAGGATCCCTGATCACCTCCCTGGCCCGGCAGACAGGATCGGACATTTACCCTGTGGATTCGGAGCATTCAGCCATATTCCAGTGCCTGGCAGGCGAAGATCCCGGCACCGTGGAAAAGCTTATCCTGACTGCCTCGGGCGGTCCATTCCGGGGAATGAAAAGAGAAGCCCTGCAAAAAGTGACCAGCCGGGAGGCCCTCAAACACCCCAACTGGTGCATGGGGAACAAGGTAACCATTGATTCGGCATCATTGATGAACAAGGGACTGGAAGTGATTGAGGCGCGCTGGCTCTTTGGCATCGATCCCGGCAGGATTGAAGTGGTGATCCACCCCCAGAGTATCATCCATTCCATGGTGCAGTTCACCGACGGATCCATCAAGGCACAGCTGGGCCTTCCGGATATGCGGCTCCCCATTCAGTATGCGCTGGGATATCCCAACCGCCTGCCATCGGATTTTCCGCGGTTCACCTTTTCGGGATGCCGGGAGTTCACCTTTGAGGAACCTGACCGGCATCTGTTCCGTAATCTCGACCTGGCTTACAAAGCCCTGCAAGCCGGGGGCAACATGCCGTGCATCATGAATGCCGCCAATGAGGTGGTTGTGGAGGAGTTCCTGAAGGACAGGATCGGGTTTCTGCAGATGCCGGATGTGATAGAGGAGGTGATGGGGAAGGTGGATTTTATTGCAGAACCGGACTTCGGGGATCTGGAGGAGACGGATGGGGAGGCGAGGAGGATGGCGAGGGGGGTTGGGAGAGGTAAAAGGTAAACAGTAAAAAGTAAAAGGTAAAAAGTAAAAGGTAAAAAGTAAACAGTAAAAAGTAAAAGGTAAAAAGTAAAAAGTAAAAGGTAAAAAGTAGAATGTAGCAATAGTTATTTAAAAGTTAGATGCAATGAGTTATGTTAGAAGTTATACCGAATTGGATGTGTATATAACATCAAGGAAATTATCTAAAGCCATATTCGAAATCAGTCAAAAATTTCCGGCTGAAGAAAAATTCTCTTTGACAGATCAAATAAGACGCTCTTCCAGATATGTCGGAGCGCAGATCGCAGAAGCCTGGGGGAAACGTAAATATGAAAAGCATTTCATTTCAAAATTGTCAGATGCAGATGCAGAGCAATATGAAACCAGGCATTGGATTGAAATCGCTTCAGAATGTAATTATTTAAACGAAAATGAAAAGAATACATTACTGGATTTCTGTCTGGCAGTTGGCAAAATGCTCAAATCCATGATTGATAAAGCCCATTTATTTTGTCAGACATAATATTATAGTATTAGCCTACAACTGTTTACTTTTTACTTTTTACTGTTTACTGTTTACTGTTTACTGTTTACTGTTTACTGTTTACTGTTTACCTGATCCCGCAAATTTCCCAAAAAAATAAACTCTATATTTGCACCTAAATTAAAACAATCTACATGGGCGTTGTCATTCAGATCAGCCAGTTATTGCTGAGCTTATCCATCCTGATTATTCTGCACGAGCTGGGACATTTTATTTTCGCACGGATTTTTCATACCCGGGTTGAGAAGTTCTACCTGTTTTTTGACCCCTGGTTCTCGCTTTTCAAAATCAAGCGCGGGGATACCGAGTACGGTATCGGCTGGCTGCCGCTTGGCGGGTATGTGAAGATTTCGGGCATGATCGATGAATCGATGGATAAGGAGCAGATGAAACAGCCCCCGCAACCCTGGGAATTCAGGTCGAAACCCACGGGACAGCGCCTGCTGATCATGTTGGGCGGCGTAATGGTGAACCTGATCCTGGGTTTTATCATTTATGCGGCCGTGCTTTACACCTGGGGTGAGAAATTCCTTCCCAACAGGAATCTTACCAACGGAATCTGGTGTGTTGACTCCATCGCCCTGGATGCCGGATTCAGAACAGGGGACAAGATTATCTCGATCAACGGGGTTGAACCCCAGCGGTATGAAGATATTTACCGGGAGGTGATCTTTGGCGGAACCGTGAAGGTTATCCGCGACAACAAGACGGATTCCTTCACCATCCCCGGCGACTTTATCGGAAAACTGGTTGAGGAGAGCGGCGTAATGCTGTTTTATCCCAGGGTTCCCTTTATCATCCGGGAAGTTCCCGATACTTCCGTGAACAGCCAGGCCGGACTGAAGCCGAAGGATCAGGTGATGAGCGTCAACGGAGTGCCCATCCGGTTTTATGACGAGTACCTGGGTCTTGTGGATACACTCGAACCCGGACCCATCACCGCTGAAGTATTGCGGGACGGGAAAACGGTACCGCTTGCCCTGATGCTCACCCCGCAAAAGAAACTGGAAGTGCTGACCCTGATCCCCACTTTTGAGGAGCTTGACAGGCTGGGTTTATACAAAATGGAAACCCGCACCTTCAGCTTTGCGCAGGCCATACCGGCAGGATTCAGGCTGGCCGGTGACAGGCTGGGATTTTATATCAAGCAGTTCAAGCTGATCTTTGATTTTAAGACCGGCGCATATAAGGGACTTGGCGGATTCGGCACCATTGGCGGGCTGTTCCCGAGAGAATGGGAGTGGCAATCGTTTTGGGAAATAACGGCATTTTTGTCGCTCATCCTGGCTT
This sequence comes from Bacteroidales bacterium, assembly GCA_041737175.1. Classification (GTDB taxonomy): domain Bacteria; phylum Bacteroidota; class Bacteroidia; order Bacteroidales; family UBA10428; genus UBA5072. The sequence continues at coordinate 24,632 of JBGSSF010000002.1, forward strand.
TCATGAATGTGCTTCCCATTCCGGGACTCGATGGCGGGCATGTCACTTTCCTGCTTTACGAAATCGTAACCCGGCGGAAACCATCCGATAAATTCATGGAATACGCCCAGATCGTGGGGATGGTGATTATCATCGGACTGCTGATCTATGCGAACACGAATGATATCCTCCGGTGGATCGAGAGACTGGTGGGGAAATAGGAAGAGGGGGAGACAAGGGGACAAGGGGACAAGGGGACAAGGAGACAAGGAGACAAGGGGACAAGGAGACAAGGAGACAAGGAGACAAGGAGACAAGGAGACAAGGGGACAAGGTGACAAGGAGACAAGGGGACAAGGAGACAAGGAGATAAATAGAAATACCAAGAAAACAGGCCGGAAATCAAAAAATATTCTAATTTTACCCGTTCAAATTTAAAACGTTTCCTATGAACCTGAATATTGTATTATTTGCCTTAGGGCCGACGGAGATTATACTGGTCCTGGTTGTTGTTCTGCTGCTCTTTGGCGGAAGGAAGATCCCCGAACTCATGAGGGGACTGGGCCAGGGCATGAAGGAATTCAAGAAAGCCTCCAAGGCCGGTGATGAGGAAGACACGACAAAGGAGAAGGAAAAGTAATTTCCAAAGCCTTAACCTGCCGAGCAATGTCACTGGGACCAACCGAAATACTGCTCATTGTTGTTGTATTGCTGTTGCTTGTGGGCGGCAAGATGATAGAATATGAGGCAAAACGCCGGGAATAACATTTTGTAAAGGATATTCGTAAAACCTGTCAATGGTATGGCAGGTTTTTTTCATTTATTCAGGCAGAGCCTGAAAAGATAGATCCGACTCAGGCCGGAGCCTGAGCCGAACCTTTTAATAAGTATATTTGTGGCGATGATGCAATTTTTCCTGATCCTGTTTCTTTTTCTGATACCCCTGTCGGGTTCCGGCGGTTCCGGGATGACCGACGACAAGGATATGCTGTACGAATACCGCATCGCGCAGCTGAACAAGTTATCCCCGATAGTCCTGGATTACAACGAAGATGTCAGGAAGTACATTGATTTGTACACGGGCCCCCGCAAGGCTGAAATGGCGAGGATCATCGGGCTTTCCAGGTTGTATTTCCCGATCTTTGATGACATACTCGACCGGCATTCTCTTCCGCATGAGCTGAAATACCTCACCATCGTTGAATCGGGACTGAATCCGCTGGCGGTGTCCAAATCGGGCGCCGTGGGATTGTGGCAGTTTCTGCTGAATACAAGCAGGCTGTTTGACCTGGAGGTCAATTCCTATGTGGATGAGCGGCGTGATCCTTATAAATCCACCGAATCGGCCTGCCGGTACCTGCATTACCTGAACACCACCTTCAACGACTGGCAGCTGGTGCTTGCTTCCTACAACGGCGGACCCGGCGAAGTCAGAAAAGCCATTGAAAGGTGCAAGGGTGAGACCGGTTACTGGAAGCTGCGGCCCTACCTGTCGGAGCAGGCGAGAAATTACGTGCCTGCATTCATTGCAGCCTTTTACCTGATGAATTTCTACGAGCAGCACGGCATTGTTCCCGAAGCTCCTGCTTATGACTACCGGGGACTGGACACGCTGCACATCCGCTATGCCATTACCTTTGAACAGATCTCATCGTACATTGACCTGCCGGTGGACAAGATCAGGCTGCTGAATCCGGTTTACCGGCGGGATTACATTCCCGAAAAGCCTTCGGGGTCGGTGCTGGTTCTTCCGGCGGACAAAATACGCCTTTACCTGGAGCATGAGACCAGCATCCTGGGTTTCAGCCTGACGCCACCCGATTATAACCTGATGGTGCAGCAATCGGGGAATACCACGGGCAAGATCAAAATCGTCCATGTTGTTCAGCCGGGGGAGGTGACGCATAAGATCGCCATGAAGTACGACTGCACCCTGGAGAATATCAAGATCTGGAATAATATGGAGGGGTTTGAGGTGAAGGCGGGGCAGCAATTGGTTATTTGGATTGAGGAGAAGAAGTGAGTGGGGGACTTGGAGACAAGGGGACAAGGGGAAAAGGGGAAAAGGAGGCAAGGAGACAAGGAGGCAAGGAGACAAGGGGACAAGGAGGCAAGGGGACAAGGGGAAAAGGGGACAAGGAGACAAGGGGAAAAGGAGGCAAGGGGAAAAGGAGGCAAGGGACAAGGAGATTATGAAAACAATTATTTATATTTGAGCGTATTTTTTAGAACGTTATTTATTTGTTATGTGTAATACTTATTATTTATGGAAAATATTAAAACGCATAGGGACCTTAGGGTTTATAAATTGGCATTTGTAACAGCACAAAAAATTTACCAACTCTCAAGGGAATTCCCTACAATTGAGAGATATTCATTAACTGACCAAATTCGAAGAAGTTCACGTTCTGTAGCTGCCAATATTGCTGAGGCTTATCGTGCTCGTCGATATCCTGCAGCATTTATTTCTAAACTCAATCAATCTGAGGGCGAGGCAGCAGAGACTCAAGTTTGGCTTGAATTTGCAGAATCTTGCAATTACATAGATATGAAACTATGGGACGACTTGTTTAATACTTATGAACAGATCATTGGCATGATCGTAAATATGGTAAATATGCCAGAAAAATGGAAAATCGGATAAATTTTCTCCTTCTCCTTGTCTCCCCTCTCCCCCTCACCTTGTCTCCTTGTCTCCCCCTCTCCCCTAATACGCCCTAACATTCCTTCCCTCAATAAAATTCAGGAAAGAACGATTAACAACTCTGTTCCCTCCCGGCGTGGGGTAGTTGCCGGTGAAATACCAGTCGCCCAAATGATTCGGAATGGCCACATGAAGATTTTCGATGGTCTGGTAAACGATCCTGATCTCAGCCCGGATGTCGGGGGTCTTCAGCATTTGCGCGATCTTATCGGAGATTTGCTCGGGGGTGAAGGGCCGGTATATTTCCTTCACGTGATTGATGACTTCTTCCTTCGGAAGATCCTCACTTGCTTTGGTTTTCCGGTACACTTCATTGATGATGTTTTCCCTGCCCGATTCTTTCAGCAGGGCGATGGCGGCTTTAAAGGCAATAAAATCTCCCAGCTTGGCCATATCGATGCCGTAGCAATCGGGGTACCTGATCTGCGGCGATGAAGAGACGATCACGATGCGTTTGGGCTTCAGCCGGTCGAGTATTCTGATGATGCTGTACTTCAGCGTAGTGCCACGCACGATGGAATCATCAATGATCACCAGGCTATCGGTGTTTTTCCGGATTGTGCCGTAGGTGATGTCGTAAACGTGTCCCACCAGGTCATCCCGGCGTTCGTCCTGGGTGATGAAAGTCCGCAGCTTGATGTCCTTGAGGGCAACCTTTTCAACGCGGGGTTTCAGGTAGATGATGCTGTCGATTTCCTCTTCGGTGATATTGCTGCCGAGGTTCAGTATCCTTTTTTTCTTTTGTTCCTTCATGACCTTCTCGACACCCTGGATCATTCCGTAGAAGGCCGATTCAGCCGTATTGGGGATGAAGGAGAACACCGTGTTCTCGAGATCACCGTCGACAGCATCGACAATTTTATCTGTGAGCAGTTCCCCGAGTTTTTTACGTTCGGCATAGATATCCTGATCGCTTCCGCGGGAGAAATAGATGCGTTCGAAAGAGCAGCTGCGCTTATCGAATGGTCCGCGGATATTCTCGAGGTTCATGTTTCCGTTTTTCTTGATGATGAGAGCGGTTCCGGGATCAAGCTCCATGACGTCGGTGGTCTCTACATTCATGACAGTCTGGATGGCCGGCCTCTCCGAAGTGACCACGACTATCTCATCGTTCATGTAGTAAAATGCAGGCCTGATGCCCCACGGATCCCTGATCACAAATGCATCGCCGTGGCCGAGAAGACCGGCGATCACATAGCCTCCGTCCCATTTTTTGCTGCTTTCCCGAAGCACATTCCCCACATTGAGACTGTCGGCGATCAATTCCGATATTTCATTGTTATCGTGTCCCAGTTTTTTGAAATGATCGAAGTTCCGTTGGATTTCCCGGTCGAGGAAATGGCCGATATTCTCCAGCATGGTAACGGTGTCGGAGAAGTCACGCGGATCCTGACCGAGGTCGACCAGGACCTGGAAAAGCTCATCCACGTTGGTGAGGTTGAAATTCCCGGCCAGCAGAAGGTTTCGTGTTTTCCAGTTGTTCAGGCGCATGACCGGGTGCACTCTTTCGATATCATTGTTGCCGTATGTGCCATAGCGGAGATGGCCCAGCAGCACTTCAGCCGCAAAGGGAAGATGCTCCTTGGCCCATAAGGGATCTGTGACCAGATCCGCATCAAATTTATCGAAGTGTTTGCGAAGGGCTTTAAAGACATCGTTGATGGCAGCCTGTTTGACGGATCGTTCACGGTGGACATACTGCATGCCCGGTCGGAGGCCCAGCTTGATGGAGGCAATCCCGGCGCCGTCCTGTCCCCGGTTATGCTGCTTTTCCATGAGGAGATACAGTTTGTTGATACCGTATTTCCAGGTTCCGTATGTCAGCTGATAATATTCAAGGGGTTTCAGAAGCCTTACCAGGGCTATTCCGCATTCGTGATTAATTCCATCGGTCATAAGTGGGCCTCTACGTGATTATTCAGGGAAGGCTACAATATCATCCCGGACAAAAGCGTCGGGATACACACCTTCTATCTGTTTAAGAAACTTCAATGCCTCGCTTTTTGTTCGAAAATCCCCGACATATACTTTAAAATAGGGGTATTCAAAACGCGAATAACTGTTCACATCCTCATACAACCTGATGAATCCGGCCCTTACCTGGTCCTGTTCCTTCCTGGCGTCCTGTCCTGAGCCCATGTAGATAAGTATCCGAAATCCCTTGATACCATTGATCTTCCGCTGCTGTGAGACGTGGAGGTTCACCAGGTTGCGGATATTGGCATCCTGGGTAATGTGTACCGTTCCCTTACCGGGCCTTTTGGCTTCAAGCCTGTAAAAGATATCAACAGGGGGTTGCTGGGCCTGCAGGGAGGTGAAAAATGCGACAACGAACAGCAGGACAGGTATAATGGAAGCTTTCTTCAGCATCGTTACGATTATGTGGCTTCAAAGGTATATAAAAAAAACAAATCACCGGAAATTCCGCGGCACATCCATGAGCCGGGTTTCGTTCACGTCGACTTTTTTGGTGATCAACCCGGAACGGGCTTTGACATAGCCCTGCATAACCACGTTCACCTGATTTTTCCTGGACAGGTTGTAGAGGGCGGAGGCGCTGGTAATGATATTGGCGAGTTCCAGGGAAAAGTTCATGGTATAGGTTGAATCGGACCGGCCGGGTATTTTCACCCGGTCGGGACTTGTCAGCGTACCGATGAAATTACCGTCGATCGTAGTTTTCAGATTGATCTCACTCACTTTAAATCCGACGGAAGCAGGATTTCTGACTCCGATATCCGCCGCGAAGGTAACGGCATTGTTTTCCATGCCCCGCATTTTAAATCCTTCCACTCCGGTGATCTCTATGTCGTTGAGGTCTTTGCAGGAGAGGAGGAGGGGGAGGAGTAATGATATAATTAAAAGTGACCGCATGGACAGGGGAAGATTTTTCATCATTATAAATGAGAACAAAACAGTCAATATCGAACAAGGAACACTGATTTTAGAATTACGAATTCTTTTCTTCGAGATTCATCATTCGGTGTTCCTTGTTCATCATTATAAAACCTTTGTAAACTTGGTTAAAACGTAGATTCTCTAAATTAAACTCCCTTTGCGACAAAGTCACCCACCTCGCTGGTTCCCATTCCCATTTTGCCGGCGGCAAGGCTTTTGATCTTGCCGGAGGCGAGGGAATTGCTGACGGCCTGGTCGATGGCTCTGCCGGCTTCGGATTCACCCAGAGTTTCGAGCATCATGCCACCGGCGCAAATGGCGGCCAGGGGATTGATGATGTTTTTCCCGGTATATTTGGGCGCTGACCCGCCCATGGGTTCGAACATGGAGACGCCCTGGGGATTGATGTTACCCCCTGCGGCAATACCGAGGCCGCCCTGGATCATAGCTCCCAGGTCGGTAATGATATCGCCGAAAAGGTTCTCCGTGACGATCACATCATAGAACTCCGGCGATTTCACGAACCACATGTTGCAGGCGTCAACATGGTTGTAGTCCTGCCTGATATCGGGAAATTCCGCATCGCCTATTTCCTTGTGCGCGCGCACCCACAGATCGCCGGCGTAAGTGAGCACATTGCATTTGTGCACCAGGGTAAGCTGTTTTCTGCGGTTTCTCTGGCGGGTATATTCATAGGCATACCGGATGCAGCGGTCAACTACCGGGCGGGAGTATATCATTACCTGCGTGGCAACTTCATAGGGTGTGCCGACCTGAACGGCTCCTCCGACGCCGGTATAGATACCGCCGGAGTTCTCGCGGATAACCACAAAATCGATGTCTTCGGGGCCCTTGTCCTTCAAAGGCGTTTCAACACCGGGGTAGAGTTTCACCGGGCGGAGGTTGATATACTGGTCAAGTGCAAACCGGCTCTTGAGTAAAATCCCCACTTCGAGTATACCGGGTTTGACGTCGGGGTGACCGATGGCGCCGAGAAAGATAGAATCGAATTTTTTGAATTCTTCCACGGCAGAATCGGGCAGTGTTTCACCGGTCCGCAGGTACCTTTCGCCACCAAAGTCGAAGTACTGGTAGTTGAGTTTAAAACCGAACTTTGCGGCGGCCGTGTTCATTACCTTAATCCCTTCCTGAACCACTTCGGGACCGGTGCCGTCACCGGGAATAACTGCTATGTTGTAGGATTTCATGTTGAAATAAATTAATATTTGGTAAATATAGTCATTTGAGTTTTTTGAACAAATCTGAGGGACAAGGGACAAGGGACAGGGGACAAGTGTGTTTGGGATTATGGGTTGTGAGCATGCCCTTACTCCCAAAGCCCTATACTCCCTTGTCCCTTGTCCCTTGTCCCTTCTTCAAAGATTGCTATTTTCTTCAATCATGTTCAACATTTTCATCGTTGCCTTGACAGCGGCCACGGTCTGGTCGGAATCGAGGCCCCGTGTCTTGAATTCGCGTCCCAGGCGCCAGGTGATGACAGTTTGCACCAGGGCATCGGTTTTTCCACCCGGAGGGATGGAAACGGTATAATCCAGCAAGGCGGGAAGTGATTTTTGCAGCCGGCTGTATATTTTCCGCAGGGCTTTCATAAAAGCATCGTACTGTCCGTCGCCGTTTGAGGTTTCCTCGAATACCCCGTCCCCGATCTGGATTTTCAGGCTGGCAACGGGTTTCAGTTCATTGGCCGTGGACAGTGAGAAATTCAGGATGCGGATGTGTTCATCGATCAATTTGCTCCGGAGCACGTCGGAAATGATATAGGGCAGGTCTTCCTGGGTAACCGATTCTTTCTTATCCCCCAGTTCGATGATGCGTTCGGTGACTTTGCGCATGGATGCGTAATCGAGTTCAATGCCCATGTCTTCGAGGTTCTTCCGGATATTGGCTTTGCCGGATGTCTTGCCCAGGGCGTAGAGTCTTTTACGGCCGAACCGTTCGGGGAGCAGGTCGTTGAAATAAAGCTGGTTTTTCTGGTCGCCGTCTGCATGAATTCCGCTGGTCTGTGTAAAGACACTGTCGCCGATCACCGGTTTATTCGGCGGTACCCGGATACCCGAATAGGATTCCACCAGCTTGCTCACCAGTGTGACCTTGGATTCCTTAACGGACATGTGGTATTTGAAATGATCCTTGACGATGGCAACGACGCTGGAAAGGGGAACGTTTCCGGCTCTTTCGCCCAGTCCGTTCACCGTGGTATGGATGCATTTAATGCCTGCGCTGATGGCGGAATACACATTGCCGGCGGCCAGGTCATAATCGTTGTGCGAATGAAAGTCGAAGGACAGCCGGGGGTAGCGGTCGATCATAATTTTACAGAAATCATACGTTTCAACGGGATTCAGAATTCCCAGCGTATCGGGCAGCATAAAGCGGCTGATTGGAAGATCCTTCAGGGAATCCATCATGAAGAAAACATAATCCCGGGAATGGCGCATACCGTTGGACCAGTCCTCGAGGTATACATTGACCCACAGGCCATTTTCGACTGCCCTGCCCACCACCTGCCGAATATCGGCGGCATGCTGTTCCGGTGTTTTTTTCAGCTGTTCGGTAACATGTTTCAGGGATCCTTTGGTAAGGAGGTTCAGCACCTTGCATCCGGCATCCCTGATCCAGTTGATTGAAACGTCACCATCCACGAACCCCAGCACTTCCACCTGGTCGAGGTGATTGTGGCGGGCAGCCCAGGCCGATATTTTTTTAACGGCTGCGAATTCCCCTTCGGAAACCCTGGCTGAGGCCACCTCGATGCGGTCCACCTTCAGGTCATCGAGCAGCAGTTTGGCCATGCTGAGTTTTTCCTCGTCGGTGAACGAAACGCCGGAGGTTTGTTCGCCGTCGCGGAGGGTGGTGTCCATGATGGTTATTTTCATAATTGGGGAGGAATATTTGTAAACAGTAAACAGTAAAAGGTAAACGGTATTCGGTATTCGGTGTTCGGTGTTCAGTGTTCGGTGTTTGCTTTTTCAAACTGCACAATCTTATCCTTGATACTCAATAAATAATCAATATCATCGTAACCGTTCAGCAGGCAGGTTTTTTTATAGGTGTTGATGCCGAAGCTTTCTTTTTGTCCGGTTGACAGAATGGTAACCTCCTGTTTTTCAAGACTTACCTCAAGTTCGGCATGCGGGTCTTCCTCAATGGCTTTGAAAATATCAGCCAGGAAGGACTCGGATACCTGAACGGGAAGCAGGCCGTTGTTCAGGGCGTTGTTCTTGAAAATGTCGGCAAAGAAACTGGATATCACCACCTTGAATCCGTAATCGAAAATCGCCCAGGCGGCATGTTCGCGGCTTGAACCACTGCCGAAATTTTTTCCGGCCACAAGGATCTTTCCGGACCACTGCGGGTTGTTGAGGGCAAAGTCGGGTTTGGGCAGGTTGTTTTTATCATAGCGCCAGTCGCGGAACAGGTTCTCTCCAAAACCATCACGGGTGGTGGCTTTCAGAAACCTGGCGGGAATGATCTGGTCGGTGTCCACATTTTCGATGGGGAGTGGGACAGTGGTGGAGCGGAGGGGGGTAAATTTTTCGATGGACATGGTGGTGGATGTTTGTTGTGTTTGTTGTGATTGTTGTGGTTGTTGTGATTGTTGTGATTGTTGTGGTTGTTGTGATTGTTGTGGTTGTTGTGATTGTTGTGGTTGTTGTGATTGTTGTGGTTGTTGTGGTTGTTGTGGTTGTTGTGGTTGTTGTGGTTGTTATGTCTGCAACGATTCACAACCATCACAACCACCACAACGTATTCATAAATACTCCCGCGGATCGGTGATCCGCCCCGTTATTGCCGCAGCAGCAGCGGTAAGCGGGCTGGCCAGGAGTGTGCGGGCTCCCGGGCCCTGCCGGCCTTCGAAATTGCGGTTAGAGGTGGATACGGCATATTTTCCTTCGGGAATCTTGTCTTCGTTCATGGCCAGGCAGGCGGAACAACCGGGCTGCCGGAGTTCGAATCCCGCTTCGGCGAGAATTTTATCGATACCCTCGGACCGGGCCTGTTTTTCAACCTGCTTGGAGCCCGGCACGATCCAGGCTGTCACCCGGGAGTCCTTTTTCTTTCCTTTCACGAAGCCGGCAAATTCTCGGAGATCTTCAATACGGCCGTTGGTGCAGCTTCCCACAAAGACATAATCCACCGGCTTGCCCAGCATGGCGGTGTCGTTTTCGTAACCCATGTACTGCAAGGCTTTTTCGAAGGTGAGCCGGTTCTTGTCGGGGATATCCCCGAGGGCAGGGATGCGTCCGGTTATGCCCACTCCCATGCCCGGATTGGTGCCATAGGTGATCATGGGCTCAATATCGCCGGCGTTGTAGTTCAGTTCGAGGTCGAAAACCGCATCGGGATCGGAGTGCAATGTTTTCCAGTAAGTGAGCTTTTTATCCCATTCATCGCCCTGCGGCGCAAATTCCCTTCCTTTCACATAGGTGAAGGTGGTTTCGTCAGGCGCGATAAGACCGCCGCGGGCGCCCATTTCGATGCTCATGTTGCAGATTGTCATGCGGCCTTCCATGCTGAGGCTGCGGATGGCGGAACCGGAATATTCGATGAAGTAGCCGGTGCCACCGCTGGCCGATATCCGGGAGATGATGAAAAGAATGATGTCCTTGGCGGTAACGCCTTTGCCCAGTTGTCCGTTGATGCTGATGCGCATTTTCCTGGGCTTGGGCTGCAAAATGCACTGCGTGGCCAGCACCATTTCCACCTCGCTTGTGCCAATGCCGAAGGCGACACATCCGAAAGCGCCGTGCGTGGAAGTATGGCTGTCGCCACAAACAATGGTCATTCCAGGCTGTGTGAACCCCAGTTCAGGTCCTATGACATGTACGATGCCCTGGAAGGGGGTATTCAGACCGTAAAGCCGGATATTGTGTCTGCGTGTGTTTTCCGTGAGCTTGTCGACCTGCGTGCGCGATAGGATGTCATGAATGGTCATGTGCTGGTTGGTGGTCGGCACGTTGTGGTCGGGTGTAGCCACTGTTTTTTCCGGGCGGAACACCGTCAGTCCGCGTTTGTCGAGACCGGCGAAGGCCTGCGGACTGGTTACCTCGTGTATCAGATGCCTGTCGATGTATAAAACACTGGGACCGTCCTTGATCTCAGTGACCACGTGAGCATCCCAAATCTTGTCGAATAATGTCTTTCCCAAAGCAGGTTGATTTTAATTGTATAACTTCAAAATAATATATAAACCATAAATACGGCCAAGTGTTCGCCAACCGGCATCAGACAATTTTGTTGATGGCGTTGACAAAGGCTTCCACCGAAGCGGTAAGGATATCGGTATTTCCGGCAAATCCGTAATAGAACTTACCACGGTTTTCGATCTGGATGTGCACCTTCCCGACGTCATCGCTGCCCCGGGTGATCGCCTGAACCAGGAATTCCTCGAGCCTGATGTTGTGCCTTACAATGGAGCGGACGGCTTTGAATGCTGCATCAATCGGACCGTTACCGGATTCCGTGGCGGTGAATTTCTCACCATTGATGTTCAGGGTGACAGCAGCCATGGGGATGGATGATTTTCCGGCAATGATCTGCAGGTGCTCAAGCCTGATGGCTTTACCGCCAAAGGCTTCCTCGTTGCCAACCAGCATTTCAAGGTCTTCATCCTTCACTTCTTTTTTCCGGTCGGCCACTTCGAGAAATTTCTCATATACACGCTCCAGTTCCTCTCCTTCAATCCTGTAGCCCAGGTTCTGAAGGCGGTGCTTCAGCGCTGCCCTGCCGCTGCGGGCGGTGAGGGCAATGATGGATTCGCTGATGCCCACGGCCACCGGATCAATGATTTCGTAGTTCTCCCGGTTTTTTAACACGCCATCCTGGTGGATGCCGGATGAATGGGCGAAGGCATTACGGCCAACAATGGCTTTGTTGGGCTGTACAGGCATGTTCATCAGGGAAGATACCATGCGGCTTGTTTTGTAAATATTTTCCGTGGCAATGGCAGTTTCAATGTCGAGATGCTTGCGGCTTTTCATGATCATCACCACTTCTTCGAGTGAAGTATTGCCGGCCCTTTCTCCTATGCCGTTGATGGTGACCTCGACCTGCCTGGCTCCGTTGATCACACCCGAGACCGTGTTTGCCGTTGCCATACCCAGGTCGTTATGGCAATGGGTGGATATCACGGCTTTGTGAATGCCCTTCACATTTTCAACGAGGTATTTGATTTTCTGACCGAATTCCTCGGGGAGGCAATACCCGGTAGTATCCGGAATATTCACCACCGTGGCTCCGGCCTTGATAACCGCTTCAATTACGCGGGCCAGGTATTCGTTGTCGCTGCGTCCCGCATCCTCGGCATAGAACTCAACGTCCTCCACGTATTTCTTGGCGTATTTCACTGCAGCCACAGCTCTTTCCACGATCTCGTCGGGAGTGGCGTTGAATTTATATTTGATGTGGTAAGGCGAGGTGCCAATGCCCGTGTGAATGCGTTTCCGCTTTGCATATTTCAGCGCATCCGCGGCAACGTCGATGTCTTTTTCAACGGCACGCGTGAGGGCGCAGATGACCGGTTCCTTCAAAACCTTGGAAATTTCTTCGACCGAGTGAAAGTCCCCGGGGCTTGATATGGGAAATCCGGCTTCGAGGATATCCACACCTAGTGCTTCGAGTGCCCTGGCTACTTCAATTTTTTCCACTGTGTTCAGCTGGCAGCCCGGGACCTGTTCTCCGTCCCGGAGCGTCGTGTCGAAGATGTACAACCTGTTGCTCATGGTGTTATGGTTTTAGTAATTAATCAAAAGAGCCATTCCCGGTTGAGAATGGCTCTTATTTATTATCCTTGTTTCAGGTATACCATTCTCATGACGGTTTATGAAGGAGACCGAGCAAAATAATACCAAGAATGATAACCCTGTTTTCCATTTTTCAGTTATTCAGGGGGCAAATATAATGATAAAAATCATATTTCAAAATATAAATGAAAAAAAAGGCTGTAGGCTGTAGGCTATAGGCTATAGGCTATAGGAAGAACACTCCCAAATCACATGCCCATAGGCTTTCAGCCTACAGCCTACAGCCTAAACCCCTACAGCCTATTCCAACGCCTTCATCAGCTCCTCCGTCATTTCGAGGTTGTGGTAAACGTACTGCACGTCATCCACATCTTCGAATTCCTCGATAATCCGGAGCACTTTCTGGGATGATTCGAGATCGAGAACCTTGGTATCGTTGGGGATGCGCTGCAGCTGCGCATTTTCTATTTTAACCCCCATTTCATCGAGTTTCTTCTGCACCTTTCCAAAATCTTCCACGGCGGTGGTGATTTCAAACACATCATCATTCAGGTCAATATCCTCAATACCTGCGTCGATCATCTCGAGCTCAAAGGATTCCGGATCGAGTTTTCCTTTGGGTACGGTGAAAACGCCCTTGTGGTCGAAAATAAAAGCCAGGGAACCATTGGTGCCCAGGTTGCCACCGCGTTTGTTGAATATGGCGCGGATATTGGATACCGAACGGGTATTATTATCGGTGAGGCATTCAATGAATATGGCAATTCCACCGGGCGCATAACCCTCAAAAGTGACCTCCTGCAGGTTGGCACTTTCATTGCTCGCCTTGTTGATGGCCCGGTCGACGTTCTCCTTGGGCATGTTGGCACCTTTGGCGTTCTGTATGGCCAGGCGGAGGCGGGGATTGCCTTCGGGGGAGGCACCGCCTTCCTTGACTGCCATTTGTATTTCCTTGACAATGCGCGAAAAGATTTTTCCTCTTTTGGCGTCGAGTGCGCCTTTTTTACGCTTGATGGTGGACCATTTACTATGACCTGACATAGGGTAGTTTTTGGGTTTTTATGAGTTAAGACATGCAAAAATAATAAATTGGAGGAACTACTGATATTCCGGTGGGGTAAAATCATATTGAAATGTCATATGTTAGGAAAGCAACCCTTCGACTCCGCTCAGGGTGACACGCGTGTGCAGTCGTGCAGTCGTGCAGTCGTGCAGTCATGCAGTCATGCAGTCGTGCAGTCGTGCAATCGTGCAGTCATGCAGTCGTGCAGTCATGCAGTCATGCAGTCATGCAGTCATGCAGTCGTGCAGTCGTGCAGTCATGCTGAGCGGAGTCGAAGCATATTTAAAAATTCACTAACTTTTAGGTCGTTTACGTGTTTATTACTTCTATCAAAACCAATCACCATGAATCTCCACAGACCTTTCCCGAGATGGTTTTTCCTGATTCTGAGCGTGGTAGTTCTTGTTCTGGCAGGATTTGCTGATGAAGATGCCCGTTACAGGAAGATCAGGAGCGCCCTGCAGAAATTCACCTATATGTACCCCCAGCAGAAGGTATTCCTGCATACCGACAAACCCGTATACCGGGGCGGTGAGGACATGTGGGTAAAGGCATACCTGGTAAACGGCATCAATCATATGCCTGATACACTCAGTACCAACCTGTACGTTGAGCTGATCAGTCCCGCCAAAACCCGTGTTCAGATCAAGCGTTTTCAAATGTTCAGCGGATTCGGCATAGGTGACTTCACCCTGTCGGACACCCTGGCTGAAGGTCTTTATCAGATCAGGGCATACACTTCGTGGATGCAGAATTTTGACGCTGATTTCTACTACAGCCAGAATTTTCAGTTGCTGAATCCGGGATACAGGAAACTGATATCGCCCAAGCAAGCCAGAATTAACAAGAAAGAACTCGACAACCTGGAAAAGCTTGAGGAAGATTTGGATATACAGTTCATGCCGGAGGGCGGTGATCTGGTAGCCGGACTTGAGAGCGTTGTAGGTTTCAAGGCGGTCAACCGGCTCGGAAAAGGAACCGACGTTGAAGGCAGGGTAGTTGATGATGCCGGGAACACGGCAGCCACTTTCAGGAGTTTCAGCAAAGGAATCGGCACCTTTTCACTGAAGCCCGAAAAAGGCAGGAAATACCACGCCGTGATACCCCTGAAGGAGAAAGAGCTGAAAGTTACACTGCCTGAGCCTCTCGAAACCGGGTTGATCATGCGTGTAACCCCTTATCCGGATAAAGCCGTTGTATCGTTGCGGACAAACCGTCCATTCACTTCCGATCCGACCGCAAATGAGGTCATTATAACCGGACAAACCGGGGGAAACATCTATTACGGCCATATTCTGAGACTTGAAAACGGGGAGGCCGTCGCTGAAATTCCGACAACCAGAGTTCCGGGGGGCATTATGCAAATCACGGCCTTTTCGGGAAGGAGCGAGCCCCTGGCAGAAAGGCTGGTTTTTGTGAATCACAGGAATCATATGAATATCAGGTTAACACCGACAGATACCCTTACGGAAGAAGGAAGAAAGATTTATCTCACCGTCAGCACCACCGACCTGGAGGATAAGCCTCTGCCGGCCAATCTCTCGCTTTCCATTACCCGTGAAATCATCCGGCAGCCACAGCATAACCAGGATAACATCATCAGCAACCTGCTGATTGGCTCTGACCTGAAAGGATACATTGAGGATCCGATGGATTATTTCAAAGATCATTCGCCGGAAACTTTGAAGGCACTGGATAATCTCATGCTGACCCAGGGCTGGAGAAGATTCAGCTGGAAGAGCCTGCTGGCTGATGAATACCCGAAGATCAAATACCATGAAGAAAAAGGGCTGACAGTTGTCGGGCAGATCACCCGGGATTTTTTTGGCATACCCCTGAAGAACTGCAAAGTACAGCTGTCCATCCTGGATGCCTACAACGATGTCTTTACCCAGCAAACGGGCAACAAGGGTTATTTTATATTTGAAAACCTGGTGTATTATGATACAGTGAATGTGAAGATCGAGGCCTGGCGCCCTTCGGGGCGCAGGAATCTGCTCATTGTGCTGCCTGACGAAATCCCCGGCAAAGTAATGGAACAGCAGGGCGATTACCAGCTTACCACACAGTCAGAAAGGGATAATAAGGCTTACCGGATCGAGAGGGCCGTGGAAGCCAGGGAGGCTTACAACCAGGAACAGGAACGTTTAAAGGAAGAAGAGAGGAACCAGATCCCGAGTCTGCACGGTGACCCCGATTATGTGCTCAGGTCAGATCAGTTCCCCGAAGGAAGCAGGGATATTCTCGAAGTGATGAAAGGCAGGGTCCCGGGTGTAAACATCTCCGGCGACCAGGTCTTCATCAGGGGCATCAACTCCATCATGGGAAGCAACCAGCCCCTGTTTCTCATTGATGGTGTTCCAACGATTGATGTTGGTGCCGTAAAAGCCATTCCGGTTGAAGACATCGACCGTGTTGAGATTCTGAAAGGGCCCAGTTCCGCCATTTATGGCGTGAGGGGAGGAAACGGAGTCATTGCGATCTATACCAAAAGAGGACAATTTATGAAAAGAGGCGTGGTGGAATTCGGCATGCTGGGTTACAGCAAACCGCGCCAGTTTTACCAGCCCCGGTACCGGACTGAGGATGAGCCGGAAGACAATTATACCCTGGTATGGGAACCTGTAATCACAACAGGCCAGAGCGGCACAGCGCGGATTGTCTTTGACAAGCCCCTGATCAACGGTGATTACCGGTTCATCATTCAGGGCATTTCCTATGAAGGGCATGTGGGATTCGGAGAAACCGTGGTCAATAACCAGTAAATCAATACCCCTGTTGTTCCGAATTGACCATAGGCACGAACCTTACCGGCAGCACACTTTTTCGGGTCATCTTACCTTTCTTCTTCACCAGCACAACCAGTTCCTGGCTGTACATCGGTCCGACGGGGATTATCATTCTGCCTCCCTCAGCGAGCTGTTCAATGAGCGGCAGGGGAATATGCGTGGGGGAGCAGGTAACAATAACCGCCTGGTAAGGAGCATGCCGGGCCCAACCCTGGTAACCGTCGCCAACCCTCACGAAAACATTTTTATAGCCCAGGATGGTGAGCAGGTTGCCGGCCCTTTCGCCCAGGGCGGGAACTATCTCTACCGAGAACACCGAATCGCATAACTCAGCAAGGACAGCTGCCTGGTAACCTGAACCTGTCCCTATTTCCAGCACTTTTTCACCGGGCATGATCCCAAGCGCCTCGGTCATAAAGGCCACAATATAAGGTTGTGAAATGGTCTGTCCGTATCCGATCGGCAACGGATAATCGCCATAGGCCCTGGATGCCTGTTCAGAAGGAACAAACAGATGCCTTTCCACCTTCCGCATGGCATTCAGCACCCGCGGATCTTTTATCCCCCGTGCTTCAATCTGAAGCCTGACCATCATCTGCCTTTGATCCGCGAAATCAGAGGTGGGTTGCGACCGGCCTGTGCAGCAGGCGAGGAGGAGGCAGAGGGATAGGGTGAGTGAGTGGGGCATGGTTGTAGATTGAAGATTTAAGATTTAAGATTGAAGATTAAAGATTGCTACACTAAAATTATCAAATCTGTAAGGTAAAATCAAGAAAAATAGGGAGATTATGCGGTTATCCTTACGGCATTGTTAATATTATCTTGGTAAGTTCGTTACAAACTGTTTAAAAATGATTTATATTTAAATTGTTAGTAACAAAACGATTACAGGAGGTGTTTACAATCGGGATCAAAATGATGAAAACCGCTTTGTTTATATGGCTTTGTATTACCGGAATATCCCTGTCGGCGCAGACTTCTTCGAAAAATAATGAAATGAAGCTCGATGTGGATTATTACCTGATGCTGAAGGAATATGACAAGGCACTTGACCTTTGTCTGAAAATACTTAAAACAGAGCCTGAGAACGCCGATATAAAACACTCCATTGGGATTTGTTACCTGAATTCTGAGAATGATAAGGTGAAAGCGATTCCCTATCTTGAAGAAGCGGTGCAGAAGATATCGGCGAATTACAATCCCAACTCGCTGAAAGAGGAAAACACCTCGTTTGAATCCTATTTCACGCTGGGTAGTGCCTATCGGGTGAATAATGAACTCGATAAGGCCATTGATGCCTACAATAAATTCAAGGAGTATCTCGACAAGGGTGACGATTACAACAGGCAGGTGGCCGATCAGTATATCAGAAACTGCAACCTGGCCAAGGAGATGCAGGCGTTTCCCGTAGGATTCAATGCTGTTAACCTGGGCGACAAGATCAACGACGCCCGGCCTAATTTCAACGCCGTGGTGTCGGCCGATGGTAAAACCCTGGCGTATACTTCTCCGGGCAAGCAAGGGTATGAGATCTGGATATCAACACATGCCGATAGCGGCTGGACGGCCTCCAAAAATATCACTACGGTCCTGGGCACAGGGAACTTTATGAAAACCTGCGACCTGTCGTCCGACGGGCTCACCATGCTGCTTGCGCTGGATGATCCTGTGAATTCGGACATTTACATAAGCCATTTCAGCAAAGGCAGGTGGTCGAAAGTTGAACCACTGGGTAAGACAATCAACAGCAATTTGCAGGAGACACATGCAAGTTTTTCACCTGACAACAATACGCTGTATTTCACAAGTAACCGGAAAGGAGGGGAGGGTGATCTGGATATTTACAAGTCGGTCATGACCTCCAAAGGGGAATGGGGTAAGCCGGTGAACCTGGGCCCCGGTGTGAATACTCCTTTTAATGAGGAGACCCCTTTTGTTTCCGATGACGGACAGGTTTTATTCTTTAGTTCGGAAGGCCACGAGGGCATCGGCGGATATGATGTTTTCAGTTATTCCCTGGGTGTCTCAGGAGGCGCTGTGAATCTTGGTTACCCGGTAAACACCACTGACAATAATCTGTTTTACTTTCCGGTTGGAGACGGCACCTCTGCGTATTATTCCTTTGTTGGGCCGGATTCTTACGGGGGAAGGGATGTGTATGCGGTGATGTGGTTTGAGGAAGAAAGACAAAGAGAAGAGGAGATGGGGAGAGTGGGAGAAGAAGAAGCAGCAGTAGCAGTAGCAGTGGCTGTTGAAAAAATAGCAGAAGAAGAAGCAGCAGCAGCAGCGGCAGTAGCAGTTGAAGAAGAAGCAGCAGTAGCAGCGGCAGTAGCAGTAGAAGAAATAGCAGAAACTATTCCCGAACCTGCTCCTGCTCCTGCCGCTGCTCCTGCTCCTGCTGCTGCCGCTGCCCCTGCCGCTGCTCCTGCTGCCTACTCTATCCAAATCATGGCCCTGAGAAAGCCTGTTGACCTGGATCACTTTACCGGAGTGCCCGATTTGAGGGTTGTTTACAGCAGCGACCGGTGGTACAGGTATACCGTAGGAACGACAACCCGGGAACAGGAAGCCGCGATGACACTGGAAAACATGATCAGTAAAGGATATCTCGACGCTTTCATACGAAACAGGAATCCGGATCCCCGCTATACCATTCAGATATTTGCCGTACCCGGACCGGTGGTTGATTTGTCGAAATTCAGCGATATCATGGAAATCACTGTGAAAAAGGGAGAGGATAATTTCTGCAGGTACACCACGGGTGAATTCAGGAGTGAGGAAGAGGCTGCCGGAATGCTGGAAAGCGTCAAAAAAATGGGCTACAGCAGCGCATTTATCAGGAGCGCGGAGTAATCTGTAAATTTATGGACTTTTTCGATCGGTGAGGTGGTATGGCTGATGTTAACAGCTTCCAATCCGATTTTCAATGTATTGAGATCCCTATTCTGCATGAAAACCGGTTTAGTTTCATTTTTCTTTCATATTCACCCACCCACCAGTCTTCCAAATCGTAGTTCAGTTCGTTATAGCGGTACCCAATGGCTATCACAACTGAGGAACAGCCGTTCACCGGTATGATCAGGCCGGTTTCCAATCCGGCAAGCACACCTCCCTTTGCTTTCTGAATGCCTTCGGTACCGGGTTTCTCGAGCGAAACCGAGTATCCTCCCAGGCCGGCAAAAAAGAAAGAACACCGGTTGGCGGGTACGAACAATTTCAGATTCAGGGCCACGGGCATGAGATTTTCATTCAATTGCTCGATACCCATCATGATTCCGGGTGCCAGCGTTTTATTGAAACGGTAATTGTGTTCCATGATGACACTCAGCGGGGCCGGATTTTTATCGGAGGAAGTTCCCGCCAGTATGCCGAAGGTTGTGAAGTTCATGTATCCGGCATTCTGGGCAGAGGATGTCAGCATCAGCAGCAGGGCCGGGAAGAAAACAAGCAGTCTTTTCATGGTGATGACTTTTGTAAGGGTTGCCATTGCAAGATGTTATTTCGGGATTGAAAGTTGCGTAAAAATTTTGAATACGCAACCTTTCGGCCTTTTTATCCATCCTGTAAGAAACCAAAATTAAACCACATGAAAACCTACCTGAGATTACTCATCCTGATGATTATTCCGGTTACAATGATCTCCTGCAAGGATAAAATTGAGGAGACCTTTTTGGTGAATGAACCTGTATACCTCGCCTATGAAGATCTCCGCAGTTCCCTGAAAGTTGCGGAAGGCCAGGAAATCGTGCATCCCGGCAAGATCTATTTTAAAGACAACTACATTTTTGTGAATGAATACCAGAAAGGGATCCATGTGATCAACAACAGCAATCCCGAAGCCCCTGAAATTGTCAGGTTTATCGAAATACCGGGGAATGTTGACCTGGCAGTGAAGGATGATATCCTTTATGCCGACAGCTACATTGACCTGGTAGCTATTGATATCAGCGATATGAACAACATTCAGGAAGTTAAACGCATAGCCGATGCGTTTCCCTATATGATCCCTGTTTGTGAAGACGGCGTGGCGGAATTTGTGGATGAGCGTCTGGGGGTAGTCACCGGATGGAAGACCACGGAACGCGTGATGACCGCTGAAGAAGTCAATACCAACTACCGGGTATACCCGGTATGGAGGGAGGACATGGTATTTCTCAACAGTTACAGCGCCTCAGCAGGCAGCACCGGGAAAACGAACACGGGAACAGGCGGTTCACTGGCCAGGTTCACGGTATATGACAACTACCTGTATACTGTGGACAGCTATATGCTGCGACTTTTCAATATTTCCGAGTCAGATAATCCCTTGCCGGAAAAGGAATTGTATGTCGGCTGGAACATAGAGACCCTATTCCCCTATGAACAGAAACTGTTCCTGGGGAGCACCACCGGCATGTACATTTACAGTCTTTCCGATCCCTCCAATCCCGAGTATATTTCTATCTTCTGGCATGCCAGCAGCTGTGATCCCGTTGTAGTTGAAGGGAATCTTGCCTATGTTACCCTGCGGGCAGGCAACCTGTGCGGTGATAATCTCAGCCAGCTCGATGTCATTGACATTTCGGATATCTATACTCCGAAGCTGCTGAAAGAATATCCCATGGAAGAACCATACGGACTGGGGATCGATGACAACATTCTTTTTGTATGTGACGGAGATGCCGGACTTAAAGTGTACGATGCTACCAATCCTCTGCTGATCGACCAGAGGAAAATTGCGCAGTATGGCGATATCAACGCCTGGGATGTGATACCGGCGGGGGACGTACTGATCATGATCGGTACCGACGGATTGTACCAGTATGATTATACCGATCCGGAAGATATCAGGGAACTGAGCGTAATTCCGATAGAGAATTTAAGACATGGGTTTTAACAAGATATTACAGTTGCAATAAAGCAATTTCGTTACTGAAATCAAGGAAAGGGTACATGGCGGTAAGGTGTTCGATCTGTTGAAGGGTATTGTGCTTGAATTGTTTATGGTTAGTTGATTCAGCGTGTAGTGGCCGGTGACCGGCAGCCTTCATAACGGCTGTCACATCGGCCATGATTTTTTGAGACACTTTGTCAATCCATGTTTCTGTAAACCTTTCCCAGATATACCGGCTGGCCTGTTCGGACGGATGGAGCATATCGGCGGCATAGAACCTGTAATCACGCAATTCATCCATGAATATTTCATAGGCCGGGAAGTAATGGGCACGGTCATACTTTTTCAGGATCTCATGCATGCTGTAATGGAGGATGGATTTGCTCAGCTGGTTGCTTTCCGCTCCGTCGGACCAATGTCTTACAGGGCTCAGGGTGAAGATCACCTGTATGGCGGGATTCATTTGCCGGAGCTCGTACATGGCAACATCGCAACTTTGGATGATTTCGGCGGGTTCTGCAAGCCTTGATGTAAAAGAAACCGAAGGTATCTTGTGGCAGTTGGCCACAATCAGACCTGATTCTTTCAGCTGGTAGATCCGGGAAGTGCCAAAAGTGAGCAGCAGGAAGTCAGATTGCTTCAGCCAGTCCGAGGCTGTTTTTAGCGAATCATTCATGGCGGAAAGGCATGCATCGGCGTCGGGGTGGGCAAAACCGGTATAATGGCTGAAGCTGAACCAAAGGCCGTCGTTGTAATGCAGATCATCGCTGGTAAATGCGTGTCCCGAGATCAGGCGCCGCAGGTTGTCCATCACAGAAAAAGGATTAAACAGGGTACCGAACGGATTTAAAAGAACCGGGAATTTATGGCCGGCCATGATTTTTCCGATGGTGTCGGAGAAGCAGGAACCCATCCAAAGGCTTTTTGCCTTATAGCCCATCTTCCCCGCAGGTTCAGCAATGTCAACCCGTGTGCGGAATTTATCCATGATCCGTCAGGATTTTTCTGAAAACCGGTTGTTCAGCCAATTCAACACAAAATCAAAAACTTCCTGTTCCAGGATGTCATTGTGCAATTCATGGTAAGCGCCGGGCCATTCTTTATAGGTGGTGCGGTTCCCGGCATTCATAACAAAATTCCGGGTAAGTTTGACGGAGGTGATGCGGTCATCGGTGCCGTGCATCACCAGCAGGGGAACATTGATTTTGTAAATGCTCCGGGATGCTTTGAGGCCGGAGTCTTCTATCTCGAAATAAAGACGGGGCAGGATGGAATTGTGCACGAGCGGATCCCTGAGATAAGCGTCCACCACTTCCCTTTTGCGGGACAGCCCTTCAGCTTCCAGCTCGGAGCGAACCAGGAGTCCCGGCAGGACATACCTCATGGTTTGCGCCATGATCTTTTTGAATACGGGTAATCCGGAAGCGAGTGAAAACCAGGGTGATGTAATCACACCTGCCTCCGGCAGCAGAACTCCGTTGATCAGGTAGTTGGCAACAATGTTGCCTCCGAGGCTGTGTCCGTAAAGGACATGCGGAACACCTTCAAACAGGTCTATTGCCTTCCGGTTCATAACCTCAACATCCTTCAGATAACTTTTAAATCCCGGGGCGTATCCTCTCCGGCCTCCGGAACGTCCATGACCCCTGAGATCAACGGCAATCACGCCATAACCGTTTTCGGTAAAGCGAGTAGCCCATTTCTCATACCTGCCGCTGTGATCCTTAAAGCCATGTACCAGGTTAATGACTGCACGCGGTTTTCCGTCAGGTGTCCAGCTTTGGCCGAACAACGGAAGCAGATCATAGGATTCCCAGCTATATTCTCGATGCACCATGAATAGTCAGGCTAATTAATTACCGGAATCCCGGTTATAGGTTTTGATGTGCCTTTCGATCTTTTCGACATACATGTCATTCAACGTCACCATAATGGCAGTTTCCTCAACATCGCCGAACGAATAATTCATGGCCGTGCCAAAGACTTTCATGGTTGGGGAAAGGTTCATGTATGCATTGATCAGGGGAGGTATGGTTTCACCCCTGGCCCTGACATTTTGCGATAGCAGCCTGTAATCTTCCTGGTAATTGTTTCCGCAAAGGATGGATTCGATCAGTTTGATATCCGTGGCAAATTTCAGCGGTTCAAAAGGTTTTACAAGATTATCCCGGTCGGGAAAATATTTATTCATGAAATAGAGAATCAGGTCGCGGGCTGCGGTATTGAAAGTCGTATACATGGTGACTTTTCCGAAGAAGTACTTTACATCGGGATACCTCATCCATATAGCTCCCAGTCCATCCCACAGGTTGTCCATGGCATAAAGTCCCTTGCCTTTCCGGTTGGTCACCTGGTAGGATGGCTGCACAAATGATCGTCCCAGCTCAATCATATGCGGCATGTACTCTTCCCTGAATTTTTTGGAGAATCTGAACAATCTTGCCGTGGCAAGATTGCAATTGCCGTCATTATCCTCTCCCAATTCAGAGCAGGCGATATACCGGTAACCTCCAAGGATCTCCTTTTCAGCAGGGTCCCATACGATCAATTGCTTGTAAGGGTTGGGCATGGTATCATATGTGTCGATATCCACTTCCTTGCCTGTTCCTCCGCCGGCCACCCTGAAGGAGATCTCCCTGAGCCGGCCGATCTCGGTCATGATGTTCGGGGAGTCATGATGGGTTACCACATAAAGCAGGTTGTTGCCGTTGTTGGTGTTTCGCAACAGTTTCTCTTCTGTCAGTTCCGCTTCAAGGAGTTCACGATCAACCGCGGGTATGATTGGTTTCATACGTATAAAATAAGTTCATTAAATGAAAATCAGGCATTGATCATGGATGCGTAGGCTTTTGCATCCATCAGGTCGCTCACCTGGGCGGGATCATCCACTTCCATTTTGATGAGCCAGCCTGCTCCATAGGGGTCCATGTTGATCACTTCCGGTGACGCATTGATTTTGCTGTTGATCTCCAAAACCTTGCCGGATAAGGGTATAAACAGATCAGAGACTGTTTTGACCGCCTCAATGGAGCCAAATGTGCTTCCTTTCTCAAGATGGCTGCCTAAGGTTTCAATTTCAACAAATACGATATCCCCCAGTTCCCCCTGGGCGAAATCGGTGATGCCGACAAGGGCTGTGTTGCCGTTGATCTTGATCCATTCATGATCGCTTGTGTAGTGTAAATCGGAAGGAATGTTCATGGAGGTAATGGTTAATTATGAATTATGAATTGTAAATGGTTGTTCAAATTTGCTTCGACTACGCTCAGCATGACATTGAATTGCTCAATGTGACACACCAGTCACCCTGAGCGGAGTCGAAGGGCCCTCAGCAAAACAAATAAAATCCGTATAAAAGTAATGATATTTCCTGAGAGGAAATATTTCTTTTCATGTGAAATTTACTGCGAAAGGGTGAAACGCAGGCTGAATCCTATGTTTGAATCCACCCGGAGGAACGAACGCGAAGTATGGGGCTTATTCAGGGTACGGTCAAAGAAGAACTGCAGGTTGAACCGGGGGGACAGCAGGTAATCAGCAGTAAACATAACCTTGAATATCCTGTCACCTGTAGTGATCTGGTCGCTTTCATCGTCTTCCGTCTGGGCAAGATACCGGATAATGGTTTTATTATCCCGCACGGAAAGGTCGAATTTCAAATTCAGGTCGCTTTTATAAGCCTTTTCGCCCAATTTGATGGGAACTTCCTTAAACCTGTAACCTGCACCGATGATCAGCTCGTTGTTCAGGCTCTCCGTGAGCTGATTGTTCGCCATGCTCAGCACCAGAATGCGTGATTTCCTGAATTCAGCGCGGGTAATGAGACTGTTCACCCAGTTGGCGTCAAAACCGATCAGGGGATTCATATCTTCCCGGATGGACACTGTGCTGAGCTGAAGCTCGGGTATAAAGTTATCCTGGTAATCCCGGATATAGCCTAAACCGTCCCGGTCGTCTTTCTCATACAGGAAGTTGGTGGTGAATGAATTAACGCTGTAAACCGATCGGTAGGAATGTATGATGTTGATGGATTTGATGTATTGCTTTACCCAGTCGAGTTTAGAAAGGCCGTCGAAGGTAAGCCGCCAGTTGGGAAGTATGCTGAGGTATCCGGGAAAGGGTTCCAGGACTGTCCGGCGGGGATCCTTTCCCGTGTAAGCCGACAGGAATGCGGGGATAATAACTTCGGGGGAAGTGGATCCGTAACCATCGGTATAGCCCGGTTCAATGGTGCGCTGTATGGTTCCCTGGTAATTGTAACCGTTGTTGTTCAGCCGGTTGGCGTACAGCCGTTGTGATATGGTCTGCCGGTAGCTTTTAAAGCGTTCAAAAGAGGCTGACCGGAAACCGTTATCACTTTTGAGCTTTTCAAAGGCTGATCCGATGGTGATGACAGTGATGGAAAAGCCGCCGTTGATCATCCGGTTGTTGAAATAAAAACCGTTGTCGGTTTCAACAGAATCATAGTAATGGAAGTATTCGCTTGTAAAGTCGGTATAGGTTCGAGTACCTGTGAGTTCAATCCGGAATCCCTTAAAGGGTTCAAAAGTTCCTTTGATGTTGAGGTTCTCGGTTTTTGACATCGTATACGGATTGGTGAAGGCTTCGTTCCTGGTAAGCCATCCGTTGGATGCGGCATCTTTGATAAATTGCCTGTCCTGAACTCCCAGCAGGAATGGCAGACCCGGAGCGCCCTTATAGGTGTCGCCCGTGTTGAATCCCGCCACATTGGGTGTGGGCAGGAAACCCATGACCGTGGTGCCACCCGACAGGGAATAGGAAACGGTAATATTTTTCAGTCCGGTGAGGAACCGCAGGGAGTTTTCGGCAAGGAACACCATTGGATTTTCACCGGCGGCAACCTGGCCCTCTACTTCCACCAGGAGTCCGGAATAGTTTGTATCGGCCACAATGCTGATCCGGTTTTCATCGAGGACAGCATAGTCCACTTTGATTTCCTGTCCCTCTTTATCGGTGACCTTCACCGTGATCTTTTCGGTTTTCAGCTTATGGGAAATGTTTCTCGGGGTTTTGGTGCGCAGGAAGAAGTTCTCGCGACTGTAGGAAACGGACTTCATACGTGCTTCGGCCTCGGGCTTTTTTGTCCCGGAATACTTGGACTCGATTTTTTTGAGGTATTTCGACTTACTGTAAAGCCCTGTGAGGTTGAAGGTTGAATTGGCCTGGATGGTATTGGAGTTTGTGATCGTATTGCCGAGTGACCGGGAGCCCTGGTAAACAGGTCCCTCATTCCACTGATAGGTTGAGTTGTACCGGAGTGAAAGCGAAGTCCAGCTCAGGACCGGGAATTTGCTCAGCGGAAGGCTATAGGTAGTGTTGAAACTATGCTGGTAATTGATCGAACGTCCTCCGTTGAGGATGCTGTTCCAGACCGACCGGGACCATTCCCTGTTGTTCCCTTTGCGGAAGAGGTCGTAGGCACCGGGAGTCTCATCAATACGGGATTGATTGTTGATCATCAGGTCGAATTTCAGCGATCGGGTAAGGTCCCAGTTGAGTTCATAACCCCGATTCCATACAAAATCCTTGCTCACCGTGGAATCGAGAAGAATATCACGGTCATCGTAAATATTACGCATTTTGATTTCATTGTATCTGCGGTCGAAGTCAGTGCGGAATGCCAAGCGGCTGGGGAGCGGTGAAATATTGAAATCTTTGATGAAACGCAGGTAGGGCGATTTAAGACCCTTGCTGTTTTTGAAGGGAGTAAAGATCTTAGGCCGGGCATTGTAAATATAATTGAAGGCAAGTCCATACTGAATGGTATTGTTTCGTTCCACTTCATAGCTGTGCGCCTGGGTTTCGGAATAACCGGCAGTAACTGAAAAGTTGGAGGGCGAGAGCAGGCGGAATTTTTCGAATTCGCGGTTCACCCTTACATTGGTAAGGTTTATGCTGTTCCGTTGGATGACATCCTGGGAAACTTCCTTGATCTCACGTCGTTCCTCTCGGGTGGAGGCTTCGTTGATAACATCCCTGAGCAGCCGGTCAGGTTCTTTCGGAGAGTATTCGGGAGTTACTGTGATTTTGGAAACGCCGACATACAGGGGCACGGATACCTTGGATTTTTCCGGAAGGAGTTTTCCCAGCTCAATATTGGAGGAAACATCAATCTGGTTGGTTTCCTCTTTGTTCCTGTCGTCCACTTTTTGTTCAATGCTTCCGAATCCCGGTTTGGAGGTGCTTCCGGCTACCGACAGGATACCCAGGTCAGCCAGCCGCACCTGCGCGCGGGCGTTGGCCGCCCAGCCTCCCTTGTTGTTAAAATCGGTGAGTCGCAACTCATTGAACCAGATCTCAGCGGATTTGGACAATCCATCGTTCGGATAGACATTGTCATCATCACCTGCATTGCGGACTCCGATCAGTATGGTCCTGATATTGCTGAAGTTCGGAGTTCCTTTTATTTTCATGAGATTTTTGCCTGAGCGTTTTCTGTACACCCTGAGCTTGTCAAACAGGTCGGGTCGCTCACCGATGGCATCATCACGTTCCACTTTCAGACCGACAAAATCATCGAGGTTGATTTCGATCAGGTTGCTGTCGGGCCAGACAATCCGCCTGTCCCCATCGCCATAATTGGAATTATGCGGGGTGAGTTCAAGGGGCACCTCGTATTCGTAATAGTTGTCGGTCTGGTCAGATCCGAGACGGATAAAAGCCGTCATATCGTAGTCGTTCAGCTGCTGATCGATCAGGGCTTCCGCATGAACGAACATTTTCAGCTTTTTATACTGGCGGAGGTCCATGCTCATGTTCTTGTAAGCAACACGGGCATCCCCGTCGGGCAGATCCCGTACCTTGAAAACAATGGACTGCTCATTCAGCTGCGCCACCTGGGGCTGACTGGGATCCACCACGCGATCGATGCCCGGAGGCAGGATATAATTGACCGGTGATTTGGCCGAGTTTTCCTCGATGTTCACCGAGGTAATCTCAAAACTCCCGGGTTCATACTGATCGGTAACCGAAGGTCCGCCTTCGGCCACGTTGCCCTCATATTTTCTCCATTCCGAACGCACCAGGTGCAGCTCGGCAAAGCGCAGGATGATCGGATCGGCAAAACCGGTCAGATACATACGCATGAACCGGATGGATTTGAAATCCTCGATGTTGCCGTATTTGCCTTCATAATCATCAATCGGGATGCGGAACTGGTACCAGTTAACCTCCTTGCCCCTGACGATGTCGGTGATGTAACTGTTCTCAAAATTCATTTCCTCCGGGTTAAGCCTGATGTGGTACTCGTAATAGGCATCCGTTTCATTGAGGGTGTTATCGTCATTGATGTCTTCGGTATTCGGCAGTGTGGTGGCTGCTGCGAAATTTCCCCCGCTTTGCTCCGTGGTAGGAGAGTTGCCCTGGGTGTTGTTGTAATCCTTGTACCGGGATATCACGCCTGCTGTATCGCCGTAATCGGAGCTCAGGAAGTAGCGGAAGTTGTCATTGGAAGGATCATTGTATGCCCTTTCATAAATTGGCGTACCGGGAGTCAGGTTGTTCAGCCATGCATTGTATTTCAGGCGTTCGTCATCATCACTCAGTCCGTCCAGGCCAACGTCCTGCCGTGCCCGGTTATTGGGATCTGAATCGAACGAATTAACGATACTCTGAATGGTGGGCACCCTGCCCCATACGGTATTGGTATCGACCTTGGTGATTGAATCCGTGGTGGGCAGTCCGTTTTCAAAGAATTTCCTGGAATCTTTCAGCACATCCTCGGACACTTCCCCCAGGTTGAAATACAAATCACCTCCCGCGTGCAGCGAATCCTTCACAAAAGGATCCATGAGCCAGAATTCGATGTATTCAATGTTGGAGGTTTCAAAATCGTTGGTCTGGAGTTCCCGCATAATGCCGCCCCACCGGTTCTGGGGATTCGGCAGGAAACCCTGCGGTGTGATCGTGGGATCGAAATTATAGGGTCCCCTTTCCTGGGGGTAATAGGCCAGGTTCATGACCAGCAGGGTATTCTGAAAACCGGTGCCGCTTTCGCGATTCTTGAAGATTTCCGTTTCCAGCACTTCCCTGATGAAGGGATCATTCTGTTCCTCTTCTGTAATATTATCCGGGGTGCGGCTTTCATTCCTGGTGAACAGCGGATCAATCGAATACCAGGCCAGCTTGGAACGGTTGAACCCGTACCTCAGGTCATTCAGGGCTCCCGAGTTGCTGAACCGGCGCGGGGTGCTTGAAAGGAACCACGACTGCATGGTTTTGAGCTCCACGGTGGTTTCGGTGCCTTCAAAATCGTCGATATAGGCCACCCCCCCCTCGCCGATAATTTTAGCCTGCCCGGGGACCAGGTGGGCAAATTCAGCATCCACTGAAATGGAGGAGGTTTCCTTGGTCTCTATCAGCGGCAGCTTATCCACAAGCTTGGTCAGCAGACGTGAATCGGTGCGGTAACTGGTATTGAGTCCCCAGATCGTATTTGAAATGGGCTCATCGCCCATGTTCACTTTCTGGGTGAGCGGCCGTTCGGTGAGGTTCATCACGGTGGCGCCGATGTTGAAGTTTTCAGAAATCTTGTAATCCAGATGTGTTCCAATAAGGGTTTTTGTCTGGAGATTGAACAGGGCATTGTTTTCGAGTGAAATGGAAAGGGGCGCACCGGACTGAATGAGCCCTTCATTCATGATCTTCACCCTGCCCAGGGTGTAATCCACCGAATAATCGCTTCCCTCCACCAGGGCAATTCCTCCTGAAGATACCTTGACAGATCCCTGGGGAATGTTCATGGCATTGAGCTGGATTTCAGAGCCGGAGGAGGACTGGTAGGTACCGGACAGAAAAAACTTATTTTTCTTGGAGATTTGTCTGGCTTTGGTCTGCGTGGAATCGTACAGCTCCTCGAAGACATATTTGTCGGCAATGGGATTCTTGCCGGAGTTACCACCTGTAATGGCTTTCCGAAGGTCGGAGCCGAAGGGCTCCGTCTGGGTAAAAAAGATTCGCCCGTCGCGGGAAGTAATTGTGGTTCCTTCAATGAAATCGAATCTGCCGTCGGCGTTGGGTTCATTCCGGGAGTCGAGGTTATCCATTTTCAACACGCGAAGCAGGACCTTCCTGTTGAAAGCGGAGTCTGCCTGGGGTTCGACGATATAATTCACCGGCACACCTGTTTCGTCCTTGCGATACAGGATATCGAGGATGAAGTCGGTGCCGGACACCTGATAAGCCCCAAGGGCATAAACGTTTTTCATCATCAGGTCCCAGGTCCCGGATTTGGGTGTCAGGCTGGTACCTTTCAGCAATTTGACAACCAGGGTTTTAGGTGCGCTGATGCCATCGGTGGACAGTTCACCCACCCGGTAGGTCTTGCCCTGCCAGGTATAAACGTAGGCAACGGCGAGCACCTCGTCGGACCGCAACGATGAATTCAGCGAGATGTAACCCAGTTCAGTGTTGAGTTTGTATTCGCTTTCAGAGAGTTTTCGTGCGTTTTCAATTTTTTCGAAATCCGTGCCCCCGTAAAAGTTGAATGCGGTTTCGAGCGGGGACAGCAAGGCGGCGATATCGCTGAATGTCCTGATACCGGCATACTGTGTGGTGATGGCGTTGTACAGGTTGTTTTGTTCATTGTTCACCGGGGAATTCCAGGCAGTGCCCGGCTGAATAAATGCCTGCTGTCCGAAGAAGTTGGGTTCACCATCGGGGCCGTAAGTCTCACCCAGGTCGAGCAGGGCCAGAATATTCCTGGTATCGGTGGTGGAGCTTGATTTGTTGGTCACCCACACTTCGATCTGTTCGATCCTGACCCCTGAGTTCACATAGGGAAGTGTGGACAGCCAGGCATTGTAATTGTCCCTGAAGTATTGCGACAGGAAAAAGTGACGATTGGCGTCGTAATCAGCCACATCCACTTCGAATTCGCTCACCTGTGCGCCTCCTTTCACTTCGATGACCTGTGATTGTCCACGCTGGTGGCTAAAGACGGAGCTTACAAAAAGCTTTCCGAACTGCAGGTCGGTTTTCAGTCCGAACAAGCTCTGGCTTCCGGTGATCAGGGTTCCCGGAAGGCTGAAAGAGACATTACCGGCTTCTATCTTCTTGATGATCTCATCCTCCTTGCCCGTATATTCCAGCTTGGTCTTGTTTTCGAAGTCGAAGGAGGCTTCGGTGTTATAATTGATGCCGAGCTGCATTTTATCACCGATGCTGCCGGTAACGTTCATCTGAATTTTTTCTTTAAAGAGAAAGGATCCGTTTCTCCGGTTTTTCTCTGAAAGGGCGGGATTGTCGATACGCGACATGTTATAGCCGAAAATAAGTTCGGCGGATCCCTGCGGTACAATACTGATGGCATCGGTGCCGAAGACCTTATCGAAGGTTTCTCCCATTTTTATATTTCCGAGCAGGGGCGATTGTTGCGGGGTAAGGGTTTCACGTGATTTCTGCAGCCAGTAATTCCTGACGGAATTCTGCCGGTCATACACCATGTATTCCCTGAGAGACATGGAAGAAGGAGGTCTGTAATTGAGGCGCCCGATCTTTTCGGAAAAAACATACTGTCCCGTTGCCGGATCAAACTGGATATTCTGTTCGATGTTGGAAGGATTCTTCAGGTAGAGGGGCGAGGTGAAACCTGAATTGGAGAAAGGATAACGGATCTCATCCCTGAAAGGATAACGGAGTTTGGCTGTGTCGGTTTGCACGGTAGCCCCGGTCTGCGAGAAAAGTGATCCCGAAAGGAGGATCAGGCAGATTGCCGGAAGAATGCGGGAGTAAGGACTTTTAAGCGGTTTACTATCAATGATATGTTTTACCTGCCGATAGATCAAATTCAGGGTATTTTAAGCAATTATAACTCTTTCAGGGCTTTTTTAATCAGGTCTTCAAGAGCCAGGTTTTTTTCAGCAAGAAGAATCTTATTGATCACCTTATCGGCCTCACCCTTGTTAAAACCCAGGATTACCAAAGCTGATAACGCTTCATCTTTCAATCTATTGTCCTTAACCGGAAATAATTCACCTGTTTTATCTTTGGTCACTTTATCGCGCAGATCGAGGATGACGCGCTGGGCGGTCTTGGCGCCGATCCCTTTTATGCTCTGAAGCAGGGATACATTGGCGCTGAGAATGGCCTGGCGGACATCTTCAGAAGTGAGGGATGAAAGCATCATGCGGGCGGTGTTGGCCCCTATGCCGGAAACAGTGAGCAGCTGCCTGAACATTTCCCGTTCCTGTTTGGTGTGAAAGCCGAAGAGCAAATGGGCATCTTCCCGGATAACCTGGTGGAGATAGAGTCTGACGCGGGTTCCTGTTCCCATCCCGCTGAAAGTGGTGAGCGTTATCTGAATAAAATACCCGATGCCTCCCGTTTCGATGGTACAGCAGGTCGGATTCTTTTCAATAAGTGAACCTTCGATATATTCATACATGATTGCAGCAATTAGGCATCAGGATTCTGAGATGTCAACCTGCTTCAGAGGATTTGCCGACATTTCTTTGAATAGTTTTCTGCTTCGGAAGATGTCGCAGGCCAGGTAAATGGCTTTCCGGAATGAATCAGCGGAAGCCTCGTTCTTACCGGCCAGCTCATAAGCGGTCCCGTGAGCAGGAGAGGTGCGCACCACGGGAAGTCCGGCAGTAAAATTGACTCCGCCTTCAACGCTGAGTGCTTTAAAGGGGACAAGGCCCTGATCGTGATACATGGCGAGCACGGCATCGAATTGGGTGAAGCTGCCGGCCCCGAAAAAGCCGTCGGCAGGAAACGGCCCGAATGCCAGTATGCCTTCTTCCTGCGCCTGCATAATGGCAGGAATGATCTCTTTGATTTCCTCATCACCCAGCAGGCCATGGTCTCCTGCGTGAGGATTCAGTCCCAGCACGGCGATCCTGGGAGAGCGGATCGTAAAATCACTGAGGAGTGAATGGCTCAGTATCCGCAGCTTATTCAGGATGGTGTCGCGCACGATATATTCATTGACTTTGGCCAGGGGGATGTGGGAAGTGACCACCCCGATGCGTAAAAACTCATTGACCATCAGCATGAGCACACCGTTTGATTTGAAGTGGGTCTCAAAAAACTCGGTGTGGCCGTTGAAATTGAAATGTTCCGATTTCACATTTGATTTGTTGATGGGGCCGGTTACGAGGGCATCCAGTTTACCCTCTCCGAGGTCCTTGACAGCCGCCTCGAGCGCTTTCAGGGAAGCCTCACCTGCATCAGGTGTTGATTTGCCCAGTTCCACCCGGGCAGAATCATCGATGCAGTTGATGATATTGGCGCGGCGGACAACAGCCTCGTCGACCGTGCGGATCGTGTTGAAGCTGAAATTCTCGAGATTAAGCGCTTTACGATGGTAGGCAGCCACTTTGGGAGAACCGTAAACAACGGGAGTGCATAACTCCAGGATGCGGTTATCCGACAGTGATTTCATGATGACTTCGTAGCTGATGCTGTTTATATCGCCCTGGGATATTCCCAATATGATCTTGTCGCCCTTCATTGCAGAGGAATGTGATTAGGTTAAAATGATTAAGGTAGGCAAATGTAAGAAAAAAAGTGATGAGTGATGAGTGAAGAGTGATGAGTAATGAGTGAGCATGGGATTTGTGTATGCTCCAGTCCCAAAACCCAAATCCCGCTCATTACTCATTACTCATTACTCATTTCTGGATTTTTTATAACTTTGCAAAAAAAATCAACATGGGATTATTAAGAACCCTACTGATCCTTTTCATCATTTTCTATGTCATCAGGCTGGTCACCCGGTTTTTTCTGCCGATGCTCTTCAAAAACTATGTGGATGACAAGATGAATGAGATGGCAGGGAACCAGAAGAAGCAGCAGCAACGGCAAAAGGAGCAGGCCAGGAAACGGGAGGGAGAAGTATCTATTGACTACAATCCCAGGCAGGGTGACACCAAAGACAAAAATGACAAGGGGGATTATGTGGATTATGTTGAGGTGAAGGATTGAGATGAACCGCTGAGAAGAAGCATGATCATGTAGTCAGGGCTTTAATTTTCTTGGCGAGGTTGGAAGCAAATACAAAATCATTCAGGTTCTCATCCGAGGTATCCAGTATTTCTTCGCGGGTACCTTCCCAGCCTTTTCGGCCGTCGTGAATAAAAACGACCTTTTCGCCGATTTCCATCACGGAATTCATATCATGTGTGTTGATCACCGTGGTAATATCGAATTCATGCGTAATTTCACTGATCAGGTCATCAATGACCAGGGCAGTTTTCGGGTCGAGACCTGAATTGGGCTCATCACAGAACAGGTACCTCGGATTTTCAACAATGGCTCTGGCTATAGCCACTCTTTTTTTCATGCCGCCACTGAGTTCCCCGGGATAAAGTTTATTGATATCCGCCAGGTCCACACGTCGCAGGCAGGAATTCGTGCGTTCCAATTTTTCCCCGGGCGTCATATTGGAGAACATGTTGAGCGGAAACATGACATTTTCTTCCACGGTAAGCGAGTCGAAAAGAGCGCTGCCCTGGAAAAGCATGCCAATCTCACGGCGTATTTGCTTACGCTCCGTGAAATTCATGGATACAAAATTCCGGTCGTTATAATAAATCGCACCCTCGTCGGCTTCCAGCAAACCGACGATGCATTTCATGAGCACTGTCTTACCGGAACCGCTCCGGCCAATGACAAGGTTTGTTTTCCCTTTTTCAAAATCAACGGAAATGTCTTCCAGCACCTTTGTGCCATTAAAGATCTTCACCAGGTTTTCTACTTTTATCATCAGGCCAGCATGAGTTGGGTTATAATCAGGTCTGTCAGCAGAATGAGAATGCTGCTGTATACAACACCCCGTGTACTGGATCTGCCCACTTCGAGAGCGCCTCCCTGTACATTGTATCCGTAAAATGCAGGTACCGAGGTGATAATAAACGCATAAACAACGGTTTTCACCAGGGCATAGGTGACATAGAAAGGTACAAACAGGTATTGTATGCCGAAAATATAATCGGAAGAGGGCAGGGCGCCGGTCAGGACCACGGCCAGCCATCCACCGATCAGTCCCACAAACATGCTGATGAGCGTGAGGAAGGGGTTGAAAAGCATGGCTGCAATGATCTTCGGAAGAATCAGATAACTGGCGGAGTTAATGCCCATCATTTCAAGGGCGTCAATCTGTTCGGTGATCCGCATGGTGCCGATTTCAGAGGCAATATTTGATCCTACCTTGCCGGCCAGGATCAGGCCGACCATGGTGGATGAAAATTCGAGCAGCAGGGTGTCACGGGCGGTGAGGCCGATCAGGTAAAGCGGGATCCATGAACTTTCGAGATTGTAACGGGTCTGCAAGGTGATAACGGCACCGATGAACACCGAAATGATGATCACAATGCCGACGGAATTGAGACCCAGAATTTCGATCTCCTTGATAATCTGTTTGATGTATATTTTGGTTTTCTCCGGCCTCGAAAAAACGTGGCCCATCAGAATGAAGTAACGTCCGAATAGGGTAAAGAAATTCATGGCAACAAAAATAATGATATAAAATCAATATATAAATCTCATTGATCGCTTGTTTGCCTTACTCCATCAAAATAAATGGATCCGTAATAAGTTAATTTGTTAATTTCGCAACAAAAGCGCAATACATGAACAAAAATCATTATTGTATTATCATGGCCGGAGGTATTGGCAGTCGTTTCTGGCCGTTAAGCAGAACAATAAAGCCAAAGCAGTTCCTCGACATCCTGGGTGCAGGGCGCACATTGCTGCAGCAGACATTTGACCGGTTGCAGCATGTTTTTCCGGTGGAAAATATTCTCATTGTTACCAACGAGGATTATGAGGGCCTGGTAGCGAAACAATTGCCCGAACTCCATGCAGACCAGATTTTACTGGAACCCATGCGGCGAAATACAGCTCCCTGTTTAGCCTATGCCAATCATAAAATCCACCTGCGTGATCCGGAGGCGGTTATCCTGGTGGCTCCATCGGATCATGTGATCTTAAAGGAGCAGGATTTCCTGGATGTGGTAAGGAAAGGCCTTGATTTTGTTACCCAGAATGATTGTCTGCTGACGCTGGGCATACAGCCCAACAGGCCGGAGACCGGTTACGGCTATATCCAGATCAACGGGGACAAGACAAAAATCGAGTTGAATCAGAGCTTCAGGCGGGTAAAGACCTTCACCGAAAAACCCGATATGGACATGGCCAGATTGTTCATTCAGAGTGGTGACTTTTTCTGGAATTCAGGCATGTTCTTCTGGTCGCTCCGGACGATCATGAAAGCGTTCAACGACTTTCTTCCCGACATCAACCAGCTTTTCGCCGAGGGGAAAGGCTTTTACAATACCAGCCAGGAAGCTGAGTTTATCAGCAAGGTATACCCGAACTGCAAGAACATTTCGATCGACTACGGTGTGATGGAAAAGGCAGAGAATGTGTATGTGCTGTGTTCCGACTTCGGCTGGTCGGACCTGGGCACATGGGGTTCCCTGTATGACAGGCTGTGCAAGGATGAAGATGAAAATTCCGTTACCGGTTCCAATGTTTTCATGTACAATTCGCAAAACTGCCTGATCAACCTTCCTGATAACAAACTGGCGGTCATTCAGGGCCTGGATGATTACATTGTTGTGGAATCGGATAATATTCTCCTCATTTGCCGGAAGCAGGATGAGCAGAAGATCAAGAATTTCGTGAATGATGTGAGGATTGAGAAGGGAGAGGAATATATATAAAAAAGCGTAGTTAAGAAAACTATTGCCGTCAACTTAAGGTTTAACCGCAAAGCGGTTGAATTTGAATAACCCCGGGTGAAACCCGGGGTACACACTATGTGTGATGCTATCCAACCACGGAGTGGTTGAATTTGCAGGTGAAATACTTTTAATTAATATTCAACCACTCCGTGGTTGATGAAAATTGCGATCTATGATAACACCGGGTTTCACCCGGCGCTATTCATATTAAAGCACTCCGTGCTTTTGAAGATTCCTTAAGTAGACTATGGTTAAGAAAACTACGCTTAGCCTCTCATAAAAAAAATCCCGACTGCAAGGCCGGGATTTTTTATATATCCTTGTGCTCAGCGGAGTTTGTAACTCCGCTGAAAATAACATCCTAATACTCCCAAAGATCATGTTCCATGTTGAACAGGTATTCCTTTACCCTTTCGGCTTCGAGGAGGGCGTCCATCCCCAGGGCGTAAGAGCTGATGGCCCGGTTTTCATAAACGTTTGACTCGGCAAAGATGTAGCTGTTGAACCGGCGCTGCATAAAGTAATCGTCGTACGATATTCTCTGCGCATCGTTGTTGTTGTTGAAGATCTCATGCCTGGCCAGCAGCGGCCTGATCTCGGGGAAGTACACCCAGAAGCACTTTTCTTTCAGAATGGCATCGGTGGGCATTCCCTGGTCGTCGAGCTTGTTATAGATACGGATCGGGCAAAGACCAACGATGCGGACATTCATCACGGAGTGATTCTTATCGAAGAACCATTTTTCCTTCACCATGATCTGTTTTACCTGATCGGTCTGTCTTTCTTTCTGTATGGTCGTATCTGTAACCATTCCGGTATTGATATCGGTTCTCTTGAAGACTTCTTCCCCTGCGTCGAGAGATTCGTCGACCTGGTTGCGGTCGAGCGGGATGGTGAATTCATTCCGCCGATCCACCGAGGAAAAAGCACGGATGCCCTCGTTATCGATTCCCCAAAGGATCAGCTGCACCAGGTTGTACCTGTCATTGATCGGTTGGGTGGGATAAAACAGGGGCAGATTCTGTTTCTGCTTCAGGTCGATGATCCTGTAAATATCCTTGGCCCACATCACATCGGCCTCACGTATATAGGCATAAGGTACAGGGGCCTTGTTGGGAATATGCTCACGGGTATACACCTCGGTGAGAATATCCTGGGCTTTGAGTTTTTGCGGAGCCACTATGACCATCGCCAATCCCATCAGTAATAAAGCAACTCGTTTCATTCGACTATGTATTAATAAAATTAATTCAATCTAAAGTTAATTGTGGACAGGTTTCTGACCGTACCATCGGGACCCGTGGCCTTGATATCCTGAATATAAACCGGGCTCCCCTTGCCGAGGGTGTTGATCAAAGCCCTGACCTCCTGGTTAAACTGGTTTCCCTTTACTCTTCTTTCCTGGACAAAGCCCTGAACGACTGCCATCACAGTAAACTCAGTAACGGTGAATTTCAGGTCAAAATCAAAATCGGGAGGCATGGCTGCCATAACACCGCTCTGTGCCATCAGTATGTTTTTGGCAATTCCGCCACCTTTTTGGTTGTTCACCCGGGCTTCGGGATCGGGAACTTTTTTCACGCGGAATTCCTTGTTGCCTACGTTGGTCCATTTGCCGTCGAGATCAGCGGATACGGTCACCATGCAGTTGCCCTCTCTGCGGGCACGCATGATCCATGAACTGCCGCGTTGTTCCAGCTGACCGTTGGATGCGGTGGCCCTGATCTTGTTGCCGGCAACGCCGGAAACCGATATTTCAACCGGGTTATCCACACCCAGGTAGAAGACGTTCATTTTGGTAGGGGAAACCACCACGCCACCTTCGGCCACGGTATAGTCAGCCGCAAACGGCCGTATGATGGGTTCACCACCGGGGCCCTTGATTTCGATAATACCACCCCAGCTTCGTGAGCCCAGGGAACCACCTGAACGTTCGAACAAACCTTTTCCGGAACCTTTCTCAACCGGTAATTTGGTATAATTCAGGCCTTCCTTTCTTTCGTATTTCTTCTGTCCCGTAACAGGGTCAGTAGTCTCAATCCATGGCTGGCTGACTCCTTCAACCACATAAATATCGGGAGCCTGCGTTGTGTCGCGGGCAGCCAGGAATATGCTGGCCTTATAGGGATTCCCTTTCAAAATATAATTTGAATTGGGTATCACCACGGCTTCGAGTTCGTTAAACTTGACTTCGCCTGCGCTGATCTGGGCATACAGGTAATTGATCATTTCCGATTCTGCGTTCCGCAGGTCGATCTGCAGGGATGACATGATGGCCAGAAAGCCCATCAGCGGGGAATGTCCGAATTTATGGTATTCCCAGGTGGAACTTTCGGGATCTTTTTTCTTGCCTTTGGGCAGAACAGGAGGCTCCGTATCTAGACTCTTGGAAATGGAGGTCCTGAGCTGTTCCGGAAGTTCTTTTTCCTTTACCACGGTGAGCATGAATTCCCGGAGCGAGGCAATTTCATTTTTCAGTTTGCGAGCTTCGCTTTTATCGTTCAGATCGTTACCGATCATAACATTGTGCGGTGTATCATAATCGGTTGTGGCTTCGATTTTATCACGATCGATACTTTTGCCTTCGATGGCTTCGGATTTACCGCGCTCGGCCTGACTGAGCGTCTTTATTTTGAGATCCTGGATATAATCGTACAATTTTTGGGTCCTCTCCTGGACCTGCAGCGCCCTGTCGCGCCAAACAGCGGTTTTACTCTGATTTAACTGGTATGCCTGGTCAAACTCGGTATAAATGTCCTTGTTTTTATTTTCCATGGTGACCCCGGTCTTCTCCAGTCCCTCATCGATGATCTTGAATGCGTCGAGCACACTGGTTGATACATTCAGTGCCAGCAATGCTGTCAGCACCAAATACATCATGCCGATCATTTTTTGTCTTGGAGTTTCTTTGCCGTGTGCCATAATCGTGAAGCGCTAAAGAATTATTTATTAATAATCACGTTCATGGCTGAGAGCATATTGCCATAGATATTGTTCAGAGAGGAGAGGTTGTCGCGAAGTTTCACCACTTCTTCCTTGTAGCGGCTGGTTTCATCGATTGAATCCTTCAGTTTGGCAACCATTTCTTCGATCCCCGAATATACCTTCTGTGTTCCTTTGAGATGTTCGCTGCCTTCTTTAGCCTGAAGTTCATACACGGCATTCAGGGCAGAGAGGTTTTTATTGAGTGCTTCAAGATGCTGTTCGTGGGTACGACCGCTTTGCGATATCATATCATGTTCACCCTTCAGGGACTCGGCAATTTTCTGGAAGGATCCTGCCACTTCTCCGCCTGAGCGGGCAACCTGTTCGGCTGACTGAAGATAGGCATTGGCCAGGGATCCGGCCGAATCCTTAATGGACTGAACGGATGAACTGTACACCTCATGCATGCTGCCTGCAGATCCTGCGGCAGCCTTGATATTCTTCATGAATTCCTGGGTAGCGACTGTTGCGCCTGATATCTCAGCAATGCCGGAAGCGGCGGTCTGGAGTCTCTGCAATCCCGAACCAATGTTTTTCAGTGTATCTTCATTGATACTGGCCTCGCCCAGGAGGTTTTCGATCCGTTCAACCGGTCTTCCGCCGAAACCTGCGCCTACTTCTTTCATGTCTTCCATCTCCTCCTGTTCGGACATGCCGGCCAATTCAGGATAAACCAGTGTCCAGTCGAGTTCTTCATGAAGAGGCTCAAAGGCGGAGAAAAAGAAGATGATCGCTTCGGTCAGAAGACCAATGGTCAGGAAGAGCCCGGCAAATTTCCAGTGCTGTATTTTGAACAATGCACCGATGATTACGATTGAGGCTCCCCAGCCATAAAGCTTGGCCATGAATTTTTTCCAGCCTGAACTTTCGACAATGTCTGCTAAGCTTGCCATAATACTTTAAGCGTTAAATTGGATTAGTTATTTTGTTTATGTTAAATTCCGCCCATTACCGGTCTTACACAACGGAAACCGATATAGGATTTGGTTGTATCCTGGTATTCATATGTACGGGTACCGTTTTGCATGTAATAGCCAATGTCTTTCCAAGAACCGCCCCTGATCACCTTTCTTTTCATTACCGGGGGATCATCGGGACGTGCGTTGTAGGTATAATCGGGATTCAGGTCATGCGTGAAGGCATAGGCTGATTCGTCGTAAGCACTTTTTGTCCATTCTGCCACGTTACCTGCCATATCGTACAAACCGTATTCGTTGGGCTGGTAGGTGCCTACCGGAACCGTGGTTACGCCACCGTCATCGGCATAATTACCCCTGAGCGGCTTGAAGTTGGCCAGGAAGCAACCATCCTTGTTGCGGGTATAGTAACCGCCCCAGGGATACATGGAATGCTCCAGACCACCACGGGCTGCATATTCCCATTCAGCTTCAAAGGGTAAACGGTAATCGTGAACACCGGGGTTTCCGCCTGCGCGCAAAGCGGCATTCAGGAACATGGACCTCCAGATGCAGAAGGCGGTAGCCTGTTTCCAGGAAACACC
This sequence comes from Bacteroidales bacterium, assembly GCA_041737175.1. GTDB lineage: Bacteria > Bacteroidota > Bacteroidia > Bacteroidales > UBA10428 > UBA5072. The sequence continues at coordinate 65,898 of JBGSSF010000002.1, forward strand.
CACAACCGGATAGTTATCATAGGAAGGATGCCAGAAATACATATTGGCATAAGGTTCATTGAATGAATACGTGAAATCTGCTATCCATACCAGCGTATCGGGATAAACATTGACCACATCGCGGATCACAAAGGAGGAGCGGTCTTTTATTTCCACTTTTTCGCCCTGGTTGTCGATAATGAAGCCTTCATATTTCTTGGTATCATAATCGTAGCGGTTTGATTTCCGGGCGGCCTGTTTCAGGTCGATCCAGAAATATTCGTACATCAGTTTACGGGTGTCAATTTCCTGCTTTTTGTAAAAGCGTTCCTGCTGATTCAGGTACATATCGGCAAGGATCGTATTGACCTCCTCATCACGCGTATCGATCCTGGTTTCCCAGTTGATGGCCGGAGGCTCGATCGGATTGCCGAATTCATCTTCCGTGATGACATAATCATCGAGTTGCTCGCCCAGCAGACGGCGCATGATCGAATCACGCACCCAGAAAACAAATTGCCGGTATTCGTTATTCGTGATTTCTGTTTCGTCCATCCAGAAAGGATCAACGGTGACGGTTTTTGTCTGTGAAGATTGTGCCCAGGCAACTTCCTGGTCATTCACACCCATGTTGAAACTACCCTGGGGTATGAAAACCATGCCAAACGGATCGGCCTCCCCGTATGCCTTGGGTCGTCCTTCAACCCCGGTCAGTTCACCACTGTTGCCACCACCGCCGCGCGAACAGCTGGTGATCACAAACACTGCCAACACAAATCCTAAAGAAAATAACTTTTTCATATGTACTGAAGTTTATCCTATATAACAAGTCCTTATACTTACTTTTGATCCATTTTGTTTTAAAGAAATCGAATACTTTTATATTTCTGTGGAATTTTATCCATACCAACTGTAAAACTGTACCCTATCATCACCTCGTGGGATCCTTTGGAGAAGCTGGTCAGCGCCGATGTGTCAAAATCATAGGAATATCCTACTTTCACCCCGTTCAGTATTTCCAAACCCACCATTCCGACAATTGCGGCACCTACCCTATACGTAACGCCGGCCCAAAACTTTTTATTGTATAAAAGTGTAGTATTCAGATCAATTTTTGTCATCCGGGCATCTGATTGCATAAAAACAGAAGGAAGCAATTCAAAAGCAGGATTGGATAACTGAATGTTATAACCTGCCATAAGATAATAATGTCTGTACATTTTCATGGAGGCTTCCGCGGTTGTTGTACCCTCGGACTGATATACAAATTCATCCTCCAGAAGATGGGTGGCGGATAAACCTACATAAAGTTCTTCGGTACGATAGAACAGTCCTGCGCCAAAATCAATGGTAAATTCATTCTGATCACCCGTTGGAATTGCCAGATCATTGTTGGGATCGTGGAGGGGAGAGGAAGGAATGATCCATTCGGGATTATCCATCTGCTGGTTATCGAAAATACCACTGATGCCGAGACCGAGTCTTCCGTTACCCACGGTGAACTGATATGCATAGTTCAATGACAGGTTGATATCGTTGTTGAAACCCACTTCATCCTTCCATACAGAAAGACCGACTCCGTGATTGGCATTGAGCAGTTTGAAAGGAGCAGATATATTGAAAATGAAATCAACAGGTGCTCCGTCAATACCCGCCCATTGCTGACGTCCGATGACGTGGGTGGAGATCTGATCGCTGCTGCCGGCAGAACCGGGATTCACTGAAATTTGGTCGTACATATAATGGCTTACCTGTCTTTCTTGCTGTGAAAAAGCGCCATTCCAGAGGACAGCGATTAAGAAGATCAGTATAATTTTTTTCATATTTTTCCTACCTTACTTTTTATAGAAATTCCTATAAATCGCCCAATTAGCCTATATAAAAGGTAAAATAAGCAAAAATATTGTATAACAACAAATCAAAATTAACACCAACCTGTTAATAAACTTTTTCACAAATTGCTCATATTATACTCAAATGTTTAAGGAATGTTACTTTCACCTGAAAATTTTTCGGATTTTTTTTGAAGCGTAGTTAGAAATCAGTGACTCGTGACTCGTGACTCGCGATGGACAGTGCGCTACCAATCACCAATCACCAATCACCAATCACCAATCACCATTCACAATTATTTCACCCTGTAATTGTACAAAAAATTATCCCCGCTCCCCACCACCAGGTTAAACTTCGACAGGGTATCGCCGAAGTTTCCGATACTGAAGGGGGTATTTCCCTGCAGGGGGAATCCGGCATAAATCTCACCGTTGTTGTTGAACAGGTAGATCTTGTTTGCAGGGCGGTTAACCACCCCGATTTTCAGATCGGTGGCAGAAAACTGGTAGAACAAGGGCCGGGAAGCAACCGGGGCATCGAAATCAAAATCAAAGAGCCGGGTCATGTCACTGTTCAACACAAGCATTGATCTTCCTTCGATGAAGATCAGCTCATATTTTCCATCGCCATTCAGATCCCTGTATTCGAAAAAATGATCGTTGGAAAATTTTCTGCCCGGGTCAAGGGTGGTTGATTTCCCGTTAAACCCTATTTTGTAAACCATACCGGTTGTATCGGTGGTGGCGATCCCGGGGCCCGAACCATCGCGGGGTGAATAAAGCATATAGTTATTGTTGGCAGAGCGCGGGAAGTAGGTTTCCACATCAATACGCGTATTGCCTTTCCTGTCGAGTAAATACGTTTTAAACCGGTCACCGAACACAATGAAATCCCTGTCCCCGATCCTGAAGTGCGCGACGGGCTGTGTAACTTCGCTTTCCGACTTATCAAATCCCCAACCCGGCAAGAGGTTGCCCTCTTTTGTATAGACATATACATGCCTGTCCTCGCAAGCTATAAAAATACGGTAGTCACGATTCCTGTCATAGTCAAACACGGCCACACCGCAGGTCGAGGGTGACCTGAGCTTTACCGGGTACTTCTCCACGAAGTTACCGTTTCTGTCGATCAGGTAAAGTGAGCTGCGTGTGCTGAAAAGCAGCTGAAGCTTGCCGTTGCGGTAGTAATCCACCTGAAATACCTCACTGTTTATGCGTTCGGGCAGCTGAACCTTCCATAAGATACGCCCAACCTGGTTGATCAGGTAAATGTTGTTCCTCATATCCTGCACAAATACTTCATTTTGTTTTGTCTGGTGATTCATGACAAAAACAGGCTTGAAATCTGCCAGGGTATCCAGTTTGCTTTCCCACACGGTTTGTGTGACATTGTTATAGGCCGAAAGAAACCGAAGCAGGAAATTGCTGTACAACATTTTACTATTGGAAAACAGCTGGAAGCCCATGATCTGTACTTTCTGGAATACCGGTTGGTAGGATGACCATTGCTGATTGATTGCATGGGTCAGGTAGGGAGCGTACACACTTTGCGCCTTGCTCAGGTTGGCATAGAAGTAAAGATTGGAACGGGGTGAAAGGTTATTCTTAAACTCCCGGAATGCAGCGTCATTGGCCAGGGTTTTATTTAAGATCAGGCTGTGTATCAATGACTTAATAGACTCTACGGAGGATGAGAAAACAACATAATTGTCGAGAATGGTAAAATAGTGTTCATCCAGCGCGGAGAAGAGGTTGCCGAACACTTTCGCGGAAAATTTACGGATTGGCAGGTAGTAGATTTTGTAGCTCAGTTCATTATCGAGCCTGTACAGGGTGGTAAAGGAAGAAAGCGACCCGGATTCCACAGCAGCAATCCTGGCAACCATGGAATTCAGTTTTTCTTCGGCCTGGGTGCTGCTTTTGATCCGCATCAGGAAGTACCTGTGGCCCGGACCACCTTCGCGGGTTCCCGGATCAAAGGCCTGGCTGATCTCATTATCCATGATTTCCAGCAACTCACGCGGCACATCAATGCCGTACGTGCTGTTGAGTGATGTCAGGGTATTCTGGTAAGTGGTATACAGGCCCTGTTCGAGCAGGAAATTTTGGTAATCCGTGAAATAGCGTGCCGGGTCGGACAGGCTGACCGTAAAAAACGATGCCACGGAACCGGGGAGAAATTCATCAGCCGTTATGCGCTGGGGGGTTTGGTTGATAAAGAGGGAAGCCATGGAAGATAAAGAATCCGGAGGATATACAAAACCATTCATCAGCAGCATGTCGGATAACAGGTTGATATCCATTTCAGCCCATTCAGCAAAGTGCCTGGCCGAGCGAACCTCTGCCTTGAATTCAGGACGGACCAGAACGGACAGGCTTTTGGGAAAGTTTTGAAAATTGATGAACAGGTTGGCATCCACATTTTTACCAGCCGTGGCATACACTGCCCTGAATCCTTTCATGGACAGGACGTTATCTTCAGTGGCGATCTGCCGGATGGCATCCTCGAGCACAGTGGCGGAAAAGCTGAGCATTAAAATATCCCTGTACACTGCAAAGGAGAAATTCCTCACTGCGTTTTCATTCAGGAGGACAACTTCATGAACAGAAACATTTTCATACTTCCGGATACTCATGGTGCCGGAGTTCACTACAAGGCCCCTGATCAGGTCCACGATCTTCTTTTCGGAGTATCGGGGCGGTAACTGAAATATATGCATGAGGCTGACCTTGTCCTTTCCGGTGAAATGAGCTGAAAGGAAGGAGGGGGAATTTTTCAGAATCTGTTCAGCGTCGGGTACGAATTTATACAGCGAATCAAGAAACCGCAATTGTCTGTCGATCCGTGCAAAGTCAGGTATGGTTTTGAGTTCATTCCAGATGGCATTGTGAACAGATGCTTTTTCAAACAGGTTCCTGAAATCATTCACCTGCATGATCACAGAGGCAGACACGGGAATGGCCCTGAGCGGTTCAGCAGGGGGGGAAGGTTTATGAAGTGCTATAAAGTACAGGATAACAAGCAACAGTGCAGCAACTCCTATAAATGGCACAATGGTCCATTTATTTTTCTTTGACATGGGGCCGGCAATTGATGGTTTTCCAAAAATAGGAAATCTTTACTATTTTTAGATTGTAATTAAGCTCCATGTATCAACACCGCCGAAAAATCCTGCTTGTCCTGCTGTTGGCCGGTATGGCTGCTTTTTGCCATGCGGCCGGAGAGTTATCAACAGGGTTTTCCGCAGGCCGTTGGCTCCTGGTCTTCTCCAGTCTGGTGGGTGGCCTTGGATTGTTCCTGATGGGGATGAAAATGATGAGTGACAGCCTTACCAAGTCGGCCGGCAGTCAGATCAGGGATCTTCTGGCCAGGCTCACGCAAAACAGGTTTATCGCCTTTCTGATCGGCATTTTTGCCACCATGGTGTTTCAGAGCAGCAGCGCCACCACGGTAATGCTGGTAAGTTTCGTGAATTCAAGGCTGATGAAATTCGCCAGCACCATTGGAATAATACTGGGAGCTGCTGTTGGCGCCACCATTACCATCCAGCTGATTGCATTCAGGCTGGCCGACTATGCGCTGAGTGTAATTGCCCTGGGATTTCTGCTTTATGTGATTTCAAAGCAGCCAAAACTGCGAAGCATCAGCCTTACTGTCATCGGATTTGGTGTTTTGTTTCTGGGTATGAACCTGATGTCACAAAGCATTGAACCTTTGCGGACAGCGGAAGGCTTAACATTCATGCTGCTGCAGCTTGAAAATCCCTGGGCGGGGATCCTGGTTGGGGCTCTGCTGACGGCCCTGATACAAAGCAGCAGTGCTTTTATCGGCATACTCATCATCCTGGCGGGACAGGGATTGCTGACACTCGATGCATCGGTGCCCCTGATGATCGGTGCGAATATCGGAACTGCGATCACAGCCATCATTGCCTCTTCAGGCGGATCAAGGGAATCCAAACAGGTAGCCCTGGCCCATACCCTGTTCAAAGTCATCGGCGCCCTGATCATCGTTTGGTTCATACCCTGGTTTGTCAGGCTTATCACTTTCATCTCTCCGCCAGAGTCGATAGCACGGCAGATTGCCAATGCGCACACTGTATTCAACACCCTGCTTGCCTTGGCCTTTCTGCCTTTTACCGGGTCTTATGCCCGGTTCATTAACAGGTTGTTGCCTGTTCGCGAAGAGAAACATGCTTCGCTCACCGCATGGTATCTTGATGAGGGATTGCTTCAAACTCCCGCCCTGGCGTTGGGGGTAGCCCGCCAGGAAGTGTTGCGGATGATGGAGATTGCGGAAAGGATGACGGAAGAGATCATCATCCCCTTCATGGAGAAAAAGACCGATGTTCTTGTGAAGATCAAGAACCGTGAGCAGGAGTTGAATTTTCTGCGGGATGCCGTAAATGGCTATCTCATTAAAATTATCCGGCAGGACATCACCTCCAGGCAGGCGGAAGAAGCTTATCAGATGTTGTATGCCGTGGATGAGTTTGAACAGATCGGGGACATTGTTTCCGTGACCCTGTATGACAAAGCGGAAAGCTGGTGCAGGAGCAATCATCATTTCTCCTCCCAGGGAAGGGAAGAGATCCTTGATTTTCACCTGAAAACCCTGAAAATATTGTATCAGACTTACAAGACATTCGGTGATGCAGACCTGAAGGGGGTCAGGAAAGGAGCCAAAAAATCAAAGGAGAAGTACAGCCATTACAGAACCCTGTTTTTTGACCTGGAAAAGCAGCATTATGAAAGGCTGAAAAAGGAGGTGGAAGAATCCATTGAAACCAGCCGTACCCATATGGAGATCATTGCTTCGCTGAAAGTGATCGGAAGCCATGCAACCAATATAGCGAGAATTTTGCTTAAAGAAGAAAAAAATGGAAGTGAATCCGCGCATCGAGGAAAGCTGGAAGGCCATACTGGAGGGTGAGTTTGATAAGCAGTATTTCAAGGAATTGAAAGAATTCCTTGTAGATGAGAAATCAAAATACTCGGTATATCCCCCCGGCGGGCTCATTTTCAATGCTTTCAGGCTCACGCCCTTCGACAGGGCAAGGGTGGTGCTGTTGGGACAGGATCCTTATCACGGACAGGGACAGGCGCATGGGTTGTGCTTTTCGGTTCCGCCGGGGATCACCGCTCCGCCATCACTGGTCAATATTTTCAAGGAAATCGAACGGGACCTGGGCATTCCTGTTCCTGCACACGGAAATCTGGAAAGGTGGGCCCGGCAGGGTGTGCTTTTACTGAATGCCACGCTTACGGTACGGGCAAACCAACCCGGCTCGCATCAGCGGAAGGGATGGGAAACCTTTACCAATGCGGTAATCGGTAAGCTTTCGGAAAAGCGTGTGGGATTGATCTTTTTGCTGTGGGGGAAATTTGCCCAGGAAAAGGAGGCTTTGATCGATACCAACCGGCATTATATTCTCAAGGCCGCTCATCCTTCGCCTTACTCTGCCTACAACGGATTTTTCGGGTGCCGGCATTTTTCTAAAACCAATGAGATTCTCAAGAAGCATGGGTTGGAGGAGATGGATTGGAGAGTATAGGGACAAGGGGATTGGGAGAATAGGTGATTAGGTGATTAGGTGATTTGATGATTACCGATTACCGATTACCGAATACCGATTACCATTTACTGTTTACTTTTTACTGTTTACCGTTTACTGCCCTATTCCTCCTCTTCAGAGACATCATCTCCAATCTCGAGGCTTTCAAAATTATCGAATTCATCAAACGAGGAGGATTCTGGTTCTTCCTCTTCTTCAGCAGGATTGATGCGGGGAAGTTTGATGAGGTAGTAAATATCTTCGGTTTCAAAAGGGATGGCTACTTCAATCTCACCTCTTGGGTTCGTGAAAGTAATGGTACGGTCTTCATAGCCATCGGGATACTTCTCTTTTAATTTTTCTACCAGCTCCTCCGACAGTTGCTCATATGACTTGATTATTCTTTTCTTTCCCACGGTTTTACAAGTGATTTAGATTGTCTGTTCAACTGGGGGTAAATTTATATAAATTTTATTCTTAATTGCAAAAGCAAAATGTGATATTTTTCTTACGTCAAATCTTAATAAAAGTTCAGATATTATTTTCAGTCAGAACCATATTAACGGAAGGATCACCAAGCCATTTCGCCTGGGCTAGCTTTGTCAGGTTAATTTTTCCTATGAGGTAATTAAAACCGGGTGATTCATGCTTCACCGAGATACTGATGAAATCCCGGGGATCGGGCCTGACAGCGCCGTTGTAACTCACATATATCTCGAGTTCTATATCCCGGGTATAACTGTGATTCAGTTTCTGGTTCAGCTTTTTGTACTCGTACCGGTAATCATAGGTAAGCGCGGAAATATCGGAAAGGACCGCTGAACCGGTCGCGTTTCCTCCCGCACCTTTGCCCATGAAAAACTGGTGTTCGGCAAAAGCACCTTCGAGCAGCAAACCGTTGTATTCATAGGACACCTTGTTCAGGGTGTCAGAAAGGGGAATAAATCGCGGTATGCAGTAAGCATAAACCTTGTTGCCGATTTTGCTGCACCTGGCTATGAGTTTGATGCGTGCGTTCTTTTCGCGTGCATACCTGATATCAGCATCTTTCAGATTTTGAATACCATAATTAAATATGTCCCCCGGTTCAAGAATAATCCCGAAGGCATGCACCAGGATGATCAGCAATTTGTATTTGGGATCCAGGGCCCTGATGTCAAGGCTCGGATCACTTTCGGCATAGCCGAGTTGCTGCGCGTCTTTCAGGGCTTCATCAAAAGCCTTGTTGTTTTCGAAAATATGCGTAAGGATATAATTGGTGGAACCATTCAGAATGCCTTCAACACTGGTAAGCAGGTCATTGTCATAATACTCTTCGAGATTCCGGATGACAGGGATACTGGCGCAGCATGAAGCCTCATAAAGAAAGGGGGTCTCATAATCCTGCTGAAGCTTCAGCAGGGCCGGGAAGTTTTCAGCGATCATCTTTTTATTGGCCGATACCACTGCTTTTCTTTTCTTCAGGGCTGAAGAAACAATTTCAAAGGCGGCTTCCACCTCATCGATGAGTTCTACAACAACATCAATCTCAGGATCATTCAAAATTTCATCGCGGTCTGTTGTAAAGAATGAAGCATCAATCGGTCGCTTTTTATCCGGATGCTTGATTACAATTTTTTTAATTTCCGCATTGATGCCCCTGGTCTGATGCAGAACGCTATAGAGGCCCTGACCGACACATCCGAATCCGAATAGCCCAAGCTTAATATTCTTTTTCATTGTTAGGGAATTGATTTTATCCGGAAGGGCGAACAGGCAGAACGTCTTATCTTTCTCCGGGAAACCGGAGCAGGAGTTAGCACCTTCTTCTTTTTAAGGAATGGGTTGCTAAGGTTTCACAGGGCCGTACCCTCCACCTTTCTGGATAAGTAAATAAAAAAATGAACGTAGCGGCGCAAATATAGGACTAATTTGATAATTATTGACAGGATTAAAGGGAATGTTGCCGCGGCAGAACATAATTGTTAAAAGGAAGATCCATTATGAATGGACTATTTATACCTGAACCCTGCCTCGCCGGCAGGCAGGCGCTCCACGGTAAATAAAATGAATTTCATATATTGAAAATTGAATTGCCGGAAGGGCATATGAAGATAACATAAAGCCACAAAGTGGCTTAATTTCAATAACCACGGGTGAAACCCGTGGTATTAAGGCCTGGATTCTGCTCAACCCTGTGAAGGGGTTGAATATCATTATTGCTCATTTGAAAAATTCAACCCTTGCAGGGTTGCTAAATTCTTCTTCAGGTTTCTTCTCCGTGGGTTGCACCCACGGTTATTCATATTTAACTCCTTCGGAGTTAATGAACAATTAATGTCAATATCCATTTCAAAATGTCATAGTCCTATTCATTTTATTTCCAATTCTTAATTTGCATTTTAAACAAGTATTTATAAATCGGAAACAAAAAATATCTACTATTGCAAACTGAAAAAAATAAGTAAAACTTCCATTCAAATTAAACGTTTAATGAAACGTTATTTTCCAATATGAGAATTTCACTATCAAAATGAGAACAATTATCACCGTTGTCGCCGGGCTTACCTGCAGCAATTTATTCATGACATTCGCCTGGTACGGGACATCTGAAGAACATGAAATCGAATCACTGGGTCATTGCAGCGTTATTAAGCTGGGGTATAGCCTTGTTTGAGTATTTAATTCAGGTGCCGACCAACCGGATAGGAAGCAACCAAATGAGTGTGGGACAGTTAAAAATTATGCAGGAAGTGATTACCCTGAGCGTTTTTATACCCTTCAGCATAATCTACCTGAAGGAGCCCTTTAAGACCAATTATTTGTGGGCCGGATTGTGCATGGTGGGCGCGGCCTATTTTATGTTCCGACAATAACCCGGTTATTTAATCATGATTTTTTCGGTATGGGTGACCTTACCGGGGAAGACAATTCTAACCAGGTAAATCCCTTTTTCCATTTTATCGAGCTCAACAACAACCGAATTGGTATTGGGCTGATAGTCCTGGTTGAATACCATTTTACCCGTAATATTCAGAACCTGCACTGAAAGTATGCTTTCCGAGGAGGTAATGGTGATGCGGCCCTCGGTCACGGGATTGGGAAAAATTTCCACGTCTCTTTCCTGCTGATCGGCACTTTCCTGAATCACAAAGGAAAAAGAGGAATGAGATTCCGAGAAAGGGATCAGATCACCGGCAATGGCTGATGCAGCCCATAAAAAGAGAATTGCTGTTAAGGGTAACCATTTTTTCATAGGCCGGGTATTTAACGCAAATTTAGCACAAAAATCATTCCAAATATCAACCTGTAGAGACGCATTATAATGCGTCTCTACCATATTATAACATTCCCAATTCCAGCAAGGCTTCTTCCGACATCATGGTCTGGTCCCAGGGCGGATCAAATACCAGGTTGATATCCACTGAGGATACTCCCGGAATGTCTCCCACCTTTTCTTTGATCTCAATGGGAAGGATGTCGGCAACCGGACAATTGGGAGCAGTTAGCGTCATGGTGATCTTCACCCTGTTCTGATCATCCGTCTCAATATCGTAAATCAGTCCCAGATCATAAATGTTAACCGGGATCTCGGGATCGTATACATTTTTCAGTGTATTCACAATCTCGACCTCCAGGGATAATATATTGCCTTCTTCACTCATTACTCATCACTCATTACTTTTCATACTTCGTCTTAAACGCCAACGCATATAGTTTCATTTGCTTGATCATAGAAAGCAATCCGTTCGACCGTGTGGGGGATAAGTTCTCGCGCAGGCCAATCTGATCAATGAAAAAAAGATCGGCATTCATGATCTCATCCGGAGTCCGGTCAGATAAAACACGGATAAGCAGGGAGACAATTCCTTTGGTGATGATGGCGTCGCTATCGGCTGTGAAATGAATGATACCGTTCTGATAATCGGCATTCAGCCAGACTTTTGACTGGCAACCGCGGATCAGATTATCATTTACTTTTTGCCGGGGATCAATGACCGGCAGATCGCGGCTGAGTTCAATCAGAAAATTGTATTTGTCCATCCAGTCCTCATACACCTCAAATTCAGATACAATTACTTCCTGAATATCCCGGATACTTTTCACATCTGAAGTATTAACAATTGACATAAAAGATAGTTCTTATTATACGAAATTTAGCTGAACATTGTTTTTACCTTTTTCACTGATTCGACCAGTGCGTCCAACTCTTCGGACGTGTTGTAGAACGCCAGGGAAGCCCTTATGGTTCCGCTGATCCCGTAATGTTGCATCACCGGCTGGGCACAATGCGTGCCTGTGCGCACGGCAATACCCATTTTATCCATCACCATACCGGCATCGTAGGGGTGTATGCCGTCGAGGTTAAACGAGATAACAGCGCTTTTAGGCCTGGTTGTTCCGTAAAGCTTAACATATTTCAGCTCACTGAGCCTGGATATTCCATAATCAAGCAGTTCCTGCTCATAAGCCGCAATATTATCAAAGCCGAGGCCGGAAATGTAGTGAAATGCCTCGGCCAGGGCAATGGCACCTATGTAATTGGGCGTACCGGCTTCAAATTTAAAGGGCAGGCCGTTGTATGTCGTCTTCTCAAAAGTCACAACATCCACCATCTCCCCGCCACCCTGAAACGGAGGCAATTCCTCGAGCCATTTCTCCTTGCCGTAGATTATACCAATGCCTGTCGGGCCATATACCTTATGTCCGGAGAACACGAAGAAATCGCAATCCATTTTCTGAACGTCGATTGGAGCGTGCTGAACCGACTGAGCTCCATCAACCAGCACGGGAATGTCTGCCGCATGCGCTTTCCTTATGATCTCCTCCACAGGATTGACGGTGCCCAGGGTATTGGAAACATGAATTACTGCTATCAGCCTGGTTCTTGGTGTAATCAGCCGGTCAAGCTCATCCAGCTTTAATTTTCCTTCGTCGGAGAAAGGAATGACTTTCAGAACGGCTTTTTTTCGTTCACAAAGCATCTGCCAGGGTACAATATTGGCGTGGTGTTCCATTTCGGTGATCAGTATCTCATCACCGGCCTTCACATACCTTTCGCCGAATGAAAAGGCAATCCCGTTGATGGAAGCTGTGGTGCCGGGTGTAAAAATGACCTCGTGGGGATGCAGGGCATGGATAAACTGCTGAACAGTTTTCCTGGCGTTTTCATATTCCCCGGTAGCCTGTTCACTGAGATAATGGACACCCCGGTGAATGCTGCTGTTCCTAAACCGGTGAAAATCATTGATGCAATTGATTACACGCAGGGGTTTCTGGGTTGTGGCACCGTTATCGAGGTAGATCAGCGGTTTGTTGTAAACCTGGCGCTGAAGAATCGGGAAATCATTCCGTATGGCATTAACATTGTATTTCATCATCCTGAAATCATCTAACCGCAATGAATATTACAGTCATTGCAAAGTGAGAGCTCGCCCCGCAGCCTTCTTTCCACCAGTTCAATGATCCTTTCCTTTAATACGGGAACGGAAATACGGCTTACGATCTCATTGGCAAATGCATACATGAGAAGATGCCTGGCTTCTTTTTCCCCGATTCCCCTGGAACGCATGTAAAACATGGCTTCGGTGTCGAGCTGTCCGACAGTTGCGCCATGGCTGCACTTGACATCATCGGCATAAATCTCGAGATGGGGCTTTGTATTCATCCTGGCCGCAGAAGAAAGCAGGAGGTTGTTATTCTTCTGGTACGCCTGAATTTTCTGTGCATCTTTTCGGACCAGTATTTTACCATTGAAAGCTCCCGTGGCATCATTGTCGAGTATGCCCTTAAACAGCTGGTTGGATGTACCGCGCGGACTTGCATGATCAACAAGCACAAAATTGGCGACATGCTGTGAATCATCGCACAGGAACAGTCCGTTGAGGTTGCTGTCACAATCGGGGCCGTCCTGCCGGATATAGAAGTTGTTTCTGATCAACCCTCCGTGCAGGGATATGCTGTTGCCGTTAAACCGGCTGCTCTGAAGCTGGTGCACAAAGAGATTGTTGATCTGCGTGGACTTGCTGTTCTCGTTTTGCAGCCTGTCAAATGCGATGCTGGCATTTTCCCCGATAAAAATTTCCGTCAGCGAGTTGGTGAGGTAGCTTTTGTTACAGAGCGTATGGTCACAGACAACAATGCTGGCGGCCGAGTTTTGCTCCGCCACGATAAGGTTTCTCCGGGTTATCCTGAGGTTTTTCAAAGAATGGCTCAGGTTGATAACCTGCAGGGGTTTCTCCATAATCGTATCCCGGGGAATGTAAATAAAAACTCCATCCTGGGCGAAAAGGGTGTTCAGGGCAACCAGACCGTCAGCTGATGTATCTGCATAATGCGAATAATGCTTGTGAAACACATCGGGAAAGCGAAGAGAAGCCTCGTTCAGACTGCAGACCGCAACGCCATCGGGGAGCGTTCCGGCAGGATTGCCGGAATAGTAAAATCCATTTAAAACCAGCACCACATGGGTATCAAGATCGGGAACATCACATTTGAAAATACTTTCAATGTCGAATTTAAACGGATTGGCATTCAGTTCCACATCGTAGTTGCCCTGAAAGTATTTTTCGAGGGGTGTATACCGGTAGGCTTCATTTTTGGTGGACGGTATCCCCAGCCGGTCAAAATCGTGAAAGGCCTGTTCGCGGTATAAATTCAGGATCCGTCCGGATCCTGTTTCAAGTATACCGTTGTTTTGACGGAACAAGCTGATCAGATCGCGTTTCAGTTCAGTAGCCAATGTAGAATCATTCGTCATAATCCGTCCTATTTATTCTTCTCCCTTGATCCAGTCATAGCCTTTTGCCTCGAGCTCCAGGGCCAGTTCCTTACCGCTCGACTTCGCAATCCTGCCTTTGTAAAGAACATGCACATAATCGGGGATGATGTATTCGAGCAAGCGCTGGTAATGGGTGATGACAATTGTGGCATTGTCTTTCCGGCGCAATTGGTTCACTCCGTGGGCGACAGTTTTTAATGCGTCAATATCCAACCCCGAGTCGGTTTCATCGAGTATGGCAAGCACAGGTTCAAGCATCGCCATCTGAAAGATCTCGTTTTTCTTTTTCTCGCCCCCTGAAAAGCCTTCGTTAACCGACCGGTTTGTAAGACTTGTTGTTAAACCCACCAGTTCTTTCTTTTCACGCATGAGCCGCAGGAAGTCGGAAGCAGAAATAGGCTCAAGACCCTTAAACTTACGGTGCTCGTTGATGGCCGTTTTCATGAAGTTTACGATGGAAACGCCAGGAATTTCAACCGGGTACTGGAATCCCAAAAACAATCCTTTTCGCGCACGGTCTTCCGGACTCAGTTCGAGAAGATTCTCACCCCTGTAAGTGACCGTACCACTGGTAACCTCGAACATTTCCCTTCCTGCAAGCGCTGCTGCCAGCGTACTTTTGCCTGATCCGTTGGGACCCATGATGGCATGCACTTCACCGGCCTTTACATCGAGATCGATGCCTTTCAGGATTTCCTTACCGTTGATGCTGACGTGAAGGTCTTTAATTTGTAACATTTATGACAAGATTATTTTCTATTTATTAACACCCTTCAAGGGTCTTGGGACCGCTTGAAGGGTTAATTATTATCCAACACTGCCTTCTAAACTGATAGCCAACAATTTCTGCGCTTCCACGGCAAATTCCATCGGCAATTTATTCAGCACTTCCCTGGCGTAACCATTGATAATCAGTCCGACTGCACTTTCGGTATCAATACCCCGCTGGTTGCAATAGAAGATCTGGTCTTCCCCGATTCGTGAGGTGGTTGCTTCATGCTCTATCACGGCAGATTCGTTTTCAACCTCAATATATGGAAATGTATGGGCGCCGCATTTATCACCCATCAGCATGGAATCGCACTGTGTAAAATTACGGACCTTATCGGCGTTCTTCACCACTTTCACCAGACTCCGGAAGCTATTCTGGCCATGTCCGGCAGAGATACCCTTGGATATGATGGTACTGTGACTGTTTTTCCCGATATGGATCATTTTTGTGCCGGTGTCAGCCTGCTGGTAATTGTTGGTGACGGCCACTGAATAGAACTCGCCTGTTGTATTTTCACCCCGCAGTATACAGCTCGGATATTTCCAGGTAATGGCGGATCCGGTCTCAACCTGTGTCCAGGAAATCTTGGAATTGTCACCTTTGCAGATGCCCCGTTTGGTCACAAAATTGAAAATGCCGCCTTTCCCGTTTTTATCTCCGGGGTACCAGTTCTGCACGGTGGAGTACTTCACCTCAGCATTTTCAAGGGCAATGATTTCAACAACTGCCGCATGAAGCTGATTTTCATCGCGCATGGGAGCCGTACAACCCTCAAGGTAGCTGACATAACTGTCATCATCGGCAACCAGCAGGGTGCGTTCGAACTGACCCGTATTGGCAGCATTGATCCTGAAATAGGTGGAAAGTTCCATAGGGCAGCGCACGCCCCTGGGGATATAGCAAAAGGATCCGTCGCTGAAGACGGCGGAATTAAGAGATGCGAAATAGTTGTCGGTATAAGGCACAACGGTGCCGATGTATTTCTTAACGAGTTCGGGGTATTCGCGAATGGCCTCGCTCATCGAGCAAAACACGATCCCCAGCTCAGCCAGGGTCTCACGGAATGTGGTTTTTACAGAAATGCTGTCCATCACAGCATCAACAGCAACACCTGAAAGCAGTTTCTGTTCTTCAAGCGGTATGCCGAGTTTGTTAAATGTGCGGAGGAGTTCCGGATCGACTTCATCCAGACTGTTAAGGCTCACCTGCTGTTTGGGAGCGGCATAAAAAATAATGTCCTGGTAGCTGATCTCGGGGATGGTGAGGTGCGCCCATTGCGGCATTTTCATAGTGAGCCAGTGCCTGTATGCTTTCAGACGGAATTCAAGCATGAAGTCGGGTTCATTCTTCTTGGCAGAAATAAGCCTGACGACGTCCTCACTCAATCCTTTGGGAATGGTTTCAGTCTCTATATCGGAGAAAAATCCATATTTATACTCACTGCCCGTGACTTCTTTCAATATATGATCCTGTTCTTCTTCCATATACCTTGCATTCATATCAGGAACCAAAAGCTTATAAATATTTAGACTAAATCCAAATAATGGCAAATATACTAAATCTGTATCAAATTATGCAGATATTTGCGGCGTTTTAGTGCGTTCGCCAATGAAGGATACCCATAAACACAGTGATGAGATATCGAATCTTGGAGAGTTTGGACTGATCAGGCATCTTACACGCGATCTCAAAATAAAAAACAAAAGCACCTGCAGGGGGATTGGTGATGACGCGGCAGTGCTTGAATTTGGTGGTTCCAGGGTGGTAATATCATCAGACCTGTTGGCTGAAGGAGTTCATTTCAACCTGGTATACACACCTTTGAAGCACCTGGGCTATAAAGCAGCCGTGGTGAATTTCTCCGACATTTATGCCATGAATGCCCAACCCAGGCAGTTGCTCGTTTCACTGGCCATCTCCCGAAAGTTCACGGTAAGCATGATTGACAGCCTGTTTTCGGGCATCAGGCTGGCCTGTGATCAATACGGGGTGGACCTGGTTGGCGGAGATACAACATCATCGTATACCGGTTTGACAATCAGCTGCACAGCAGTCGGGGAGGCTGCGGATGAAGAACTGGTATACCGGAACGGTGCCGGCAAGACTGATCTGATCTGCGTGTCGGGTGATCTGGGGGGCGCCTATATGGGGTTGCAGCTCCTTGAAAGAGAGCGGAAGCTTTTCGAGAAGGAACGGGTAATCCAGCCTGCTCTTGAAGGGTATGATTATGTTTTGGAAAGGCAGCTTAAACCGGAGGCCCGCAGGGATATAACAGCGTTGTTCAGGGAACTTGGCATTCAGCCTAACGCCATGATCGACATATCCGATGGTCTGTCCTCTGAATTGATGCACATTTGTCAGAATTCCGACAAGGGGTGCAGAATTTTCTCAGACAAAATCCCTATACATCCGGAGACAGAAAGGGTAGCCCGTGAGTTTGGCATGGAACCGCTGATCGCAGCCCTGAATGGTGGCGAGGATTACGAATTGCTTTTTACTTTTCCGGTAAAACTGTTTGATAAAATCGGCAACCGTCAGGAAGTCACCATCATTGGACATATGGTGGATGCTGCCGAGGATATGAAAATGATCACTGCGCAGGGGGAGGCTATAACTCTTGAAGCACAGGGGTGGAACGCCCTGCGGTAATCAATCCGGATCTTCGGCGATCAGGCTCTTGATGATTCCCCGTTCGGAAGTCCTGATAAACTCAATGACATGATCACGTTCTTCGCACTGCGGCACACTGGCTTCAATGGTCCTGATCGCATCCGAATTGTTGAGTCCTCTCTGGTAGATGGTACGGTAGATCTCCTGGATTTCCTGGATCTTATCGGATGAAAAATCACGGCGCCTGAGACCCACCAGGTTCAGTCCGGCGTAAACAACCGGATCCCTGCCTGCCATTACGTAGGGGGGAACATCTTTTATAACCTTGCAGCCACCCTGGATCATTACATGACTTCCGATGCGCACGAACTGGTGAACCAGGCTTCCGCCGCCCAGAATGGCCCAGTCTTCAATGACGACTTCGCCGCCAAGTCCGACATATCCCGAAAGGATACAGTGGTTACCAATCCTGCAGTCGTGGGCAATATGAACATAGGATTGCAAAAGGCAGTCAGAACCAACCACGGTTTTGCCCTTGGATTTGGTGCCGCGGTTAACTGTCACATATTCCCGGATGGTTGTATTGTCGCCGATCTCAGCCGTGGTGATCTCGCCCTGGAACTTGAGGTCCTGGGGTATGCCTGAAATTACTGCTCCGGGGAATATGCGGCAGTTTTTTCCGATGCGGGCTCCATCCATAATGGTAACATTGTTGGCGATCCAGGTATTGTCGCCGATCTCAACATCTCCATAAATAGCTGTAAAGGGACCTATTTCAACATTTTTCCCGATTTTGGCATCGGGATGTAAATAATACAAGGGCTGACTGCTCATCTGAGAATGTATATTTAAAAAATTCGTTTATCATACTTTAGGCTTCCGGGCCAACTGTGCCATGAATTCGGCTTCAATCACCATGGTCTCACCTACGAATCCTTCACCGCGGCACAGGGCTATCCCCCGTTTAATGGGTTCTTTCAATTGCATCCTGATATTCAGGGTATCCCCCGGTACAACCTTGCGTTTGAATCTTACGGAATCAATACGCATGAAATACAGGAGATGGTTATCGGGATCCGGAACGGAACTAAGCAGAAGCACTCCGCCGACCTGAGCCAGCGCCTCGATCTGCAAAACACCAGGCATGATCGGCTCTTCAGGGAAATGTCCTGTAAAGAATGATTCATTCATGGTGACATTTTTGATTCCGGTAACCACCCATTTGTCCAAATAGGTGATCTTATCCACCAGAAGGAACGGATGACGATGTGGTAATATTTTCTGGACCTGGTTAATATCGTAAAGCGGAACCTGGTCGGGATCATAATGGGGTGGCAACGGCTTATTATGGCTTGCTTTGATGTTTTTGCGGAGGATTTTGGCAAATTCCACGTTCGCATTGTGACCGGGTTTATTGGCAATAATGCGCCCCTTCAGCCGAACGCCGCAAAGCGCCAGATCGCCGATCACATCCAGCAGTTTATGGCGGGCGGGTTCATTGGCAAAGGCAAGTTCGACATTATTTAGAATGCCTTCGGGCTTGACCTTGATGCTGGGTTTGTTAAACACCCTGGCCAGCCTGTCGATTTCATCCTGAGATACCGGGCGGTCAATGATCACAATGGCATTGTCGAGATCACCCCCTTTGATCAGATTATTCTTTTGCAGGTATTCGAGTTCATGGAGAAAAACAAAGGTCCGGCAGGCGGAAAAACCAGATTTGAATTCACTGATGTTTTTCATTGAGGCATACTGGTGTCCGACGACCTTGGAGTCATAATCAATATGTACATCAATTAAAAAGTCATTGTCAGGATAAGCAACAATTTCGATGCCCCTGGCTTCATCTTTGTATTCGACTTTTTCACGTATGGTATAGTAAACCCGGTCGGCCTCCTGCTCAACAATGCCTGCGGACAAGATTGCCGAAACGAAAGGTTTGGAGCTGCCATCGATAATGGGAACTTCGGGGCCGTTGATTTCCATAAGCGCATTATCAACGCCCAAGCCGTATAACGCTGCCAGTAAATGTTCCACGGTGGTTATCGAAGCGCCCTTGTCAACGATGGTGGTGCTTCGTTCGGTTATTTTCACATACTCAGCAAGTGCCCTGATAACCGGTGTGCCTTCCACATCTGTCCTTCTAAACTGATATCCGTGATTTTCCGGGGCAGGATTTATGATTACCTCAACTTCAACTCCTGAATGCAATCCATTTCCTTTAAGACTTACCGGTTTAGCAATTGTTCTTTGCTTTTCAGTCATTACTATGCTTTAAGATTTCAACACAAAAAACAGGGCGAAATTATAAAAAATAATTTAAAACCAAGTTAATACAGTGATTTTTAGGAGAGGAGTTGGGGTTGTTGTGATGTTGTGATGGTTGTGATGTTGTGATGTTGTGATGGTTGTGATGTTGTGATGGTTGTGATGTTGTGATGGTTGTGAAGGTTGTGATGGTTGTGAGAGTTATACGCAACAACCACAACCACCACAACCACCACAACTCTTACAACCTCTCCTTCAGCTCCTTCAACTCGTTCTCCAGCGCGGCAATCTTCTTGCTCATTTCGGGAAGGGACTTGTAAACGATCATGGCTTTGATCTGCTTGGTAACCTCGAGTGCCGGAGAACCCAGAACGGTTTCGTTGTCTTTCAGACTGTTGGATACACCTGATTGCGCTCCGATTTTCACATTGTCACCAATCTTAAGGTGTCCGGCAAGACCCACCTGTCCGCCAATCTGGCAATTCCGGCCTACTTTGGTGGAACCGGCTATACCAGCCTGGGAGACGATGACAGTGTTTTCGCCGATCTCGACGTTGTGTCCGATCTGGATGAGATTATCGAATTTCACACCTTTTCGGATGATGGTTGAACCCATCGTGGCCCTGTCGATGGTGACATTTGATCCGATTTCGACGCTGTCTTCAATGATCACGTTGCCAACCTGTGGAATTTTTCTGTATTGCTGGTCGGGTTGCTGGACAAATCCAAATCCGTCGGCACCGATCACCACGCCTGAATGGATGGTGCATTCACGCCCTATAAAACAGCCATGGTAAATCTTTACGCCGGAAAAAATAATCGTATTGTCCATGATCTGGGTAAAGTCGCCCACGTAAGACTGCGGATATATTTTAACGTGATTGCCGATCACTGCACCGGGGCCAATGTAGGAGAAAGCACCGATGTATACATCTTCTCCGATTTTGGCCTCAGGATGGATATAACAGGGCTGTTCAATGCCCTTTTTCTCGGGAATCATTTTGGTATACAGCTCGAGCAGGGAAGTAAAAGCATCATAGGCATTATCAACCCTGATGAGGGTTGGCTTGGTTTTCCCGTTTATCTGAAAGTCCTTGTTAATTAATACGATGGATGCTTCAGTGGTATAAAGGTATTTTTCATATTTGGGATTGGCCAGGAAAGCAAGCGTTCCCTTTTTCCCTTCTTCGATTTTTGAGATATCCGTTACAACTTCATCTGGATTTCCTACTATTTCACCCTTGGTAAAATCTGCAATAATTTGGGCAGTAAACTTCATGCATTCAGTTTTTTCCGGGCCCAAAGTTAGCAATTAAACTCAAGATCTTTTGGATAGCAAAGAAAATATTTTTTATTCGTCTCCATGAGGTTCTGAAGATGGAAGATATCAGAAGCCTCGGAAAAATCTTTCATTTCACCGGTGTTGTAAAGGACTTTAATTGTATCGGTCTTGTCACTGTAGGCTTTATTGGTAATCAATCCGGTGAAAACCAGGAAATTCCCTTCACTCACAGGGAGATTGTATTTGCGGGCAGCAGCATGGCTGAGTGCGGTTAGCTTTGATTCCTCAAACGGATTTTCCTGGATCTTTACGCGGGGCAATTTCCGGCTCACCAGGTTACGGGATAAAAGGGAAAGCAGAGGATCGTCGTGGGCGGACCAGGATTTGGCTGAAACCATGATGTCATCGTCATCGAGATTGGCAAAATTATTCAGGATCACCGATTTGCGGGATTCGAGACTTTCGGGGGTAATGTTGTTCTTCAAAAAATAACCCAGAGAATCCGTGGCATACAGCGATTCGTCAATGCCTGCCAATTCCTTGGCGCGCCGTAGCAATTGCAGCAAAAGATTCTCCGCCGCAATTACTGTTTTGTGAAAATAGACCTGCCAGTACATCAGGCGGCGTGCAATCAGGAACTTTTCAATGGAATAAATGCCTTTGGCCTCCACAACAAGCTGCCCATCCATCACATTCAGCATTTTGATAATTCTTTCGGTACCAATGGTGCCCTCAGCCACACCTGCGTAAAAGCTGTCCCGCATCAGGTAGTCCATCCTGTCCATGTCAAGCTGGCCTGATACAAGTTGGTGGAGGAATTTTTTCGGGTGTTGGTTGTTAAAAATGGCCAGCGCCATATCCAGCCTGCCTTCGAATTCCTCGTTCAGGTTATTCATCAGCAGAAGCGAAAGGTCTTCGTGGGTTACGCCGGCAATGATGCTTTCTTCAAGGGCATGGGAAAAGGGTCCGTGACCGATATCATGGAGAAGGATGGCCGCTGTGGCGGCCTCTGCCTCTTCATCGGTAATCGGGGTACCCTTTTGCCGTATGTTATCGATAGCCTGCCCCATCAGGTAAACAGCTCCGAGGGCGTGCTGAAACCGCGTGTGGGTGGCACCCGGATAAACAAAGCTTGTCAGACCGAGTTGCCTGATCCTTCGCAAACGTTGCAGATAGGGATGCTCCAGGAGGTCAAAGATAAAATCCGTTGGAACTATGATGAATCCGTGTACAGGATCATTGATGATTTTGCGTTTGTTGGGGATGGGTGATTGTTTTGTCATACCGGGCAGAGTCGAAGCATGACAGCAAATTACCGAATATTCTTTCAAATAATCAACAACGCTTTCAATTAATATGGTATCCTGTTTTTGCATATTGAATTATTATTCTTATCTTTGCCGTGATTTTTACAGGATAGGGGACTCAATGTCCCCTATTTTGTTGCAAATACAGCGTGATGATCAAAACTGAATTCATCAGGAACCTGTTGGAGGAAGAACTGACCCAAAGAGGTCTCTTCCTGGTGGAAGTCTTGGTAACGCCGGCTAACAAGATTGTGGTTTACCTGGATAGCTTAAAGGGAGTTACACTGGATGAATGCATGCAGGTCAGCCGTTTTCTGGAAAGCAGGCTCGACCGGAATGAAGCGGATTTTGAGCTCGAAGTGTCTTCCCCGGGTTTGGATAAGCCGCTTAAGCTGCCTGTGCAATTTGAGAAAAACGTGGGCAGGATGCTGGATGTGGTGAAATCTGACGGAATGAAGATCACGGGAAAACTCTTAGGCATCCGCGGGGGAGTGATTTCCCTTGACACGGAGGTCACAACCAGGGATGGCAGGACAGGCAAGCGAAAGACAGAGCATGTATTGCAGGAAGTCAGGCAGGAAGCGATAAAAACAGCAAAAGTGAATATAAGTTTAAAAAGCAAATAAAAACATGGAAAACCTTAATTTGATCGAAACGTTTTCGGAGTTTAAGGAACTCAAAAGCATTGACCGGGCAACCATGATGAGTGTGCTGGAGGATGTATTCCGCGGTATGCTCGTGAAAATGTTCGGGTCTGCAGATAATTTCGACATCATCATTAACATTGACAAGGGAGATTTTGAGATCTGGAGAAACCGTGAGGTTGTGGAGGACGGGGAAGTCACCGATCCGAACATCCAGATGTCACTTTCCGAGGCCAAGCTCATTGATGAAGAATATGAAGTAGGTGAGGAGGTTACGGATGAAGTGAAACTTCTCGATTTCGGAAGGCGCGCCATCCTGGCGCTCCGCCAGAACCTTACGGCCAGGATACTCGATCTTGAAAAGAACAACATATTTCAGAAATACCGTGACCGGATCGGGGATATTATCACCGGAGAAATATACCAGGTGTGGAAACGTGAAATCCTTGTGCTCGATGAAGAAGGGAATGAACTTATCCTGCCCAAATCAGAGCAGATACCCACTGACTATTTCCGCAAGGGAGACAGCATAAGGGCTGTTGTGGTAAAGGTAGAAATGCGGAACAACACCCCGCTTATTATTCTTTCGAGAACTTCCCCGGTATTCCTGGAACGTTTGTTTGAGCTGGAAGTTCCTGAAATTTTTGACGGGCTTATCACGATCAAAAGAATTGTCCGCATCCCTGGTGAAAGAGCCAAGGTTGCCGTTGAATCCTATGATGAACGCATTGATCCGGTGGGCGCCTGCGTAGGCATGAAGGGTTCGCGTATCCATGGCATCGTAAGGGAATTGAAAAATGAAAATATTGATGTCATCAACTACACCAATAATCTTCAGCTTTTTATTACCCGTGCCCTGAGCCCGGCCAAAATATCATCGATCAAGCTTGATGAAAAGAATAAAAAGGCAGATGTTTACCTGAAACCCAATGAAGTATCGCTGGCGATCGGCAAGGGCGGTCTGAATATCAAACTGGCCAGTCAGCTTACAGGCTATGAGATTGACGTATACCGTGAAACGGATTATGCCGATGAGGAAGATGTCAACCTTGAAGAATTTGCAGACGAAATTGACAGCTGGATCATTGATGAACTGAAATCCATTGGCTGTGATACAGCGCGCAGTGTTCTCAACCTGAATATGGAAGATCTGGTCAAGCGAACTGATTTAGAAGAAGAAACCATTCGTGAGGTATTAAAAATTTTAAAAGCCGAATTCGAATAATGCATCACGATAAGAATATATTGGCGGAATTACTAATTTTGACGGTTCAATAATTACCAAAATTCACGGATGTCAGATACTAAAAATACACGATTAAGCAAGATTGCCAGGGAGCTCAATGTGGGTATTTCCACCATAGTGGATTTCCTGCATAAAAAGGGTGTGAAAATTGATTCCAATCCGAATGAAAAAATCACGCCGGAGCAGGTAGAGCTGCTGCTGAAAGAATTTAGTACTGACCTGAACGTTAAAAAGGAATCAGAAAAGCTGAACCTGAAAAATAAGCGTGAAAGGCTCGAAACAGTTACCATCAGTGATTTGCATCACGAAGCCGAGCCCGACGTACAGGATTATGATGATGAGGTATTGATCAAGGATTTACGTGCAACCAGTCAGCATCATGAACCTGAGGTTGAGCGTCCTGTCGAGAAGGAGCCCATCCGGTTGAATGTGCTGGGGAAAATTGATATTGATAAACTGAATCCTCCCAAAAAGCAACCCATTCCCAAAGAGGAGAAACCCATACCGGTTGTTCCTGAATTCAAGGAAAAAGAAAAGGAAGCCATTCCCCCGCAAAAGCCCTCACCTCAGGCTCCTGAGCCTGAAGTTGTCGTGCCTGTTGCCGTTGAACCCAAGGTGGAAGAGCCGGTCATCATTGAAGCGGAAGATACATTTCTCAAGCCGGAGTTCAAGGATGTGGAGGTAAAGGTGGTTGGCAAGATCGACCTCGATTCCATGAATCAGAGAACCAGGCCGCCCAAGAAATCCAGGGAACAACTTGAAAAGGAAAGAAAAAGCCGTGCTCCCGTCCAGTCCAGGGAATCAGGAGACGCATCCTATCGCAGGGAAACGGAAGAAAAACCCGGATCGCCCCGTCAGCAGCCCGAGGTTATCAGGGCCAGGGCAGAAAAACTGAATGGACCGGTAGTGGTTGGTAAGATGGAATTAAAAAAACCCGGCACTGAAAAGGAGGATGATATACATAAGAAGAAGAGAACGCGGATCAAAAAGGATACCCAGCGTGTAAGCGTTGAAAAACCTGATCGTGCAGCGGTGGTTGATGCCGATAAGGACAAGAAAAAGAAAAAGAAGAGAAAGGGTTACCGTTTTGAGATCAGTGAAGAAGATGTTGATAAACAGATTAAGGACACTTTTGCCAGACTGGGTTCAAAAGGCAAATCCAAGGGTTCGAAATACCGCAAGGAAAAGCGCGATATAGCCAGTCAGCGGTTTCAGCAGGAAGTTGAAAAGAAGGAACAGGAAAAGAATATCTTAAAGGTGACAGAATTTGTTACGGTAAATGAGCTGGCCACCATGATGGGCGTTCCCGTGAATGAAGTCATCGCTGCCTGTATGAGCCTGGGTCTCTTTGTATCCATCAATCAGCGCCTCGATGCAGAAGCGCTCGTTCTGGTTGCAGAGGAATTCAGCTACAAAGTGGAATTTGTAACGGCAGACGTTCAGGAAGATGATTTTGATGAGGATGAGGATTCTGAAGAACAGAAACCCAGGCCTCCGATTGTTACCGTAATGGGACACGTAGATCACGGAAAAACCAAGTTGCTCGATCATATCAGGCATGCCAACGTAATCGCCGGTGAAGCCGGAGGCATTACGCAGCATATTGGCGCTTATGGCGTTGAACTGAAAGACGGAAGACAGATCACCTTCCTGGACACACCAGGCCATGAAGCTTTTACAGCCATGCGCGCCCGCGGTGCACAGATCACTGACGTGGCCATCATCGTTGTGGCGGCTGATGACGGCATTATGCCACAGACGGTTGAAGCCATCAATCATGCCCAGGCAGCAGGTGTTCCCATGGTGTTTGCAATCAACAAGATTGATAAGCCAACGGCCAATCCCGAGAAGATCAAGGAAACCCTTGCCAATATGAACATTCTGGTTGAGGACTGGGGAGGCAAGTACCAGTCGCAGGAAATTTCAGCCAAGACAGGACTGAACGTGGATGACCTTCTGGAAAAGGTATTGCTGGAGGCGGAATTGCTGAATCTCAAGGCAAATCCCGATAAGTTTGCAGTAGGGACCATCATTGAATCATCACTTGACAAGGGAAGAGGTTATATGGCCACTGTTCTTGTTCAGGCCGGTACACTCAGAATCGGTGATATCATGCTCGCGGGTCATAATTTCGGCAAGGTGAAAGCCATGCATGACGAGCGCGGTAAGAAAATTACAGCAGCCGGTCCTTCGGACCCGGTGCTTGTTTTGGGCTTGAACGGAGCTCCGCAGGCGGGTGACAAGTTCAATGTATACGAGAGTGAAAAGGAAGCCAAGGAAATAGCTACCAAACGGGAGCAATTGTTGCGTGAACAGGGCCTGCGTACCCAGAAACATATTACACTCGATGAAATCGGCCGCCGTATTGCCATTGGCAATTTCAAGGAACTGAACGTAATTGTAAAGGGAGATGTCGATGGTTCCATCGAAGCTTTGTCCGATTCGCTGATCAAACTGTCCAACGAAGAGATCCAGGTAAATGTCATACATAAGGCTGTGGGCGCTATTTCAGAAAGTGACATCCTGCTGGCAGCCGCTTCCAATGCCATTGTAGTCGGATTCCAGGTACGGCCTTCATTGCAGGCAAGAAAACTGGCAGAAAAGGAAGAAATTGACATCAGGTTGTATTCCATCATTTACGATGCGATCAATGAAATCAAATCAGCCATGGAAGGAATGCTCTCCCCTGAAATCAAGGAGGATATTGTGGCCACGCTGGAGATCCTGGAGGCTTTCAAAATCACCAAGGTGGGAACGATAGCCGGCTGTATGGTGAAAGAAGGAAAAATCAGGCGGGATACCCGGGTAAGGATAATCCGCGATGGCATTGTTATATACAGCGGCGTGCTGGCATCACTGAAGCGTTTCAAGGATGATGTGAAGGAAGCAGTCAGCGGACAGGAATGCGGCCTGAATATTGAAAATTACAATGATATCAGGGTGGGGGATATTATTGAAGGATACGAGACCACCGAGATTAAGAAAAAGCTTTAAGATAACTTTTATTACTGTCCTTCGACTCCGCTCAGGATGACTGGCGTGTCATGCTGAGCGGAGTCGAAGCATAGTAACAATAATACCTAACCATGGTTGCACTCATTCAGCAATCATCCATGATCAAGGCAGAAGCCCGCAGGCATGGATTTGACAGCTGCGGCATTTCCCGCGCTGAATTCCTTGCTGAAGATTCCCGGTATTTGAAGGACTGGCTCCTGAAAGGCTACCAGGGAAGCATGAACTATATGAACAACCATGCTGACAAACGTACAGATCCCCGTGTGCTGGTTCCGGGTGCAAGATCCGTCATATCTGTCCTCCTGAATTACTACCCCGCCAGGCGCCAGACCAACCCCGATGCTCCTGTACTCTCAAAATACGCGTATGGTGAAGATTATCACCCTGTCATCCGAAGCAGGCTGAAAAAACTGCTCCGCTATATTCAGGAATATATTACACCCGTGAACGGCAGGGCTTTTACGGATTCGGCGCCGGTGCTCGACAGGGCGTGGGCGGCACGGGCCGGACTGGGCTGGATTGGGAAGAATACCAACCTGATTTCCCCGGAATCAGGTTCTTACTTTTTCATCGGGTCGCTCATTGTTGATATTCCGCTTGCTTATGACAGGGCCATGCAGGATTTCTGCGGTGACTGCAACCGCTGTATCCGTGCGTGTCCGACACAGGCGATTGTTTCTCCCCGGATTCTGGATGCACGAAGATGTATTTCTTACCTGACCATCGAAAACAAAGGGGAAATCGGACAGGAATACCGGGACAAATTGAGTAACAGGGTATTTGGCTGCGATATCTGCCAGGATGTATGCCCCTGGAACAGAAAGGCAGTTCCGGCAAAGACAACGGAATTCGAACCACTGCCGGGCCTGCTCGAAATGACACGGGATGACTGGCACCGGATGGATGAACAGCAATATCAAATTCTTTTCAGGAAATCAGCCGTAAAACGAGCCCGGTTTAGCGGAATCAAACGTAACCTTGAATGTATTGCGCCAGCATTACCGGGTCAAAGCCTTTGATGTTACTGACATCCTGGAAATCAAACTGATGAGATTTTTTGATTCCGACAGGATGTCGAGATACAACAGGCTGACACTACCGGAAATGGACCCTGATTTGAACTGTTTCAGGTGATTTATTCTCATTTTCGCCAGTGAATCATAAAGTTCGCTGATATTGGCAATTTCCTTCTCTTCACGGGGTGTTTTACCGGATGCCAGGCTTTGTTGCACTTTGTTGATGTAACGGGTGGCTTTGTGCATAAAATCCTTCAGATCATCCGCATCGGCTGATTGCAAAGGCCCATGGTTATCGTCAATGTGGTTAAAAGAAGGTTCGGTGATGTAGAATACGCAATGCGCTGCTTCAGCCAGGTAATCGAGCATCTGAAAATAATACTCCCCGTCATCGGCAAGTTCGCTTCCTTTGAGACGGTATACCAGGCTCTGCGCATTTTTTTTCAATGACTTGATGTCTTTTCGCAATGCACGGATTTCCTTATCGGTTTTGGCGAGCTTCTTTCTTTTCTCGCCAATCAGTCCCTCAATGGCTGATTTGTAAAGATCGGACAGCAATGCAACCGATACGGCAATCCTGTCGTTGTATTTGGTAAGGGCGATTTCGGCAGAGACATTTTCGTCGGCCCAGAAATCCTTAGCTGCCGCTTTGAGGGTCTCTTCCTTCTTTTTGTGGTATACATGGGTTTTATAAACAAAGGCAATGGCAATCAGGATGAGAATGGCAACAGCAACGGGGCCGCCCCAGCTTAAGAAAAGAGCTATAAGGAATGCCCCTGTAAAAGCTACAAAAGCAGTAAAAAACCAGCCTCCGATGACCGTTATTACGCCGGATATGCGATAAACGGCGCTTTCGCGTCCCCATGCCCGGTCGGCCAGAGAAGTACTCATGGCAACCATAAACGTGACATAGGTGGTGGAAAGCGGCAACTTGTTCGAAGTGGCAAAAGCGATCAGGCTGCTCGATACGGCAAGGTTTACCGATGCCCTGACCAGGTCGAATGACAGGCCCTTGTCTTTTTTTGCGCTTCTCCTGAAACTTTTGTCATCAAACCGCGTGTTCAGGAATTCCTTCATACGGAGCGGGAAAAGTTTCCAGAAGAAGTTGCCCAGTAGAACGCCGATCCTTACCAGGGACCTTGAAAGCGACGAGGATGAAAATCGTTCATGGGTGAGGTCCTGATTTCCGAGATTAATTTCGGTGCGGGTGACCGTGCGTGCTTTTTTGGAGAACCACAAGGCGAGCACCATGACAATTCCGGCCAGGAGCAGAAATCCGGTAGGGGTTTTAACGCTTTCTGCCAGGGCGCTCATGGTAAAATCGGATCCTGAAAGGGCATTCTGGGTTGTAAAAACCTTGTACGATTCATATCCGGCCAGGGGCACCCCGATGAAGTTCACCAGGTCGTTCCCGGCAAAGGCGAAAGCCAGCGCGAACGTACCGAAAAGAACGATCACTTTCAGCACATTCACACGGAAGAGCCAGTAAAGCAACTGCAAAATAACGGTCCATCCGGCAAAACATACACCCAGGATGAGGGCGCTGTGTTCCGATATCCAAGTAAACTGCTCCTTGCTGATGAAGGAAGAACCTTTGGCGCCTTTGATCAGCAGGAAGTAGGTAATTCCTGTAATGGCCAGGCCACCCCACAGGGAACCGAAATACCGGATGGAATTTTTATAGTTGAATGAGAAAATGATCCTGGCGATGTATTGTATCAGCAAACCTGCAATGAACGAGATGGCAACGGACAGCAATATTCCGGTGATGATCACCAATGATCTTTCGGAGTTGATATATTTACCGAGGCTGGCCAGTCCTTCGGGCGAATTCCTGATCTTAACAATCGCCATTCCCACGGACCCCCCCAGCAGTTCGAACACCACCGAAACCGTTGTGGAGGTCGGTAGTCCGAAGGTGTTGAATAGATCGAGCAGGAGCACGTCGGTAATCATTACTGCCAGAAAGATGATCAGAATATTTTCGAAAGAAAAAGCGCCGGGATTCATGATCCCGTTGCGCGCCACTTCCATCATGCCGTTTGAGAATGTGGCGCCTACCAGCACCCCTACTGCTGCAATGATCATAATAACCCTGAAAGGAGCAGCCTTGGAACCAATGGCGGAATTCAGGAAGTTAACCGCGTCGTTGCTGACACCGACCACCAGGTCGGAAATGGCAAGAACACCCAGAACAATTACAATGATCAGGTAAAAATTTTCCATATTCAAAGGTAAAAATAAATTCTTTTCAGGATTGTTTGGTACTCGTTTTGGTGAAATGATTATTACGGAACCAAAGATCAAAGACTAAAATTACAGAACAGTTGCACAAAGGTTAAATAAATGTTACATTAAATGGGGAAGAAATAGATTAAGTAATTGGTTACTATGCAATAATATTATTGCATTAATGTAACATTACTGTAATTTTGTTACGTTAATTTTAACTTTTGATTAATAAAAATAAACATGATTCTCCGAAATCCCATTCACATACTTGTAGTTGACGATGAAGAAGACATTTGTGAAATCCTCAAATTCAATCTCGAATCGGAAGGATTCCAGGTGGATGTTGTAACTTCAGCAGAAGACGCTATGAAGAAAAAACTGGAGAAATACCAGTTATTTCTGTTGGATGTGATGATGAAGGGCATGTCGGGGTACAGGCTGGCAGACGAGATCCGGAAACGGAGGAAATTGGATGCCCCTCTGTTTTTCATCACCGCTAAAAATTCGGAAAACGACAAACTTACCGGGTTTTCGGTTGGCGCAGATGATTTTATCACAAAGCCTTTTTCAATCAAGGAGGTTGTTGCCCGCATCAAAGCGGTGCTGAGAAGGTCAGACGGCGCGGGGGATCCGTTGACTGAAACAACAAAAATCAGTATTGCCGGCATTGAACTGGATATTGAAAAAAAGCGGCTCACTGTTGACGGCAGCAGGGAAGATCTTACACCCATCGAATTTCAGATCCTGCTTATGCTGATGAAAAATCCCGGGAGGATTTTCGGGCGCGAACAATTTTTGGATCATATCTGGCGGGATGTGAATGTAACCGACCGAACCGTGGATGTGCACATTACGCGGCTCCGCAAGAAGCTTGGCAAATACGGAGCATATCTTGTCACCCGAAAGGGATATGGTTATTGCTTCGAGATCGATTGATACAGTTTTATGAAACTCATAGCATCTTACAATAAGAAATGGCTTTTTTATAGTGTCACATTCTTCTTATTCTTTGCCGTCATTCTTCTTATTTCAGAGTTTTTCCATGAAAGAAAGTTCAGGATTGACGTGTTGAATGAAAAGCTGGACAATTACGCCTGGTTTGCAAATAGTTATGCCGGGAAGTGCGGGATATATGCAGACAGTAACTATGCTGAACTGGATAGCCTGTTGATTTTGATTCCCAGCCAGACCATACGGATTACGCTGATCAATTTCGAAGGCCATGTCCTGTATGATTCTGAAGTGAAAGACGTCCGCGAGATGGAAAACCATTTGTACCGGCCGGAGATCCAGGAAGCCCTGAAAAATGATGCCGGCACGGACATCAGGATTTCAAATACCACAAAAAGCAAGTATTATTACTACGCCCGGCGTTTTGATCAATGTTTTATCCGTGTATCGGATCTTTATGATATGAGTGTCCGCGAGTTTATAAAACCTGACAGGTTATTTCTTACTTTCATGTTCCTGATTCTCCTGTCAGCATCTTTGGCGATCGTTCTGATCACCGACAAATTCGGAAAATCCATCAGTACCTTACGGGAATTCACACTCAAAGCAGTGGCAAACAAGCCCATCGGTGAAGAAATCGTCTTCCCGGCGAATGAACTGGGGGATATCGGCCAGGAAATCATTGAAATATACAAGAACCTGAACCGCACCAAAGAAGAGTTACTTTCTGAAAAAGCCAAGCTGATCAGGCATCTGAACATGTTTGATGAAGGCATCGCCATTTTCTCAAAAGACAGGCATGTAATTACCAGCAACAACAATTTTATCCGGTTCATTAATTACATCAGTGACGTACGTGTTTTTACAGCCGATGAATTTTTTCAAATCGCTGATTTTAATCCGATCTTCAATTTTATCAACCGTAATTTGCAGGATGCAAGTAACAACCTGGCGGATTTTCAGCCGACTTATGAAGTGACCATGAACAAAGGCGGCCGGTATTTTTCGGTGAAGTGCATCGTTTTTCAGGACAGAAGTTTTGAAGTCACAGTCAATGATATTTCCAAACTTACCAAACGTAAGCTGCTTAAACAGCAACTTACCGATAACATTGCCCATGAACTCAAAACACCGGTAAGTTCCATAAAGGGCTTTCTGGAGACCATTCTGGAAGGAAACCCGGATAAGGCAAGAATAACGGATTATCTGAGAAGAGCTTACTCTCAGTCCTGTCGTTTGGCCGACCTGGTGAATGATATTTCTTTGCTCACCAAGATGGAAGAAGCAGCCAGCCTGTATCAGGTGGAAACGGTGAATCTCAATGAGCTGGTTGGGGATATCATCGGGGAAATCGAGTCACAATTGGAGGTCAATGAGATCAATCTGGAAATAGTTCTTCCCCAGACCATCGTTCTTCATGGAAATTCGGGATTACTTTACTCGGTATTCCGGAATCTTTTTGACAACTCCATCACCTATGCCGGAAAGGGAGTGACGGTCAAACTGGAGAATTACATGGCGGATGAGGAACAGTATTATTTTTCGTATTATGATACCGGTGGCGGCGTGCCCGAAGAGGACCTTCCGAGGCTTTTCGAGCGTTTCTACAGGGTTGACAAAGGCCGCGACAGAAAACAGGGGGGGACCGGACTCGGGCTGGCCATTGTTAAAAACGCAATACAATTCCACAAGGGGGATATTTCCGTGAAGAATCGTACCGGCGGAGGACTGGAATTCTTATTTACGCTTGCCAGAGACTTGCAGAGCAGCCAGGACTAAGGGGGGATTGTATCAAACTACACGACACTCAGCATAATAATTGTTTTTCAATAGCCCCGGCCTTCAGGCCGGGGTTTAGCATAAGCTTGTGTGTTTATGCTTTTTATATTTATTTAGCTTCTAGTCATATAACCAGAAGCATATGGGATACCTTTTTTGTATGGGGACAACGATTTTTACAGATATCAAGGGCACTTCCCGAGATCTCATATTGTACACAATCACTTGACCAATCCGGAAAACTGGAGCGAGAAATGCCAAATAGTGTAGATGGAAATTACACAAACAACACTGTTTAAAAATCTTTACCCAAAGGAGTAACACTTATAAGTAGAACACGGAAAGACACAAAGCTCTATAACTTACCGGATATATCAACAGGTGTAGGATTATCAGTCCATTGGCATAGATGCTTACTAAGAAAGCACCTTATTTTATGTTCGAAAATAGCCAAACTAAAGGTCCCGGCCTGAAGACCGGGGATCAAATGTGATAAGACCCCATCAGGAGATACATCAAATAACATCATCCCCGTATTATGCCAGGGTCCAACAAAAAAAGCCGCCTGAATCCAGGCGGCTTCTTATTTATCATCCTAAAGATCAGCGGGAAACAAGTTTAAGTACGGATCTTTTCCGGTTTACCATAATTTCCGCAAAATACAAGCCCTTCCGGGAAACCTGCACGGGAACAATGTGGTTGCCGGCTGCAAGATTGCGATCTACGAGTGTTGACACCAGAGTTCCGGTGATGTCATAGATCCTTACGGAAACTTCAGACGGAGACCGGAGGTCGATATACAGTAAGGCTGATTCGTTGAAGGGATTCGGATACACCGTAACCTCCAGGCTGTTTTCCATTTCATCTCCAATGGCGCTGGGGATTTCTTCATACCATACCGAGGCCGTTAAAACCGGGGAGCCTGTCTCGGGAAGAAAATCAGGCGCATCGAGGTTGAACGGATCGACCAGTTCCAGCTCATCATTGGATGCCAGTTTAACGTTTTCAAAACCTGTGGTAAAGAAAAATACGCTATCGATGGCATTGTCATTGAAGTTCTTTTTACATCCTGCCATAATGGTGTTTCTTACCTTCAGGTCACCGGCTGTGGCATTGGCCTGTGTGGCAGTACCATCAATGAATAATCCGGTTGCATATCCTGCGAAAATTGTATTGTAGATATTCAGTTTTGTGTTTCTCCGGAGGTGCATGGCTCTTTTAAAGTTGGCATTGATTGGAGTTGTTGGCGTTACCAGCGGGCCAAATGAGCTTACATTGCTGAATACAGCCTGTGTAAAGGGCGTTGCGTCGGTACCCGTACCGTCGTTGTCAGATTCAAAGCTGTTGGAGCCCGATCCCGGGTCAGCTACATCAGGATCTCTTAACGAAACGGCAAACTGCACCATGCCGCGATATCCGTAATCGGTATCAAAATCATCATCCCAGCCGCGGAAGGCGATCAGGTGTTTTGCATTCACGGTGCCGCCGAACCACTCATAGGAATCATCACCGCAGAAAGATACTTGTACATGATGCAATTCGGTTCCATTGCCAACGCCACCCATTGTCAATCCGTTGATTTCCTTATCCGGCTGAAAGGCGATGCCGGGGAATTCAATGCGCACGTATGTGAAAATTCCCGAATTGTCAGCATCATCGGAACCGCCATAGGTCGAAGTGGGACCGCCCTCGATGACAGGGTCCACCTTGTTCACGGTTGCGTTGCCCAGAATAATGACACCGCCCCAATCGCCGTATGACCTTGAACCGGCATCCTGATTGGATGTAAAGACAATGGGATTCGTAAAAGTACCCTCTGCCATTATTTTGGCTCCTTTTTCAATGATCAGCGCGCCTTTGTTGGCCTTGCTGCCACGGATGATGGTACCGGGTTCAATGGTAAGGGTTGCTCCGGATTTTACATATACCCAGCCGTCCAGCAGGTACGATACCTGTGCAGGCAGGAAATTCGGGGCGTTCAGGTTAAACGGGTCAGTCAGTCCGAGTTCACTGTTGGCGGCCAGTTTCAAGTTGTTCCGGCTTGCATCGGTGAAATATAAACTGTCGAAGTCAGCTGCAAAATAATCTTTACAACCTGCCAGAATGGAATTTTTGATCATCAGAGAACCGGCTGTTGCATTGGCTTGTGCAGCAGTTCCATCCACAAACAAACCTGTAGCATATCCGGCAAATACGGAATTAAAAATACTCAGTTTGGTATTTCTGCGCAGGTGCATGGCTCTCTTAAAATTGGCATTGATTGCGGTGGAAGGAGTCACAAGCGGACCGAATGAACTTACATTGCTGAATACGGCTTCGGTAAAAGGAGCAGCATCAGTACCCGTACCATCGTTGTCAGATTCAAAACTGTTGGAACCTGAACCTGGATCGGCAACATCAGGATCTCTTAATGAAACGGCAAACTGCACCAGGCCGCGATAACCGTAATCGGTATCAAAATCATCATCCCAGCCGCGGAAGGCGATCAGATGTTTTGCATTCACGGTGCCGCCGAACCACTCATAGGAATCATCACCGCAGAAAGATATCTGTACATGATGCAATTCGGTTCCGCTGCCTACGCCACCCATTGTCAGTCCGTTGATTTCTTTATCCGGCTGAAAGGCGATGCCTGGAAATTCAATGCGCACGTATGTGAAAATTCCCGAATTGTCAGCATCATCGGAACCGCCATAGGTAGAAGTGGGACCGCCCTCGATGACAGGGTCCACCTTGTTCACGGTTGCGTTGCCCAGGATAATGACCCCGCCCCAATCGCCATAAGACCTTGAACCGGCATCCTGATTCGAGGTAAATATGATCGGCTGTGCTGTGGTTCCCTCGGCAATGATCTTGGCTCCTTTTTCAATGATCAGGGCGCCTTTGTTTGCTTTGCTGCCCCGGATGATGGTTCCGGGTTCAATGGTGAGTGTTGCTCCTGATTTCACATAAACCCAGCCATCCAGCAGGTATACTTTATTCGCGGTAAGCGTGGTATTGGTGGTGATATCACCGGCTGCAATAACGTCGGTGGTTGCAGGATATGCTGTGTTCTGGGGAGTCCAGTTGGCCCAACCCGATGTCCAGTCGACAGACCCGAAGGCACCGATATAATCGACTTCTTCAAAGAAATCATTATTCAGTTTGGCATGGGAAAAATCCGATGCGTTCCTGAGTGCCGAAGCAGACTTCCAGGTGGTGTTGGCGGTAATATCACCGGCCGGAATGGTAATGGAAGCTACTGGATAAATGGTGTTCTGGGGAGTCCAGTTGGCCCATCCTTCTGTCCAGTCATCATCCCCAAAGGCTCCGACATAATCAACCTTGTCAAAGAAAACGTTATCGATGGTCGACTGCGCAGATAACGGCAGTTGAAAGATCAGAACGAAGAGCTGACCTATTAAAAGTGTGTAGATTTTTTTCATAATCATTTTAATTTTGGTTTAATAATAAAATTAGCTGTTTGGTGTGACGAAACAGTTACATGATGGATATGCTAATGTTAAGAACAGTTTATGGCTGATAACGCTTAGAAATTCACGGAAAGGCCCAGGGTGAATCCTGTACTTGGCTTATAGACCTGGGTTCTTTGCACCCGTTTGGCAAAGCTGTCGGATACCCCCGGGATCAGCTGGATGCGTTCATTCTGGCGCAATTCAACAGGCTGGTTAAACAGGTCCTTGATACCGGCTTTTAAGGTCACATATTTGCCCACTCTTTTATTAATGGTTACGTCGATCAGGTTACGCGGCATCTGTATGATATGGGGCTCATCCTTGTCACCCACGAACATCAGCCTTGGGCCAATGATATTGTACAGGACACTGATCATAAGCCCATTTTTCGGGTTTTCATAAAACAAACCCGTGTTCAGAATATAGGGAGATTGTCCCTGCATCTGCCTGTAACTTTCCCTGGCGTCAGGGTCACTGGTGTGAAGTTCGCTTTTCACGAGTGCCAGATTAAAGACCACCACCATATGACGCAGGGTTCTCAGAATGCTTTCGCTGTTTTCCAGAGAACGGAATGATTTCCGAAGATCGATTTCAAGTCCGTAACTTTGCGCTGATCTGGCATTGTCGAAGGTGTAATTTCTGCCTGAGCCGGCTTCGAGAAGATGGGCCTCAATCGGATTGGTAAAATGTTTATAAAAGCCACCCAGGGTGATCATGTCCCCGCTGGACGGAAAAATTTCGTACCTGAGGTCGAGATTCTGTATATATGCGTTCGAGAGAGAGGTGTCTCCATATATGGTAGCTTTTTCTTCGAAATCATAGTAGGATTGCAAGGATATTTCCCTGAATTCCGGGCGGTTTATGGTTCTTCCATAGGCAAAGCGCAACAAAGATTTTTCACCCAGGTTATAAGTCAGATTCGCTGACGGGAAAAGATCTGTGAAATCGTTGTTCACAGAAAC
Organism: Bacteroidales bacterium; assembly: GCA_041737175.1. Classification (GTDB taxonomy): domain Bacteria; phylum Bacteroidota; class Bacteroidia; order Bacteroidales; family UBA10428; genus UBA5072. The sequence goes on from JBGSSF010000002.1 coordinate 103,563, forward strand.
GGTAAGGCCGCTACGGCCAAAGCCATCCAGTGTCTGAATATTCTTTTCAAGCCGCAAGCCGGCATAAACTGTAAGCTTCCTGATCGGGAGACTGATACCTGCATACGCTGCGTAAAGCTTATTATCGGCGCTGTAGGAATCGGTCGGATCGGTCGATTCATCCACCTTAATGCCATCGGTATAGTTGATGTTCTTATCCTGGAACACACTGTCCATGGGTTGATACATGAGGTTCCAATTAAAGGTCAAAGCATTGCTGATGGCAAACCCGATGTTTCTTGCCACAAAATCACGATGTTTTTGTTCAATCAGCAGACCGGTTTTCAATTCAGGCACAAAGTTACCCATCGCAATTTTGTGTGAATAATTGACGGCTCCTACATAAACATGTTCATTATTCTTCAGGGAAAGTCTTCCAAGCAGTTTGGGATCGGCATTAAAATTCAGGGAAAGGGTATAATCATCGCTTTCCGAATCTTCATTGCGGCTCATTTCGATTCTCCTGATATCAGGCTGTGATTTGTTGGTATAACTGTAACCCAGGGTCCAGTTCAGATTTATGGCAGATTGTTTGAAGTTAAAATTGCCACCCAGCTGACCGGAATAAATGGAACGCGACTGATAACTGAGTTCACTGGCCGATTTAAAACTGCCGCCGTAAAAATCACGGCCGAGCCTGAGAATGGTTTGTTTATCGCTGATCTGGTTGAAAAAATTACGGAACTCGATCTTCTGATTATTGCCAAAAACAAAAAGCCAGTTGAATAAGCCGTTCAGTTTGGTTTTGGTAGAATACGCATCATCATTGAAATAATAAGAGGTATCCGGCCTGTCGTTCGTTGCGTCATATGCCTGGTAACCTGCCCGGAATATACTGCGATACTGGTTACCGACACTGTAACCCAGAGATGTAACATTACCTGCAGAGACCTTTCCAAGGAGGAGCTTTCTGTTTAGGGTAAAGCCAAAGGATTGATCAGGCATGGCCCTGGAAAGTTCAGGCGACCATATTTTGTTGAATGAACGTCCGTATTCGTTGATCTTTGCTTTTTCAGCTTCATCCGGATTATCGGCAATTTCACGGAATTCCTTGGTTGACGGAAAACCGGAAGGTATCGCGCGGGTTCCGTCATCGAAACCCAGCCAGTCATATTTTCCTCCCTGGTAGGTATAAAAATCATTAAAAGTTGTATTTTGCCTGTACCCTGTATTGTATGAGATGTCGGTGCTGTTTTCATCAACGGTGTTCCTGGTTTGTATATGCACTACGGCTCCCGCAAAATCAGCGGGGATCTCGGGTGCAGGTGTTTTGTAAAGTATTATATTATCGATCAGTGAACTGGGCAGCATGTCAAAGGAAAACGACCTGCGGTCGGTTTCGGAGCTCGGTGATCCCACACCATTCAATAAAACCACGTTGTAGCGCTCGTCAAGTCCCCTGACATTGATGAATCTACCGTCTCTCACGGTCACACCGGGAACCCTGGATATTACCTCGGAAGCATCTTTATCCTGTGACTTGGTTATTTGCTGCTTTGAAATTCCGCTTAAAACAAGATTGCCTGATTTGAGGGAATTGATCATTGACATTTCCGTATCAGCTCTTTTATTGGCGGTAACTTTTACCTCACCCAACATCACTGTGGAGGGTTTAAGCTTTATTTGGAGTTCAACCGTGTTTCCTTTTTTGATGTCAATGCGTTGTATAAGCTGTTCATAGGATACATAACTGATGACAAGATTATAGGAACCATCTGCGATACCGCCAAGAGAGAACAATCCGTCGAGATCGGCAGTCGTTCCCTTGTTAGTGCCCTGGATCAGAACACTTGCCCCAATTAATGCCTCCCCCGTTGCGGCATCTTCAATGCTACCTTTAACGCCTCCGCTTTGCGCATTGCCATTGATAAGAAAGGAGGAGATCAGCAAAATAAACAACTGAACAGATTTAAAAGCTGTGGATAAATGGTGTAGATTTTTAATCATAGTTTGAGTAATCTTAATTTGCCAGCAAAATTACGGGGTCAATCTTACCTTAACGTTACAATCAGGCTATGTTTCTATTAAAATAAGATTAAGGCAGCGTTAAGAAAAGTATGAAGAGCCCGGAAATACTGGCATTTTGGTTTTTCCGGAATTAACAATTCTTTCATATTGCCGTCACTGTATTGTAATATAAACTTTCTTGATTTGCAGGGGAATCTTACAGGACAAAAGAAGATCGGCCGGTCATTCAGAGAGTCATGAAAATTTTATATGCCATACAGGGTACCGGCAACGGACACATCAGCAGGGCCAGGGAGATTATTCCCCTGCTTCGGAAGAGATGTGAGACGGATATCCTGATCAGCGGATACCAGGCCGATATTGGATTGCCGTTTGATGTAAAATACCGGCTCGAAGGATTGGGCTTTATTTTTGGCAAAAAAGGAGGTATCGATTTTCGGAAAACATACAAAAAGGCCAATACAAAGAGGTTTTTAAGTGAGATCAGGGATTTGCCCGTTTCGGAATATGATTTTGTTCTGAATGATTTTGAACCGGTGTCAGCATGGGCTTGTTACAGGAACAGGATCCCGTGCATCGCCCTCAGCCACCAGTCTGCCTTGCTCGACAAAAACACGCCGAAGCCGGGATTCAGGGATACTGTCGGCAATTTCATCCTGAAGAATTACGCCCCTTCTTCCGCTGGTTTTGGATTTCACTTCAGCAGATACTCGGGTACCACTTTCACGCCGGTCATCAGAAAGGAAGTCAGGGAGGCGGAAGTATCCGACAGGGGTCATTACACAGTGTACCTGCCTGCTTATGAGGATAAAATCCTGGTTAAGGTGCTGGGTAAAATGCCTGAAGTTGACTGGCAGGTTTTTTCAAAGCACTCCCAAATGCCTATCACTATTAATAATGTTGAAATTAAACCTGTAGATCACCAAAATTTCCTCACGAGTCTGATAACAAGCAGGGGTGTATTGTGCGGCGCCGGATTTGAAACACCGGCTGAGGCCTTGTTTCTGGGTAAAAAGCTCATGGTCATACCCATGCAGTATCAATATGAGCAGCATTATAATGCGGCAGCGCTCAAAAATCTGGGTGTACCTGTTATCAAGAAACTGAAAACAGCAAAGATTGACAAGATCATGGATTGGATCCAGTCGGAGTTCAGGATTGAGATCACCTATCCGGACATCACGGACCGGATCATCCACCGGATTTTTGAGATGTACGTGGAAGGGAAGTTTCCAAAAGGGAAATGGAAGGACACATTTCAGTTTTTGCCCTGATAAAAGCATATTGAAGAGGCCCTTCGACTCCGCTCAGGGTGACCTTCTTGTCAGGCTGAGCGAAGTCGAAGCCATTTTGAATCATCATGCCAATTTTCTCCTATATTTGTGCCGTGAGATCATTATGGAAGTAATTTACCAGACAGCACTTCTGAGAACCCGGATCGAATCACTCAGAAAATCCGGAAGGACCATCGGATTTGTTCCCACCATGGGCGCCCTGCATGAAGGACATTTATCGCTGGTGCGATTCTGCCGGCAGCAGAATGATTTTACGGTAGTCAGCATATTTGTTAACCCCACCCAGTTTAATGACAAATCGGACCTTGAGAGGTATCCGCGCATGCCCGATAAGGACCTTGCCCTGTTAAGATCCACCGGGTGCGACCTTGTTTTTATGCCCGGTGATAAAGAGGTATATCCGGAACCGGATACCAGGGTGTTTGATTTTGGGGGACTCGACAGTGTTATGGAAGGCAGGCACAGGCCCGGGCATTTCAACGGGGTGGCACAGGTGGTAACCCGTTTTTTTGAGCTGGTAAAGCCCCACAGGGCTTATTTCGGACTGAAAGATTTTCAGCAACTTGCAATACTCCGGAAGGTTACTTTCGACCTGAACTTACCGGTGGAGATTGTTTCATGTCCCATTGTGAGGGAATGCGACGGTCTGGCCATGAGTTCCAGGAATATGCTCCTGAGTCCGGAGGAGCGAAAAAGAGCGCTCGCGTTGTCACAGTCCCTTTTTCAGGCCAAAGAAATGAAAGTCCGGCACTCTCCGGCCCAAGTGAAGGATTTTGTGACCGGTCGCATTCAGTCATCACCAGGCGTTGACCTGGAGTACTTTGAAATCATCGACGGTCTGACACTTTTGCCTGTCAGCACCTGGGATGACCGGCATGATGTGATCGGATGCATTGCCGTGAGGGTGGGTAAAGTAAGACTTATCGATAATATTAATTTTTCTTCGTAATTTTATTGGATTATGTATATAGAAGTTCTTAAGTCGAAGATACACCGGGTGACCGTTACGGAAGCCAACCTCAATTATATGGGCAGCATCACCATTGATGAAAACCTGATGGATGCAGCCAATTTACTCGAAAATGAAAAAGTGCAGGTGGTGAACATCAATAACGGTGAACGGCTCGAAACCTATGTGATCAGGGGCGAGCGGGGAACAGGTGTTATTTGCCTGAACGGTCCGGCAGCAAGAAAGGCCTGTGTAGGCGATATCGTGATCATTATGTCGTATGCCATGATGGATTTTGAAGAAGCAAGGCATTTCAGGCCGGTGATTCTGCTACCGGACACAGAGACCAACACACTGACAAAATAGGGGCAATGCAAAAACTGGATGCTGTTACCCGAAAAATCATGAACGGTGAGACACTTGACAGGTGGCTGGCCTTCACCGGGTTCAAAAAGAAATCGATCGTCTTCACCAACGGGTGTTTTGATATTCTGCACCGGGGACATATTGAGTACCTGTCAAAGGCTGCTGACCTGGGGGATGTATTGGTCATCGGGTTGAATACAGACAATTCCGTGAAAACGCTGAAAGGACCTTCCCGGCCTTACCTTGATGAGTATACACGGGCACTGACCCTGGCATCGCTGGGTTTTGTCTCGGCGGTGGTACTCTTTGATGAAGAAACACCCTATGAACTGATCCGCAGGATACAGCCCCAGTGTCTCGTTAAGGGCGGTGATTATAAAGTTGAGGAAATTGTGGGATATGATATCGTTAAGGCCCGCGGAGGCCAGGTTATTACCATTCCGCTGACAGAGGGATATTCAAGCACGGCAATCATTGATAAAATTGCAGGGAGACCCTGATGGCAAAAGCCAAAACAGTTTTTGTCTGCCGCAACTGCGGTACCGAAGCGCCCAAGTGGATTGGCAAGTGTCCGTCCTGCGGTGAATGGAACACCTTTATTGAGGAAGTCGTTGTAAAAACAAGTGCAGTGACTGACAGCCGTTTCACCGCCGGCAGTTCTTCACCGGTCAGGCTTCATGAAGTTGACTCACGCAGCCAGCCGCGCCTGGATACGCAGACAGGAGAGCTGAACAGAGTCCTGGGAGGGGGCCTGGTAAGAGGTTCCGTGGTGCTGATAGGCGGTGAACCCGGTATTGGCAAGTCGACCCTGGCGTTGCAGGTTGCCCTGGCGATGAGCAATTACAAGGTTCTGTATATCTCGGGTGAGGAGAGTGTGCAGCAGCTCAGGATGCGTGCCGACCGGATCGGCCGTTCCAATGATAACTGCTATGTGCTGGGTGAAATATCCCTGCAGAATATTTTTAATCATCTCCAGCATCTTCAACCGGATATTCTGATCATCGATTCGGTGCAGACCCTGCAGGACGAGACCCTCGAATCCTCGCCGGGCAGTATTTCCCAGATCCGTGAATGTGCCGGAAAACTGATGAAATATGCCAAGGAAACCTCCACACCGGTCTTCCTGATCGGTCATATCACCAAGGACGGGACCCTGGCCGGGCCCAAGATACTTGAACATATTGTTGACACGGTATTGCTTTTTGAAGGCGACCAGCATTATATGTACCGCATACTGCGGGCTTCCAAGAACCGTTTTGGCGCCACCGCCGAGCTGGGTATCTTTGAAATGCTGCACGAAGGACTGAAAGAGGTGGAAAATCCGTCGGAGGTATTGATCAACAGAAACAATGAGGGTTTGAGCGGCATAACAACGGCTGCCACCATCGATGGTATCCGGCCATTTCTCATCGAAGTGCAGGCCCTGGTGAGCACGGCAGCCTATGGCACCCCGCAAAGGATATCCACGGGCTATGATGTAAGAAGGCTGAACATGCTGCTTGCTGTACTCGAAAAGCGGGCAGGATTTAAAATAGCCACCCGGGATGTGTTCCTGAATCTGGCCGGAGGCCTTCGGGTCACCGATCCCGCGCTCGATCTGGCAGTGATTGCGGCGGTACTGTCTTCGGGAGTGGACAAACCCATTACCAAAAAGATGTGTTTCAGCGCCGAGGTGGGCCTGTCGGGTGAAATCCGCCCGGTAAGCCGCATTGAAAACCGCATCCGTGAAGCCGGAAGGTTGGGCTTTACTTCCATTATGATATCGGGATCCTATGAAAAAATCAATCTCCCGGGAAAGGAGATTATAAAAGTGATTAAGGCGAACAGGGTGGAGGAAGCTTTGAAGCAATTGTTTAATAAAGAATAGCAGCGGTCACACGCACACACACACTCACACATGCCTCGCCGACAGGCAGGCTCACACTCAATTCACCACTCATTCTCCCAGTAATAATCCTCACCTTCCCCTGTTGACACGATATCGCGGCAATCCGGTATGGGAGCCATGCCCGAAGGCATTTGAAAAACATCATTCTGTGTTATTCCCAGGGATTGATCGGCATATACTCTTTGCATGAACAGCGCATAAATGGGCAGGGCCATGGTGGCACCCTGTCCCATATCCATCCGGTCGAAATGCACCGAACGGTCCTCTGCCCCTACCCATCCGCCTGCCACCAGTTTGGGCGTGATGCCGATCATCCAGCCATCGGAATGATTCTGGGTAGTGCCTGTTTTGGCGGCTATCTGGGCTGTAAAGTTGTACCTGTATCTTAAACGAACAGCTGTACCGAAATTGGTGACACCTTCCAGCAGATTCAGCATCAGGAAGGCTGTCTGTTCGCTGATCGATTCCATCTTTTCGGGCGTGAACTCCGCCAGTATGTTGCCGTTTTTATCTTCAATTCTGGTTATATAAGCGGGCTGTATATGTTCACCCCGGTTGGCAAAAGTGGAATAAGAAGAAACCATTTCAGCCACGGTCATGTCAGAGGTTCCGTAAATCATGGAAGGTACCGGGTCGATGTAGCTGGTGATCCCCATTTTGTGGGCTACGTCGGCAATCGGTTTGGGTTTGAATTCCTTGATCAGCCAGGCGGATATATTATTTTCCGAGGTAGCCAGGCCCCATTTCAGTGTTTTCATCTGTCCCAGGTCTTTTTCTTTACTGTTGCTCCTCGGTGTCCAAACCGTATCGTTTACCATGAAGGTCTGGGAGATATTGGGCACCTCATCGCAGGGGGTCTTGCCTTCCTGCATAGCCAGGATGTAAAGAAAAGGCTTAAAAGTGGATCCTGCCTGCCTTTTGCTTTGCGTCACGTGGTCGTATTTGAAACTCGCAAAATCGATTCCTCCCACATAGGCTTTTACATGGCCCGTCAGAGGATCCATGGCCATAAAACCGGCGCGCAGAAAATGCTTGTAATACCGGATGGAATCGAGCGGTGACATGGTGGTGTCAATTTCACCGCGCCAGCTGAACACCTTCATCGGAACGGATTTTTTGAATTCCTTGTAGATCTGGCTGGTTGTCAGTCCCTGGTCCTTCAGGCTCCTGCCCCGGTCGGAATTCAGCATGGCCCTGGTCAGGATCCTTTCAATGTCCTTATCCTGGAGGTCTCTTGAAAACGGTGCCCTTTTAGCCCCTCGCTTCTCTTTAAAAAATGCCGGCTGCAGGTAACTGCCCAAATGCTCTTTCATGGCTTCTTCGGCATACTGCTGCATTTTTGTATTTACCGTGCTGTAAATCTTCAGGCCGTCGGTATACAGATTATAGGGATTCCCGTCGGGTTTCTTGTTTTTGTTGCACCAGCCAAAGAGCGGGTCGTTCATCCATTTCAGCGAATCCTCGCGGTAGAGATCATAATCGTAATAATCCTTCCGTTTGGGTTCCTTCTTCATCAGCAGGGTACGGATATGTTCGCGGAAGTAGGTGGCCAGACCCTGATCGTGTGCGATGCGCTGGAATTTGATCGTAAGGGGCATGCCTTTCAGGGAATCGGCAAGATCCATGCTGATGTAGCCATATTTTTCCATCTGGTTAAGTACCACGTTCCTGCGCCGCTGCACTCTTTCCCGCCGGCTTGAATCATTGGGATTGTAATACGAGGGATTTTTGGCCATGCCAACCAGCATGGCACTCTGTTCAACTGTCAGAGAATCGGGCAGGTTGCTGAAATATACCTGGGCGGCGGACTTAATCCCTGCGGCTTCATTCACGAAATCACACTGGTTGAAATACATGGTGATGATCTCTTCCTTGGTATAGGCTTTTTCAAGCCTCACCGCAATGATCCACTCCTTGATCTTTTGTAAACCCCGGCCAAACAAAGTCCTTGGAGGCTCATGAAAGAGCATTTTGGCCAACTGCTGCGTGATTGTGCTTCCCCCTCCTGAACTTCGCTGCATGAGCAGGCCGGTTTTTACAACCATGCGGGCGATTCCCCTGGCATCGATACCCGAATGCCTGTAGAATCTTTTGTCTTCAGTGGCAATCAGCGCTTTTACCAGGTGGTCAGGGAGTTCATCATAATCGACATAAGTCCGGTTCTGGTTCCGGTAATAAAACGAGCCCAGCACCTTGCCGTCATCGGAGATTACCTGTGAGGCGAGGTTGATTTTAGGATTTTCGAGTGTGTTGATATCGGGCATATAACCCATAACACCAACAGCAGCAAACAACAGCAAAAGTGCAAGTAACGCAAACGGCGCTGCGAATATGATCCAGAAATATTTATTAAACTTTTTCCGGTTGATGTTGATTTTACTCATACAAATTAACAGTGAAGGGGGTAAAAGTAGTGATTATTTAAATTAAAATTTTGAACTTCGCGGCATAATTGATTTATTTGCACCGTCATAAAACGTTCATGGAATGATCAACAACTTAGTAATCGTAGAATCACCGGCAAAGGCAAAAACCATCGAGAAATTCCTTGGGAAGGATTTTAAAGTGAAATCGAGCATGGGCCATATCCGTGACCTATCCAAGGAAGATCTTGGTATTGATATCAAAAACAATTTCAAACCCAGATATATTGTTCCTGCTGATAAAAAAAAGACAGTCGCTGATCTGAAGGAATCCGCCAGAAATGCCAAAAACGTTTGGCTTGCATCTGATGAAGACCGGGAAGGAGAGGCCATTGCCTGGCATTTGTATGAGGAATTAAAGCTCAATAAGGAAAACACCAAAAGGATTGTTTTTCATGAAATCACCAAGGAAGCCATAATGCATGCCATTGAAAATTTCCGGGGAATCGACCAGAATTTGGTGAATGCCCAGCAGGCCAGGCGGATTCTTGACCGGCTCGTGGGATTCGAGATCTCTCCCATCCTGTGGCGCAAAGTCAAGCCATCTCTTTCAGCAGGCCGTGTGCAGTCGGTTGCCGTACGGCTGATCGTGGATCGTGAACGGGAGATCATCAATTTTAAAAGCACTTCCTCCTTTCGCGTCAATGGTGTATTCGAGGTTCATGATAAGAATAAGAAGGTCCTTTTCCTGAAAGCAGAGTTGGATGAACGGTTTCCCGATCGCAAAAAAGCATTGGACTTTGTCGGACACTGTCGGGATGCCCTATTTACCATAACCGACATCGTAAAAAAGCCTGCCAAGAAATCGCCATCAGCTCCTTTTACCACCTCTACCCTGCAGCAGGAAGCCAGCAGGAAGCTCGGATTTTCGGTTTCACAAACCATGACGGTAGCCCAGCGCTTGTATGAAGCCGGGTTGATCACCTACATGAGGACCGATTCGGTAAATTTGTCAAATACTGCGCTAACGGCTGCCGAGGAGATCATCAGCAAGGAGTACGGGAAGGAATATGTGAATATCCGGAATTATAAGACCAAAAGCAAGGGTGCGCAGGAAGCGCATGAGGCCATCCGGCCGGTCTATCTCAGTAATGCCGTTATCGAAGGCAATGCAACTGAGAGAAAGCTGTACGAACTGATCTGGAAAAGAACCATTGCCTCGCAGATGAGCGATGCCAGGCTTGAGAAAACCACGGTAACCGTTTCGGTATCCGGGAAGAAGGAGAAGTTCATGGCTGAAGGTGAAGTGATGAAGTTCGAAGGATTTCTGAAAGTCTACCTCGAATCCTCGGATGAGGAAGCCGAAGAAAAGGGTGAGGTATTGCTTCCCCCGCTGGAAACCGGAAGCATGCTTACCTATGCTTCGATAACAGCAACTGAAAAATTCATGCATTACCCACCGCGTTATACTGAGGCAAGCCTTGTAAAGAAACTTGAAGAGCTGGGCATCGGAAGACCATCGACCTATGCGCCTACCATATCCACCATTCAGCAAAGGGGATATGTCATCAAGGAAGAACGTCCCGGGAAGGAGCGACAATATCATGTAATTTTGCTCGAAAAAGGGAAAATTAAGGAAACAGTCAGCACGGAAATAACAGGAGCTGAAAAGGGAAAGCTTTTCCCGGACAATATCGGGATGCTTGTGAATGATTTTTTGGTGGAGCATTTTGCGGAAATCCTCGATTACAATTTTACTGCCCTGGTGGAAAAGGAGTTTGATGAAATTGCGGATGGCAAAGCGAACTGGAACGATATGATCCGAAAGTTCTACAAGCCATTTCATCAAAAAGTGGAGGACACACTGGCAAAAAAGGAGGTTACCAAAGCGGAAAGGCTGCTGGGAAAAGATCCAGTATCGGGGAAGCCGGTTTATACCCGTATGGCCAGGTTTGGTGCAGTTGCACAAATCGGCGAAACAAATGGGGAGGAAAAGCCCAGGTATGCACAGCTGCGTAAAGGACAAAATATAGAATCGCTTACCCTGGAGGAAGCCCTTGACCTGTTCAAGCTTCCGCGCACCCTGGGACTGTTTGAAGACAGCGAGGTTAAAGTGTCCACAGGAAGGTTCGGACCTTATGTATTGCATGAATCCAAGTTCTATTCCCTGCACAAAGGAGTGGATGATCCTTACACCATTGAACTTGACCGGGCTGTAGAATTGATCGGGGAAAAAAGGGAAAAGGATAAAAACAAGGTTATAACTGTTTTTAAGGATCCGGAATTGTCGGTTTTGAACGGCCGCTGGGGACCCTATATCAGTTATAAAAAGGAAAATTACAAAATCCCCAGGGGAGCAGATCCCAAAGCATTGACCTATGATGATTGCGTGAAGATCATACAGGAAGCTCCGGCCAGGAAAAAGAAAAAGAAATAATCCGATCGCATGGATCTGAATAATTATTTTGAACCTGTATCACTGGAGAAACCCGATAAGCCATTCAGGGTCAGTGATGCCTTGTTCGGGCGCAACATCACGATCAACACCCCCAGCTCACCGGTAGGAGAGATAAGCAATTACCAACTGGCTATACTGGGAGTGGCGGAGGACCGGAATTCGCATAACCAGGGTTCAGCGCTGGCACCCGACAGGATCAGGATGAAACTGTATGAGCTTTTCAGGGTAAATGAAAAGCTCAGGATCATCGATCTCGGTAACATAAAAGCCACGGCATCAGCAGAAGATACGATCTTTGGCATCCGTGACGTGATGATTCATCTTTTAAACAACCAGGTAACTGCCATTGTGCTGGGAGGCACACAGGATGTCACAAGGGGGATTTTCATGGCGTATGAACAACGTGCTTCTACAACAAATGCCGTGATTGTTGATTCCCGTCTCGATATGGATGAGGGGACACCAAACTCTTCATCATGGGCATTGCCGGTGATCAACAGTACCAAATTGTTCAGGTATAGCAGTCTGGGTCACCAGCAGTACCTGGTTGATCCCGCGCACATTGCTTTGCTTGAAGAGAGAGGATTTGACATGGTCAGGCTTGGATCATTGCGAACCAATCTTTTGCTGGCCGAGCCCTTTCTGCGTGATGCACACCTGGTGAGTTTTGATATCGGGGCCATTAAACAGCCCGACGCACCCGGAACCCTTTACTCTTCGCCTAACGGGCTGATGTCTGAAGAAGCATGCCAGTTGTCGAGATTTGCTGGTTTAAGCGATCAGGTTACCTGTTTTGGAATTTTTGAAATAAATCCGGCGTATGATATTCATGATCAGACCTCGAGATTGGCAGCACAGGCCATCTGGTATTTTACCGAAGGATTCTCCCAGCGCAAAAAGGAAAGGCCTGCCCAGGATAATCCCGATTTTAAGGTGTTCATGGTCAATCACCGGGACATGGAGCACGCATTGACTTTTTATAAAAGTCTCGTTACAGGAAGATGGTGGATGGAAATTCCGGAAATCAAATCGGGGAAACAGATTTTGGTGGCTTGTTCACAGGAAGAATACCAGCAGGCATGCAATCACGATATTCCGGAGATGTGGTGGAAGGCGTTTCAGAGGATAAATTAGGGGTTTAGGGGTTTAGGAGTTTAGGCTGTAGGCTGTAGGCTGTAGGCTGTAGGCTGTAGGCTGTAGGCTGTAGGCTGTAGGTGTTTAGGTTCTAGACTGCAAGACTACAAGACTGCAAGACTACAAGACTGCAAGACTGCAAGACTGCAAGACTGCAAGACTGCAAGACTGCAAGACTGCAAGACTGCAAAACTGCAAGACTGTCTCTACCGCTAGTCACTCATTACTCATTACTATTTCACGCTGCTTCAGAATATTCGTGATAGCGAAATTCAGCTCTGCGTAACAGTTCTTCAAATATCTGACCGCTTTCGAGTGCATCTTCATCATCGGCCTCGTAATGCCAGTTGACGATCAATTCTTTGATGCTGTTATTGGCATCCAGTACTTTCAACATTTCAAGAAGTTTCTTGGAGGATGCGCTGTTTAAGTATTCGAGATTGATATCCAGTCTGACTACTTCCACTTTCAGCATGCTGACCCATTCGATCAGGGGTGCATAAAATTTGGTTACATTTTCAGGTAATGAGCGGCCCTCAATCAACAGCCTGCCATCGGTGATAAACTTTACCAGCGGTGTACTGTTTGTCGGTATAAGATCCATGTTTTTCATCTTTGTTGGTTTTTGTTCTGCCTATGTTTACGTCATTGTTGCAAATAAGATTGAATGTTATGACGAATGCATAAAATTGTTTGACTATATTCGCCAGACCGGAAATCAATTGACAAACGTCTCATTTTTATTGGCATGCAGGTAATTGACCTGACCCATACGCTGGAAACCGGGATGCCTGTTTTCCCGGGTTCTGAACCGGCAAACCTGTTGAAGCTGTCGGATTGTGAATCAGAAGGTTATAATGAAACGTTACTTCATTTTTCTGCGCATACCGGGACCCATATTGATTGCGGCAGGCACTTCTTCCGGGACGGCTTTGATACGGCAGGTACCCCGCCCGGAAGGTTCTTCGGAAAGGGACTGGTAATCGATTGCCGGCAGGGTATAACAAGATCTTGGTTACAGTTGTATGAGAAGAAAATAGAAAATTCCGATTTTGTACTTCTGTTTACCGACTGGAGCCGCTTTTGGGGAGGGAATGAATATATGACGGGCTTTCCTGTTCCTGATATGGAGGCAGCCCGTTACCTTACCCGGTTTAAACTGAAAGGCATTGGCACCGACGCCATCAGCTTCGACCCTGTGGAAACCCATGATTACATTGTCCACAAAATTCTCCTGGCGGCTGGAATGGTTTTGATAGAGAACCTTGTCCGGTTGGAGGACCTTCCCGTTGAAGGATTCCTGTTCTGTTGTTTTCCCCTAAAAATCGCGGGGGGAGATGGCTCACCGGTGAGGGCGGTGGGGATAGTAGGGAGTAGGGAGTAGGGAGTAGGGAGTAGGGAGTAGGGAGGAGCGGCAGTGGCAGCAGCAGTAGCAGTAATAGTTTTGCAGTTTTGCAGTTATTCAGTTTTGCAGTTATTCAGTTTTGCAGTTATTCAGTTTTGCGCCCTACAGCCTACAGCCTACAGCCTACAGCCTAACCCCCCAAACCCCTAATCTCTATAACTTCTTTATTTGCCTTTGCGACAATAGATACATTTGTCAAGTTTTTTTCGTAATTTTGTCAGAATTTTCATAAACAGCTGAAGAACTCAATGACAGGGACTAAGGTTCTTTACGTTTCCCAGGAAATCACCCCATACCTTCCCGAAACGGAAATGTCGGTTATAGGAAGAAATCTGCCTCAGGCCATACAGGAAAAGGGCAGAGAGATACGGACCTTCATGCCAAAATACGGATGTATCAATGAGCGGAGGAATCAGCTTCATGAGGTGATACGTTTGTCAGGTATGAACATCATTATTGACGATACGGATCATCCCCTGATTATTAAAGTTGCTTCCATTCAGGCTGCCAGGATGCAGGTTTATTTCATCGATAACGAAGATTACTTTCAGCGAAAGTACCTGTTCAGTGACGACAAGGGTGATTTTTTCGAGGACAATGATGAGCGGGCCATATTTTTCGCCCGGGGTGTTATCGAGACTGTCAGGAAATTGCAATGGCCACCCAATATCATTCATTGTCACGGCTGGTTTTCGGCCCTGATTTCGATTTACATCAAGAAGCTCTATGATGATGACCCTGTTTTCAGGAATTCGAAGGTCATATTGTCACTGTATGACAGCGAGTTTAAACAGCCCCTGAATAAGCTTTTCGGGAAAAAGCTGAGCATGGATGGTGTTCCGGCGGAAGATCTCAAAATAGTCGAAGACCCGAGTTATCTCAATTATATAAAATTGACAGTGAATATGTCTGATGGCATTATCATTGGCAGTAATCAGATACATCGAGATGTCATAAAATATCTTGAAAAATCGGGAAAACCTTTGTTGCCCTATCAGGATGCAGATTCATACGTGGAGGCTTATTCTGGATTTTATGATGAGGTAATGAATGGATCACATTGACGTTTCCATAACTTTCAAAATCTTTTTTTATGTGTGGAATTGTTGGTTATATTGGATATCGTGAAGTATATCCGATACTTATCAATGGGCTTAAACGTTTGGAATACCGCGGATATGATTCGGCAGGAATCGCGATTCTGAATTCGAAATCTCATATTTACAAATGCAAGGGGAAGGTAAGCGATCTTGAAAAACATGTCAGTGGTAATCCTATCCATGGCAATATCGGCATTGGACATACGCGCTGGGCTACCCATGGTGAACCCAATGATACCAATGCCCATCCCCACCAATCCACCGGCGGCAAATTCATTTTGATCCATAACGGTATCATCGAGAATTATGCCGAATTGAAGGGGAGGTTGAAGAACCTTGGTTTTTCTTTCAAGAGTGATACTGATTCAGAGGTACTGGCGAATCTGATAGAGTATATTTACCTGAATGGAAATGTCAGCGCTGAAATGGCCGTCAGGTTAGCGCTCAGTCAGGTTGAAGGTGCCTATGGTGTGGTGATCATGTGCACCGATGAGCCTGATAAGCTAATTGCAGCCAGGAAGGGCAGCCCGCTGGTCATCGGAGTGGGGAATGATGAATACTTCCTGGCTTCGGATGCAACACCAATTGTCGAATATACAAAAAGCGTGATTTACCTGAGCGACCAGAATGTTGCCATCATCACCCGCACAGAGCTTGTGCTGAAAACCCTTAAAAACATACCGCTCACCCCTACGATTCAGCAGCTCGATCTGGATATCGGCGAAATTGACAAGGGAGGATATGAGCATTTCATGCTGAAAGAGATTTATGAACAACCGCGATCCATCATGGATACTTTCCGCGGAAGGATTACAACTCAGGGTACTGAACTGCACCTGGGAGGTCTGTATCAGGTGATACCGCGACTGGTAGAAGCCAAGAGGATAATCATCATTGGTTGCGGAACCTCATGGCATGCCGGACTTGTTGGTGAGTATCTTTTTGAAGACCTGGCCAGGATTTCGGTGGAGGTGGAATATGCTTCCGAGTTCCGGTACCGTCATCCGATCCTTGATAAAGATGATGTGGTGATTGCCATAAGTCAGAGCGGGGAAACCGCTGACACGCTGGCTGCAGTCAGACTTGCTAAAGAAGCCGGTGCCCTGGTGCTGGGTATATGCAATGTCGTAGGTTCGAGTATACCCCGCGAAACCGATGGCGGAGTATATACGCATGCCGGGCCTGAGATCGGCGTGGCTTCAACCAAGGCGTTCACCGCGCAGGTTACCGTACTGGCCATGATGGCCATTCTGGTCGGCCGAAGGAGAAATATCCTGGATGATCAACAGTACCAGCATTATATTGATGAATTGAAGGAAATTCCCGGCAAGATTGAGAAAATTCTGGAGCACGCCGGTGAAGTTCAGAAGCTCGCGGAATTATTCAGGTACGTGAATAACTTCCTCTATCTTGGAAGGGGTTACCTCTTTCCGGTAGCCCTTGAAGGGGCTCTGAAACTAAAAGAGATCTCCTATATACATGCTGAAGGATATCCGGCTGCTGAAATGAAACATGGCCCGATTGCCCTGATTGATCTGAATATGCCCGTTGTTGTGCTGGCCATCAAAGATCATTCCTATGATAAGATTGTCAGTAACATCCAGGAAGTGAAAGCCAGGAAAGCCAACATCATTGCGGTGGTAACCGAGGGTGACACAACCATCAAGCAACTGGCCAACTATACAGTGGAAATCCCGGAAACGGATCCTATATTTTCTCCGCTGCTCGCAGTTGTGCCCCTTCAACTGATGTCGTATTACATTGCAGTAATGCGCGGATGCAATGTGGATCAGCCCCGCAACCTGGCAAAGTCAGTGACGGTGGAGTGATCAGCGATGCTGATACTGCTTTTCGTAGTATTTTTCGTAATCACCGTTCACCACATGCCGGAGCCATTTTTCATTGGCCAGGTACCAGTCAACTGTCAGCACGAGCCCCTGTTCGAATGTCAGAGAAGGAGACCAATCCAATTCATTTTTTAATTTGGAGGCATCAATTGCGTATCGCAGATCATGTCCGGCCCTATCAGTCACGAAAGTGATCAGCATTTCTGAAGTACCCGCGGGCCGGTTCAGCTTTTCATCCATGATACGGCAGAGCAGACGGATCAGGTCAATGTTCTTCCATTCGTTATTCCCGCCAATGGTATAGGTTTCCCCATTTTTACCCTGATGAAAAATAACATCAATGGCCTTGGCATGGTCCTCAACATAAAGCCAGTCGCGTATGTTTTCACCTGCTCCGTAGACCGGGATTGCCTGGCTGTTTTTGATATTGTTAATGGCAAGCGGAATAAGTTTTTCGGGGAACTGGTTGGGACCGTAATTATTGGAACAATTGGAGATTTTAACGGGTAACCCGTAAGTATTATGATAAGCCCTTACGAGGTGATCAGAACTTGCTTTGGATGCGGAATAAGGACTGCGCGGAGCATAAGCGGTATCCTCCGTGAAATATCCTTCTTTACCCAGAGAGCCAAAAACCTCATCGGTTGAGATATGATAAAAGATCTTTTCGTGGTAATGACCCTGCCATTTTTCTTTGGCGGAATTCAGCAGATTTACCGTACCTAAGATATTGGTCTGGATAAAATCGAGCGGATGGGTTATGGAACGGTCGACATGTGATTCTGCTGCAAGGTGAATGATGCCATCAAACCGGTATTCGTGGAACAGGGTGTTCACCTGCTGAAGGTTGGTAATATCGGCTTTGACAAACCGATAATTGGGCCGATGTTCTATATCTGCAAGATTTTCGAGATTGCCTGCATATGTCAGCTTATCCAGATTAACCATCAGGTAGTCGGGATATTTATTTACAAATAAACGGACTACGTGCGATCCGATAAAGCCTGCCCCTCCTGTGATAAGTATAGTTTTGCCCACAATCCGGTGAATTATTGGTTCTGTTTTTTACGTACGCTTTTTTCCCAGTTCCAGGCTGACAGCAGGGTTTTTTCAAGCGGGGTATCAGCTTTCCAACCCAGTTCCTGGTTCGCCAGAGTAGTATCGGCAAAAACGCGGGAAATATCCCCAGGCCGCCGCGGATAAATTTTGTAATTCACTTTCAACCCGGTAGCTTTTTCAAATGCTTTTACCACATCGAGTACCGATAATCCGTTTCCGGTGCCCAGGTTGAATACTTCGAAATTCTTTTTGGTTTTGTTATTCAGCAGGCGTTCGATGGCTTTCACATGTGCCCTGGCCAGATCAACAACATCTATATAGTCTCGGATGCCGGTCCCGTCGGGAGTATCATAGTCGTTTCCAAATATCCTCAGTTCCTCCCGAAGACCGATTACGGTCTGTGTAATATAAGGCACCAGGTTGAGCGGAGTCCCCAGCGGGAGCTCTCCGATCAGCGCCGACTCATGCGCTCCAATCGGATTGAAGTACCTCAGTGAGATGGCTTTTATACCCTCAACGGCGGCAATGGTATCACGCATGATCTCTTCGGAAATCTGCTTGGTATTCCCGTAGGGTGAATTGGCCGGTTTAACGGGGGAATGCTCTGTTACGGGCAGCAAGTCGGGTTGCCCGTAAACCGTGCAGGAGGATGAAAATACCAGGTTTGGGATTTTAAATTCCCGCATGACCTGCAGAAGATTTATCATGGAGATCAGGTTATTGCCATAATACTCGAGCGGTTTCTCAACGGATTCCCCCACAGCTTTCAGGGCAGCAAAATGCACAAAGGCATGGATCCCCGGGTATTTCCGGCAGCAATCCCGAAGTTTTGGCAGGTCGCACAAGTCAAAATTCTCAAAAGACGGCCGGATGCCCGTGATCTTTTGAATCCCGTCAAGCACTTCTATCTGCGAGTTGCGAAGGTCGTCAATAATAATTGTTTCGTAGCCGTTTTCCAGGAGCTCCACTACGGTATGTGAGCCGATAAATCCGGTTCCGCCGGTTACCAACACTTTATTTTTCATTCAGGGATATTTTTGTTACTGTATTGTCTTCTAGTCTGTATTTTTCTTTACTTTCCGGGCATTCGGCAACTCCGGTCTGGTCAAAATCCAGCCTGTGACCGAATTCACTCATCCATCCGGAATGCCTTGCAGGATTTCCCACAACCAGCTCATAGGCTTTTACATCTTTGGTGACGACAGCGCCGGCGCCGATAAAAGCATAACGGCCGATCCGTAAGCCGCAGATAATGGTTGCGTTGGCCCCGATGCTGGCGCCCTTTTCAACGAGCGTGGTTTTGTACTGATCTTTGCGGGCAATGGCACTGCGCGGATTGATCACATTGGTGAACACCATCGAAGGTCCGAGGAAAACATCCTCCTCACAGATCACACCGGTATAGATGGAAACGTTGTTCTGCACCTTCACATTATTGCCCAGTTTAACACCGGGTGATACCACCACGTTCTGACCCAGATTGCAGTGTTCGCCAATGACACAATCCGACATGACATGTGTGAAGTGCCAAATTTTTGTACCCTTTCCTATCACAGCATTTCCGTCGATTATCGCTGTTTCATGTATAAAATAATCCTGGTTCATGATTTACGGGTTACAAATTCAACAATGCTGTCGGTAATGTATTTAAGTTGCTCTGCATCAAGCTCTGTGTGCATGGGAAGCGATAGAACACTGCTGCAAAGCCTGCCGGAAACGGGGAAACCATTTTCAGGATAACCCAGGTAACGGAAAGCCTGTTGAACATGCAGAGGTAACGGATAATAAATCATGGAAGGGATTCCTTTTGCTTCAAGGTGCTTCATAAGGCCTTCCCGGTCCACGTTTCCCAGCTTCAGGGTATACTGGTGAAAAACATGCGTACTGAAGGGTGAACGCTCGGGAATCTCAATCCCCGGAAGTCCTTTCAGGGCTTTGTCATACCAGTCAGCTGCCTGCCGGCGGGACCTGGAATAGTCATCCAGGTATTTGAGCTTCACCCGAAGTATGGCTGCCTGCATGGTATCTAGCCTAGAATTTACGCCCGTTAGATCGTAATAATACCGTTTCCGCATGCCATGATGTGTGATGGCGGCCAATGTACCTGCCAGCCCGGAATCATTCGTCATTATGGCACCCCCGTCGCCGAAACAGCCCAGGTTTTTAGACGGAAAGAAAGAAGTGCTGGCCATATGTCCCATAGTACCTGCCTTGACCGTTTTCCCTGTCTTCAGGGTATAATCAGCAGACAAGGCCTGGGCAACATCTTCAATGACGGTCATACCATGCTCACCGGCAATACACAGGATCTCGTCCATGTTGGCACACTGGCCAAAGAGATGAACGGGAATGATGACCTTTGATCTGGGTGTGATGGCTTTTTCAAGAGACCTGATATCGATATTGAAAGTTCCCGGCTCAACGTCAACCAGAACAGGCTTCAAACCCAGCAGCGCCGAAACCTCAACCGTGGAAATAAATGTAAAATTAGGTGTTATTACTTCGTCGCCAGGTTTCAGACCAAGCGCCATGAGACCAATCTGGAGTGCATCGGTGCCATTGCCGCAGGCAACCACATGTTTGATCCCAAGATATTGCGCCAATTCATTTTCAAAATCCTTCACTTCGGAACCCTTGACAAATACTGCACTGTCGAGTACTCGCTGAATGGCCTGGTCAATCTCGGGCTTGATGCGTTGGTACTGCCCGTGCAGATCCACCATTGAGATTTTTTTCACGGATGATAAATTCGGTTTTATGGCCACTAAGATAGTGATTTGATGCTTAAAATATATATTTTATTAATTTTGACAAATTTTGGTTGTAGCCTAATTAATCAAATACCTGTGAATATATCTCCACTTATTCGGGAATTGCTACTTATTCATGATCAAATAGTAATTCCGGGCTTCGGTACATTTACCTTGAGCCATCGTCCGGCTGAAATCAACAAAACCACCGGCATTGTAAATCCACCATCCAAAGACATTCTCTTTGATGACAGGAAAAAGACCGATGACGGGGAACTTGCCGGATCTATCATGCAAAAGCACCAGCTGACCCGGGAGGAGGCTGCAAAATCCATTGCCGTCTTTGTAAAATCTGCCGAGGAGCAGCTCAGATTGGCCGGTACAACAACCATCGAAGGTATCGGGTACCTCGGACGCGACAAATCGGGCAAATGCAGTTTCAAACCCATGAAAGAACTGTTAAGCCGAATCAATATCTTCGAATTGCCAAAACTGGATATCCCGGTTACCAGAACTATCACTCCCCGCACAATCAATCCGAAGCCTTATGTGCCACCTGTCGCGACAGACAGGGAAGAGAAAAGAAAATGGTGGATACCCGTGACCATATTGGCTGTGCTCGCAGGGTTGTCAGCCCTGGTATATTTTACTGGTCTTTATCAGCGCTTTACATCACGTGAACCGGTTGTACTGGTTTCTTCCGATGACAGCAGCGAGGATGACCGGCTTGTATTCGGAAACAGGGACAGTACAGGAACAGATACCGCGCAGGAAAGGATCAGCCGTGAGCTCGATCAGCGAACTGCCAGGGAGGAAGCATTGCTGTATGAGGAAGCTAAGAATAAACCTGCGGAAACCATCGAAAAACCGGCACCTCAACCCGTTTCTCCGGTAGTTGCCGTAAATACTGAAAAAGGCTATCATATTATTGCCGGTGCTTTCGGGGTGGAGAGCAATGCCATACGACAAAAAGCACGGTTGGAGAAAAAGGGATTCTCCCCGGTGCTTCTTCCCAAACGGGGCAATTACTATATGGTCAGTCTGGGATCATTTGACTCAAAAGAGCACGCCGCCACCGCCCTGAGTCAAATGAAAGAGCGGCTGGATCAGGAGCTGTGGGTGACGAGGGTTAAGTAGGGAGTGATGGGGAGAGTGGGTGAGTGGGAGAGTGGGAGAATGGGAGAAACGAAACCCTTCAAGTGGTCCTTAGACCCTTGAAGGGTGACTAATCAGTAAAATTCCATATATTATGAAAACAAATATATTGGCTTTATTATTGGTTGCTGCCTCATTAACTTGCTGCAAAAGGGCGGCCGACCAGACTGAAATCCTCTATTCCTTCCATCTCGACCGCATTGTTGAACAAAGCCAGGGTGGATTGGAATGGAATAAAAGCCGGGAATTTGAGAAAAATGCTGTCGTATTTACCCCACAGAACGGGGAATACAGTTTTACAATCACCAACGGACAGGACTCCGTGCCCTGGGCCGCTGCTAAATACCTGGTTTGCGAGATCATGAACAATAATCCTTACAGCGCCATCGTGTATGTGGATTTTTATAAAAAAGGAGAGGATTTTTCGGAAGAGAATTTTGTTCAGCAAGGCGAAGCGTCTGATCAGGAATTCTCGGAACAACCCCGGATTTCTCCCAAGGTAGGCATACTTCCCAATCTGAAAACCAAAATGGTTATACCGTTGAGTCACCTCGACGGTCAGGAGATATTCATAAAGCGATTTCCAAGACAATTAAAGGGTACGGTAATGGGACACCGGCTCGATATTGCAGAGATAGGGAAAGTAGTGCTCCGCTTTGAACCCGTTATGCTTCCGGAGTATTCACCAAAGATTGAAATCGTTGCTGTATATCTGACGGATACGATTCCGACTGCATTTGAGAAACCCGAAATGCCCTATGTGGATGAATTCGGTCAGTGGAATCAGAAGGACTGGTCAGGCAAGGTACATAATATCAAGGAATTGACAGATAACATGGTGGCATTGGAATTATCGGTTAAGGAGGCTTCCTTCCCTGATCAATGGAGCCGTTACGGAGGATGGAAAAACCTGAAATTTAAATCCACAGGGTTTTTCAGGGTCCATCATGACGGCAGGCGCTGGTGGTTTGTGGATCCTGAGGGATATGCCTTTTTAAGCGCCGGGGTGGATTGCATAGGTGATAATGCAGATGGCATGGTCAGCGGCCAGGAGGATCTTTTTGCCTGGCTTCCGCCACAGGATTCATTGAATCAGGATGCTTACCGGGAAAGGGGTGACAACCGAATGATTAATTTCCTGCGGGTCAATATGAACCGCGTGTATGGATCGGATGCCAGGGCAAAATGGGAAGCCATAACGCAAGGACTGCTAAAGAAATACCGCATAAATACTATTGCCAACTGGAGTGACCTGGAATTTGCAAAAAAAATCGGGCATCCCTATGTGCTGAATATGAGAGATTTCCCGGGAACGCAGGTGCTTTTGTACCGCGATTTTCCCGATGTGTTCAGTGAAGAATACCGGAATAATGCAGTTGCGTTTGCAGGGCAACTGGAAGCCTATAAGGAGGATAAATACCTGATCGGCTACTTTCTGAGCAATGAGCCCCATTGGGCGTTTGGGGACAATAACCTGGCATTTGAAATGTTTGCGGTCGGGACGTCTTCAGAAACAAGGCTCGAGTTCATCCGTTTCCTGGAAAAGAAATACAAAAACATCCAATCCTTCAATTCATCCTGGCGGCAAAACCTGGCATCTTTTGATGAAATCAGCACGCTTCTCTTGAAGGACAGCCCTTCCGAAGAATGCTGGAATGACTGCAACGCTTTTTCCGGGATCATGGTCGATAGGTATATTCAGACAGTTTGTTCCGAAGTAAAGAAGGTGGATCCTAACCACCTGAATCTGGGTTTACGATATGCCTGGATCAGCTCTGACCTCTGCTACCGCGCCGGTACCTGGTTTGATGTTTTTTCAATTAATGGTTACAGTTATCCGGGACCTCCGGAAACGGAAGAAATTGCCAGACGAAGCGGAAAACCGGTTCTCATCGGCGAATATCATTTCGGCGCCACCGACCGTGGTTTGCCTTCAACAGGCATCCAGGGAGCTGAAGATCAACAGGCACGTGGCGAAGCCTACCGGTATTACCTGGAGCAGGGATTTGCCCGGCCCGAGGTGATTGGTATACATTATTTTCAATGGATGGATCAGCCTGTATTCGGAAGATTCGACGGTGAAAATTACAATATCGGGTTCCTGGATATTTGTCTCCGGCCCTATTCTGAATTAGCCGGCCAGGCAGCCGCATCACATGAGGTCATGTATGGCGTGGCCACCGGAGAGGTCAAACCATTTGACAGGGTGATAAAGAAATCACCCCAGATTTACTTTTAATTAAGTTATCTGCTCTCAAATACTTGACAGGAGCCCTTTCATTTTGTATATTTAGTTAAGTTGTTTGAAATCTGTACTTAAAATTAGGGGGGAAATTAGGATGTACCTGAAAAGTAGATACAGCGTAATAAATAGTATGGCCATCTCTGCAATGGTATTACAGCTCTTTACTGGATGCGGCCCGCGCATTGACAGCTTAAATCCCGAAAGCGGACCTGTGGGGAGTGTTGTAACTGTTCAGGGAGCCAGATTTGGGGAAACGGCAGCTGAAAATACCGTGAAAATAGGGAATATCGAGGTTGCGACAAGTGACATAGCCGTAATATCAACCTCACAACTGGACTTCAAAGTTCCCGTGGACGCAGTCACAGGGCAGGTATCGGTCACGACCGGCAAAGGATCTGGAAGAAGCCATGCGAATTTCGTTGTCGAATCTGCTGGAGCGGCAAACTGGACCGTCATGGTGTACCTCGACGCGGACAATAACCTGGAAGGCGCCGGCATTGACGATTTTTTGGAGATGTCATCCGTGGGCTCGCAAAATGGCGTTAATTTGGTTGTCCAAATGGACAGAATACCGGGTGAAAGTGATGAATACGATGACTGGACAGGAACCAGGCGGTTTTTAATTGGACGGGATGATCTCCCTTCTTCCAATCCGATTCAGGATATGGGGGAACAGAATATGGGCAATCCCGCCGTATTGCAGGATTTTGTTGAATGGGCCGTTACTGGCTATCCTGCCCGGCATTATGCGCTGGTAATATGGAATCATGGCAACGGATGGCGTATTATGCGTGAAAAAATGGCCAGGATGGCAGCAGATAAAAAGATCGCCAGCAATGAAGTGCTGATCAAGGCAGTGGCAAGTGATGATACCGATGGGGATATCTTATATATGCGCGAGGTGCAGGACGCCCTGAATTCGGCCAGGCAAAACCTGGAGGCCAGAACGGGGAGTGGTGTCAAGTTTGATGTGCTGGGATTTGATGCCTGCCTTATGGGCATGGTTGAAGTGGCCTATGCGATCCGTGAAAATGCCAACTATATGGTTGGTTCTGAAGAAACCGAACCCGGCGACGGTTGGCCATACAACACCATACTGACCGACCTGGTCAATAACCCGGCCATGGCGCCGGCAGACCTGGCAAGCCTCATCGTGGTGAAATACGGGAATTCCTATAACAGCGATGTAACACAGGCAGCCTGTGATATCAGCAAGTTGCAGAACCTGGCCTGGAAAATCGACACTTTCACCCTGGCGGCAACCACCAGCTGGTCAGCCCTTAAATCGGCAAGATTGGCTGCGAAGCAATATCATTCATGCAGTTACAGTTGCTGGGGGACGGATCTGTGGGATTTTGCTGATGAAGTATACAACAGCAGTGCAGTACAGAACATCAAGACGGCTGCTGCATCTGTAAAAATAGCGGTGGATGAATTTGTCATCGAAGAATCCCACAGCAGCAACATGTCCGGTTCACATGGCATTGCCATTTACTTCCCACCTGACGGGAGCAGGTTCACTGCCGATCCGGAACACGGCGGTTATACGGATGCCAACACATTCATGCCCGTCGATTACGTGAAATACCACCTGTGGGATAACTGGCTGGAGAGTTATTATGCAAATATTCCATAGTCTTAATCCACCACCAGCAATATTCAATACTAAAGTCACTCATGCCAAATATTGGCAAAAGCCAAAAAGTTTGGTTAATATTGAAGATGGAATGGAGTTTGGCATTAGTATGTAAATTCTAGAATATCACCTATGAAACAACTTATTTTAACACTGGCACTTTTGTTGTCACAGCTATCTTCTTTTCCGCAGGAACCACAGGTTATTAAACTTCCCGATCCGCAGCTTGAAAAAGGGAAACCTCTTATGCAGGTGTTCAGGGACAGACAATCCATCCGGAGTTACAGCTCCCGTGAAATTTCATTGCAGGAGATGGCAAATCTCCTTTGGGCGGCCAATGGCATTAACCGGAAGGAATCGGGCAGACGCACCGCCCCTACAGCGCAAAACCGGCAGGAGATCGAAGTATATGTGAGCAACAAGGAAGGACTGTACCGCTATGATGCCCAGCAGCATGCCCTGTTGGTCATTCATAACCGGGATATAAGGGCACTGACCGGCACGCAGCCCTATGTGGGAACGGCTCCTGTTAACCTGGTCATTGTGGCTGACCTCGGTAAAATGGGCGATGAACAGCAATCCAATCTTCAGACAGCCAATATTGATGCCGGCTTTGTTTCACAAAACATATACCTGTATTGCGCTTCGGAGAATATGGCTACGGTTGTCAGGGGTTCTGTTGACCGCGAAAAGCTGGCTGCTGAAATGGGACTTGCACCGAATTTATACATTGTGGTGGCGCAATCGGTGGGTTATCCGGCCGAATGAAATCCAGGCATCACGCCGGTTGCCTTTATTTGAATTCTTCTTAATCTCAGAACCCTTAATAGAGACTTCAGCCATTGATTTTTCCGCTTCATCATTTTACCGGGAGAAAATTCGCCTGGCCATAGTATCTTTACTATATGAAAACTAAACAAGCACGGCAATATTTTATTACTGCTGCTGTCATCTCTATTGGGATAAGCATTCTGGTGCATTTCGATACCATCATGGATGTTTTTGTTAAAGCTTCAGCATATTTACCGGAAAAACGCGCTGGAGGAAGCCCAGGTAATGTGTTGCAGGAAGTGTTTGTCACTTTTCTTGTTGCCATTTGTCTGTTTATTCTAAATTATTATGTCCTTAAACCTGTCAATAGCAAAAAGAAGGTTACTTTCAAAAGCATGCTGATGGCAATTCTGAT
>JBGSSF010000025.1:0-340904 GCA_041737175.1 Bacteroidales bacterium
GTTCGAGTTCTTTAACTTTACTTTTTTTAAAATCTTCGCTGAAACGACGATTAAAGAGAACTCGCTGATTTTGATCTAAAATTCCTACTTTTGACATAATGTTAACCGTTTTTTTGGTCAACATATTTCAGGCATCGACAGTGTGCGGGACATGTGCGATGGGAACCCTGACAGCGGTTATCGGCATTTTTTATACTGGTCCCTTGTCCCCCGTCCCTTGTCCCTTTTCATATATTCTATTTGTAACTTCAATAAATCCGAGTATCTCCTCCCTGCCTGTCCTTTGAAGTGAGGAGGCGGTGAAGATCATGGGTAGATCCTCCCATTGCTGCCGCAGAGTTTTTTTATACAGGTCCAGGTTTTTGCTGAGAGCTGTGACAGGCAGTTTATCGGCTTTTGTGAAAACGAGCGCCAGGGGTATCCTGTTGGAGCCGCACCAGTTAATAAATGTCAGATCGTTTTCGAGCGGTTGATGACGGCAATCGAGCAGTATAAAAAGACATGCCAGTGTTTCGCGGTGTAACAGGTAATAACCAATGGTTGTCAGGAATTCATCACGGGTTTTCTTTCCGGCACGCGCAAAGCCATAGCCGGGCAAGTCAACCAGATACCACAGGTCATTCACAAGGTAGTGATTGATCAGCCTTGTTTTTCCTGGTGTCGAGGAGGTTTTCGCCAGGTTTTTCATGCCGACCAGAAGGTTCAGCAAGGTGGATTTCCCAACATTTGAGCGCCCGGCGAATGCATACTCCGGCAGCACTGACCCGGGACAGGATTTAAGGTCAGGACTGCTTTTAATGAATTGAACACTTTGTATTTCCATCAAAATAATCTGTCCAGTAATTCTTCTGATTTATTTTTCTGCGCCAGTCCTTCGATATAAATTTCAAGGATCCTGGCCGTGGTATCAGGTATGAGTAATACATTTTTCAGCTCTGCCGGCAACAATACGGTTTCTCCCTTGACCATCTTCTCTTTCCCATTATGATGATATTGAATGGTGAAACTGCCTTCCATACACAGGTATATTACAAAAGAATCCAACGTAATGTAGTCTTTTTCAATAGGTTTATTTAATTCAAGATAATTTACCGTGAAATATTCACATCGGGCTAAATTATTGGATTGATCAGGATTTTTCCGGTATTGCGTTTTATAGGCCGGATATATTTTGAAATCAATGGCCTCCAAGGCTTTGTCTGTATGTAATTCACGGGACTTACCTTTCTCATCCAACCGGTCATAATCGTAAATTCTGAGTGTGGCATCGGAAGTTTGCTGTATTTCAGCAAGCAGGATTCCATTTCCGATAGCATGTATCCTTCCGGCAGGTAAAAAGAAGACATCACCGGCAACAGCTGTTTCTTTATTGAGGATCGTTAAAAGTGTCTTGTCCTTCAAATGCTGCAGGAATTTCTCATGGCTGACCTGTTGTTTAAAACCTGTTATAATCTCAGCATCCTTCTCTGCCTCAATAATGTACCACATTTCTGTCTTGCCATAGGAGCCGAACAATTTGCGGCTAAGATCATCATCGGGATGCACCTGAACTGACAGGGCGTCATTGGCATCGATGAACTTAATCAATAATGGGAATAGTGTCCCGAACTTTTCAAAGACACCATCGCCTGCAAGATCGCCCATATAAACTTCAAGTAGTTCTTCCAGGCTGTTTCCTGCCAAAAAACCGTTTTTCACTTTGGAAACGCTATCTGGAAAACCGCTGATTTCCCAACTTTCTCCGGCTTTATCAGTTTTACAGTTTTTATGGAGAAGGTTTTTAAGCCGTGTCCCGCCCCAGATCTTATCTTTTATTATAGGCTTGAATTTCAGAGGATAGAGCTGGTTCATAAACTGAATATTACAGGTTGTACTTTAGTTTCTGCCTGAATCTTCGTATATTTTCAGGAATTTGCAAAAATAGTGATTCTTCAATTAGGACTATGGTGGAACAGATAAAAATCGGAAACATTCTATTTCTTGATATAGAAACAGTTCCGGCCTATCCATCACTGGAAAAGGTCCCTGAGAACATCAGGTCTCTTTGGGAGAAAAAAGCTTCTTACCTGAAAAAGGAATCGGAAAGCCCGGAGACCTTATATCAGAGATCGGGTATTTATGCCGAGTTTGGACGGATCATCTGCATTTCAACAGGCATGATTGTAATTCAGGAAGATAAAAGGGTTTTCCGGCTGAAGTCCTTTTTGGGGGAGGATGAGAAGGTACTTCTGGAAAAATTTGCAGACCTGGTGACCCGTTTGTGCCAGAAGCGTGAGATTGAACTCTGTGCCCACAACGGGAAGGAATTCGACTTCCCTTACATAGCCAGGCGTATGCTGATAAACAGGATCAGATTGCCATCACTTTTTGATACGGCCGGTAAACGCCCCTGGGAGTTAAAGCATCTGGACACATTGGAATTATGGAAATTTGGGGATCACAAGCATTACACATCACTGGACCTCCTGGCGTCAGTATTTAATCTGGAAAGCCCGAAATCAGATATCGACGGCAGTCAGGTTGCCCATGTGTACTGGAATGAGAGAGATTTAAAAAGGATTGCGGAATATTGTTGCCGTGATGTGATCACCATCGCGCAGCTCATGTTGCGGTTTAAAGGAGAGGAGGGGCTGAAACCGGAAGATATCGTGTTCCTGGATAATGTGCTATTATAATAAAAATCATAGGGGGCGACTTAAAAAAGCGATATATTCAACCTGTCAATCCTTTACTATATATGATATGAAAATGAGAATTAATTCAGTATTTACACTGACAGCCTGTGTGTTATCACTGACTGTGACCGCTCAGAACAAGGACAAGGCCCTATTCAGGGAAACCAAGCCTGGTTTTTACCAGTTTTCCATTCTCAGGGATGACCGGGAGGTACTTCAGAAATCTGAATCGGTCAAAGTGAATAAGAATTTTGTGGTAGATCTCACCACTGCCGCATTACCGAATAAGATGGACCTGTATAAAAACCAGCAATGGCATAATGCCCCGATTTCCCAGGGCAACACAGGAACATGCTGGTGTTTTTCAACCACTTCATTTCTGGAATCAGAAGCTTACCGCCTCAACAAATTACAGGTAAAGCTGTCAGAAATTTTCACTGTATATTGGGAATATGTCGAAAAAACCAGGAGGTATATTCAGGAGCGCGGTAATTCGGTGTTTGAAGAAGGATCCGAAGCCAATGCCACTACCCGGATATGGAAACAATACGGTGTGATCCCGGCAGATGCCTATTCAGGCTTGCTGAACGGGCGCAAGTACCACAATCACGAGGCCATGATGAATGAAATGAAAACTTACCTTGGTTCTTTGAAAGCCACCGCTTCGTGGGATGAGGAAACAGCCGTGGCTACCATCCGGTCGATTATGAACCATTACCTGGGCGAACCCCCTGCAGAGGTTGTGGTAAATGGTAAGAAAATGACTCCCCTGCAGTATCTGAAAGAAGTTGTCAGGATCAATCCGGATGATTATGTTGACATCTTGTCTTATACACAGGAGCCTTTTTATCAGAAAGTTGAGTATAAAGTGCCTGACAACTGGTGGCATAGCGAGGAGTATCACAATGTACCATTGGAAGTGTTTTTAGAGGGATTAAAAAGTGCAGTCCGAAAAGGATATACCGTCAGCATCGGGGGCGATGTTTCGGAACCGGGATTTGACCGCTTTACGCAATGCGCAGTGGTGCCTGATTTTGATATTCCTTCAACCTATATTAATGATGATGCCCGCCAGTTCCGGTTTTCGAACAAAACGACCACCGATGATCACGGCATGCACCTGGTAGGGTATCTGGAACAGGATGGGAAGGACTGGTATCTGATCAAGGATTCCAGTGCCGGTTCCCGAAACAATGATACCAATGCCAAAGAGTTTGGCTATTATTTCTTTTCAGAAGATTATGTGAAGCTGAAAATGATGGATTTTATGGTGCATAAGGATGCGGTGAAGGAAATCCTGGAAAAATTCTGATTCATTATAAAAACGTAGAGACGGGTTTCAAACCCGTCTCTACTAAGGAATTTTTTATTTGGCAAGTGCCTTTTTGATCAGGCCGATTATTACCATCAATACACCACCACCTACTCCGCCGCCTGCTATACTGCCCAGAATGCCGGCCAGGTCAAGTCCATCAGTGCCCGATCCCAAACCCAGAAGTCCCAGTAATTGTCCTCCCAATCCTCCGCCAACGATTCCTACAATTGAATTCAGAACTGTACCCAGGGATAATTTTTTCATCAGGGTACCGACTGCGTTTCCACCCAATGCACCAGAGAGAAGTTGAATGATAACTGCGACTGCGTTTCCCATACTGGTAATTTTTTGGTTAGGTAATGGAGAAAGGTTAAGTACAATTAAATGTATCAATTTTTGGGAATCAAAGCAATTATTGGTTTGATTATTTTCAGGGGATATAATGCAGAGACTTGATTAATAACGTCTCTGCGCAAGATTCGAAAAATTAGGATTGAATTTCACGAAATAATTTTGAAGATATTAAAATGAGGTATATATTTGCACTCCCTTCGAAAAGGGAAAAAGGGCGCTTAGCTCAGTTGGTTCAGAGCATCTGCCTTACAAGCAGAGGGTCGTAGGTTCGATTCCTACAGCGCCCACAAGGGGAGTTGATAAGTCAGCTCCCTTTTCTTATTTGCAATATTTCGTTTATACAGCGCCATTCAGGCGGGCGGGGATTCTTATCTTGTCAAGTGAAATCTGTCAACTTTTTTATTACATTTGATAGGGGAGGTTGACTGGATTTGTGAAAGGATTTGTTAAAGTAATCATAGATTAATCCATTGTGAAGGGAAATAGTGATCATCGGTGTAGCTGAACCGATGAATAGTTGAGTTGACATGTGATTGGGGGGCACAGAGTGTGTTAAGGATGAGATTTCCGCTTCCATCAACCCATTTTTTCCCTTTAGAAGCGGAACATCCGCTTTTATAAACCAGTTGTGTGGCATACAGATTTCAACACTCAGCAAACAACATATCCACATTAAATAAAAGGAGATAATAATGAAAATATTAATAACAGGTGGCACCAATGGTATGGGAAAAGGAGTCGCTAAAGTATTGGCAGGCTTGGATAACCAGGCACATGAGATAATAATACTCTGCAGATCCAAAGAGCTGGGCGAAGCAGTAACAAAGGAAATCGTTATTACAACTTCAAATAAGAAGATTTCAATTATTTTATGTGACCTGACAAAACTTACTGATGTTAAGCGTGCAATAATTGAGATTCAAAATAAACATGAATTTCTGGATGGCATATTCATAAATGCCGGGCTAGGTTATGCTGCAAAACGGGTAGAAACCGAAGATGGATTGGATTCACATTTCCAAGTGAATTATTTATCTCAGTTCATGCTGACTTTAAACTTGTTGAACTTGCTGAAAAACTCGGAAAAAGGTGGAAGAATCATTTTTAATGTAACTAAAGGGGGTAAAATATTCTGGGATGACATACAAATGAATAAGAAATGGAGTTACGAAGATGGCATTCATCAAGCCATGGTAGCAAAAAGAATGTTTCTTGTCAAGTTACATAATCTGCATAAAGAGATTAAAGACTCAAAATTGTCTTTTATCGGGTTTGAGATTTCCAAAACAGTTTGGAGCAATCAGATAAATATCATTCCTGTTTATATGAAAATAATGGCAACTCTGATGAAGTTACTTGGAACATTTATTTCAATAGAGAAATGTGGAGAGATAATGACACCTCTGTTTACTGAAAACCAAGCAGAAAGCCTGAGGAAGTCAGGTAAATTTATTACTTGGAAGAAAAACGAATTTATCGATATTAAAGAAGATTCTGCTGTATTGAATCAGGAATTGCAGGATAGATTATGGAAGATTACCCTTGAATTATGTGCGGATGAAAAAACCAATCAGGTTGCAGAGAACCTTCAAAACTTCCGCTGAGCTCCACTTTTCAATGAAAGTTAGTCAACATCTGAACGAATGAGAATACTTGTAAATTATTTATTTAAATTTATCTAGAATAAGCTACCCGATGCTCAGCCTAAAACATATACTGCTATTTTGTTTTCTTTTTAGTATTTTTTCAGTAGCTTATTCTCAAGTAGATAGCTCCAATTCCATCGCTTCTGTCTTCATGAATACGGAAAGCATTCCCGGTAAACCTCAAAATTTAAATACACCTTATAATACTACAGGCAATAAATTATATATGATAGGCAATCAAGATGGTACATTTCCTGATATTGGTTGGCATGTAAAAGGAGAAATGGGTGGAATTTGGCATCATCCTATAAAACTTTTAGACGGATTTGAAGCAAGTGTTACTATTGATAATAAAAGTTATGAATTGAATAAAGCTGACGCTTTTGTGAATTTTCCCTTCGGGAATAAACATTTTTACAATACTTTTTCCGATAAAATGTCAATAGAAAGACTTCAGTTTGTCCCTGATAATATAGGGGCAATTTATGTTGAATATTCCATAAATAATAAAAGCAATAAAACGATAAAAATAGATTTTAATGTAAAGACAATTTCAAATCTAATGCCTGTTTGGTTAGGAGAACGCACAGGAATGATTGATGGCAAAGACAACGCTGTATACGATAAAAAAAATAATTATTGGATTGCAAAAGACGCCTTAAATCCATGGTTTGTAGTATATGGTAGTACTTTGGCCGGCTTTCCTGATAATAATTTAGAATCAAAAATCAACAAACCTAATACTTCAATTACCAACACGAAATACTCATTTACAATAAAACCAAATTCAGTTTTTAGTTTTCCATTAATTGTGGCAGGTTCCACAAAAAATAAAGAGGAGGCTATTAAATCATATAATCAAGTAAGTAAAAACGCTTTTGCATTGGTTTCAAAAAAGAAGAAAAGAGTATTGAAGCTTGATGAGAATTCGAAAATTACGCTTAATGATAAAGAAATTGAAACTGCATTCAGATGGCTAAAATTTAATTGTGATTGGTTAACACTTGAGGTTGACGGAATGGGTAAAGGAATTTGTGCGGGCTATCCCGATTATCCCTGGTGGTTTGGAGGCGACATAGTTTATACTTTGAAGGGCTTAATCGGTACAGGTTCAAAAGATTTAGTTTATAGTACAATTGATTTAATTCACAGTGTATCTGAAAAAGTTAATGGAAACGGAAGAATAATACACGAAGTTTCAACCAATGGGGCAGTATATAATTTGGGAAATGTATGTGAAACACCTCAATTCGCTTCTTTGATTTGGGATGTTTTTTGTTGGACAGGAGATCAGGAATTTCTGAATAAATATTTTCCAAGCATCGAAAAAGGATTGACATGGCTCCTCAATAATGATATAGATGGCAACATACTTCCCGATGGATATGGTATGATGGAAATTCATGGCTTAAATTCGGAAATGATTGATGTAGCTGCATATTCTCAAAAAGCATTTGCTGATGCTGCACAAATGGCAAATATATTGGGTAAAGTAAGATTATCCGAAGAGTATCAAAAGAAAGCCGATATATTAAAAGAAATAATAAATACGGATTTTTGGGTGCAGGAATTTGATTCT
This sequence comes from Bacteroidales bacterium, assembly GCA_041737175.1. Classification (GTDB taxonomy): domain Bacteria; phylum Bacteroidota; class Bacteroidia; order Bacteroidales; family UBA10428; genus UBA5072. Next base: position 7,570 of record JBGSSF010000025.1, read on the forward strand.
TATGCCGATTTTATTGGCACAAAAGAAGAAGGCCTGAAACTTGTTGACGAAGCTATGGTAAGAGCCGATACTTTAAAAAATTCCTGGGCTGTTGACGAATTAAAAGATACTAAAACTAAAATTGAAAATGATCATTCAAAAACAAAAAAGGGTTTTGTAATATATCATAATTGGGTGGTGAATACTCCCATGGAAACAGGAGTTGCCGAGAAAGAAAAAGCTATCAAAGCATTAAACACGGCTCAAAAATTCACCAATCCATACGGAATGTTTGTAACAGGAATTGACCGTGTTGAAACAGCTGGTAATGATGAAAGTTCGTATGCAGCTACAGTTAATAAAAATGAATTTACATATACAGGTACCGTAATGACATTGCCAACAGGTGTACAAATTATTGCAGAAAATAATTATGGAAGACCCGATGAAGCTTTTAAATTATTAAAAAAAGTTTCCAAAACATTTAGTTATGCTTTGCCAGGCTCCATTTACGAAGTTTCACCTGATTATGGAATGATGACGCAGGCATGGAATATTTATGCTTTTGGTGAACCTATTATCGAACAATTTTTTGGAATAAAACCCCTGGCGCATAAAAAGGAAATTATTATTTCTCCATTACTCCCTTTAACGTTAACAGATGGAAAAATTGAAAATGTAACCATTGGGAACAATGAGATTACTTTTATTTTTTCACAAAATGTTACAGCTAATAAATTTGTAATCAATCAAAAATTGGATGATTGGATGATTATTTTTTCTCAACCGAAAGGAAAATTTAAAAAATGGATTGTAAATGACAAAATCATAAAACCTGAATTGGTAGGTGAAGTTGAACAAATTAGAATTTCTGGAAGAAAATGTAATTTAGAATTGGCTTATTAGATTGCCCGGTGTTATTCGTACTTTAAGGCTTCAATCGGATTTCCTGAAGCTGCTTTGTATGTCTGGAAGCTGATCGTAAAAATGGCTATACCTATAGAAGCGAGCCCGGATAAAGCAAAGATCCACCATGACAGTTCAGTTTTATAAGCAAAATGCTGCAGCCATCTGTTCAAGGCATACCAAGCAACAGGCACAGCTAACAAGAATGAAACTCCAACCCACAGGCTAAATTGACGGGATAATAGGTAAACTATGGCCAGGTTACTGCTGCCATATACCTTTCTCAGACCGATCTCTTTGGTGCGGCGTTCAATAACAAATATCGACAGTCCGAATAGTCCCAGGAGTGCAATAATCAGGGATAAAAATGTAAACAGACTGATCATTGCGTTCGTCTGATCTTCTTTGATATACTTAAGACGCATGGCTTCATTTACATAAGAAAACTGCATGGGATCTTCAGGAAATACCGAGCTCCATTTTGTTTCGATAAGTTTCATACTTTGTTCCAAAGATTCAGGAGCTATTTTTACTGCCATTTTGGAAACCATATGTGGTGATAAAAATATCGCCATGGGATATATCTTTTCATACAATGAACGAATATGAAAGTCCCTGAAAACTCCAATAACCGTCATTTCTGACCTCCACGGGTAGTATTCAGGACCCTGCAGACGGTAATCCAGCGCATCCTTAATTCCAAGCTTCCTGAGTGCGGTTTCATTAATAATTACAGCGCTGCTATCTCTTCCATAATCATTTGAGAATGAACGGCCCTGCAACATTTCAATTCCCATGGTTTCAATAAAATCGTAATCTGCATTGATTTCTTCGAATTGAAATGATTCACCTGTAGCAGGATCCTTCAGGTCAAATATCCAGAATTCATTGTTGGGAGGTATATACGCTGCTCCTGAAACATCAATGATGGCCGGAATGGTTCTTAACTCTTCCTTCAAACGCATATATTCAGGATAGGAGTCATACGGAATTTCAAAAACAACCAGTTGTTCTTTGCGAAATCCCAAATCCTTATTGTGTAACAGGCTCAATTGCTTCTGTATTCCAATAAGGCAGGAAACAAGACAAATCATTATGCTAAACTGAAATATTACCAAGACGCCACGTGAGGGTATTTTTAGGTCATTAACCGGTATTGTATTTTTAATGGCTTCAATAGGTCTGAATCTGGCAACTTGCAATGCAATATAAACACTGGCCAGGTAACCCAGGACAATTACCAGTGCAAGAAATATGCTTACTGTACCCATGTTAATCATAAAACCATGTAATATCTTAAGACTCATGTTGATTTCAAAGAAGGGAATAATAAGTACAAGGATAATTACACCGATAATTAATGCCATCAGGAAAACGATAAGGAATTCTGCAGTAACCAGAGAAACCAGCTGCTTTCCCTGAGCTCCGTTTACTTTCCTGATGCCAAATTCCCTGATTCTCTGGAAGGAAAGCGCCATTGAAAGCAATATAAAATTGACCAGTGCGATGACCAATACCAACACTGCAATAGATGCAAATATTATCACCCGGGTTATGCTACCCTGGGGTTCGATATCTATATCCAGACTTGTTGAATAAAGATGAATATCGCTTAGAGGTTGTAACCTGAAATGCAAGTCCTTAGCCTTATCCTCCGGAACATATTTAGTTATTAAACCAGGCAGCTTTTCGTTAATCCTGCTGTTCATGTCCGGCTGTTTTGTTAAAATGTAAGTCAAAATTGAACTATTCCCCCAGTTAGTTAAGCTCGATTCATTGCGTTGCTTTGCGAAAAACTCCATTGACAATAGAATATTCGCATGAAAATGCGATTGTTCCGGAAAATCTTTAAATATGCCTTCAACCATGAATTCATGATCCTTATTGTCAATTCTTAATGTAATCTGATTCCCTACTGCATTTTGAGCTTTAAAATATTTTTCAGCCATTCTTTCTGATATCAGTATCCTGTCAGATGCCCGTAACATTTTTTCCGGATCACCATGAGTTACCGGAAAACTGAAAACACCAAAGAAACAGGAGTCCGCAAACATCAATCCCTTTTCTCCTGTTGCTTTTTCATTTTGCTTGACAAAAAACCTGCCCTCATCAAATTTGGTTATCCTTGAAATTTTCTCAATTTCCGGACAATACTCATACAGAGCGGGAGCAAGAACATAAGGTGTTAAAGCGAAATTATCCGTTAATACCCTGGAAATCCGGTCCCTTTTCACATGAAACCGGTCGTAGCTTAATTCAAATTTTACATGGAGGAGAATTAACGTACAGCAAACAAGTCCCAGGGACAGTCCCAGGACATTGATGATTGAAAAAAGCTTGTTTTTCCAAAGATGTCTTAAGGAAATCCTGAAATTCATGATGCTGAGATATTTTGTTTATAATTGAGACGCACAGAATAAACTAATGTTACATGAACAGATTTCAAATGCGACAATATCACTACAAAATATGCAGAAGTCATAACATATTCAAAATAGCGGGAGTATATTATTAAATTCCTATATTGTATTAAATTGACACCTTGTACCCGGACAGTAATAAAACGTGAGTACTGTAAGCGAAAGAAAACAATAATTTAAAATACAAATGAAATGAAATCCAGAACATTAATATTCATTGCAATAGTGACTATTTTCATGTCTTTCAAAAGTAATGCTATGGATAAGAGATCTCCAAAAGCAGGAAGCTTCAATATAGAAAAAGATCTATTATTGGCGCAATTTGATTGTAAAACTGATGTAGATGACCTTCAGACTGTAGCAGCCTTGGCTACTTTATTGTCTGACTCCAAATTTTCAAAAATACATTATCACGCAGTTGCTGGTACATATGGTATCCAGGAAGGGCTATATGTCCCACCCAATGCTTTGTTTCAGCTCGCTTTTGGAGACAACTGGACAGACGCACATGAAAATATAAAAGACGCTGTTGAACAAGTTAAAAATATTATTAAAGCAACCCTCGCAAACCAAGGTGATATATGGATTGCAGAAGCAGGTCAATCTGATTTTACTGCTAGACTTATAAAAACTATTCAATCTGATTTTCCTGAAATGTGCATTTCACAGCGTATTCATGTGGTTCAACATAGTGATTGGAATGAAGAATCTACTTCCCCTGAGAACCTGCAATTCGTAAAGAAAAATACTGATTATCAGAAGATACCTGATGGTAACGTGGTTGGAAACGGAACGCCGGGATTTCGTTCCCCTGAATATACGCAATGGAAGAATAAAATCGCGAATCCTAAATTGATTGAAATATGGCAGCTTGCCATTGATTTATCAAACAAGTATAACGGAAAAGAGGGACGTTACAATAATGAGGCAATTTCGGCCGGTGGATTGGACTTCTCAGACCTTTCCGAAGTTTGTTGGATTTTGGGATTACAAGATATAAAGGATACAGAACATTTTTTTAATCTTTATTCTAATTAACTTAAATTACTGTTTTCTAAGTTTCCAGTAATTGTCTGGAGGGCATATAACCGCTTCGCGGTAAAGGGTTTTTATCGGATAGAAAGTTCTACAACACCAAAACCGCTCCGCGGTATAGGGTGGCAAATATGTTTGTTTTTCTACACCTGCTTCAGACTAAAAATAAATAGTGGCTTCCTCATTTATCAGCCTGGTGAAGTATTTTGTGCAGTCAGATTTCACAATCTGGAATTGAATAAAGAAAATCTTGACCTTGTTTTATCTGAATCGGAACTTATAAAAACAGATACTGTGAGTGACAACAAGTTTAAAAACGGAATCATAATACAGGTGTATCTTTTAAAATACAAAGGCAAGTAAAGTGATTAATTTAATATAATTCAAAATTAACGGATTTGAAAATAACAAGAATTGATACAGGCCACCGGCTAAGTGCTCTTTAGTCTTTTAGATGATCATCAAAAGAATCCGGGTCATTTAATGGTTCCAGATGGATAAAGACACTCGAATGTGGCAGTTCAGCAGCTATTTCCTTTTCAATCTTTTTCGAAAACTCATGTGACTGGTAAATGGTTAAATCGCCCGGAATAAGTAAATGAAAGGTGATGAAACTTTTTGATGAGGATTGTCTTGTATACAACGCATGATAATCAATTCCCTGTTCTTTATAGCGGTCCAGTATTTTCCGGATTAGTATCATTTCTTTTTCAGAAAGCTTTGAATCCATGAGCCCATCTGTTGAACGGACAATGAGCTTTGCACCAGTATAAACAATGCTTAAAGCTACACCAATTGCCATAAGCGGGTCCAATAATTGCCAATTGGTAAGTTTAACCAGCACAATGCCTACAATGATTCCTATTGTTGTCCAAACATCAGTCATTAAATGGTGCGCATCAGCTTCAAGGGTAATCGAGTTATGCTTTCGTCCATAGTGCATAAGAATACGGGATGTCACAAAGTTTATCAGGGTTGCCAAAATTGAAAGTGCCATACCAATATTTAATTCCTCTAATAAACGGGGATGATAAATACGATTGACAGCAGCGTATACAATTCCAATAGCTGCCAAAACAATTAATATACCTTCAATTAAACTTGAGAAATATTCTGCTTTATCATGTCCGAAAGGATGTTCTTTATCTGGTGGATGGGCGGCAATTGTCAACATAATAAGTGCGACAATTCCTGCAGCAAGATTTATAAATGATTCCATTGCATCCGATAGGAAACCTACTGAACCGGTAACCTGATAAGCAGCCCATTTAATTATAATCGTTAGAATGGAAGCAATTATTGAAATCCATGCAATAGGCGCTAATGATTTTTTTTGTAATAAGGTATAAATCATTATTAGGATGTTAAGAAGGCATGAGCATTAAATACAAATATATCAAAACTCAATACAGCTTAATAAAGGTCTTTTATTCATTTTTTATATTTTAAATGCTATCTGGAATCTTGCATGATTCCGGATACTCAAAGGAAGTTGGCAGTTTACTTGCAATCTGGATTTTTAATGACACAACAATCATTTTTAATTCCACTAAGATTGGAATTGAGATTTTAATGAATGGACAGATAATTGGAAGACCTGGTTTAAAACTGAAAGTATATAAAGGTTCTCTCATTGCCCAGGTAAATCAGGCAGATAAAGGCCAGGATCCAGTAAATGCTCCATCTTAAAACAACAGGATAATGCTGTATTTCCAGCCCGTGTTGCCTCTTTCTCTGGAGCCATTCTATAATTACCATGACAGCAATGGCAATGCTTGCATCAATCAATGTAGAGGATATGCCCCTTCCCCGGAGATTAAGAATTGAAAGAGAAAAAATACCGTTGGCGAAAATGTTCCGGATATAGGCAATAGCTTCATGAATTGAGTCAGCCCTGAAGAAAATCCAGGCCAATAGAACAACAGTCAGTGTCACTATGGTTTCCAATCCGACGACAATCCAATTGTTATTGTTCGTACCCATCTTCTTCAGCAGTTTCTTTCTTGGTTTACCCTGCCAGTGGTGAACAATCAGAAAAACACCATGAATCATTCCCCACACAATAAAGGTGTAATTGGCACCATGCCATAATCCGGTCAGGAACCAGGTTATCAGGCTCGCCACTATGTAAATGAACATGTCCGTTTTCATGAATCCCACCTTTTCTGAGTGGATTTTCCAGGATATTGAAAATGACAACGGCAGGAATATGTAATCTCTGAACCACTGCGTCAGTGAAATATGCCACCGCTTCCAGAATTCGGTAATGTCGCGGGAAAAATAGGGATAGGCAAAATTTTGCATTAAATTGAAGCCCAAAAGTTTTCCGGTTCCTATGGCTATATCTGAATATCCCGAAAAATCACCGTAAAGCTGGAACGCAAAAAATACAGCGCCCATAACCAGCACGCTGCCTTCCAGTGTACCGTGATTACTGAATATGTAATCCGCATTTGCGCCGCAGGTATCAGCAAGTACGATCTTTTTGAACATCCCCCATAAGATCTGTCTGAGTCCGTCAACCATTTTGGCATATTCAAATTCCCGTTTACTTGAAATTTGCGGAAGCAGAGTTGAAGGACGTTGAATTGGACCTGCCAGGATAATCGGGAAAAAACTCAGTGTGAGAAGCACATCAAAAAGGTTTTCATGCGCTCTCAGATTTTTCTTGTAGATATCAATAATATAGCTGAGGGATAAGAAAGTGTAAAAACTTATTCCTACCGGAAGTACAATCCGGGTGGTGGAGCGGGTCAGATCATAACCGATGATCCCTATGAAATCAATAAAACTATCAATGAAAAAGTTGTAGTATTTAAACACGCACAGAACACCCAGGTTTATCACCAACCCTGCCGTTAACCAGAGTTTTCTTTTCTTTTCATTTTCGCTCCGGTCCATGTATAATCCGATAAGGTAATTACTCCCGGAAATGAATATCAATAGAAACAGGAACCGCCAGTCCCACCATCCGTAGAAAACATAGCTAGCCACCAGGAGCAGTGCATTCTGCAACTTCAGGTTTTTGTTAATAACGAACCAGTAAAGTGCGAAAACAACCGTCAGAAAAACAACAAATTCTATTGAACTGAATATCATATCAATACTGTTAAATTATCATCCAGGCGGATTCTTTTAAACATACTGATTAACCAGTGCAATAATGTTGTTTACTGTATCGAATGCCTCAGGAGTGGCTTTACTGGGTGGTATTTTTATTTTAAATTTGTTTTCCAGAAAAATCAGCAACGATACCATCGAAAATGAATCTACATACCCGCTTGAGATCAAAGGTGTGTCATAGGTAATTTCAACATCCTCATCCTCGAGGTATTCCTTGATCACATAGTTTAGGACCAGATCCTTCATTTCCTGGGTGTTCATTTTTTTCAAATTTTAATTTTTATTTTTAAGTCAGTTCATCTTCTCAATCATTCTCAAGGGTTGAAATGTCCCCGATCTCTTCACCCCATTCCTGCGCATGAAGCACTCTCCTCATTATTTTTCCACTCCTTGTCTTTGGGAGTTTTTCAACAAACTCAACTTCCTGCGGCATGGCAAACGAAGATAGTTTTTTCCGGATAAAATTCATGATTTCAAGCTCCAGGTCTTTATTCGGAACATAACCCGGCTTCAGGCTGATAAAGGCTTTTACAACCTCCATGTTAATCTCATCCGGTTTTGAAACAACCGCTGATTCACCCACGGCAGCATGTTCCAGCAAGGCCGACTCAACCTCAAAAGGGCTGATCAGGTGGCCCCCTGTATTGATAACATCATCGTCCCTGCCGATAAACCAGAAATAACCCTCGTTGTCAATGGTGGCTTTATCACCTGTAAGATACCAGCCGTTGACGAATTTCTCATTGTACTTTTCCTGATTGTTCCAGTAGGTTCGCATCATCGATGGCCAGCCCGGTCTGAAAGCAATAAGCCCGATTTTACCCGGTTCATCTATTGGTTCAAATGTTTTCTGCTCCAATATGGCAGCGGTAATTCCGGGGAAAGGTTTCCCCATGGATCCGGGTTTCACTTTCATCCCCGGAAAATTGGTAATCATGATCGATCCGGTTTCCGTTTGCCAGAATGTATCATGAAAAGGCTTTCCGAAGTTCTTTTCTGCCCAGATCACTGCCTCGGAATTAAGGGGTTCACCCACGCTGGCGAGATGGCGCAGACTGGACAAATCAAAATTCCTGATTATTTCATCTCCCGCTTTCATCAATGACCGGATGGCTGTGGGAGCCGAGTACCATACTGTAATTTTATTTTTCTCGATAAACTGATACCATGACTGGGCTGAGAACCCTGAATCAAGAATACACTGGGTTATTCCCATACACCACGGACCTATAATGCCGTAAGAAGTTCCCGTTACCCACCCCGGATCCGCGGTGCACCAGTAAATATCGTCATTTCGGAGATCCAGTACCCATTTTGTGGTCAGGTATTGTGAAATAATTGACATGTGCACATGTTTCACCCCCTTGGGCTGTCCGGTTGTCCCGGAAGTATAATGCAACACCGATGGCGATTCCGCTTTAGTCGGGTAAATACCCATCTTATCAACTGTCTCAGCATTTTCGTATCTAAAGGCAATTTCTTTGCCTTCCAGTTCTGTTTCCTTGAGTTGATCGACAATGATAATGAACTCAAGGTATGGCAACCTGTCTTTTATTTTCCTTACTTTTGAAAGGTGCTTTTTTTGTGTGATGATGGCTCTTGTCTGAGCGTTCTCCAGCCGGATAAAAAGAGATTCATCGCCAAAGGCAGAAAACAACGGCTGAACGATAGCTCCGATCTTAAGCACACCCAGAAAAGAAAAATACAATTCCGGGATACGATCCATGAACAGGCATACCCTGTCCTCATTCACCACACCAATACTCCTCAGGAAAGTTCCGATCGTATTACTGATCAACCGGATGTCATCAAATGTATAGCTTTTTTGGGCACCTCCAAAACCCTCATAACAAAGGGCAGTCTTATCGGCCTTTCCCTGGTCGCAGATCCTGTCGGAGCAGTACCATCCGATGTTCACGACCTCGCCATCTTTATAGCCAAGTTCATCCGCGGCTATGGACCAGGTGAAGTTTTTCAGCTTTTCATCATAGGAACCCATATTTGACATGGTGCAGTTTTTTAATTGTTAATGTTTACGCAGGACGTTTCAGCATGTTGCTTTTTGGTACATTTTTTAGATTGTGATAAAATCCTTTCACTACTTCATGCATTGTCTTATTTTTACTATTGCCCGAACGTGATATCAAACATAGTATAAACACACCGAATGACTAACTGTTTAAATTTGAGTAACAAAAATGGATACGTTTATGACGGCTTCAAACCTTAATTAATCTAATTTTTCAACAATGTTATCAGCCAAAATAAGAGAATTAGCAGTGACCGCCGGAATCGATGAGCTTGGTTTCACCAATGCAGCTGAATTCTGCGGTTATCCTGTAGCGGGTTCCAAACGAAAGGATCCCGGACTATCCCTGCCGGAGGCGAAGTCAATTATTGTTGCAGGTATCTATATTGGAGGACTAAAATTGCCATTCTGGGCCGACCCCCTGTTTGGAAGAACAAGCAGATTGTACCTTTCGGGTTATTTTGCCGATGTGGTGGAACCATTGGAACCAATAAAGTCCTTTTTGACGCAACAAGGATACAGTGCGCTGATATGTGAAAGTCTGGAAAGTGAAAAATCCATCCTGCCTTTGAAACTTGCCGCCATACGGGCGGGTTTCGGATGGCAGGGAAAAAACTCACTGTTGGTTACCAGAAAATACGGAACTTTCCTGGCTCTTGGCGGCATTATTACCAATGCTGTGCTGGAATACAATGATAAAACAGAGCCCAACCGCTGCGGTACATGTAAAAAATGCCAGGAAGCTTGTCCGGTTTCTGCCCTGGATCATCCTTTTGTGCTTGACAAATTCAAATGCATTGCCTTCCAGTTGCAGCAGGAACAATTGTCTGATGAGACCCGGATGGCTGCAGAGAATAGAGTAGGGGACTGCGAGATTTGCCAGGAAGCCTGTCCATGGAATAAAAAGCGCCTGGAGAATCCGTTACCAGCAAAAATGACTTTGTCTTTTCAGAAAGAAATAAGCAAATGGGAAAAGGTTTTCTATTTGCCGGACCTTGTTCATTTATCTGAAAAGGAATATAAAATGACTTTCGGTCCGCTGAAAACAGATATCTCTTATGCGGTATTTCACAGAAATGTGAGGTATGCTTTGGAGCGGGTACGACGGGTTAAGACATCCATGAAATGATCTCAACTTATAGGTCAAAATACCTCAAAAAAACTTGACATTCGCACTTCAATTTATTAAATTTCACAATAATAACAATTTCACCTCTCAAATCCTGGATCCCTTTTTCATTCTTTCCAATTTCATCCAGGTGAATATCAATTTTCTTAAGATATTTTAATGCTCGAATCCTTAATCAAACCCGGAGGATTAACCATGAGAAAAGTCTTTATCATTACCATTCTGGTTCTGAGTGGTTTATGGCTCACCAGCTTTCAATCCAGAATTTCTGCGGCCGGCATATTCGACTTTAATGACGGCACAACCCAGGGATGGACGCTGGATCAGATGTATCTTGCCAATTCGCAGACAAAATTCACCTCTGTGAATGGGTATACACTTTCAAATGGTACCAATGCATTGTTTCCCTATACAACTGCACTGCTTCTTGGCACTACACAAAATGTTGACTTCTATCTGCAATCACCGGATGTGTCAGCAAATTCAGACTGGCAGGGTATAAGCGGATTCAGTGTTGATGTCAAGCGATTGCTGGCTTCTGGCTGTTGGGGTGATTTTCCTAATTTGTTCTATGTGCAGCTACAGGTCAAAGTAATTGATCTTTCCGATGGCAACAAGGAAAAGTTATTTGCAGAACATAACGGAACCAGTTATGTATTCCATGAAATAAAAACTTATGGCCAGTTATATCAATTAACCTGGAACACAACATGGTTAAATAATACTGCTAAATACAAGGTTAAATACGTGAGGTTACGCATTATGGGACCTGGTGACGCATCAATGGCTGAATGTTGGTACAGCGGAGGCTGGAGTATTGATAATGTAACTGCTGTCGGGGGTAGCGGCGGAACAACCTCTTCTGTTATATTGACAAACCCGAACGGAGGACAAACATGGGCAGCTCAGACTCCCCATTATATTGTATGGACCGCGCAAAACTTAAATAACCAGGCTTTTAAACTTGAATATTCAACGAATAATGGCTCCACGTATAACTTCATTAATTTCGTAACAAACTATGGCACATCAGGTTCTTATCTCTGGGATGTTCCAAATGCTCCCTCCTCCCAATGCCTTGTACGTATTTCGATGCAAAGTCCTCTGATTTCAGATGTCAGTAATAGCGTATTTACCATTACAGCAGATGAAAAAATTACCGTGGATCAGCCTAACGGAAAAGAAAATTGGAATGTGGGCAGTCCACGCTACATAGTATGGCATAATTACCTTTTCAGTGGCCCTGTTAAAATTGAATATTCAACTAACGGAGGTTCAAGCTATTCGGTAATTGAAAACTCATATTCAACATCTACTGCATATGCATGGACAATTCCGGATGCACCTTCAAACAATTGTCTTATAAGGGTTTCTGATGCATCTGATCCCTCATTGTTTGATGTAACTGATGTTGCGTTTACTATTTCATCTTCTGTTACAGCCAACACGAACACAGGCAAGACCGTTCAGGTAGAATTAGGAAGCGACATTAAAATCACCTATGATGAGGTAACAGATCCAGGTAATACTGAAGCTCAGATTCAGCCGATAGGCCCCTTACCACCGGTAGGTATGGTAGTAATACCACATAGCCTGTCTAATTATTATGAGATTAATACTACAGCAACCTATACCGGAAATATTCAACTGGGAATTAGTTATAGTGATGACGGATTAGGACCGGATCAGGAGACCGCATTAAAGCTATATGCCTATAATCTATTGGGGTCACAATGGGAAGATATTACAGTAAGCCTGGATGTAGAAAACAATATTATTTCTGGTCAGACGGACCACTTGTCTGCTTTTGCAATAATGATATCGTCCAGTAGTCCGGGAACCAGCCATATTATCGTCACCAATACTCAGGAAACCGGACCCGGTTCATTGGGTGATGCTATTTATCTGGCAAATATTCAGCCTGGTTTTGACACGATTAGCTTTAACGTACCCAAAACTGATCCTGGTTTTGATGCAGGTACCGGGGTATGGACCATTTCTCCCACGAGCAATTTACAAGCCCTCACTGAAGGGGGCATTTTGATTGACGGCTTTTCCCAGCGTGAATTCACAGGAGAGGACAATAATCCTAATGGTCCGGAAATACAATTAACAGGAATCAATGCAGGAGCATATACGGATGGTTTATTCATTACAGCAGATCATGCTGAGGTATTAGGATTGACGATAAATAATTTCCGTATAGGAATTTACATGATTGGTGTTAAAAGCGGACGTATTGCAGGCTGTTATATCGGCACCAATTACGCTGCCACCGCATCCGAAGGTAATGCGTATGGTATTACGTTGTATGACAGTACTCAAAATGTTATTATATCTCAGTATGATACATGCAGAAATGTGATCTCGGGCAACACAAACTGGGGAATTGGTGTTACTGATACCTGCTTTACAAATACTATTATTAATAATATAATAGGGATGGACCGTACCGAAAGCAATGCCATACCCAATGGAAATTATGGTGGCATAACATTGCAGAGAGGCTCCTTTGGTAACGGGATTTTCGGTAACCATATCAGCGGAAATGCTTATGGCTTTTATCTTTATGATGAGGTACATGATAACATGATTTCCCAGAACTTTATTGGGACTGATCCGGATGGATTATTGACTTTAGGTAATCAATGGGATGGTATCATGCTTTCAGATGGCTCACATAATAATCTGATTGATGGAAATATAATCAGCAATAGCGGGAAGGATGGTATTGAGATTACAGGATTTGAGACAGTTGAAAATATGATTTCCCGTAACCTGATATCATCCAATACCTATTTGGGTATCAACAATGAATCTGGTGGCAATCTTGATTTAGAGGCACCGACAATCGAAGAAGTTACGGTTGAATATGTCAAGGGTTCTGGAATACCAAATGCAACGATACAAATATTCTCTGATCCCCAAGATGAAGGTGTCCTATTCCAGGGGGAGACCACTACGGATGCATCAGGAAATTTTACCTGGAACGGAACTATTACCGGGCCTCATAAAAATGTCACTGCAACGGCAATTGACGCCCAGAACAATACTTCAGAGTTCTCCGATTCCTATTCGGTGGTTGAACTTCCGCCGGTACTTGTAATCAATCAATACCCGGGTTTCTTTGAACCAACACCTGTTGGTCATCAAACCATACAGGAGGCCGTTGTGTCAGGAAACAATATTACCAGCTCTATCGTTTTAAAAGCTCCGGAAAATTTTAAAATAGGTATTGCCGCTGGTGAAAATACCGAGTTCAAGGATTCTATAATAATTCCTTTGGAAGACCATAATATTGAACCAACTTTAGTTGTTATACTTTTCGAACCACAAGTTGCTAAGCAATTTAATGACAGTATTTTGGTAAAATCTGCCGGTGCGACTTCCATATATCTTAAACTAGAAGCCATAAGTTTTGGATCACCGGTTATCGAAGTCATTGCAGATCAGACGTACTGTGAAGGTGAAGAAATCGAAGCCATACCTCTTACCTTTGAGTTCTTTAGCCCCAATGAAGTCGAATTCACCGGGAAGTCAAATAATGATGCTTTCATACCTAACGCGAACATCAATATTACCGGTGAGGGAAATTACCGCACCATATACCTGACGCCGTTAACGCAGTTCGGCGAAGCGGAAATTAGGGTGATTGGAAGTGCTCCTGGCGATCTGAAAGATACAGTTCTTTTTGTGATAGGCATTCATGCAAATCCGGTGATTCATGACCTTGATATTACTCCGGAATCAGCCGGAAACGATGGAAAGATTGTGATTCATGGAACCTCAGAAAGTGAAGGATTGCAGTACGCTCTCAATAGCAGTGCATTTCAACAAAGCAATGAATTTACGGGATTGTCAAAGGGTAATTATCTGATCACGATAATTGATAACAATACCTGTGCTGATACCATGACAGCAGTGTTAACCAAAATCACTGCCAGTAAGGAAATCGATGGATTGCCCATCAAAGTCTTTCCGAATCCGGCAAGCATAGTGGTTCAACTTGAAGACCAGTATATTCTTCAGCCAGGATATACAGTTGAAGTTATCAATATGTTTGGCGAGATTATGATGAAAGGGAATTTATTTACAGAAGGGATGATGGCTGTTGGAAAATTGCCTGAAGGCGTATATTTATTGATAATTAAGTCGGGCACAAAAGAATATATCGGAAAAATAATCATAAACAGATAAGGAGGAAATCGAAGTCCAGATGCACAAAGTGAATCATGACACCCTTCAAGGGTCCCAGGACCGCTTGAAGGGTGTTTGTATTTTAATTATACATGATCATAACCGATTCCCCCGGATTATTTATTATATTAGGATTTCAAATCCCATTCCATGATTGTCAATATTAGACTTCTTGAAGAAGCTACCCAATGGTTCCAAGATGGCAAATGGTCAAATGATTTAAGCCTGAAGGTCCATAAATCGCTTGATGTATGCGAATTCTATTCTCAATATAACAAAAACAAAGTATTCTGGGATAAGGCTTTTACCTTTCTGAAAGAAACAGATCTGGAACATATGGCACCCGGCAAATACGCCATTGAAGGTGATAGCGTTTATGTTTCCGTTGCAGAAGGTATTACCAGGGCAATTGATGAAATAAAGTGGGAGGCGCACCGCAGATATATTGATATTCAATATGTGGTGCGTGGCCGGGAAAAGATGGGGATTGCTCCTGTTGAAAACGCAGAGATCATTTCTTCGTTTGACGAAATCAGGGATATCGGGTTTTACAATGTGACCGGGGGTAAATATTATTTGGCAGAGCCGGGTACTTTTTTTATCTTTTTCCCCAATGATGTGCATCGGCCTGGTATTAATGCTGATATGGCAGAGGAAAATAAAAAGATAGTAATTAAGATTAAGACTTTTTAGAGCATTTCATTAGAAAGTAAAATACAAAAAAATACTTGTATGATTGTCAGTTTAATAAAATCGATTGTCTTCTGTTTTGCGGGATTGCTAATGCTTCAGACCAGCAACGCCCAGGTAAATGTTGGTCTCGACAATTGGTTCAACCGGGAAACCAATCCAAAGACCGGTAAACCTTTTCATTATCTCTGGGGTGATACGGCTGACAGCGGTTATTCACGATGGGGCGAGATATTTACCGGTAAGGGGGCCGTGATCAGTATATTGAACCGCCCCATAACCGAAACCCTGGATCAAACTGACATTTATATTATCGTTGATCCCGATTCCACTATAGAAACACCTGTCCCCAATTACATCATGCAGGATGATATAAAAGTAATAACCCGCTGGGTGAAGAAGGGAGGGGTACTGGTCCTGATGGCCAACGATGGTAAGCATTGCGGATTGACGCATTTGAATTACCTGTCTGTTCGCTTTGGCATAATATTTAACAGCGTTATGCTTCGTCCGGTTTTGAATAACCGATATGAAATGGGTGCCATCACCCGTTTTACCGATCACCCTGTATTCAGAGGACTGAGTAAAATATATCTAAAGGAGGTCGCATCCATAAGTCTTATCGGAAAGGCAAGACCTGTTCTCACGGATAATGGTCAGGTGATCATGGCAGAAAGCAAATATGGCAAAGGTTTTGTTTTTGCAGTAGGGGATCCCTGGATCTACAATGAATATATTGATCACGACCGGTTACCGGCAGATTTTGAGAACCGGAAGGCAGCAGAGAATTTGACAGAATATTTAATTACCAAAGTCAAACAATAACTTTGGCAATCACCTATCTTCCAAGCTCGATTGCAGCCAGAATAAAGGGGGCAACTCCCTTCGGATCATTGTCAACACGTTTCTCGTTGATGTAATACTCATAGGATCCATCGCGATAAGGGTTACCTCCCAAACCGCACCCCCCGCAAATATTGCGCATGGTAATCAGTCCCTTATCATCCATAGTGATCAATTCCTTAACCATGTCGTCAAATGCGTCATTGGCAATGTCCAGGAATTTTGCATCGAGATACCCCTTATGAGCACCCTTGGCGAATACATAAGTATACATAGCTGAACCGGAACCTTCGATGTAATTTCCCTCCCTGTCTCCCTGGTTCAGCACCTGGAACCACAACCCGGTTTTGAAATCCCTGACTTTAAGCAGGGCTTCACAGGTGTTCCGCAGTATTGAAATTAAGGAATCTCTTTCGGGATGATTTTCCGGAAAGTAATCCAAAACATCCACAATGGCCATGGTATACCACCCCATGGCACGGCTCCATGGATACTTTGACTTTCCTGTTTCCGGATCGCACCATCTTTGTTCCCTGCTTTCATCCCAGGCGTGATACAATAAGCCGGTAGTATTATCAAGGGTTTTACCGTAAATCAGCTCAATCTGATAAGCAACCTCATCAAACCATTTCGGATCGTTGAATTCTTTGGCATATTGCGCCAAGAAAGGGCTTGCCATATAAATTCCATCGAGCCACATTTGCCATGGATAGATTTTTTTATGCCAGAATCCACCGGTTTTGGTTTTTGGATGTGTTTCCATCTGAACCAAAAATTGGTTAAGGGCAGCGCGATATACCGAATCACCGGTCCGCTTGTAGATTGTAATAATGTTTTTAGCCGGATTTACACGGTCCAGATTATACTCTTCGATCTTATAATCATAAACAGATCCGTCCTCCTGAATGAACCAGTCAATGTAATCTTCCAGGTATTTCGAATACAACGGATCAATATCTCCGAGTTTGTCAATGGCCTGTCCCAGGAAAGCCACATCATATTGCCACTTAACAGATGAAGGATTCAGATAATGAATAAGGCTGTCGGAGCGTGATATTACTGAATTGGCCATACGAACAGACCAACGGTCATCATTTTTGCCGGCATTCGTTAGTTCCGGGGTTTTAGATCCGCATCCGGATAACAGAAACAACAGCAAAACCATATAATCTTTTCTCATAAAATGAATGTATTAAGTTCAACAAGAAATCTGGCGGAGCAATAAACTCCGCCAAATTTCTGAAATCAACCTAATAAAATTAAACCAAACTACTTAGATCAATTATATCCTTCGTTCTGCCAAAATCCTTCCGGATCTTCACCTGAGGTTTTGTTGGTAATGGCATCGAGCTGAGGCTGAGGTATGGGGCGTAAAACGTGATGGCTCTGGATATTGGCCGCAGCGCTGCCATTGTATAAAGTGACACGCTCAACAAGTGTACCTGTGCGTTTCAGGTCAAACCACCGCTGCTGTTCACCGCAAAGTTCGCGGGCACGTTCATCCAGGATTACTTCAATGTCCTGGGCGGTAACCTGTGATTCCTCCTCAGCGGTAAGCACATTGGACTTACCGGATATTGCGCGTGCTGTTCGCAGATCGTTAAGTCTTTGAATGGCCTGTGCACCGCTACCTGACATCATATAACCTTCAGCGGCAATCAGATACATTTCAGAAAGACGGAATACGAAAGCGTCTTTTGAACCGAGGTCCCGAATAACTGATCCGGTGTAATCATCAAACTTTTTAAGCGCTATGTACATGCGGTTGCCCTTAAACTGATTGGCTCCGCTTGTACCGGTAGCGATGGTAGGAAGAGTGCCTTCATCATTCTGATAAAGCGGATATACAGCAGCATTCCCGACATCTGTTCGTGAGAACAAAGCGTACCTGTTGGCTGCACGGGCAACCTGATTCGCAGTCACAGTTTTCCTGGATAAATAAACTGCGGTGTCGCGCATTTCTGCATAACCATCCGGAGGTGCTACTCCACCTGCAAAAGCTGTCTGAAGGGACTTGGCGGCATAAAATACATCCCTGAATGATGCCTGATATCTTTGATCGGTGGTGTCATTGTATAGATCCAGCAAATATCCGGAAGGTACAAACCTGGTGAATCCTTTGCTGTAAGGTTGATAATCAGTGCCAAGACTATAATTGACATCCCGGTATTTCAGTGTTTTTTTGGCTTCGGTATCGGTACGGATCAGTATACCGGTTAAACCCGGCAGCAGATTCCATACTCCTACAAACATCAGGTGAGATGCATTCCCTCCAATGGCATTGGCGCCATTTCGTATCATCATGGCTGACCAGGTCATCTGATCACCGTCTTCATCAAGTTTCAGGCGCTTGGGCATGATGTTATACTCCAGGACATCTGAATAGTCAACATACCAGATGACTTCCTTATTGGATGCCCCGTTTTCATTGGCTCCCAACCAGCAGTCAGCATAATTTGCAAAAAATGAATTGCCGCTTCCTGCAATTACTTCTTCAGCGGTGGCTGCTGCATCGGCATAAGCCTGGTTATCATTGAACTTGCTGGCTTTATAGATCAATAACCTTGCCTTAAGTGCCTTGGCTGCCCAATAATTAATTCTACCTGTTTTAGCAGTCTTGGCTTCAAGATGTGCCACGGCCTCTTCCACATCGTTCAGCATAAATTCATATACTTCTTCTTCACTGTCGCGATAAGCGAGTGTTGAAATACCACTTACCGGTTCAGTGTTTATCTGAACAGGCCCCCATGTTTCAACAAGATGCCAGTAGTAGAACGCCCGCAGCACCTTCAGCTCACCCAGATACGCATTTCTGTCGGCATCGGTAAGTATGCCTGCAGATGCTTCTGAGACATATTTAATACCGGTGTTACAAACATTTACAGCTGTAAAAAACAATTCCCAGTATTCATCAAAACAGGCATTCATGGTTTCACGTGAACTGCTTGCCACTTCGGGTGTTATTCCGCTGTAATCAATCAGTACTTTCTGACGGTTATCGTAACCTGTCAGCCAGGTATCGGTACCACCTTCGCTTAATCCAAAAGCAGCTTCTTTTCCGTACCAGCCGCGGAGGTAAGCATAACATGATGCAACCAGTCCGTCGATGCCGGATTTCGTAGCGTACTTAACGTCTTCCGTAGAACCTGTCCGGTTATCCTCATCCAGAAAATCGCTGCATGAAGTATTCACCAATACGAGTAAGGCAAATACTGCAATGAAATATTTTATTGTCGTTTTCATAAGATAAATCTTATTTTGCGGTTTATAATCATTAAAACTCAACGTTAATACCGAACACCATTTGCTTCGACAAAGGATTGGAGATAGCTCCACCGCGCTCGGGATCGTAATTGTCGAGGTTGCTGAACGTAAAGTAGTTCTGCAGGGATGCATAGATCCGCAGATTACTCATGCCCACCTTATTGATCAGGGCAACGGGCAGCGTATAAGCCAGGGTGATTTCCTTTATTTTCAGGAATGAAGCGTTCTCAAATGCAATGGCAGGCATGTCACTTTGCGAGGCAATGCCCGGACGGGGGAATTTGGCTCCCTGGTTTTCAGGTGTCCAGAAATCAACATCGGGAGAGCCGTCCTGTTCGGTTGGCTTATAGGCAGTATTATAATCATATTGAATCCACTGGCCTACCCTTGCATAAACCAGCGCAGACAAGGCAAAATTCTTGTACGTGATTGTGTTATTCCAACTCGCAATGAATTTCGGACTCTTGTTGTATAACCTTTTATCCTCGTCATTCAGAACACTGTCCTTATCCACGTCTACGATTTTTATATCACCCGGGATCTTGTTGTATGAGGCGGCTTCAGTGGCTTCATCAAGTCCCCAGCAACCATCTGCTTCATAATTGTAGAAGGCTCGTACCGGTTCGCCCACTACCAACGCTTGTTCGGGATTGGAAACATCACGGGTCTCACCGCTGGCGAGTGCAACAATCTTATCACGGTTTGCTGAAAATGCCAGATCGGCGGTCCATCTCAGGTCCCTCTTCTCAATTACCCTAAAATTCAATGTTGTCTCGATTCCCCTGTTTTCAGTTTCACCCACATTGGCCAGTACCTGCGGATATACGGATGTCGCAGGTAATCCCTTGTAAAGCAACAGATCATCCGTCTGAGAATAGTAGAAATCCACGGTGGCTGAGATCCTTGATTTCAACAGTGAAATATCCAGGCCGACATCATAGGTGGTTGTGGTTTCCCAGGTTACATCGGGATTCCCGAGTTTTGCCGGAACCTGGCCATTGATTAACGTTGAGCCAAAGGTGTAGTAAATCTTATCTGCTCCCAGTTCAGTAAGTGTTTGATAGGGTTTTACTGCAGAATTACCGGCTTTGCCCCAACTTACACGCAATTTCAGGTTGTTGATCAAATGGGAGGAATTCAGAAATGCTTCATCCGACAATATCCAGGCTGCTGCAACCGACGGGAAGTAGCCCCATTTATTTCCTTCAGCAAGAACGGAGGAGCCGTCAGCCCTCAAAGATGCGGTGAGTAGATATCTGTTTTTGAACTTATAATTGGCTCGGCCAAAATAAGAGAGCATGTTGCTCTTTACATACGTGTCTTCAATTTGTCTTCCGGTGGATATGATATTTGACAGGTCATAGAAGGAATTCTTGCCATAGTGATCCTGTAAACCAAATCCATATGTACTATGCATTTCACTTACATTTTGGTAGGCACTCTGACCGGCGAGCAATTGCAAATCATGTTGTCCGCTCAGGTTTACAGCATAGTTCAGGGTATTTTCCCAGGTGTATGCCATGGCCTGCCGGCTTTCAGCTTCAAAATACGAGCCTCTTCCCGATTGATAGTTTCCTGTACACATAAAGTCCTCGTACTCGCCAAATCGACTTGAATTCTGATCAATCCCGAATACTGACTTGAAGTGCAGTCCTTTGATCAATTCCCAATCGAGATAAATATTGCCAAACAGCCGGTTGCTCTGGGTGTTGTTGTCATAATAACCGCTTACCTCGTTCAATAAGGGATTTGTATGGCTGGTAGCAAGTTCTGAAGGCTTATCCAGAATGGTGCCATCCGACAGGTATGGTTGTGCCAACGCATGCATTTTGATCAACTGACCGAATACTTCATCCTGCCTGCGATTCCAGTCACGGTGTGTATACAATAAACTGGCGCCTACCTTCAGGTTGTTGGTAATGGCATGATCAAGACCAATCCTGCCGTTGTATCGCTTGAGATCGTCATTGCGAAGCAGGCCCTCTTCATCCATATAACCCAGTGATAGTATAAATGAGCTTTTTTCATTACCTCCCGAAACGGATAGTTCATAATTCTGCGTCAGGCCATTCTCCAGCATCATGTCAAACCAGTCGACCCCACCTTCGGAATACAGATCGTAAACCGATTTTTCATAGGGCGTGCTGATTCCGGTTGATAGCACTTCATTTGCCGGATAATCACTCAGATTGGTGCTACCCCAGGTGTTACCGGCAGCTTTTTCATCAGCATACCGAAGCCGTTCAGCAAAAAAAAGGTATTCCTTTTCTGCTGACATGAGCTTGGGCAGATTGGTAGGGCTGTTAACTGATAAATAGGAATTCAGGGAAACTTTCATTTTATCAGCTGCGCCTGTACCTTTTTTGGTTGTGATAATAACCACTCCATTGGCACCTCTGGTTCCGTAAATGGCCGTGGAAGATGCATCTTTAAGCACTTCGATCGATTCGATATCCGACGCATTGATATCGAGCGTAGAGCCATATTCAACGCCATCCACAAGAAACAGGGGCGCATTGGAAGCGTTGACTGACCGGTTGCCACGCAGATCAATATTAATACCAGAGCCGGATTCTCCACTGTCCTTTGTGATGTCGAGACCGGCGATCTTCCCCTGCATCGATTGCAGGGCATTGTTGGAGGCCGTCTTGGTAATCTCCGACGACTTAATGGAGGACACTGAACCTGTCAGGTCCCTCTTTTTTACTGTTCCATAGCCGATGACTACCAATTCATCCAGGGTTGTAACTTCCTCATCGAGTTCAACATTTATAATGCTCTCACTGCCAACATTATAAATCTCTGAAATGAATCCAATAAAGGAAAACTCAAGAACAGCATTATCAGGATTTTCAACTTCAATCTGATAATTTCCATCGATATCCGTTACCACACCTTTTGTGGTACCCTGGATTACGACATTGGCTCCCGCTAAGGGTTCACCGGTCACATCAGTGATTTTCCCTTTGATGGTTCTGCCATTCTGGGCAATAGCTGCCACCGACAGCATAATAAGCACCAGAAAGGTCAGACAACGGTTAAAAAAAGTGTAATTCATAGTGTAATAATTAGTTAAATATTAGATTTGGACTTTTGTATAATATTTGATTCTGTTCTTACATGCTTTGCGTTCTTATTGTATAAGGCTTCGGTGTTAGGCATAATGTTGTTCAACAGGTATATCTGATCGCATTGTTCATCTGTTTGTAAAAACAGGGGTATGATTTCCGGCTGAAAACAATTGGATATCCTTACGGTCTGGCAATTTTTCAATGTAAGATATGGACCGCCTGATGCATAAGCTTTAACTGTTATCCGGTCATAGTTGATCAGTTTTGAATCCTTACCCGTGAACGGAATTCCATTTTCGATTTCGAGCCTGATATCGCTGAAGCTGACATCGGCGGCATTTTCCACCAGTATACCATTTTTGGCCTCGATTTGCATATCAACGAAAGTGATCTGTGATACTTCTTTCTCTTCGAGTCCGTAAATCGCTATTGCCCTCTCGGCTTTTCTGATGTTAATACCGGAAAGCTGTACATTACGCACAGTGGGAGTACGCTCTGATATTATCTCGGGATGGGTTGGCTGGTAGCGCATGGAAATGATGACACCTTCTTTAACCATGTTGTACATCAGGATGTTTGTTACACGAATATCTTCGACTACGCCACCTCTGCCACGCATGGTCTTAATCCTGATACCTACGTCGGTTCCTTCAAAAACGCAATTGGATATGGCAACACGTCTGACATTACCGCTCATTTCACTTCCGATGACCACACCTCCATGACCTTTCAGCATGGTGCAATTCGTAATGGTAACATTCTCGGTCGGACGGTTGGCATCCCTGCCATCTTCATCCCTGCCTGATTTGATTACAATGCAATCATCACCAACCGTAATATGACTGTTGGCAATATGAACATTGGTGCATGATGAAAGATCAATACCATCGGTGTTGGGAGAGTAATCCGGATTTTCAATGGTCACACCCTCAATGGTTATGTTATCTGAAAAAGTAGGTACAATAGTCCAGAACGGGGGATCAGAGAAACTTACTCCTTCAATCAGAACATTCTTGCATTCATAGGTGATAACCATGGGAGGCCGCAGAAAAGCATTTTTTCCCCTCAGGTACTCATTCTTCTGAAGAAGACCGGCATTCTCACTTTTGAATACAGTTTGCCATTTGGAATCTGCCTGATCGCCGTTTCTTACCTTGTTCCAGAAATCCCACCACTTCTGGCCATTTCCATTAAAATGTCCATCGCCCCTGATGGCTATATTTTCACATTGGTAAGCGTATATCTGTGAGATAAAATTTTTAACCCGGATATCTTCCCAGCGTGTCTTAACCATGGGAAGATAGTCATCAAAATCATCTGAAAACTGAATGACTGCACCTGCATCCAGATACAGGGTGATGTTGCTTTTTAGAATAATGGGACCTGTATAATAAGTTCCGGAAGGAAAATACAAAGTACCGCCTCCTTTCCCGGCTAAACTGTCGATCAATTGATTAATAATTCCTGTGCATTTGACATTTCCTCCGGAATCGGCTCCATGTAACTTGATATTGGTCCAGGTTGTTTGCGATTCCAGCTGAAAAACCGAGGCGAGGTAAATTACAGCGATCAGATGTCCTTTCATAAAAAAGTGCGGCTTATAAAATTCCATCTAAGGTAAATCCATTTATCTCATAACAGGGTAGCAGAATTGTCGGATTTGGGGTGTTAAATTGACATGAAATGCTAATTCAGGGTTTTAAATGGCCTTACACTTTTTTTTTACTTATCTTTCTGATGTTGACAAATGATATTTATAATTTTGTCAGTTCAGGGTTCCCGATGAGACAGCTATTTTATGCACTAAGCCTGGTATGGTTGTTATTTTTGCCAGCCCGGATGAATGGACAATATATATTCCGGTTTGAACATATCGGAACCGAGGAGGGATTGTCTCAAAATACGGGCTCCAGCATATTGTTCGACAGCAAAGGATTTATGTGGATTGGCACCTGGAATGGTCTGAACAGGTATGATGGTTATGCATTTAAAATATACAAAGGTCAATCGGAGAATTCGAAGATTTTCACCAACAACAGGGTGACTGATTTGTGGGAGGACAAGAAAGGTTTTATTTGGGTGGAAACCTATGACGGGTATTATCATTTCTTCAATCCGGTAAATGAAACATTTTCCACAATACCCCAATATGCAGAATATGTTGCTAATAGCGAAATCACTTGTTTTCTTCAATATACCGATGATATCGTCATCCTGGGATCATCCGGTGCAGGAATTTTTATATTGCAGTGCGACGAGGGGAAGGGTACCTATTCGGTCAGTCAATACATCGACAGGGGGAATTTTGCGCTTTCCAACAACAGCGTCCGGTTTATATATGCCGATAAGAGCCGCAGTCTTTGGATAGGAACCAAAAGGGGAATTAATTATTTATCATACAAAGATATTGAAAGAAAGCGATACAGCTTCCAGCATCAATTCGTGAATTCAGCCTTTACTGCTGTTTGTGACGGAGGCAAGGACATCTGGTTCGGGACCGAGGAAGACGGAATAATTGTATTTGACAGGACTACAGCTAAATACCGGTTCATTAACAGGCAAACAGCACCTGAAATACCCTCGGAAAGGATCGCAATGCTTTACAAGACAAAAACCGGTAAAATCATTACCGGATTTACCGGGAACGGCGTTATGGTTTCCAACATTTTTGGAAAGAACTGGATCAGCGTTCCTTTTCATGGCACAACACTTGCCGGGGTTTACGAAGACCGGTATTTTCAGCTTTGGCTTACAGCTGTTGAATTTGGAGTATCAAGGCTGGATATCAACACATTGAATTCGAAGTATTACGTGCTCACCCCTGAGGTGATCAAACATTTGACGGATCTTGAACGACCGCAATTTTACGAAGATAACAACAATAATCTCTGGATTGGTTTACATGGAGGAGGGCTTGCACTATATCAGAGAAAAAGTGACTCGTTTCAGTTCTTCAGGAATGATCCGAAAAATCCAAATTCCATTTCCTCCAATATTGTTCACTCCATAGCCGAGGACAATTCCGGTCAGCTCTGGCTTGGGACAGGCCAGTTTTTAGGAGGCCTGGAAAAGGTAATCCTGGAAAATTCAGCCTTTACTCACCAGCTGGTTGAAAAGGAACGTGAGGATATGCTGGATAATGTGGTCAGAGCCATCATGGAAGACAAAAATCAAAATTTATGGGTCGCTACAAAAGCAGGACGTGTGCATTTGTATAACAGTTCCCTTGAAAAGATCGCAATTTTCGATTCCCTGCCGGGCATTGGTAAGGAATCAGTGCGTAACAATACGTATTCATTGCTGAACGACCATAAAGGATATCTATGGATTGGTTCCAAGGGAGATGGCTTGTCTGTAAGTACACAGTCCATTCTGGATAAGCAGACCAGTTATTCAAAACTCCGTTTCAAACGGTTTAAATTCTCTCCCGATGATTCCACCACCCTGGGAAATAACAATATCAACTCCATATGTCAGGATAGTTCATCCAATATCTGGATTGGAACATACGGAAACGGGCTGAGCCTTATTCCTAATCCGTATGGGAAAGATGTAAAATTTATCAGGATAAATGAGGAGAACAGCAATCTTTCAAGTAATCTGGTCAGGTATCTGCTGGTCGACAGGCAGGGTAACCTTTGGATTGCCACTGCATTCGGTTTGAATTTTCTCGATAAAGCCGATATCGAAAGGAAAAACTATCAGTTTACCACTTACTTCAGGAATCCTTCGGATAAAAACAGTCTCAGTTATAATGACGTTGTTCATCTTTTCGAAGATTCCAGGGGAAGGATCTGGCTGGGAACTTTCGGCGGAGGGGCAGACCTCCTGGAGATACGAAACGGGCAGAAAGTTACATTCAGGCACTTTACTTCTGAAAACGGGCTCAGCAATGACGTAATATTCGGAATTCTACAAGATAACGAAGGTTATATGTGGTTCAGCACTGAAAATGGACTGATTAAGCTGAATCCTGAAAACTCAGATATAGGTATCTACAATACTTATAATGGCTTAAATTTCAATAACTTTTCTGAAAACACCTGTTTTAAAAGGAAAGACGGTTCACTTTGTTTTGGCGGTTATATGGGATTTGAAGTTGTATATCCCGAAAACCTGATCCCTGAGAGAGTAAAGCCCCGTGTTGAATTGACTGATTTCCTGCTGTTCAATAAAGAGGTGCCTGTCAATCAGTCCGGGTCGCCCCTGGAAAAAAACATATCCTTTACCGATAAAATTACGCTCAGGTACAACCAGTCAAGTTTTAGCATTGATTATTCAGCCCTGGATTTTCTGGATCCCGGGAAGATTAATTATTCCTATAAACTGGACAATTTCGAAAATGATTGGAACAATGTTGGTAATCAACATAAAGCAACATATACAAATCTGTCACCCGGGCGATATATTTTCAGGGTGAGATCATTAAAAAGCAATGAAATTGAAGGATCCGATGAACGGACTTTGAATATCCGGATCCTCTCTCCCTGGTGGAAAACCATACCTATGTATCTGATTTATCTTTTATTGGTTTCCGGGATAGCGATATCCGTTTATAAAACAGCCACGAGGTTAAGCCGTTACCGCAATGAATTGTTGGTTGAGAAGAAGGTCAACGAAATGAAACTTCAGTTCTTTACCAACATATCGCATGAAATACGTACGCCTTTGACACTTATAATCGGTCCCATCGAGGATATGCTGGCTGCAAATGGTATTTCAACCAGGAACAGGACCCAGATGGAGATCATCCGCAAAAATGCCAAAAGAATGCTTTCACTGACAACGCAGTTGCTTGATTTCAGAAAAATCCAGAATAACAAGATGGTTCTAAAAATCAAGGAAATTGACGTTGTTGCCTTTACACGCGAAGTTTTTGAAAGTTTCATTCCCCTGGCGGAGCATAAGGGTATTCAATATACATTCTATTCCGAAGCTGTTGCATGGATGATCTCGGCGGATCCTTCAAAACTCGATACGATCATTTACAATATCATTTCCAATGCCATAAAATTCACAGACCAGGGGAAAAATGTCTCTGTAACAATCCGCAATACGGATGTCAACAATTTCGTGGATATCTGCGTTTCAGATGAGGGTCCCGGCATACCACAGAAAAACCTGGCCGACATTTTTACCAGATACAACATTCTGAGCAACACAGATTTATCTGGAACAGGAATTGGGTTGTCTTTATCCTATGAACTGGCAAAGCTCCATAAGGGTGATATTCTGATATCATCGGTTGAGGGTGAAGGAAGTACATTTACCATCAGATTGTTAAAAGGAAGCAGCCATTTGATGGAGTCCTCCATGGTACTTCCCGGAGATAAAGAACGCACTGAAATTCATATCGAGCGCCGGGATGAATCGTATGAGGAAGTAATGCAGGAGGAAATTGTTGGTTCATCAGACAATCCGGGGAGCAGACAGGTATTGCTGATCGTTGAGGACAACCAGGAAATCCTTAACTATATTAGCGAGGCTTTAAAATCCTCTTACTCCTGTGTTGGGGCTAAAAACGGTGAGGAAGGACTGCACCTTGCCCGCAAAATAAATCCTGACCTTGTTATCACCGATATTATGATGCCGGGAATGAATGGAATGGAAATGACAAGGATCTTAAAGGACGATTTCACTACCTGTCACATACCGGTTATTATGCTTACTTCAAAAGTGGAGATGAGTGATCAGATTGCCGGCATCGAAACCGGGGCCGAGGCCTATATCATCAAACCGTTCAATATGGATTACCTGAAAGCTGTGGCAGGCAATCTTTTAAATCAGAGAATTAAGGTTATTGCTCGTTATACAAGTAAAAAGGAACCGTCTGTTGAACCTGTCAAGATGGCTTCGAGAGACGAAGAATTCCTAAGAAAATTGGTAACCTGTATTGAGGAAAATTACGAAAGGGATTTCTCCATCGATGAGATTGCAGCGTTTTGTTGTGTTGGTAGGACAGTGTTTTATAATAAAGTAAAAGGTTTGACAGGAGTGGGTCCTCTTGAATTCGTGAGAAAGATCAAATTGAAGATAGCAGCCCGGTTACTGGAGAATGGGTATAATGTATCAGAAGCGGCCTATAAAACAGGATTCTCGGATGTGAAATACTTCAGCAGGCAGTTTAAAAGCCTGTTTGGTATTTCACCCAGCAAACAAAAGACGGTTACTTAATAGGCCCGGCTTTTGAAACCGGGAAATGCGCAATCTAATTTTTTATTGAAAATCAAGAATTTCTCCAACGATCTTTTTTCCGTGAAATTCTTTGGCAGGGATTAATTTCCTGAGATCGCCGAGGTTGGCCCGCGTCACTTTTCCGGCGACCAATACGGTGAGTCTTTCTCCTGCAAGAGCAATCATCCTGTTCAGCGCGGCCGAACCTTCCAACGCTGTCGAAGCCCCACCTGAAGTCAGCACCCTTTGCGCCAGACCAGATTCGCAAAGACGCAGAAGCTCTTTTTCAATGTCGGCAGTTGCATCTATTGCCTTGTGAAAGGTAACCTGCATATGACCTGCCTGTTTTACCAATTTTTGCAGGTTTGGCATATCAATCTCATCCCTGTCGTTCAGCGTTCCGATTGCTATGCCATCTGCACCTGCTGTCAGACAGGTCCTGATATCGTCCGCCATGATTTCCATCTCGTACCTGTTGTAGATAAAATTGCCTCCACGCGGACGTATCATCACGATCACGGGAATTTTCAGGTGTTTTTTGCAGGCGAGGATAGTACCCAGTGAGGGTGTTGTACCCCCGACAACCAGGTTCTCACAAAGCTCAATGCGGTCAGCACCAAGCTCCTGTGCCCGCAATGCCTGGGTAAAACCTTCTACACATGCTTCTTTTATCAGTCTTTCCATTTTTTCACCGTTTCACTGTTCCACATCACCAAGAAAATCCGCCACCAGGAAATTACTCCCTGTTATAACAATCAGGTCATCATTTTCAGCATTCCTTTCAACAGCGTCAAACGCTTCTCCGATGCTGCCATACGATTGTCCCCGCAGTCCGTATTGTAGTGCCGCTTGTGTAAGTTCATTTTCATTCATGGTGCGCGGTACCGTAAGTCTGGTGAAATAATAAACTGCTTTGAGCGGCATATACTTCAGAATCTCGTGAATATCCTTATCGTTGACAAATCCCAATAAAAGATGCAGGCTTTTATAGGGTGTTTCCGATACCTGCTGCAATACCTGTTTAATGCCATCGGCATTATGCGCAGTATCACAAACCACAGTCGGATTTCGGTGGACAATCTGCCATCTACCGGATAATCCGGTATTGGTAATTACTTTTCGTATACCAGTGTAAACATGCTTTTCAGTGACTTTGATACCTGCCTGTTGAATCTGTTCGAGGGAGGCGAGAACCGTGACTGTGTTTTTCCGCTGGTAATGTCCAAGCAAGCCACATTTAAGATTCGGAAAATGTATTTCTCCGTATTTTTTAACATTAAATACCTGGAATCCGTCAACCGAAACC
This sequence comes from Bacteroidales bacterium, assembly GCA_041737175.1. Classification (GTDB taxonomy): domain Bacteria; phylum Bacteroidota; class Bacteroidia; order Bacteroidales; family UBA10428; genus UBA5072. The sequence goes on from JBGSSF010000025.1 coordinate 37,736, forward strand.
AGGCTGTATTCGATCCTGTAAACTTCATCAGCAACATGCAGCGAAGCCTTCATTGAATCGGCAACCTGTTGGAATACCGGCAGGGTTTGCGGCTGTGTTTCACCGACAACAACCGGGGTTTTGGATTTAATTATGCCGGCTTTTTCAAAAGCTATTTTTTCGATGGTATCCCCAAGTATTTCAACATGATCTTTGCCAATATTGGTGATAACCGACAACACCGGAGAAATAATATTGGTAGCATCGAGCCGTCCACCAAGTCCGACCTCAATGACCGCTATGTCAACTTTATTCCTGACAAACCATGTAAAGGCCATAAAAACCGAGATCTCAAAAAAGGAAGGGTTAAAAGTCCCGAAATAGGATTTATGTGTGTGGATAAATTCCATCACGAAATTCTTGCTGATCTGCCTGCCGTTTACTTTGATACGTTCCCTGAAGTCGAGCAGGTGCGGGGAGGTGTATAAACCTGTTTTATACCCTGCCTCCTGGAGAACCGAAGCCAGCATATGGGAGACAGATCCTTTACCATTGGTGCCTGCAACATGAATTGTGGTAAAGGCTTTGTGCGGATGGTTGAAATATTCATCCAGTTTGAGTGTATTGTCAAGTCCGGTGCGGTATGCAAGCTTTCCAATGCGCTGGTACATCGGAAGCTGTTCCATCATATAGGCCAATGTTCGGGAATAATTCATATCAGGGCACTTTTTCTGAGATTGACAGGAGAGGGCCAATTACCATTTCTCCGAATGTATTTTACTTTTATCGAATCGTTCGGGCATTGCTTTGCGCTCTGCAGGGTGGCCGAGTGATATGAGGGAAAATCCCCGGATATGACCGGGAAGGTTGAAGATTTTGTGAACGGCTTCCATCCGCTGCTGGCGGGGGTAAATGCCAGCCCAGACTGCTCCCAGACCTAAACCATGCGCTGCAAGCAGGATGTTTTGTGTGGCAGCAGCGCAATCCACCGGGCCATAACCGGTATCATGCTGCCTGCTCTCATCCCAGCATACCAGGATTGCTGCATTTGCTCTTAATAACATGGATGCATTGGGGTGTATATCAACAATTTGTCTCATGGTTTCCCGGCTGCGGAAAACAATAAACTCCCAGGGCTGTTTATTCACTGCGGAGGGTGCATACATGCCGGCTTTGAGAAGTATTTCAAGGGTATCATCACTTATAAGTTCAGAAGTGTACTGTCTTATACTCCTTCTGTTGAAAATTGCATCAAGTACTTCCATGGCAGGTGTTGATAATTATTAATAAACCAAGGGTGATTTTAGACAAAAATACAATAGTTTACGTCGTTTATAATAGGACTAAGTTTTTGTTTGTTGTTGTTTAATCATTTTCTCTCATGGCGATAAAGAAAAAGAAAGTATTCGTACTTGACACCAATGTTCTTCTGCATGATTACAGGTGCATTTACAATTTCCAGGAAAACAACGTGATCATTCCCATAACCGTACTGGAGGAGCTCGATAAATTTAAAAAAGGCAATGATATTATTAATTATCATGCCCGTGAATTCACACGTGAAATTGATAAACTTTCCGGGGATAAACTATTTAACGGCGGATTACCGCTGGGAAAAGGACTTGGCAAGTTAAGCATCGAATTGGGCAAGCCTTTTTCGGGCGCCATGCAGGTTTCATTTCCGGAGAATACGCCTGATCATCGGATTCTGGCCATTGCAGATCATGTTTATCGCAATAGTCCTGATAAATCTGTTGTCTTTATTAGTAAGGACATCAATCTGCGCATGAAGGCCAAATCAATCGGTATCATGGCGCAGGATTATGAGACGGATAAGGTCAGGAACATCGACGAGATCTACAGGAGTGTCAGCACGCTTGAAGGCCTTGACGACCGGCTGATCATGAAAATGTATGAGAATCCGGAAGGGATTCCGGTCGGTGATTTTAAACTTCCTGTTAAACCAACAGCCAATCAGTATTTTATTTTTAAGGGGAACACATCCAGTGCCCTGGCACATTATGATCCTAAATCGGGCATGATCAACCGGGTTATTAAGCAGAAAACTTACGGCATAGAGCCCAGAAATGCAGAGCAGACGTTTGCACTCGACGCCCTTTCCCGGGATGAGGTCCAGTTGGTTACCTTAACAGGGAAAGCTGGAACAGGCAAAACACTCCTGGCATTGGCCGCGGCTTTGCAGCAAAGGCAGAAATTCACACAGATCTTTCTTGCCAGGCCGATTGTTCCGCTTGCCAATCGTGACATCGGGTTTCTTCCGGGAGACATCAAAGAAAAGATCGGACCTTATATGCTTCCGTTGTTTGATAACCTCGATGTCATAAAAAACAAATACGCACAGACCAGTAAGGAATTCCAAAAGATCGAGGAAATGCTGACAACCGAAAAACTGATCATTACACCATTGGCATACATTAGGGGCAGAAGCCTTTCCAGGATATTTTTCATTGTTGATGAGGCACAGAATCTGACCCCGCATGAGGTTAAAACCATCATCACCCGGGCCGGTGAAGAGACCAAGATGGTGTTTACCGGTGATATCGAACAGATTGACTCACCTTACCTTGATGAGAAATCTAACGGATTGAGTTACCTGACAGATAAAATGATCGGTCAGGATTTGTTTGCACATGTGAATCTCGTTAAAGGAGAAAGGAGCTATCTTGCTGAACTTGCAAGTCATTTATTGTAATAGTTTTTAAGCGCTTCGGGGAAAATTGGGAACAAGTATGAATAATATGAATTACATTTGTGCCTGTTCCAAAAGATTTTTATATGAAGCAATTAAAAGTTTTACAAATTGTAAGGCATGCTAAATCATCCTGGGACTATAGTGATGTTACAGACATCGACAGATCACTTAAATCAAAGGGCATTAAAAATGCCTATGAGATATCCCGGAAACTCAAATTAAAAAACCTGGTCCCGGAAAAGATCATCTCCAGTCCGGCGGACAGGGCATTACACACTGCAGTAATATTTGCGAGGGTTTTCGGGTATCCGCCGGGTAAACTGGTGATCAGTGAAATCTTGTATGAAACATCAACAGAAAAGGTCCTCGAACTGATCAAGGATACCGGTGATGAATACAATTCCCTCATGATTTTCGGGCACAATCCTGACGTGACGGCCCTGACAAATCATTTTATAAAAACTCCCATTGATAATGTTCCCACATCAGGTGCGGTTACCCTGAAATTCAGCTCCACAAGCTGGAAGACCATTGATCGAAAAAACCTGGAAGGGCATACTTTTCATTTTCCCAACAAAGAAGAATAATACCTGAAACCTCACCGAAGACGATGAAGCAGCCAAAACTTATACATCGGGAAATCAGCTGGCTTTCTTTCAATGAAAGGGTGTTACAGGAGGCTCAGGACAATGGAGTGCCTTTGATAGAGCGAATTAAGTTTCTGGGCATTTTTTCCAATAATCTCGATGAATTTTTTAAGGTCAGGGTTGCCACTATCAAGCGAATGATTGATTATCAGCAGGGATCCAAGAAGATCGAAGGGGAAAAGCCCAAGAAGCTGATGCCGATGATTCAGAAAAAGGTTCTGATGTTGCAAAACAAATTCGAATATACTTTCCGAAACATCGTTAATGAACTTGAGCAAAAAGGCATACTGATAATCAACGAACTCGAGCTTAATGCCCTCCAGGCAGAATTTGTAAAGGATTATTTCGATAAGCATATTTTTCCGGTGCTTTCCCCGATTGTTCTGAGTAATGTCGACAAGTTTCCCTACCTGAAGGATAAATCGATATACCTTATTGTGAAACTGAGCAGCACCGAACCTGATGTAAGTACTGATTATGCCCTGATTGAAATTCCGACCAACCTTTTGCCCCGTTTTATTGTACTTCCGTCTGAAACGGACAAAAAGTTCATCATTCTGCTGGAAGATGTCATCCGGTATTCACTCGACGATGTATTTGCCCTGTTTAAGTTCGATATTTTTGAGTCGTGGATCATCAAACTCACACGGGATGCCGAACTGGATATGGATAATGATATTTCAAAAAGCTTCCTGGAGGTGATCTCCAAAGGATTAAACAGCCGCAAAACGGGTCAACCTGTACGGTTTGTCTTTGATAATGCAATTTCCAAGGACCTGCTCGATTTTATTGTAGATAAACTAAACCTTGATGAAGATAATAACCTGATACCGGGTGGGCGGATTCATAATTTCAAGGATTTTATGAGTTTCCCGAAAATCGGTGGTCCTGAACTTGTTTATAGCATTGACTTACCCTTGCCTCATCCTCTCATTAAAAAGCATAAGAGCATCATTGGGGTCATGGCAAAAAAAGATATCATGCTTCATGTTCCTTACCAGGACTTCAACATATTCGTGAGATTGCTGCAGGAGGCATCCATTGATCCGAAAGTAACCGGGATATCCCTTACCATTTACAGGGTATCGAAGAATTCCAAAGTGGTCAATGCACTCATCAATGCAGCCAGAAATGGTAAAAAAGTATTTGTGGTTATTGAGTTGCAGGCCAGGTTTGATGAAGAAGCCAATATTTACTGGTCACGCAAGCTGGAAGAAGTAGGTGCCAAGGTAACCTTTGGTTTACCGGGTCTCAAAATACACGCCAAATTGCTGAATATTGCAAGGAAAGAAGGCAGCAAGACTGTGAATTATGCCTGCGTAAGTACAGGTAATTTTCACGAGGGGAATGCCATGGTGTATTCGGACCTTTTCCTTTTTACGTCTGATAAAAGGATAACTTCTGAAGTGAGACGCGTTTTTGACTTCTTTGATACCCCTTATAAGAATTTCACCTATAAGAATCTTATCAAATCACCGCTTTACTTGAGGCGTAAAATGTACCTGCTGATAGACAATGAGATTAAAAATGCAAAATCCGGGAAGGAAGCCTATATCATTCTCAAATTGAATAGTCTGGTTGATAATGAAATAATTAATAAACTCTACCAGGCGAACGACGCGGGTGTCAAAATAAAACTCATCATCAGGGGTATTTGTTCGCTTAAACCGGGTGTTCCCGGATTAAGCGAGAATGTAGAGGCCATCAGTATTGTAGACAAATACCTGGAGCATTCGAGAATCCTGATTTTCTGCAATGGGGGGAATGAGTTGTATTATATTACTTCGGCTGACTGGATGACACGAAATCTTGACCGACGTGTTGAAGTTGCCTGTCCCATATTTGACAAGGATGTGCAACGCGAACTGCGTGATATGATCAGAATGCAGATGAAAGATAATGTTAAAGCAAGGATCATTAATGCCGTTCAGGATAACATGTATGTCAACGCAAATGGTGAGGAAAAAATCAGGTCGCAGGCAGAATTGTACAAGTACTACCGGAATATGGTGGTGGAGGCCGATCATTAAAATCAACGAATAATATGGATTATCAGGCAATATGCAAGGCGACGCGGGAAATCGCTTATGAAGCAGGCAACTATATTTTTGGAAGGATAAAAAGCATTTCCATGAATGAAGTTGAAGTCAAGGGAATGCACAACTTTGTGACTGAGGTTGATAAAACAGCGGAGGCCATGATCATTGACAGGCTGCAATTGCTGGTGAAAGATGCAGGTTTCATAGCGGAAGAAGGTACTTTACAAACCAGGGGTGAACGCTATAACTGGATCATTGATCCGCTCGACGGCACTACGAATTTCATTCACGGGGCACCTCCGGTGGCGGTTAGCATTGCTCTTACGGAAGATAATATACCGGTTGTGGGGGTTATCTATGAAATCTGGCTGAAAGAATCTTTTTATGCATGGAAAGGAAGTGCATCCTATCTTAATGATTCTGAAATAAGGGTATCCGAGATAACAGAAGTGAAAGATGCACTGATAGCCACCGGATTTCCTTATTACAATATCGATCGTTATGAAGGGTTCATGAATACCATTAATCATTTTTTTCTCCATACACATGGGGTCAGACGTATGGGATCTGCAGCAACGGATCTTGCGTATGTGGCATGCGGGCGTTATGATGGTTTTTACGAGTATAACCTTAGCCCCTGGGATGTTGCTGCCGGTGCGCTCATAATATCTCAGGCAGGTGGTAAGGTGACTGATTTCAGCGGTGGGGGTAACTATTTATTCGGACGTGAAATTGTTGCCGCCAATGATCGCATTCATCAAGCGTTTGTAAATGATGTGGCCCGTTTTATGAAGCCTTAACCAATCCCGGCCTGTTAAAATGACCTCACTCCTCTATTATCTCCTGTTTGGCATTACCTGGTTGGTTTCCCTGATACCTTTCTGGCTCCTGTACCTGATATCGGATCTTATCTACCTGATTACCTATTACCTGGTGCGATACAGAAAAGAAACTGTCTTTTGCAATCTGAGAAATTCTTTTCCTGAAAAATCGGATCATGAAATTAAACTGCTGGCCAAAGCTTATTACAGGCACTTTTGTGATTTCATGCTGGAGTCGTTAAAGTGTATCCGCATACCTGCAGGTGAACTCAATAAACGGATGAAACTCACAAATCCGGAGGTACTTCAAGAGCTGGGCGTTGAAGGAAAAAACTTCGCTTTGGTTTCTGCTCACTACGGCAACTGGGAGTGGCTTAATTATTTACCATTAAAAATGAAGCATGATTTGCTGATTATATTTCGTCCCTTAAAGAACAAAGCCGTTGACAGGTTATCCTATTATATGCGTACCCGGTTTAATGCCTTTTTATATCCTATGGAGAGTATATACCGGCATGGATTGGAGCACATGGCGGAGAAGAAGCTGTTTTCTATCTGGTTTTTAGCTGATCAACGACCACCGCGGATCAGCAGATTCTGGACCATGTTTCTCAATCAGGAAGCCCCATTCTTTGAAGGAACTGAAAAGATTTCAAGAAAGCTCGGATTGGCAGTGGTATTTTTAGATGTACAAAAGGTTCGCCGGGGTTATTATGAAGTAACCCTGAAAAAGCTGTTTGACAATGCGGCACACACAGGTGAACATGATGTTATGCTTGCCTGTGTGAAGGAAATGGAGCATGAAATCATTCAAAAGCCTGCACTCTGGTTATGGTCGCATAAACGTTTCAAACACTCGCGACCTGAGAATATTAAGCTCGTTACCTCATGACAAAGATTGCCGTTGTAATACTGAACTGGAACGGCATGCATTTCCTGCAGCAATTCCTTCACACGGTATGTTTGCATTCTGATTTTCCGGGTGCTGAAGTTGTGGTTGTTGATAATGGCTCCAGCGATGATTCAGTCAGGTTTCTCAAAGATAAATTTCCCGCAGTCCGGATTATTGAATTTGAGCGGAACTATGGATTTGCCATGGGTTATTACATAGCTTTGCAGCAGATAGAAGCCAAGTATTATGTTTTACTGAACTCGGATGTTGAAGTGACACCTGGTTGGCTGGTTCCCCTGTACAAAACCATGGAGGCCAATCCGGATATTGGATCGTGTATGCCTAAACTGCTGGCTTTTGACCGGAAAGAATGTTTCGAATATGCCGGGGCGTCAGGAGGATATATTGACCGCTTCGGTTATCCGTTTTGCAGAGGTCGCATTCTGAGTGTGATTGAAAAAAACAGCGGACAATATGATGATTTCAGAAGTATATTCTGGGCATCCGGCGCCTGCATGTTCGTAAGAGCAGAAGCATATGCAAAAGCGGGCGGACTCGACGGAGAGTTTTTTGCCCATATGGAAGAGATTGATCTATGCTGGCGCATGCACCGGGTGGGCTATAGGAGCGCAATTGTTCCGCAATCAACCGTGTATCATGTGGGAGGCGGCACACTTCCCAATAATACACCCCGAAAATTGTATTTGAATTACCGCAACAATTTATTCCTTCTGTTTAAGAATCTTCAGGTTTCTCAACTTGTTCCTGTGATACTGATCCGGCTGCTCCTGGATGGATTATCCGCCATGGTATACCTGTTCAGCGGTTCGGGCAGGTTCTTCATTGCCGTTGTCAGGGCTCACCTGGCTTTTTACAGAAGAATTCCCCTCCTCATAAAACTGAGAGGGCAGCTGAAGGGTAAAATTCGTACGGGCAATATCGGTGATATTTACCCCGGGAGTATAGTCTTTGATTTTTTTATCAGACGTAAACGCTACTTCAGTGAGTTGGGATGGTGATTCCCGAATATGCCGTCAAGTTGGGCTCTTACGGTCAATGACATTGACAGGTCTGTTATTCCGGGTAGAAAGTGAAATGAGAACTGCACCCTGCCTTCGATATTGGGTGTTACAAGCCGGTAGTAAACATCAGCCCTGCTGTAAAAATCGGATTTGTAAAATCCATCTCCCGAAGTAATCACCTGACTTTCGCCTGAATACACAGTACCATGCACTCCAAATCCTTTGTAGACAGCTTCCAGTTCAGCTATAAAACCAAAAGGGAACCTGAAATCATAAACGCTTCTGATCCTGTCATAGGAACCCAGGAAGCCTGCACTAATGGTCAGCGAATCCAGGCCGGTAGCAGAAGCCAGGTCTAATCCCGGCATTACGGTAAACCCTGCATTATCCCTGATACGTTCGACACTGTCATGGCTAAGGGAATGAGCCAGATGGGTCATAATAAAATGATGCTGATAGATCAGGACGCCGCGTTTGGCAAATCCCGACATCCCAAGCAGAAAGGTTTCTCTTTTCAGATCGGATTGTCTGCTTGTCCAGTCGATCCAAATATTATGACGGAAACCGGGGGTACTGTAATCAATCAGAATGCCTTCCGTGTTGGGCCTGTAATACCGGAATGTATCAGTCATAAGCGCCAAAGGCATTATAATCCTGTTTACACGGGGAAACGCACCGATTAAGAGACCGAGGTTTTTAAAACGGCCGCTGTAATATGCAGTAATTTCCGGTGGTATCCATTCACCTTTGCTTCCGAATTCATAAAGGTAATCCAGGCCGGCCATGATCCGGCTGCTTTCATTGAAAGCATAACCAGCCTCTCCGTATACCCTTGACCCGAAAATGGTCTGATCATTCACATATTCATTAAAGTATTCGCGGTTATCGAAAAATCCAAAATAACCCATTTTATACAGAAATTTCTGAGAATGGGCAGATATGGAAAATACCAGTATTAGGATGCTAAATAACAGATATTTATGATTTCTTTTCATCATGGAGGCCCTTGGTATTGGTCCAAAAGTAACAATATCCTTAACACCAAATGAAACCTGTCATTAAAAAAAGTGCAGGCCAAGGGTTACTTTTTAGGATCTCACGGTATTAAAGGTAGCCTAAAAGAATAAACCATGAATCCTCTCGATACCCAAATTCTGACACCTATGAAATCCGAAATGCCCCATCTGGTTTTCAACTGGAAAGGAAAGAGAATCCTGATTGTAGAAGATGATTATGTCAATTACCTTTATTTTCATGAAATATTGTCGGGAGCCAATGCCTGTCTGATTCGTGCCGTATCCTTACAGGAAGCATTTGACATGATTACATCGGCACTCCGTTTCGACCTGCTGATCATCAATACAAGCCTACCCGGCAATGAAAACTGCCGTTCTATAAAACGAATGAAAATGCTATGGCCTGGTTTACGGGTTATAGCCATTGCCGGTTGTGATTGCAATGGAAGAAATAGAAATTGCTATCAAACCGGTTGTGATACCCTGGTTAATCAACACATCGATTGCAATGAGATGATGAGTGCAGTGGATGAGTTGTTTGCAAATATGGCCTGAGCTCAATCAGGTTGCCGGATGTTTAAACAACGGGGGATTTCCGGAGGCCAGCTTGCCAAGCAGGTCTATTTCAGCTGTCGTTACCGGTTTGAAATCCCGGGCCACTTCCACTGCTTTCCAGAAAAACCCGGCATCTCCCGGAGGTACGGCTGCAGTGACATCCATTGACAAAGTATACCGCAAGGCAAGGCGGACAAGTTCATCATCCTGAACCGGCCGGTACCATACATTCTTATAGGGTTTTTTCTCGCCCTCTTTCAGTAAGGTGAGTGCCATGGCTTTTAGGGCTAGTATACCCATACCTTTCGATTTGGCCGTTTCAAAGACCTGAGGTCCGAAATCACCATTGTTCCAGCAATTGAAATTGATGGGGAACAGGATCGTATCGAAATCAAATTTTTGCATAGCCAGCAGGGCTGCGTCAACTGAATGAGCTGAAAATCCAAGGAATCTGATCTTCCCTTGCTGTTTGGCCCTGATAAAAACTTCCATGGCTCCGCCGGCACCAAATACCTTTTCAACCTCATCAGTCGAACTTAATGCATGAAGCTGGTAGAGATCAAAATGGTCAGTATTGAAAATAGACAGGGATTCATTAAGCTGTTTTTCAGCACCTGATGCATCCCTTTCAGCCGTTTTGCAGGCCAGGAAACATCGGTCACGATAAGATTTCAGGGCAGGTCCCAGTTTACTCTGTGCATCCCCATAGGAAGGTGCAATGTCAAAGTAATTGATACCGGCATCGAATGCCTTGGTCACCAGTTCGTTGGCATATTCCTGCGGATAATCGTTCAACATGATACCGCCAAAGCCAATAATTGACAATTTCTCACCGGTTTTCCCGAGGGATCTCCTGGGAATACCTGCACCATCTTTCAGGTTTGGCTTGTCAAATGATGAAAATCCTAAAGCCAAACCACCAAGCGCAGCATTTTCAATGAATTTACGGCGTTTCATAAATGTCGGTTTTAATGTTCACTCAAATTTACAACAAACCGACATCAAGTCGAAGGAATTTACCTGTAAATATCAGATTATTCCGTGATCAATCATGGAATTGGCAACCTTCAAAAAACCAGCTATATTGGCACCTTTCACATAATCAATGTATCCGTCGGCGCGCTTGCCGTTTTTTACACACGACTCATGTATTGCACCCATGATCTCATGAAGTCGCTTATCAACTTCATCAGCAGGCCATCGAAGCTTCATGGCATTTTGCGTCATTTCCAGTCCGGATACGCCAACACCGCCTGCATTGGCTGCTTTACCGGGCGCAAACAGCAAACCGTTTTTCTGAATGATCTCAATGGCTTCCGGAACCGAAGGCATGTTGGCCCCCTCACAAACGCAAGTGCAGCCATTTTTCACCAGGGTTTGCGCATCTTTTTCATCAAGCTCGTTTTGTGTGGCACAGGGCAATGCAATATCACACTTTACTTCCCAGGGATGCCTGTCTTTTACATATACGGCGGTCTTGAATTTTCTGGCATAAGGTTCGATAATATCTTCATTGGATGACCGGAGTTCGAGCATGTAATTAATCTTCTCACCTGAAATACCGGCTTCGTCATAAACATATCCATCGGGACCTGAGAGGGTTATGACTTTAGCACCCAGGTCATTCAATTTTCTAACAGCACCCCATGCGACGTTTCCAAAACCCGATACGGCGGCTTTCTTTCCGGCAAGCTTTTCATTCCGGGTGCCCAGCATTTCCTGCGCAAAGTAAACTGCGCCAAACCCGGTAGCCTCCGGTCTTATCAGGCTTCCACCCCAGTTCACGCCTTTTCCGGTAAGCACTCCGGTGTAAGTGTTGGTAAGTTTCTTGTACATACCATATAAGAATCCTATCTCACGTGCGCCCACTCCGATATCTCCTGCGGGAACATCGGTCTCTGGTCCTATGATCTTCCATAGCTCAAGCATGAATGCCTGGCAGAAGCGCATGATCTCATTGTTGGATTTGCCTTTTGGCTGAAAGTCCGATCCGCCTTTACCTCCGCCTATGGGAAGAGTGGTCAGACTGTTTTTAAAAATCTGTTCGAATCCCAGGAATTTAAGAATGCTCAGGTTTACACTGGGGTGAAACCGCAAACCGCCTTTATAAGGTCCGAGGGCATTATTGAACTGTATACGGTATCCGCGATTAACATGGACATTGCCTTCGTCATCCACCCATGGGACTTTAAAAGTCATTACCCTGTCGGGTTCTACCAATCGTTCAATGATACCCGCTTTTTCAAATTGCGGATTCCGGTTATACACCTCGGCAATTGATTCCAGAACTTCGCGTACTGCCTGTAAATATTCTACTTCTCCCGGATTTCTCCGTTCAAGATCCTGAATTACTTGATTGACTTCCATGATTGTATGTTTAAGTAATAGTAAAGTTGGGGAATATAATACAGATGTACTATGACAAATGTTTTATTAGCATACAACCTCTACAACCCTTCCCCAATCAATGCGACCTGTGCTTTGTCCTTAATACTTCCATAATTTCTTGACGGGAAGGGATTGAAGACAGTGTTCCCGACCGGGATGCTGATATAGCTGCCGCAGCATTGGCGAAAAGAACAGCCTCATAAAAGTTCTTGCCTTCAGCAAGTCCGACTGCCAGATTTCCATTAAATACATCGTTCACCACAGAAGCGTCAAGTGAGCTCATCCTGAAACCAGGGACATGCTCGGCACCGCCATTGTCAATTACCATGGCACCTTTTGATCTGAGTGTGATTATGACCCGGTCCAGGCCCCTTTCAAGCAGGATTCTTCCGGCCAGTTCAGCCGATCGTTCATCGGTAATTGTAATACCGGTAAGTATTTCAGCCTGGGATGCATCGGGAGTGAGTATGGATATTGATTTGAGCAGTTCATCGCTTACCGGAAGGGCGGGAGATGGATTCAATATTACCCGGACACCTGATGTCCGGGCAGAACTTGCAGCAAACCTGACAGTTTCCTTGGGAATATCCAGTTGCAACAGCACAACATCAGCCGAAATTATGGAATCCTTTGCCCGTGTCATGTCATTCTCAGAAAGATTGCTGTTGGCTCCCGGGGTAACTGTTATCCCTGATTCTCCGCGGGCATTGATCACAACTGATGAAATCCCGGACGCCAGAGCATTATCTCTGATCAGGAAGGTTGTATCGATTTCTTCCTCCTGCAGCACCTTCATCACCTGTTCTCCGAAAATGTCATCACCTGTTCGTGCTATAAAAACAACTTTTCCACCTGCCCTGGCTGCTGCAATGGCCTGAATAAGACCTCTTCCCCCGGGTGACATGCTGAATGAGCTTCCCAGTATTGTATCACCAGCCGCCGGAATGATGGGAGCCCTAAAGATCATTTCTGTGTTGGTACTCCCGATTACTGTAATTTTCATGCTGAAATGTATTTACCTTATTCAAATATACAATTTTCGCAAGACTTGTCCCAGAATGCAGAAGACTAAATAGATACACAGGATTATTTGATCGGTTCAATATCATCCAGGAAAACCTGCCAGATATTCAATGACTTTTCTTCTCCGAACTGTTTATGGGTTCGGATTAAAATAATTTTTATCAGTATTTGATTCTTGCTGATCAGGACGGTATCATTCCCCTGAATAGCGGCAATACTGATGTAGCTGTTTAATTTGCCGGTATACTGAGCCATACTGTCCAAATGCAGCGGTATAAAAAGCCTGTGGTCGGATATATGAAACCGGAGGGACTCATATGCGGAGGCATCCATATAATTGAACACTCCGGCAAGGTTGGGATGGTAATTGCTGATGTCATTTGCTAAAGAAAGTTGAATATGATTGTCCTTTCTATAAAAAAGCCTATAAATCATATCTTTAACCTGTTGTTTAAACAAAGTATCTGTTTGTCTATCGGAATAAAGACTCAAATAATCTGCGAAATCTGTGAGCTTCTGCCCGGCCTTTTCTCCAAAAGCTATCAGCTTGCCCTCAAAAAGATAATCAGATTCAAATTCACTTTCAATTTCATTTTGTAAAATATCCTGTTTTGTCTCCAGGTTTTCAGGGCCTATACCAGCTTCAGGTTCACAGGTTTTGGATGTCAACAGAAAAAATCCAATAATGATGAGTATAATATGTATATTTCTGAGGGTCACTTTTGTCATTCTTTCTGTTTAAACTTGATGAAGGTTATTTTGTTATTATTATTCAGTAATTCAATTAATTCGATATTTTTAAGACTACTGGTCGGGACGGTAAGCATATTGATAAATTCTCCCTTGTTAAAAAGTTCCATGCCAAGCATATTGTTAAAAACCTGATAAATATATGCGCTGTCTGCAATTATCAGTTCCAGTTGTTCTCTTCTTTTTTTCCAGTCATTTATTTTCGAATTGGCGTAATAATTGATCATCAAGGCATAGTTATCAGTTCTGAGCGGTATTACTTCAGATTTCCTGGATTTATTCAAAGAGCGAATAATGGTATCCTGGAAATAATAGGGTGCTTTAACCAGGAATTTTATTTTTTGTTCACTGGTTTTATAGTTGAAACAACCATCCGTATTGCCCAAAAGTTGCAAAGGCGATTCATTGTCAAAAAGGATATCCACTTCAATTTTAGAGTTGCTTATTGGCTCCCTGGTTAAATTATCAACAAAGCAGAATGTATAAGTCGCCGTACTACCAACTTTTATTATAATCCATACCATAAGAAAAATAAACAGGGCAATGACTGGCAATAAGTAGAAGGTCAGATTTGATCCCGTATGTCCGGTGATCCGGATGACTTTTTCCTTGTTTGCATTTTTAAAATCCGTCCAATCGGTAAAACCAGCATATTTGCTCAGAATATTCAACAGATCAATCCTGGGCAGTCTCTCATTATAGGTTTTGAAATGGTTGTAAAATGATTTTTCACTGATGTATTCCTTTACAGTATACTGCAAATCTTCCTGAAATTTAAATATGTCATCTCCTTTCCAGTCCTCCATGTTCCTGCTTAAGGCTGCATGGGTCCGTTGCATGACTTCGACAATTTTTGTCTTCAGGATTTCAAAATATTGTCTGTCTATTGCCTCCACAAAATTAATTACTTGTAATACAATATGTTTACAAAATACTTGTAAATCATTTTACAATTTATATACAGTTGTATTTCAAAGGTCAGACGCCGTTATTCTTTAAATTTAATCAGAAATTTAATACGATCATAGTTCCCATTGAGATAACTTAAATCATAAAACCAAATGAAAAATCTACCTGACATTACAACTGGAATTAAAAACTGTAAAAATTTACAGGTATATGTTCCTGATAAATTTCCTGGCAAATGCAAGAAGTTATTCAGATTGAATATTATGGCTCTATTCAGCATGATGATTTTAGCAATATCATATGCAGTATCAGGTCAGGTGAGCGAATCCACCATCCGGGAGGCTTATCAACTAAGGATGAATGGTAAGGCTGAACAGGCTGAAGGAATGTTGAGGCAGTATTTGAAAAGTGACAGTACCGATGCGGTTGCCTGGTTTGAGTTGGCACGGACCTGTCACCATATCTTTTTAGGCAAAGGGGAGTTTACTCCGGAGGCATGGCAGGAAGTCACCGGTTTTTCAAAACGGGCTGTCCGGTATGCCCCGGATAATGAGGTTTATGCCTATTATTACGCCTACTATAACTTTCTGAATGCGTTCATCAGCATGATGCGGGAGTTGCCCGATGTTGGCGAGAAAGTCAGGCAAACCTGCGATGCCTACAATGCTGTACTACTACTTAATCCGAATTGTTTTGCGGCTAAATTTTACCTGATCGATATGTATGGTCTTCTTCCGGTAGAGATGGGAGGTGACAGGGCCAAAGCCGAGGTTATTGCTGATGGTATGAAATCCGGTGATAAAACGTATTATGCCATGGCTCAGGCGAAACTATTATCGGATACTGCCAATCTGGTCAAATACTGGCAAAAAGTAGGAGAGGAAACCGGTATGAATCCCGGGGTACTGGAAGAGCTGGGAAGGGCCTATCTGCTCAAATCCGATACAGAAAATGGAGTGAAATATTTTAAAGAGGCCATCCAGGCGGATCATTCCAAAAAATACCTTACCATGAACCTCGTAAGATATTACCTGATGGCTGCACAGCAAGATCCGTCTTCTAAAGAAACCCATCTGAAGAGTGCAACCGAACTTGTAAATGCTTATTTGCAATCCATTCCCGAACCCATACCTCCGTTAAAAGCATATGCTTACAGTACCTTATCCATGATCAACATGTTCAGTGGTGATCAGGATGCCGGGAAAAAATACCGTGAACTGGCCGATTCAATTGATCCTTTCTGCTCCAAAGCCACAGGTATGGCTCCGGACATGCTTTATTGCCGGCCTGATGAAGTGAAGATCCAGTATAGCTCTTTCTTTATGCCGTTTTAAGCAGACCTAAGATCTAAGATCTAAGATCCAAGACCAAGTAGCATATCAGATTAAAATGCAGTAACTTTAATAGAAGAACCAATACCCAAAGACTATGATTAAAGAAATACATCAGCACATTACAAATGAGCTTCAGCAAAATGCAAAGACAGACACAGTATTTGTACTGTCGTCGGTGTTGCTGAATCTGGTAATCCTGGCCATCAACTGGGCTGTAGCAGCACCTGACACAAAGGGTCGTGAAGGGTATAATGATATTATTTTATGCCTGTTAATTGCTGCAGTACTGATCATTAATTTTCTCATAACAAAGGCGCTGCTTTCAGGTCGTGATATGAGACTCAAACTTTTATCCGGACTGATTCGCATGTACAAGGATAATAATGTCGACAAATATTACGATGCAAGTCTGTTAAGTTCTTACAGCATGCGTTACAAGTTTTTTCTGGCCGTTATCATCATACTTGCAGCGATCACCATTGTTGTGCCATTGCTGGTAAGGATCTTCAGCTAGTCCCGGTTTCGGAACTAACCTGTCACAGTTTACTTTTCACTTTTTACTTTTTACTGTTTACTGTTTACTTTTTACTGTTTACTGTTTACTATTTACCAGTTACTGCTCTCCCTCCTCCAGTTTCTTCAGTTTTGAATTCAGCGATTCTGAATCCTGTGAATCTTTTGCAGCAGGCTCTTCAAGTAACATTTCCACAGACGGCGCCGGATCCACAGGGATCAATTCTTCAATTTCAGGCACTTCAGGGATGAGTATCTCTGTTTCGGGAAGCAAGGGTAAACCAATTTCCGGCATGGAATGAAATCTATACAGGTAAGGGAATTCCTGCAGATCATATAATTCCTTATTTTTCTTCATTTCCTCAAAAGCCCTTTTTGTCTCTTCCTGTACTTTCTTCATTTGTTCCTGGAATTCTTTCTGATGAGATTTCCAGTATTCCTCCCTGCTTATTCTTATTTCTTCCTGCGCTTTTTTCATCTGTTCCTGAATTTCTTTCTGGTGCTGCTGCCAGTATTCCTGACCTTTCATTCTGATTTCTTCCATTGCTCTTCTGGCTTCATCATTGGCTCTTCCGGCTTCTTCCCGTGCTTTTTTCATTTGTTCCTGGAATTCTTCGCTCTGCATTAATTTCTTATACTGCTCAGGATTCATATAAGCTTGTGAAAATGGCTCTTTAAATTGCCATCTCAATTCGGGATCTTCAGGGTATTCAAGGCCATTTCTTGTTTCAGCTAATTGCTGTCTGGCCATCTGCAATTCCTTCTGTGCTTCCTCCAGTTCCTGGTGCGTTTTCTCGAGTTCCTTTTGCGAAGACTCCATCTCCTGCCTTATTTTCCGGATCTCATCCTCATAATTCTTCATTTCCTCTTTTGAAATTTCCTTTCCGTTGATCGTCATTTCTTTGATGGTATCGTTGAGGAATACGATTTTCATTTTCTTTTTGTCGCCATCCCGGTTTTCACCAGAAACCTTGCTGATGGTGCCGTTCATGACGACCTTTCCGTTAGAATCTGGATGAAAATCACTAATTATGAGCATATTGCCGGATTTTTCCTTGTCCCAGAACAATTCACCGGGCTTCCCGGATGCCAGCAGCGTCATAGCCGACACTCCAACAGTTGCGAAGAACAGGAAAACAACAGCCAGTCTGAATGCCGGGGAGTATTTCAATTCCGGCTTCACCAATCTTCTTACCCGGTTCAGAAGATGTTTGGATTTACCTGTTAAGGCGTTGGCCGGTACATTACCGTATAAATTCATTTCTTGGATCATGGTGAGTGCTTTAATATAGTTAATAGGATTGTTATTGGTTTTCACGACAAAATCATCACAACAGTTTTCCCGTTCACGGTTAATTTCGCGCAAAAGAAACCAGGCTGTCGGATTGAAAAATAATACCTGCTCCGCGATGGCTTGCAGAATGATAAGGAAATGATCGAACCGCCGGATATGGGCCAGTTCATGAAATATGACGGCTTCGATCTGCGAAGCGCTTAATCCGGAAATGGCAGCAACAGGAATAATTACCATCGGTTTAAACAGGCCAATGACCATAGGGCTGATCTTGCGGGTAGTGATACGAAGCCTGACGATCACCGGCAATTTTAATAAATTCTGTATGCGATCGAAAGCATTTCGCAGCGATACATCCGGATTCATAAGGCTTTTCCGGAGATTAACCCTGGCAAGCACAGTGCCTCCCGTTATCCTGATGCCGATAAACAGAAAGCCCGCAAGCCAGCCAAGTGCCAATGCAGGATAGACCGGTTCAAGAGAACGGAATAACCACCCTGCCAATCTTCCGGGAGTAAACGACCATAAAGGGCTGAAAGAATATTCCCGGGGCAGCAGAGTTTGCTGAGATGAGTTTTTCCAGTTTATTAGCAGATTATTATGCTGATAGACCAAAATCAATGTGACTATAAATCCAGTCAGCAGCAACATCAGACCGGAGAATAAAACAACATAACGAAACCGGGCATTTGATTTTCCGATCAGACTCAACAAGGAAATGATAATCACTGCTATAATTGCCCCTTGCCAGAGGGAATGCACCAAAGTCATTCCCAGGGACCTGATGATTTCATTGCTGAATTCCATGTGTATTGGTTTTGGTGGTGAGTAATCAGGACGTTTTTTGTTCTTTTTCGAGCTTGTCGATCAGATCTCTTATTTCATTCAGCTCTTCAGGTGTAGTCCTGTTATTTCCCAGCGCCTGCAGGACCAGTTTGGTGGCAGAACCGCCGAATGCTGAATTGATCATGCGGTTTATCATAGCATTGCGCGCAACGCCTGCCTGGATCAGTGCGGAATAGATGTGTGTACGCCCATCCATGGCACGAGTAAGCAATCCTTTTTCGGTCATGATCTGCATCATTTTCAATGTAGTTGTGTAACCTACATTTCTTCCTTTTTTATCAAGTTCTTCATTGACCTGACGAACTGTTGCCGAACCAGTTCTCCAGATGATTTCCAGGATTTCCAGTTCTGACTCTGTTGGACGTTTGTGTATCATAATGGATTCGCAGTAAAAAGTAAATACGAAATATTTCGTACAAATATATACGATAAGTTTCGTAATTAAAAATATTTGGTATTAAAATTTGTTAAAAGGAGATAGAATGTAGGCTGTAAGCTGAAGGCTATAGGCTATAGGCTGAAGGCTGTAGGCTATAGGTTGAAGTTGGAAGATTTAGCCCCAATTTGAAAGTAGATGTTAGTTTATCAGTTGGGGATGCTAAATAACAGATTTTAAACTTTCACTTCTGAAAAAATTATCTTAAATTTGTTTATTATTAAAGGAGAATAGTTCTCCTCAAGTAATGATTTACCATAAAAAGGAATAGAAAATAATTTGATATTATAAACATTTAATTTTAAAACATTATGGATGAAGCACAAGTTATTTCGATGCCGCGTATTGGCGAAAAGGCACCTGAATTTCAGGCAGTTACAACACAAGGAAACATCAACTTTCCCGGAGATTATCAAGGCAGTTGGGTAATTCTTTTCAGCCACCCTGCCGATTTTACACCGGTTTGCACGTCTGAGTTTATCACCTTTGCTAGTTTGGAATCCAAATTTGCCGAAGCCAACTGCAAACTGGTAGGTCTTTCCGTGGACGGACTATACAGTCATATTGCCTGGTTGCGGACGATTAAGGAAAAAATTGAGTACAAGGGGATGAAGAATGTAGAAGTGAATTTCCCACTGATAGAGGATATTACCATGAATGTGGCAAAAAAGTATGGCATGATCCAACCTGGTGAAAGTTCAACCAAAGCTGTACGGGCTGTTTTCTATATTGATCCCAAGGGAGTGATCCGCACGATTATTTATTACCCCCTGAGTCTTGGGAGGAATTTCGATGAACTGTACAGAGTTCTTATTGCTTTGCAGACTGCCGATGAGTTTGGTGTGGCATTGCCCGCCGACTGGCGTCCCGGCGATGATGTCATTGTTCCTCCTGCCGGTTCCTGTGGCGTGGCAAAGAGCCGGATGGAGGGTAAGGAGGATATGAAGTGTTATGACTGGTTTTTCTGCACGAAAAAGCTGGATAAGGACACAGTACTTAAAAAGATCCTGAAAAAGTAATTCTGCTTCTTTCGGAGGTGGCCATTTGCCACCTCCTTTTAATTGCAATATTGCATGGGTAATACAACAAATTCTGACATGAATCCGGTTTTTTTTGAAGATGGGGCTGCCTTACGAACCTGGTTTGAACTAAATCACCTGAAAGAAGCCGAATTACTGGTTGGTTATTATAAAGTAAAAAGCGGAAAGAAATCGGTTAACTGGAGCGAATCAGTTGATGAAGCTATATGTTTTGGGTGGATCGATGGTATCCGGAGATCACTTGATGATGAAAGCTATTGCATACGCTTTACACCCAGGAGACCGGGAAGTAACTGGAGTAAGGTGAATATGATGAAGGCAGAGAAACTTATGCGGCAGGGTTTTATGTTTCCAGCCGGTATCCGGGCTTACGAAAAGAATAAAAAGTCCGGTTCAGGCCTATACAGCTATGAAACTGATCAGTTGATTTCTCTGGATGACGGTATGGTAAAACAGTTTCAGGAAAACAAAGGAGCCTGGGATTATTTCTGTAATGAAACTCCCTCTTACAGAAAAACAACTATCCGTTGGATTATTGGTGCCAAACAGGATACAACCCGCCTGAGCCGGTTAAATGAGCTTATCTCTTCGAGTGCAAATGCTGAAAGAATCAAAGCGATGAGGTGGAATTCCAGGAAACCTTGATTCAAATAACCATTTCCAAAATTTGCCCGGATTATCTCGAAATAGTCAGTTTCCCGATACCGATAAGCTGATCACTGCTTACTAATCTCAATATATAAAGGCCATCAGGATAATCTTCAACAGAAAATTCCGCCTTTAGCGTTCCAGCAGGAATTTGTTTCATAAATACAAGGCTTCCCAGGCTACTATATAATTCCAGCGTGATATCTTCAATGGTTATCCGGTCGAACTCAATAAAGGCAGTTTTTTCTGCAGGATTGGGATATACTTTAAATGGTTTTCCAGTTCGTGATCCGGGCTGATCATCAATACCCGGCTGGACGATTTCGTCAATTATGCCAAAAGCAGCCTGGTATATCTCATTCGTGGATGCATCCTGAACAAAGGCCACGACCCTTAACTCGTCTTTATTATAAACATGCTGCAGTTCCCAGGAATTTTTAACATAACGGGGTTCGTCCTTTTTCCATTCCTGGTAAATGATTGTGCCGGCAGCATCGGGTAACATGGTTTTCACAACGCTTTCAAAGGAAGTTTCACCCTCGTTGCCAGTTTCTGTCTTAATGATCCGCTCAATCACCGCAATATGAACGGTTAGCTGAGTGGCTGGAATGTCTTTTAAGGCAAACACATGGGCTTCAATGCTTAGTGTATTGCCTGATAACTTGGAGTTCAGGTTGATCCAGAATTTACTGTCGTCCAATGATTCAACCAGGACCGCTGTGGGATTAAACTTTAAGATATCATGATCAAAACGCTGTGTTGATTTTAAACCGCCGTTCAGCACAGTATAAGGCACATCGGTGAATCCGTAATAGAACACCCTCGCTCCCGGTACGGAAGGATTATGCTGATTAAACGGATCTTCACCCGGAAACGAAGTATGATATTGCAGGTCAATGACGTTCATTTCGTTCTTGTTGACAAAATTGTTTATCAGAACGTTGACAGAATCACAGGTTTCATCCGATGAGTTGGTGAAATGTTCCAGTATGGCAATTCGGTTGCGCTCACCGATCCAGAAGTCGTCAAAGGCAAATCCATTGTTATTTCTTGCTGTACCGTCGGAGCCATAAGCAATCCTGAACTGAACTGATGATTTATTTTTCAGTACATCGAGAGAATGTCTTGCCTCCGTCCACGCGTTATCATTGCCTGAACCACTAAAATTCGACCAGCCAAGGGATTGGTTGCCCGGTTTACCGTCAATCTGGTAATCGTTATACCAACGAATCCCGTCATCCATTTCTCCCAAAACATTCCAGGTTTTACTGCTATCCGCGCTATATTGAAGCGTTGCCCCATCGCGATCAAGGTTAAACAGTCTCCAGATCTGCATTTTCAGCATGGGCCTCTTGGTTCCGGTGAAATCATAGCAGGGGCTGGTTACCCACGATTGCTCGCGGGGTGCGTTGGTCCCGGATATATAAGTGTACCAGCATTTATTGCCCGAAAAACCTTTGATTGGATTTCCCAGAAGCCAGCTGTTGACAGCAGTCTCCGGGGATTTTCCGCTTTGCCATTCCAAAGGTGAGTCAGCAAAATCTTCGGAATGCGTAAGGTCGGCAAGTTTGTAAGTGGGTCGCAGGTTAAATTCTTTGGTAACCGAGTCTCTACAACCATAAGAAGACTGTACCTTCAGTTCAATTTTATAGATTCCCGGTTGTGCAAAGTCATAGGTTACATCTTTTGTGGTATAGGGGATATAACCGGTAGAGGTTAAAAATTTCCAATGGTAACTTGTATCAGTGAGATTTCCGTAACTTGAAGCAGAAGTATTGGTAAGTTGGATGGCTTTCCCGGTTTGGTAACACTCCGTTTCCCACTTAAAGTCAGCCGTGGGTGACGCGCCAATATCGAATTTACCGGTTACCGAAAGGTTAGTTCCATCGAAATAGGTATAAGTAATTGTATATCCACCGACATCAAGCATGGATGGATAAATAGTGGCTGTATTATTCTGATGGTCAACCAGTCCAATTCCTCCACTGATAGTGAAGCTGCCGATATCATTGGCCAGGTTCACGCCTGTAATCTTAAAAGAATGGTCCTTGGGACAATAATTTTTTCTGCCATGTTCAAATTCTATGGCTGCGCTTGCCTCAAGAATCCTGACTACTGCCGTATCATATCCATAGCATGAACCAGCCGATGCCCTGTAAGCATAAACAACAGTATGCGTCCCGACCGGAAGAATTGAAGGCACAAAGTACCAACTCTGGTTATAAGGAATCACACCCGCACCTAAAAACGTGCCACCGGAAGGAGACCCTAAGATGGATATCCAATCGGCAGACTGCTTATTATAGGCAGGATCAAGTCCGGACAACTCGACATCAGGTCCCTTTGTGATACTGATCACTGCACTGCCTGATACCGTACCTTTGCAGTTTTTATCATAAACCTCAGTGAGGGTATAGGTGCCGGCCTGTTGCACGGAGAAATTTTTCGGGCTTGAAAGCACATTGGGAATTTCGACAGAATTCTCACCGGTCTTTCTGTAGATGAATTTCCAGGGTGCTGTACCTGTAAGCACAACGTTAAGATTGGCAGATGTATTTTCACAAATAGTGGCACTTCCCGATAGGGCAGCAGTAGGTAAACTATGTGACCGGATAATACCCCTTCCGGATGTTTTACCGGAACATACTGCATCCTGAACACGTGAAAGCGTATAGGTTCCAGCTTCGGTAACCTGTAATATGTAATTTCTATTGGTGATGTTTGAAATTGTGGTAGGATTGGCGCTATTTCTGAGGTACGTTATGCTCCAGGGCGCTGTGCCTGTCAGGAAAACCTGAAGATTAGCCGTCCCGCCCGGACAAATGCTGTCGATACCCGAAATGGACGCTTCGGGTGATGGTTTGAATGATATTCTGACGGTGCCTGAGCCTGTAGTATCGCCCAGACAATTCCTGGCATCCGTAAGCGATTTGATTCTGTACAACGTGCTTGAAAATGGCGGAATCACCCTGCCCACGAGAGGGTAAGGATCTGAGCGCACGTTCGTAAAGGTTGTATCGCTGATCAGAGCTCCATCGGACCTGAGTCTGCTAACAACAAAAGTCCAGGGTGCTGTACCGGCATTAAAGTTCAGTGACAGGGAAGCTACACTATTCCCGTCATTGCATATATCACCAGAACCTGACAATACCGCAGTAACCTTGGGGAACATCTGCAGGATCACGGATGTTGAAGACACGGTGGCAGCATCTCCACCATTATCGGTGAGACTTTTCAGAGTATAGGTGCCCGGAATTTTAACATTGATAATATAAGGTGATGCTGAGATTGCAGTGATGGTTGTATCCTTGTTGGATGTACTGGCTGAACGGCCAAGAACTGCTGTATACGGAGCGCCGCCTCCTGTTATACTCAGGGTAATAGGCATGGTTGCACCCGGACAGAAGCTTGCTGCACCAGTGATGTTTGCACTGAAAGTGCCAATTGGTCCGATGATGTTGCTCCATACTGAATCACCCGGAGTTGAACCGGCCAATGCCGCAGGATTTACCCTGTACCAGATATACATGCCCGCATCCAGGCTTCTCAGACGATAGGTGGATTCAGACCCGATTAAGGTACCCGGACTGCCGGGAGAAGGATTTACAACGTTAGTGCGATACCAGCGGTAAACAGTATGGCCATTGTCCTGCAGATTCGCTTCTGTATCGGAATATGTAAAACTTGCACTAATGGTCGCACCGGGTGTTGTGCTTGGCGCATTGATCTGAACATTGCTGGCAACAGGTGAGTTATTGATATATTTAAAAGCACTCCTGACCGGCACTCCTGCCAGGCCATATTGGTCAACGGGTGTCACTTCAAAACAAATATACCTGGCGCCATCCGCTTTTACCGGCCGGTACGTGCTACCGGTAGCACCGGTAATGACAACCAAATCCGTCCCTGATGAATTTGCAGCCCTGTACCACCTGTATTGGTGTATGCCTGGTAAATCACCGTCGGGATCAGTAAAGGTGAAAGATCCGGCATTGGTGATTCCAATTCGCTGATCCAAAGGAGAAATTGAAACATTGGTCGCGACCGGTGCGTCGTTGACACCGGTTACAGTGAACCGGGCCTGATCACTTGCTGAGGCATTGAGAGGATCCCGGGCTGCGAAGGTGATGGCTTCTGAACCATTCCAATCAACAGAAGGCGTTGTAATGGTAGCCACACGATTAGTGCTTATATTTACAATAAGCTGGGTATTGCCTGTGGCAGTCCAGGTAATCTGGTTATCAGCATGATCTGGGTCTGTCACGAAATTGTCGAGACTGATCGGGTTGAATGTTCCGCCTTCCGTGATAGTCTGATTGCCAATATCCGAAACCACCGGAGGATCATTTACACTTGTAACTGTAAATACAGCTGCATCGCCGTCCGAGGCACCCAGTGGATCTGTGGCAGTAAATGTCACAGTCTCTGATCCATACCAGTCTGCATTGGGAACTGTGATAGTAGCCACATGGCCAGGATTTATCAAAACAGTAAGATTTGTATTGCCGGAAACCGTCAGTGTAAGCTGATTATCAGGGTGATCCGGATCAGATACATATTCATCGAGGTTAATAGTCGCAAAGGTTGAGCCTTCATTGATGATCTGGTCGGGAATACCGGTTAACACTGGAGAATCATTGACGAATGTGACGGTAAAAGACGCAGGATCACTGTCAGTGGCACCCAAAGGATCGGTTGCCGTAAACGATATGGTTTCACTTCCGAACCATTCAACAGAGGGAGTAACAATGGTGGCAATGCGGTTTGCGCTGATGGAAACCGAAAGCTGTGCGTTGCCCGAATAGCTCCAGATGATCTGATTATCCCTGTGATCCGGGTCACTGACGTAGTTGTCGAGACTGATCGTAGCAAAATTACCGCCTTCGGCGATTGTCTGGTTTGGTATATTGTCAACAACCGGCGGGTCATTGGTACTGGTAACTGTAAATATAGCCTGGTCGTTGTCGGATAATGACCCGGGATCTGTTGCGGTAAATGTAATGGTTTCACTCCCGTTCCAGGTATTGGAGGGTGTTGTGATAGTTGCCACACGACCGGCACTGATGGTCACATTAAGTTGCGTATTGCCGGCTGCTGTCCAGGTAATTTGAGTATCCGTGTTGTCCGGATCTGAAACATAATTATCAAGGGTGATCGTGACAAAGCTAGTCCCTTCTGCAATGGTCTGGTTGGGTATATCGGTTACAACAGGAACATCATTAACTGCGGTAACAGTGAAAGTGGCGGCATCATCATCCCAGAGAGCCCCCGGGTCGGTAGCCCGGAAAGTGATGGTTTCCGAGCCATTCCAGTTGTTATTCGGGATGGTAATGGTTGCCACCCGGTTGACAATGGAGACCGTGAGCTGTGTATTGCCGGTTGCCGACCAGGTCATTTGAGCATCCGTATTGTCCGGATCCGAAACAAAATTATCCAGGGCAATGGTAGTAAACGAAGCCCCTTCTGCAATGGTCTGGTTGGGTATATCGGTAACAACAGGTGCATCATTAACTGAACTAACAGTAAAAGTGGCTGCATCATCATCCCAGAGGGCACCCGGGCCGGTGGCGCGGAAGGTTATGGTTTCCAAGCCGTTCCAGTTTTCATTCGGAGTGGAAATGGTTGCCACCCTGCTGACGATCGATACTGTGAGCTGCGTATTACCGGTATAGGTCCAGGTTAACTCTGAATCAGCATTGTCGGGATCTGCGACAAAATTATCGAGGCTGATGGTTGTAAATGAAGCTCCTTCTGCAATCGTTTGGTTCGGTATATCGGACACAACCGGGGGATCGTTGACCGGGATGACCGTAACGGAGGCACTGAAAACATTACTGTTACCTCCGTCGGGATCGCTGACGGAGACAGGCACTGTGAGCGGGCCGTTATAGTTCGAAATAGGTGTGATTGTATTTCCCGAGCGGGTGTAATTGGTGCCATCCTGGACGGTGAGGGTAAACGGACCTGCCGGATCGTCGGTATCGGTAATGGTGAAGTTGGCGACAACCAGCGAAAGTGATAAATCCTCATTCACGGAGAGAGAAACCTGACCGGTTATCACCGGAGGATCATTCACTTCAGTTACAGAAATAGTGAGGTTGTATGTATTACTGTTGACATCACCATCATTAACATAAACCGGTACGGAGAGGTCGCCATTAAAACCTAGGGCAGGAGTAATAGTAGCTCCGGAAACCGTATAATTTGCACCGCTTTGCACGGTAAGCTCCATATCAGTCGGGATATCATCGGGATCGGTGATCAACAAATTAGCCACCATGATGGCAAGGGATTGATTCTCCTGAACCGACAGCGGATTTTGTCCGTTAATCACCGGGGGATCGTTGACCTGAACGACAGTAACGGAGGCACTGAAAACATTGCTGACAGCACCGCTATTATCAGTAACTGTAACGGGGACCGTCAGTGGGCCACTGTAATTCGGCGATGGAGATATTGTATTGCCTGCATGGGTATAATTGGTACCATCTTGCACAATGAGCGTAAAAGGTCCTGCATCTTCTTCGGCCGCAATGGTAAAATTATCAACTGTAAGAAGCAAGGACTGGTCCTCGTCAACAGTGAGCGGAACCTGGCCGGTTATCACGGGAGGTTCATTAATATTGCTTACAATAACGGTGAGATTGAAAGTATTGCTGTTGATGTCACCATCATTTACATAAACCGGAACAGTAAGCTCACCGCTGAAACCGTTATCGGGAGAAATGGTCGTGCCTGCAACCGTATAATCGGTTCCGCTTTGTACAGTGAGGATCATATCAGCCGTAACATCATCAGGGTCAGTGATCAGGAGGTTAGAAATTGTCAATGAGAGTGAATGGTTCTTATTTACCGTTAATGGTACCTGACCTGTGATGACCGGGGCATCGTTTACAGCGGTGATCGTAAAAGTGGCATTGTCGGATCCTGAAAGCGGAGTTTCCGGATCATCATCGGTAGCTGTGAAAGTTATTGTTTCGTTGCCATTCCATTCCGGATCAAGAACAGAGATAGTTGCTATCCTATCAACAATTGAAATCAAATGATAAGAAGGTGTTGAGTAAATCCAGGTAATATCGGCATCTTCGGTTTCAGTGTCCCTTACATATCCATCGAGATGGATGGTATCAGCGGGAGAATCTTCAGGACTATTCCTGTCCGGAATATCGGATACCACCGGGGCCGTATTATCGGTAATAACACCTGTACCTGTTAACGCAACCAAACTGGGATTTTCATCGGGATCATCGCTAATGATGTTTAGGGTAACCTGAAATTCGCCTACTTCAGTTGGTTTGAAGCGCACCACAATATGGATAGTGTCAAGCGGCGGAACAATTACAGGATCTTCACCGCTTTGTATGCTGAATTGATCGGGATCATTACCGGTGAGAGAAACGCCTGTAATAATGAGGTCAATGGACCCGGAGTTGGAGATCACGATGGTAATATCAGAAGAGTCACTAACCTTAACATTTTTAAAATCGAATGGACTGGGTGATTTGGTAATATTGGGAAGATCCTCACCGGCTTTTAAAAGTATCAGACTGTTGTCAGCTCCGGCAGGAAATTTACCAGCGATATTTAATTCATTCGCAAAACTATCTCCACCAATTGACAATAGTATGGAAAACAATACTACATGAAAACAAAGCCATTTCTTTTTTTCAAAGAGATGATTTTTCATGTTAGGGCGGTTTAAATTTCAGGGGTAGAAATTTACACTAAATCTATGTTAAAATGTATATCAGAAGCAATTTTTTTATTCTGCTCTGATTTCCACCACTCCCCCTTCCA
This sequence comes from Bacteroidales bacterium, assembly GCA_041737175.1. Taxonomy (GTDB): domain Bacteria; phylum Bacteroidota; class Bacteroidia; order Bacteroidales; family UBA10428; genus UBA5072. The sequence goes on from JBGSSF010000025.1 coordinate 66,398, forward strand.
GTCCCTCACTCTCAGTCTTTAGGGTAATTGTTCCGGGATCGGCAGAAGGTCTGACAATTGCCTGGGCTCTGCCGCGGAACGTTGTAATCACCGGCTGGCCGAAACTTTTCATATCAAAAGGACAGGCATTCCCGCTGCCGACGATTTCACCGTTTCCGGATAGAGTTAATTTCACCTGCCTGGCGGCATCAGTTACCAGCTGCCCGAATTCATCCACAATTTCAATGTTGATGTAGGAAAGGTCATTGCGGTCAGCCCTGATTGGATTCCGGTCGGCCGTAAGCCTTATGCCTGCAGGTGAGCCGGTTGTTTTAAGCACCTTTACGGCAAGGATATTTTCCTTCTCATAGGCAGTGACCTTCAATTCACCCGGTTCATAGGGCACGTCAAAGGTTGCTGTCAGTTTTGTGGCCTCGGATACTTCTTTTTCCCCGATCACCCTGTTGTTCAGTTCAAGCCGTACCCTGGAGCCTTTGGTATACATCGAAACCCGCAAAGGTTTATCCTCATTGCCCTGCCAGTTCCAGGAGGGCCATTCATCATACCAGCCCCAGTAGCTGATCTTCTCCGTTTTTCCGGCGGGAACAGGGGCATGCACGTTGATTTCGAGCTGGCTGTTTCCCCATATCACATCACGATAAAGCATCTGGGGCTTTTTAATCCCTGTAATGTCAATATCGCCACACCAGGCATTGAACCAGGGCCATGTCATGGCGAAAACATCTTTCTGATCCCCGGTCAGATATTGTGTATGGCCGATCCCCGTCTCGCCCAGGTAATCCATACCTGTCCACACAAAATCACCTATTACCCAGGGATGCTTTTCCACCTGCTGCCAGTTTCCGAAAGCATCCATGGGCACTGATTCTGTTCCCATCATGATCCTTTCAGGAAAACTCCCGTGATCCGATTCATAGCGTTGAAATTGATAATTATACCCGCCAACGGTCAGCAATTCAAATGCCGGGGCCGTGACTTCCCACTTCCTGCCGGGATTATCCCAGAATTCACAGATGGCATTGGTGAAGAATCGTGTCGTATCCAATTGCCTGATAAAGGATATCATGGACTTCGCAATCCGTATTCCGCTCGTGTCTGCCCTTTCATTGACTTCGTTTCCAATGCTCCAGAATACAATGCTCGGGTGGTTCCGGTCACGCATAATCGTGGCCTCCACATCTTTCTTCCACCATGATTTAAAAAAGCGGTGGTAATCCTGCGGGTTCTTGGGCCGCTCCCACATATCAAAGGTCTCATCGATCACCAGCATACCCAGGCGGTCGCAGGCATTGAGGAATGCTTCCGAGGGAGGATTGTGGCTGGTCCGGATGGCATTGAAACCATTGGCTTTCATGATCTCCACGCGGCGCTCTTCAGCCCTGTCAAAAGCAGCTGCGCCAAGCAATCCGTTATCATGATGCATACAGCCACCCTTAAGCTCAAGAGGCTCTCCATTCAGCAGAAATCCTTTTTCTGCGGATACATCAATTGTTCTGATACCAAAGGATTGTACAAACCGGTCAGTAATTTTACCCTTCACTTCGACGGTCACGTCCGCCTGGTAAAGGGCAGGGGAAGAAACCGACCAGAGCCGGGGATCATCAACTGTCACGATCTGTTTCAGCAATACCTCACCCGACGCTGCCATGGTTACTGTATCTTCTGTTGTTGCGGAAACCATGCCATCAGGCGCTTTAATTTGCGTAATAATTCTGGCTGAAATATCTTCCTTGCTGTCATTCAAGGCATTAATATCCAGGTTTACCCGGGCGGATTCACCAGGGTCTACGGCGGTGGTTACCCGGACTCCCCACACTGCAATGTGCACAGGCTTCGTAAGCGTGAGATGAACATTCCTGTAAATGCCCGATCCGCTGTACCACCGGCTGTTACGTCCGGTGTTGAGGACTTTTACGGCTATGATATTGTCCTCTCCTGTTTCATTCAGCAACGGGGAGATATCAAACCAGAATGGGGTGTAGCCATATACATGATTGCCTGCAGGTTTACCATTCACCCACACCTCCGCCTCCATGTAAACACCATCGAACCGCAGGATAGCGGTTTTACCTGCATCGCTCTTTGGAAGAATGAAATGTTTGCGGTACCAGCCGGTGCCTCCCAGAACATATCCCGTGGAGGTGGCGCCGGGACTCTTTTTTGAAAAAGGACCGATCTGTTCCAGGCCATCATCACCAGGCAGGTCTGTTATGCTCCAATCGTGCGGAAGATCAACATTCAGCCACTGTGAATCATCATATCCCGGCTGTTCTGCGCCAACCAGACTGTCACGCGCAAATTTCCAGCCATTATTGAATAACCGGTCACGCTCAGCCAGGTTCACCTGCTGGGATGTCCGGCAACCTGCCAGGATAATCATACATACCGGAACAAGGTAAATCACAAAAGTTTTTTTCATCTTATATCCAGATTAAGTTCTAATTGTCGTATTATTTCATCGGGTAATAACTCAACAGCCTGTCATACCTGCTGTGCCTGTCGTGAAAATACACCATAACTGCATATTCATTGGCTGTTTCATAATGGTTTCCTTCAAAGATACCGGGATCCAGCGCTCCTGTCCGATCCTCCAAAGCATAACAGTAATCATACATTCCCTGCTTTAACAGAAGAACTGCTTCGAAGCATCCTTTTGCCGGATTAAACTTCATTTTATTCCGGTCCTGTGCAGTCCAGTCAGAGAAAGCTCCTGCGACATAAACATTCTCGCCTGAATAGAAAGCTGGTGGCGCAAAACTGAAATGGACAAATATATAATCAGCTTCTGTATGCCTGTCATCCGCCTTTTCCCGGTCGACATAGTAACCACCATTGAAATCGGTTTTGGAAAAGTAGGGTTTGCTCTCCCGGTCTTCATCTGTTTTCAGGATGACATGGTAATAAGGATTCCGGAAATCAATGGCAGCTATGTTTTCGGACTGGTATTTCATGCTTTTGATATCCATGCTCCGGAATTCATTTCCTCCTGAAAACAGGGCGTTGGGGTGATCAGTATATTCAAGCTGCCCGGGCTTTAAGAAGGATGGCTTTCCAGGTAATGCAGCAATGTCGTCGCGGTTATTTTGCACAATCACGACTGTAATTTCATTCAATGGATCACGGATCTGTTTGTCGTCATAGGTGACGGTGAAATCCAGTTGCTGCCCTGTTTCGGTGTATTCGCCCGGCGGAGGCCGTTTGATGCGGCCGGTCACCTGAACTGTTTTTTCGGTAACATAAAACCGGCGGGTGAACAGGATTTTATCCGGGTCCGCTTCCTCGTATACAACAAGGGCATAGTTACCGCTCAAAACAGGCATACATTCCTCTTCGGGGAAAATTAAATGAAAGTGCGTGAAATCGCGGGTTGTATTGAATGAAGAAGTTGATTCCCTTATTACTCCCTGTCCAAATCCTGCGAGGTATTCCGCGGGTGACAGGTCCGACGGATGCCAGGCCGCGTCACAATGTAACAGGGTATAACTAAAACTTCGTTTGTCCGGGGAGAGATCATCGAATCGCAATTCAAGCTTTTGATCAGAGCCTGCTTCGATGACGGGTGATGCAAGTTCCCAGGTGGCGCTGCGAATAAGCACGGTTCGGATATTCGTTTCAAAAACCCTGTTGTAAATGGTGTCTTGATAATATTTTTCGTTTGTTGTTAAACCAAAAACACCAACAGGTGTTAGTAGAATAACAATGTAGATTTGTATGAGCAGAGTAACTATTTTCATGGGATTGCAGACGCTTTAATCGCTAAAAATTAAAATTAGGAATAAAATTGGTAATTAATATTTGATGTGTATATTTATGTGGATATTTAGAGATATATAAAAAGTTCTGAATTCTTTTCACCATGAAAAAGTATAATATTCTTCCCTGGACAGTTACGTTTGTCAGAATCATTATTGGCTGGCACTTTTTTTATGAAGGTATCGTAAAATTGTTCAGCAGCACATGGACGGCAGCCCCTTATCTGTCGGGTTCACGCTGGATCTTTGGCGGACTTTTTCAGGCCATAGTAAATAATAATGTCCTGATGAGTATTACGGATACGCTGAACGTATTGGGATTGACATTCATCGGGCTTGCCCTGATACTGGGTGTTTATACACGACTGGCATCATTTTGCGGCGCATTGTTAATGCTCCTCTATTTTATTGCTTATCCGCCTTTTCTCGGCTTTATGCAGGGTATAGCGGCAGAAGGTTCTTACCTGTGGGTAAACAGAAATTTGATAGAGCTTTTAGTGTTATTGGCTTTGGGACTTACCCCCGATGGATATATGTACGGACTTGACAGATTAATCAAAGCCTGGAAGGACTCGAAGATACATAAACCGGTTCCTGCCGCTGATGGTCCTAATGATACAGGTTTGGTCACCGCCGGAGTCAACCGACGGGATGCGATCCGGGATCTTGTATCCATACCGGTTCTGGGCGCCTTTGCATATGCTCTTTACAGGAAGAAAAAGTTCAACAGCTGGGAAGAGAAGTTTCTGGCCCAGGGTGCTACAACCGATGCAACAACAGGGGCTACTCTGATGAGTTTTGAGTTCACCTCGCTGAAAAGCCTGAAGGCGCCTTGTCCCCGGGGAAAAATAGGGAATATTGACCTGAGCCGGCTTATAGCTGGCGGCAACCTGATTGGCGGCTGGGCGCATTCGCGGGACCTTCTGTATGTTTCAAAGCTTGTTAAAGCCTATCATAATGATGACAAGGTAATTCAAACCCTGTCAATCGCAGAAAAATGCGGTATCAATGCTTTGCTCTGCAATCCTTCACTGGCGAGGATCATTCATAAATACTGGAATGAAACGGATGGTAAGATCCACTTCATATCGGACTGCCAGTTGGGCCTCGATTTTATTGGAGGAGCAAAGATGTCCGTAGATCTCAAAGCATCTGCTGCCTATTGCGGCGGTGAAATGACTGACAGATTTGCGGCTGCCGGCAAATTTGATGTTATCCGGCAGGGTCTCGACATTATCCGGGCTGCGGGCATACCGGCAGGTATTGGCGCTCATAAAATTGAGGCCATTGAAGCCTGTGTTAAAGAGGGAATAGTACCTGATTTCTGGATGAAAACCATACACAGCTGGAATTATTGGTCATCCATGGCCGGTGAACCGGGCAAGGAATGGATGGATAACCGGTTCGATTATAATCCCGACAGGACCATTGAGTTTATGAATACGCTCGGACAACCCTGGATTGGATTTAAAGTGCTTGCTGCCGGGGCGATTAAACCTGAGGAGGGATTCAAATATGCATTTGAGAATGGCGCTGATTTTATCACGGTCGGCATGTATGATTTCCAGATTGTGGATGATGTAAATCTGGTGAATGATATACTACCTCAGGTGCAGAACAGAAAACGTCCCTGGTGCGGATAATTATTGACAGAATTTTTAAAGCCATACCAATGCCAAAAGTTCATAAGATAAGGAAAGGATTTAACATAAACCTGGCCGGCAGGGCGGAGAAGTTGTTCGGCAAAACAAATCCGTCTGAATTCTATGCCGTTAAACCGGGCGATTTTCATGGTCTTGTGCCCAAGCTTGAGGTTAAGGAGGGATCCCCGGTAAAGGCGGGGACATCTTTATTCGTCGATAAGAATAATCCTGGGATCCGGTTCACCTCCCCGGTCAGCGGTGAGGTAGTATCTGTCAACCGTGGTGAAAGAAGGGTTATACTGGAAGTGATCGTGAAAGCTGACGGCAAAAAGGAATATGAATCTTTCCAGGCTGGCGATCCACTGGTCATGTCCCGCGAGGAGGTAATTGACAATCTGATGAAAAGCGGTCTGTGGCCTTCCATCCGGCAGCGTCCCTACAACATTGTTGCCGCTCCGAAAGACATACCCAAATCCGTTTTTATCTCTGCCTTTGATACAGCGCCCCTGGCACCCGATTACGATTTTATAATCCAGGGTTCGGAATCCGATTTCCAGGTTGGAATTGATGCGTTATCACGACTTACTACAGGCAGGGTGCATATTAATGTGAGTGACGAATATCCTGCATCCCAGGCTTATACGCAGGCCCGGAACGCGCAGGTCAATTATTTCAGAGGACCTCACCCTGCGGGTAATGTAAGTGTGCAGATCCAACGGCTTGATCCTTTGAACAAAGGAGAGATCATATGGGTGGTGATACCCCAGGATGTAATAGCTATTGGCAGGTTATTTACAAAAGGTGTTTATGATGCTTCAAAAATTATTGCATTAACCGGCCCGGAAGTCAATCATCCGCGTTATTACCGAATAATTGGCGGGGCGTCCATAAAAAGCATTGTGGACGGAAACATTGGTAAGTCCGAACATCGGTATATCAGCGGGAATCCACTTACCGGGTCCAAGGTAGGTCATGGCGGATTCATTGGTTACTATGACTCGCTGATAACCGTGCTTCCTGAAGGAAATCATTTTGAATTTCTGGGTTGGGCGTTACCTGGCTTCAATAAATTTAGCTTTTCGCGCTCATTCTGGTCCTGGCTGTCTCCGGACCGTGGCTATAAAATGGATACAAACCTGCACGGAGGACACAGGCCTTTTGTAATGACCGGACTTTATGAGCAGGTCTTCCCCATGGATATATATCCCATGCAGTTACTCAAGGCAATCCTTGCCGAAGATATCGATCAAATGGAAAGACTCGGCATTTATGAAGTAGTTGAAGAGGATTTTGCCCTGTGTGAATTTGTATGCCCTTCCAAAACCGAAATGCAGGTCCTTATTCGTAAAGGCCTTGACCTGATGAAACAGGAAATGAGTTGAAACGATAAATTACACGAAGTGTATGAAGTCAATCAGAAAATATATCGACAGGATAAAACCCAATTTTGAAAAGGGAGGAAGATTTGAAAAGTTCAGGTCAACTTTTGACGCTTTTGAGACTTTTCTGTTTGTTCCCGACAGGGTTACTCAATCCGGCACTCATATCCGTGACAGTCTCGATATGAAGCGGACCATGACGGTAGTTATAATTGCCCTCCTCCCCGCTTTGGTGTTCGGGATGTATAACGCCGGTTACCAGCATTTTCTTTCAGTTGGGGTAACCAAAACCTTCTGGGAGGTATTCGGGTTTGGATTTCTGAAAGTCCTTCCAATCATCATCGTTTCCTATGTAACCGGCCTGGCCATTGAATTTATCTTTGCCCAGATCAGAGGCCATGAAGTAAATGAGGGCTTCCTTGTGTCAGGCATGTTAATACCACTTATTATGCCGGTTGATGTTCCGCTTTGGATGGTGGCTGTCTCCACTGCCTTTGCCGTGATCATCGGTAAGGAAGTTTTCGGGGGCACAGGGATGAACATATTGAACCCGGCCCTTACGGCAAGAGCGTTTCTGTTTTTTGCTTATCCTTCGGAGATGACAGGCGACAAAATTTGGATTGCCGGACTGACGAAAGGTGAAAATGTGATTGATGGTTTCTCAGGTGCCACTCCCCTCGGAAACCTGGCCCAGGGTATCATGGGTCATTTGCCCAATGACATGGACGCTTTCCTGGGATTTATGCCGGGATCAATTGGTGAAACTTCAAAACTGGCCATCCTGATCGGCGCTTTTATACTTTTATATGCAGGCGTCGGAAGCTGGAAAATTATGCTTTCTACTTTTGCGGGAGGCTTATTCCTGGGATTAATTTTCAACGCATTTGCAGTCAATGATTATATGACATTGCCGGCCTACAGGCATTTTCTGTACGGAGGTTTTACTTTTGGGGCGGTGTTTATGGCTACTGATCCCGTAACCGCATCGCAAACGGAAACCGGCAAATGGATTTACGGTTTTCTTACCGGAATGCTGGCGATACTTATCCGCGTTCTCAACCCGGCATATCCTGAGGGCATGATGCTTGCCATTTTGCTGATGAATGTTTTTGCTCCCCTGATTGACTATTATGTTGTGGAATCCAATATCGGCCGTCGGTTAAGGCGACTTAAAAAAGCAACTGTTAATAATGTTAATTAACCGGTAAATGAACAAACTATGAAAGTTCAAAGCAATTCCTACACGTTTTTATATTCAACCATTGTGGTGCTTATTGTTGCCACCGGATTGGCTATTTTTTCAACTGCGCTCCGGCCCGCTCAAACCAGGAATGTGGAATTAGAGAAGAAACAGAATATCCTGAGCTCATTGCGCGTACAATCCGACAGAGCCACCGCGGAGAAATTATACAGCGAGTATATAACTGCCAGTTATACAATCAATTCCAAAGGTGAGAAGGTAAGTGGAATTGACCCCTTTACAGTGAATCTTCGTGAAGAAATGAAAAAATCACCCTCAAAGCGCAATTTGCCGGCATTCGAGGCTGTTAAAAATGACAGCAGTTTTCTGGTGATACCCGTTTATGGAAAGGGATTGTGGGGACCTATCTGGGGATATATGTCATTTCAGAAAGAAAAATCATCATTGGAAGGTGTGCCTCATTTTAATACCATTTATGGCGTAATGTTCGATCATAAAGGAGAAACCCCCGGACTTGGTGCAGAAATCAATCAGCCCTTTTTTATGCTTCCATTCAGGGGTAAAAAAATATTTGATGACCAGGGAGCTTTCATTTCCGTGAAAGTTGTCAAAGGCGGTGCTAATCCGGCATCTTTGCACGAGGTAGATGCAATTTCCGGTGGCACCATTACAAGCAAGGGATTGGAAGCCATGATCGACTCCTGCCTGGTGAGCTATCAGAATTATTTCAAATTGAATAATTGACGCACGATACGATATGAAGAATCTGAAATTATTGATAAATCCCCTGAACAATGAGAATCCGATCACGGTTCAGGTGCTGGGTATCTGTTCGGCACTTGCTGTAACGGTGCAAATGAAGCCGGCCATTGTAATGGCGCTCTCGGTTGTCGTGGTGACAGCCTTTTCAAACCTGATAATTTCATTGGGAAGAAATACCATTCCCCCGCGTATCAGGATCATCATTCAGCTGGTTGTTGTGGCATTCCTGGTAATCGTAGTGGATCAGATTCTGAAAGCCTATGTTTATGATGTAAGCAAAAAACTTTCGGTTTTTGTTGGTCTGATCATCACCAACTGCATTATTATGGGGCGTCTTGAGGCTTTTGCCATGAGCAACAAACCCTGGGATTCATTCCTCGATGGAATTGGCAGCGGAGCTGGCTACGGTTTGGTTTTAATCGCCCTTTCAACACTAAGAGAATTCTTTGGCAGCGGCTCTCTGATGGGCTACCAGGTTATTCCGGAAGGTTTCTATCAAATTGGATACAAGGACAACGGAATGATGATCCTGCCGCCGATGGCTCTTATCACCGTTGGAATAATTATATGGGTTCAAAGAAGTTTCAATAAGAAGCTTATTGAAAATTAAACGAACACGAATACACGGATCTGAAAACTATGGAAAATCTTTTTGACCTTTTCGTTCGGAACGTATTTATCGAGAATATGGTATTTGCCTATTTTCTTGGTATGTGCTCCTATCTGGCTGTATCAAAAACCGTCAAAACATCAGTAGGTTTGGGAATTGCGGTTATTTTTGTAGTCACCATTACAGTCCCCGTAAACTGGCTGATGGAGAACTACCTGCTGAAAGCCGGTGCACTAAAATGGCTGGGAGCTTCCTTTGAAACTGTTGATCTCAGCTTTCTGAGCTTTTTGTTGTTCATAGCAGTGATTGCCGCCATGGTACAGCTTATTGAAATGGTGGTTGAAAAATTCGCGCCCGCCTTGTACAATGCACTTGGCATATTTCTTCCCCTCATCGCTGTGAACTGCGCGGTACTGGGCGCTGCCTTGTTTATGCAGGAACGTGAATATGGTACAATTGCCGAGGCTACGGTATATGGATTTGGCGCAGGATTTGGCTGGGCGCTGGCTATTGTAGTACTGGCCGCTATTCGTGAAAAACTGAAATATTCCAATGTTCCCGCACCGCTGAGAGGGCTTGGATTGGCCTTTATATTGACCGGACTGCTGGCCATTGCTTTTATGGGATTCAGCGGGATAAAAATCTGATTAAAAATTCTGAAAATGTTTGATCTATGGGCATTTTGCAAATAATTTTACTGAGTATCGTAGTTTTTCTTGGGATTACCCTGCTTCTTGTCGGGATGTTGTTGTATGCCAAATCAAAGCTTACGGCAGGAGGCACGGTGAAAATCAAGATTAACGATGAAAAAGAACTTGAAGTAGCGCCGGGTTCATCCCTTCTGTCAACATTGTCACAGGAGAAGCTTTTCCTTCCTTCAGCCTGCGGGGGAGGAGGGACATGCGGTCTATGCCGGTGCCAGATACTCAGCGGCGGAGGATCCATTCTGCCTACCGAAATGGGTTTTTTTAACCGGAAACAGGTTCATGATCACTGGCGGTTGGGTTGCCAGGTGAAAGTCAGGGAGGATATGGATATTCATGTTCCGGAAGAAGTCCTTGGTATCAGGAAATGGGAATGTGAGGTGGTCTCCAACCCCAATGTTGCCACATTTATCAAGGAATTTGTTGTGAAACTTCCTCCGGGTGAGGTATTGCAATTTAAATCAGGCGGATATATCCAGATTGATGTGCCGCAATATGAAATGACTTTCCGGGATATTGATGTGGAACCGCAGTTCCGTGATGAGTGGGACAGATATAAAATGTGGGATCTGAAGATAAAAAACACAACGGAAACCTTCAGAGCCTATTCCATGGCCAATCATCCGGCTGAAGGAAATATCGTTATGCTTAACATCAGGATAGCCACCCCACCCTGGGATAAATCAGCAGGAGGCTTTAAGAATGTACCACCTGGGATTTGCTCATCTTATATTTTCTCGCGGAAACCCGGTGACAAAGTTGTTGTTTCGGGTCCATACGGTGAATTCTTTATCAAAAATACGGAGCGCGAGATGGTATATATCGGCGGAGGAGCAGGAATGGCCCCGCTTCGGTCGCATATTTTTCATCTGTTTAATACGCTAAAAACCAACCGAAAAGTATCCTACTGGTATGGTGCCAGATCTAAGCGTGAGATTTTCTATGAACAGGATTTCAGGCAGATCGAAAAGAAATTTCCGAACTTCCGGTTCAATATAGCCTTGTCAGAGCCTGTGCCTGAGGACAACTGGAATGGTTATAAGGGATTCATTCATCAGGTTTTGTATGAGGAATACCTCAACAAACATGAAGCCCCTGAAGATGTTGAATTCTATTTATGCGGCCCACCCATGATGAATGATGCCGTTCATAAGATGTTGTACAATCTGGGAGTGCCCGATGAAATGGTTGACTTTGATGATTTCGGCGGATGACAACCGTAAATAACTTAAAGTTCGGGAAAACTGCCGTTCAGCTGGTCCTGCTTGTTTTCATCATTCTTATTGTCTGTCTTGTTAGCCTTACCGGAAAAAAAGGTGAATATATTAGACTGGCGGGTTTTGCCCAGGGAACTACTTACCATATTACCTATGAAAGCAAGAATGGTGAAAACCTGCAAAATCAGATCGATTCCATACTAGCCGATTTTGACATGTCACTTTCAATATATCAACCCAATTCGGTGATATCAAGGCTTAATCGCAATGAGCCGGGAACCCGGGCTGATCAGAAATTCAAAGCTGTTTTTAATAAATCACTTGAGGTATACGAAAAAACAAACGGAGCATTCGATATCACTGTCGGGCCCATTGTAAATGCATTGGGATTCGGGAATACCGATACTTTAAGAGTAGACAGTACACTCATTGACAGTTTGTTGCTTTATGTCGGTATGCATAAAGTAAGCCTTCGCTATGATATATTGATAAAAAAATCTAAAAATATTGTTCTGGATGTGAACGCTATTGCACAGGGATATTCGGTTGATGTTGTTTCAGACTTTCTGGAAGCGCGTAAAATAAAGAATTACATGGTAGAAATAGGTGGTGAGGTGCGGGCTAAAGGCAAAAACGACAGGAACCAGTTCTGGAAGATAGGAATTGACAGACCTCAGGAAGGCAATATGCTTCCTGGATCTGACCTGCAGGCCATCATTTCTCTGCGGAACCGTTCACTGGCCACATCTGGAAATTACAGGAAATTTTATGAGAAGGATGGCATAAAATTCGTTCATACCGTAAATCCAAAAACCGGGTATCCGGTGATCTCCAACCTGCTTAGCGCTACTATTGTGAGCAATGATTGCATGACTGCCGATGCCTATGCGACTGCATTCATGGTATTCGGGTTGGATCGATCCATGGCATTCCTGAAGGAAAATAAATTCCTGGATGCTTACCTGATATATGCAGATGAGGAAGGAAAATTCAGGGTTTTTGCAACACAGGGATTACAGAAATTCATTGAGGAACAATAGGGATTCAACAAAAAAGCAGATGGTGACTTTATAGTCAAAAAAAAAGCGTAGTTGCAAACTACGCTTAGCTTAATTTACAGTATTACAGCATATATGCTAGGCGGAGTTTAGTTAACTCCGCCTTTGATTTAATTTCAAAATCTATTCCTCGCACACCACATCCAGGTAATTGGTATCCCAACAATGCCATAACTCATCATAATACACCCGGCCATTGTGGTTGGCTGTATTGAGGTCTATTTCATAGTCTTTATCATTCTTGGAATCATAAATGATATAATAGGCGTTGAATATGGGATCCTCTGTAATTCCATACTCAATGTAGCTATCCAGGTATTCATTCCCTTCATATATATTGGTATACCTTACATCAAAGGTCTGGGCTTCCCAATCCTGGTTCCACTCTATGAATATCCACGGCAGGTTGCTCTGCGGGTTATCATAAACTGTCCATTCCCCGGTTGACCTTACAATATCGCATTTACCCGTGAACCATACAAAGTCCTGGAAACCGCCTGATTCACTCACATGCATCTCCAGGTAAATAGAGTCATTGATAACCTCAGCCAGTAATTCAGCAGAATATGCCGCTTCAGGTCCTTCCACATCGTACGCCCATTTCCAGGTCGTATTGTTTACTCTTTCAGCCTCGTGATCAAAAGCTTCGACATATGCGGCAACCGGAATGACCAGGTTAGCATATAACTGTGAATTCCAGTAACCCACTGCCAGGGTTGCAGCGCCAAAATTATTGTAACTATCCGTACTTTTGGTTGTCTGAAATTCCTCCGTATTAATAACAAAAGCAGATACCGGCGGCAACTGGGGAGCAGTATCCTTCTTGTCTTTTTCGCAACTGACAAGCATAACACTGCCAAGCATAACTGCACCAATAAGTTGATATATTCTTCTTTCCATAAAGTGAAATATTTAGTTATGGTCCAGTATACGAAAAAAGCAGCCGGAGGGTTATTGAAGAATAGTGTCAGGTGAATCAGCTTTCTGCTGATGCTGTCCGTATAAATTCAAGGACGGCTTTTAACAGCGCTTCGGGTTGTTCCGCATGGACCCAGTGTCCGGCTCCTGCTATTTTTACAATACCTGCCCAGGGAAAGTAGTCATGGATTGCTTTTTCATCCTGTGATTTGATATAACCCGAATACTCCCCTTTGATGAAAAGCAGGGGAAATCTGGGTATGTCTTCAGCACCTTTACTATCCGGTACAACGCTGTCAAAAATTGCCTCGAGGTTGTCAGCAATAGCCTGCAGATTCAATCCCCAGTAAAACTTACCTTCACGATCGCGTTTCAGGTTTTTGAGCAGAAATTGCCGGATGGCGGGAGGCGCTATCGAATTTTGAAGCTGCCTGTCTGCCTCTTTACGACTTGCAAGGATATCAGGATGGATGGACAGCATGGCATGAATAATCCGCTCATGGATTGTGTTTTCAGGGGCATTGTGATGTTTTCCGTATCCCAGGGGCGAGATATCCACTACGATCATCTTACTGACCAGTTCCGGGTATTTCATGCCAAAAGCCAAAGCTGCCTTTCCTCCCATTGAATGGCCCAGTATGACGGGTTTGCTGATACCATGCTTTTGCAGGAACTCTTTCAGATCCTCACTCATAACATGATAATTGTGTTCGGGATGGTGAGGTGAGTTTCCGTGATTTCGCTGGTCTACCAGGTAAACAGAATAACCGGTTCTGAACATGCGGGCAAAAGAATACCAGTTGTCCGATGATCCGTAAAGACCGTGCAGAATAACTACCGGATCACCTGTTCCTGATTTTCTGTAAAAGAGTTCCATCAGGAAATCTGTTCAAGATACAATTGAATGGTTCTTTCCAGTCCGTAATAAAGTGCATCTGAAATTAATGCATGACCAATGGATACCTCAAGAAGCCCCGGCACATGCTGTTTAAAATACCGCAGATTTTCAAGACTCAGGTCATGCCCGGCATTCAATTCCAGTCCTATTTCAGCTGCTTTCTTCGCGGCCCGTATATAAGGTCCGACAGCTTTTTCAGGATCAGCAGGGTACTTGCTGGCATAGGGCTCAGTATACAGCTCAATGCGGTTCGTACCTGTTGCAGCTGCTCTTTCTATCTGTTCCAGATCGGTTTCAATAAACAGCGATGTCCGTATACCGTTTTGCTGCAATTCAGCAATGACATCATGCAGGAACTTTTCATACTTGATAACATTCCATCCCTGATTGGAGGTTATCACATCATGAGAATCAGGTACAAGTGTTGCCTGGTGGGGTTTAACCTCCAATACCAGATCAAGGAACCGCTGGGAGGGATAACCTTCTATATTGAATTCAGTGGTGATGATCGGCCCGATATCCCTTACATCCTGGTATCGAATGTGACGTTCGTCCGGACGGGGATGAACAGTGATACCCTGAGCTCCGAACTTCTGACACCTTATTGCAGCTTCGGTAACATTGGGAATATTGCTGCCGCGGGCATTACGGATTGTTGCAATTTTATTGATATTAACGCTTAACTTTGTCATGGCCCTGCCTTTTTGTTATTAAGGAAATAAAAAGTAACTTTAATATTTCTGAATAATGCAAATTTAGCAGGTTTTACAAATATGCTCCGGTATGCTGGCAAAAGATTTAATATCTGATGTAGTACCTTCGCTCCGTACTTCGGACAGCGGACAGAAAGCATTATACTGGATGGATATTTTCAGAATCTCCCACCTGCCCATCGTAAACAACGAAGACTTCCTCGGGCTGATTTCCGATAAGGATATATACGACAGCAATATGGCTGAAGAGCCCATCGGAAATCATAACCTGTCCCTCTTCAGTCCCTTTGTCACAGAAAACCAGCATGTTTACGAAGTAATCGAGCTGGCATCGCGGCTTAACCTGACCATAGTTCCCGTCCTCGATCATAATAACCATTACAAAGGTGCCGTCACTCTCAATGACCTGATTCATTATTTTGCCGATTTCACTGCAGTGAAGGAACCAGGAGCCATCATTGTTCTGGATATGAATGTACTTGATTATTCTTTATCTCAGATAGCACAAATTGTTGAAAGCAATGATGCCAAAATTCTGAGCATGTATATCAGTTCACATTCGGCTTCAACGCGGATGGAACTTACACTGAAGATTAACCGCAATGACCTGACCTCCATAATTCAAACCTTTACACGTTACAACTACACCATTCATTCCACTTACATGGACCACGATGATATGGATAGTTTATATGAAAACAGGTATGAGATGTTTATGAAGTATCTCAGTATTTGAGAAAGATGTAAGATCCAAGAACCAAGATAAATTCAATGAAGATATCAATATTCGGAAAAACCTTTAATCAAGGATTCATTCCCTATATCAATGAGTTGATGAAGATCCTGCTTGAAAATCATGCTGAAATATCCGTTTACAAGCCCTTCTATGATTTTATTTGTTGCGAGACAGGTAAAGAACCTGAAGGATGCCGGAATTTTTCCGATTTGAGTGACTTTGATAACAGCTGTGACCTGATGATCAGTATTGGAGGAGACGGTACATTTCTTGAATCGATTCCTTTTGTAATACTTCAAAATGTGGCGATTATAGGCATTAATTCGGGCCGGCTCGGATTCCTTTCCAATATTTCCAAAGAGAACATCACAGATGCTTTTAATTCCATTTTTGCCGGGCAGTATAATTTTGAATACCGCACACTGATTTGTTTTAAGCAACCTGCAGATTTATTTAACGGAATGAATTTCGCATTGAATGACATCACCGTTAAAAGTGACTCATCGCTTATTACTATCGATGCTTACATCAATGATGAGTTTTTAAACACCTATTGGACAGATGGTTTGATTATTTCCACTCCCACAGGTTCAACGGCCTATTCTTTAAGTGTTGGCGGCCCGATCGTAGTGCCGGGTTCAGGCAATCTGATCATCGCCCCGATCTCCTCCCATAATCTCACAGTTCGTCCGCTCATTATTCCTGACAACAATACCATATCCCTGCGTGTGAACAGTCGCAGCGGACAGTACACGGTAACTTCGGATAACCGCACCCTCCACATGACCAATCAGGAAATGCTCCGGATTGGCAAATCAGAATACAAGCTGAAGCTTTTAAGATTGCCCAATACGAGCTTTTATACTACTTTAAGGGATAAACTGAAATGGGGAGAGGATGTGAGGAATTAGTAGGGGGTGGATTTAAATGATTCACTTTAAAAAAATCATTCTCCTTTATATTCTTCAAATGCTCCCGCGTATCCTTAGCGAAAAGGGAGATCTTATACCGGTCATGGTCCGATAATCTGATAAGGGCAGTATTGTTTTCATAGAAACTGACCGGAATAACCTGGAAAGTGGATTTTCCCGGATAATCAACACGATGGACCCAGGTTGGCAGATAACTGAAATCTTCAACCCTTGTTCTGTCGATGGTCTTGATAAGTTTGAGCTCAACGAGAATACCGCCGTCCTTAAACTGCGCTCTTTGGTTGGAAACAAAATTACCCAGTGAGTACACCACAATGTGATTTAGGCTTGAATCGGTCCCGGGATATGATTTGACGGGTTGTATAACATGAGGATGAGAACCAATGATGGCATCGGCTCCATGTTTGAGCATGAAACCGGCGAGATTTTGCTGGGTCCGGTTTTCAAACCGCTGGTATTCTTCTCCCCAGTGAATTGTAACAATTACAAAGTCAGGGTTGGCCAGACAGGTCTTATTGAGATCCTGCCTGATCTGGAAAGTGTCAATACGGTTGATTATAAATGGACTGGGTATGTTTATCCCATTGGTACCATAGGTATAGTTTAAAAGTGCAATGCGGATACCCTTCTTTTCCAGGATAAGCGGATATTGGAGCTGCCGTTTAGATGAATCGGAGAAGGTGCCCGTATGGATGATTTCCAGTGAGTCGAGCATAAGCAGTGTTCGTCTGAATCCAGCCTGACCGCGGTCGAGGGCATGGTTGTTTGCCTGGATGAAAACATCAAATCCTGCATCGCGGGCTGCAACGGCAAGGGCATCAGGGCTTGAAAACTGTGGGTATCCTTTGTAGGGCTTTCCGGCAAGTGTTACCTCAAGATTGCCGATGGCAATATCTGCCTGTTCAATGAAGGATCTGACATACCTGAAAGTGGGTTCATAATTGTAGACGTCCATGGAATCGTCCCAGGCTCCGGTGATCTGTTCATCGTGTCCCATGATATCCCCCGCAAAGACCAATGATAACCTTGAGGTATCAACCTGGCCGAAGGTCGCCAGGTGAAGCACCAGTATTATTGATATTGAAGCTAGTCGTTTCATTGTACACCGAACACCGAACACCGGTTACTGATTACTTTTTACCGTTTACTTTTTACCGTTTACTGTTTACTGTTTACCGGTTGCTCACCATCCACCGGCTGCTCACCAACCACCGGAAGCTCCACCGCCTCCGAAGCTTCCGCCCCCACCGCCTCCGAATCCTCCAAAACCGCCGCCACCACCACCGCCAAATCCCCCACTGCCGGAAGTAAAGCTTCCCCAGCCCCCGACTTTAGAACTTCCGGTTCCCATCAACATCCACCAGGGAATGGTATGCTTTGGAGAATAATACTTGTGCCGTGAAGAAGCGATGAAGAAAACGAAGATGAAAAGCGCAATCAGAATAAAAAGGAGGGCTGGTACATTACTTTCGCTTTTCTTCAGGTAATCATCGGCGGTAAATTCACCCCGGGTAAGTGACATAAGCACGTTGGTAGCGGAATCGAGGCCGGCATAAAAATTGCCTTCCCTGAAACCCGGCTTAATAACGGTTTCGATCAGCCTGAAGCAGATGGCATCAGGAACCGCCCCTTCAAGTCCGTATCCCGTGCGGATGGTGAGCAAATGACTGGCCGGACTTATCAAAACCAGAATGCCATTGTCTCTGCCCTGCTGACCAATTCCCCATTTTTGACCCAGACGGTCACCATAATCTGCTATATCATAACCTTGCAGGCTGTCGTAGGTAACGACATAAATCTGCGTTGAAGTTTCATTATTGAATGTGAGAAGTTTGTTATTCAGATCAATCTGTTCCTGTTCAGTAAGCATACCGGTGAAATCATTTACCAGTCTTAAGGGTACCATAGGATCCGGAAGATATTGCCCGGAAGCGCTGAATGAGATCAGCAGGAATACAGGAATAAGTCGGAAAGCGCACATGGATATGTATTTATTATTCACTACTGTCAAAAGATATTTCATTGGGCAACTCATTGATATCATCCCGCTGATGGGGAAAATGCTTTCTCAGCTGTTCGCCGGCCATTTTTACTCCAACAGCCAAACCCTCAGCAAATTCTGATTTTCTGAAGCAATCTTCCATTACCGCTTTGGCATCATTCCAGAAATTTTCTGGTACAAGCCTGTTAATTCCGGTGTCTCCGATGATGGCAAACTGTTTGTTCTGGATACCAAAAAAGATCAGGATTGCATTCCGGAGTTCGGTTTTGTGCATATTCAGGTGTGCAAAAACGGTTGAAGCCCGATCGAGAACATCGCCTTTGAAAAAGGTCTCAACATGCACCCTGATCTCAGCTGAGGTGTACAATTCCGATTCAGCGATTGCCTGCTCTATCAGTTTTCTTCCTTCGGGTGTGAAAAAATCAGATGCTTTCATCCGGTGGATTTTAGAACTTCACTTCGGGTGCCTGATCCGAACCTGCCTCTGCTTCAAAATACGGCCTTTCAGAGAAACCGAACATTTTAGCCAAGAGCACGATGGGGAATTTTTTGATCGCTGTATTATAGGTAGTTGCAGTAGCATTGAAATTCCTGCGTTCCACTGCTATGCGGTTTTCGGTACCTTCAAGTTGTGCCTGCAATTCCAGGAAATTCTGGTTGGCTTTCAGATCGGGATAATTTTCCACTACCGCTAGAAGTCGGGATAATGCTGAGGTAACCTCGCCCTGTGCAGCCTGGAAACGTTGCATATCTTCAGCTGTCATATTGGCCGGGTCAATGGTTACCTGGGTGGCTTTTGATCTTGCTTCAGTCACCTGTGTATAGGTTTCCTGTTCATAAGCGGCATATCCCTTCACAGTCTCTACAAGATTGGGTATCAGGTCAGCCCGCCGTTGATATTGATTCTCGACATTCGCCCATTCGCGGTTCACCTGTTCACGCAAAGTAACAATCTTATTGTATTCACTGCATCCCCGTGAAAACAGAATTAACACAAGGGCAGCAATCACAAGGAGTGTAATGGTTTTGGTTTTCATAGTTTGTTGGTTAAGATGATTTTTATAAAACTTATAATCTGTGAAATTCGTAAATGGTAAAACAATATCGTGTCGAAAATAATACATTAAGGTGAATTTGGCATGAAATTGGAAGTAAATATTAAATATAGGCTGTAGGCTGTAGACTGTAGGCTGTAGGCTGTAGGCTGTAGGCTGTAGGCTGTAGGCTGTAGGCTGCAGGCTGTAGGCTGTAGGCTGTAGGTTGCGGGAATAAAGGCCAAGGAGGTTAAGGCCAAAGGCAACAAATCTTCAATGGTTAATTTAAAATTGAAAAAATACAAAAATGAAGACAGCAATCAAAAAAATGAGATCCATGAAGTTTTTTCCGGGATTGATAATTGCGGTTATCCTGGCAGGTTCCTGTGAAGTTGCCGATGATCTGTTAGGCCTCAATGCTACTGTATCAAAAATTGTAGGAGAATGGACCTGTGATGAGGACAGTGAGATTTACAAATCTACCACTTCGGTTTATTCTGTGGCGATTTCTCCCGATCCGGACAATGACTTTGGCGTGATAATCGATAATTTTTACGGTATCAGTGCGGCGGTGTATGCCAGTGTATCAGGCATGAGCCTCATCATCAGCAATCAGACCGTTTCCGGCGGATATGAGATTTCAGGTTCCGGTATCATCTCCTCCGGTTACGATGTAATCAACTGGAATTATACAGTGGATGACGGCAGTGGAGTAATTGATCATGTCACCGCTGTTTATACCAAAAACTAAGGAGTACCTGGTTATTTTGATCTGTCCTGAAACCCAACAATCGTTTCGTAAACTCTTTTCTTTATCTCTTCCGGCACAGGATTTAATTCTTTGCCTGTAAAGTTGCCGTGTTCAATATCAATCCTTTCATATACCATCAGATAGAGATTGAAAATAATCTGCAGGCTTAACTGGTATCTTGGTTCGAGCAGGGGAGAGATCCGTTCTATTACCCGGAAGGTGTTCTGACGGTAGGATTCGGCCAGGTCATAATACTCTCTGATCATATTCCGGAATGCGGCGGGTATGGAACCTCCCTCAGCGATCTTCCGCAGATCAACCGCTGTTAATCCCTGCCGAGTCATGGCATCGTCGGCAAAATAATTCAGGTTATCCATCTGATCTTTCTGAAAGTCACGGATAATATGTACCAGGTAACTGAAAACTGCACAAGGTATAGCTGCTTCTTTTACATCGAAAGCAGGGGGCAGGTAATCGTTACCCTGCCTGGTAAGTCCGTTCAGGTGAACAAAGATGGACGCCGGAGCCACCGATGCTCCCTGGGAATAATCCAGAAAGTCATTTACCGTGCTGAATCCCGAATGATCAATATCGTAGATCATTGACCGGGCAAAGGCCTCAAGCGGCCAAACCGGAATATGAAACCTCCGGATTGTGTCCAGCAATTCATGCCCTTCCGTATGGCCGTTTCGGGTCTCCTTTGCCATGGTGACCCATTCATTTACTTTGTCCGCGAACCCTTTTTTTTCACTTTCTTCAATCGTTTTGTGGACTGATTTGTGACAATCGATCAGATCATCAATGGCCCGCATGTACCGGTAACATGTTTTTGCCGCCAGGTAACGATCCTCATCCCAGAAAGCAGCGGCAATTAAAATATTGGGATGATCAACGATTTTATTGAAATCAATCTTGTCGAGAAGGGTTAGATAATACTCATTCATCTTTTTGGTCTTTGATGATTCGTTCTGAAGTGAGCTTGGCTGAAAGGAGGACCAGGGGAATGCCATTACCGGGGTGGGTGCTGCCGCCGGTAAAATACAGATTCCGGTATCGTTTATGCCTGTTGTGGGGTCTGAAGTATCCCATCTGGAGAATATTATGTCCGATACTGCCAAAGGTAGCACCTCTGGTGAGGTTGAAAAGGCTTTTCCAGGTTTGTGGCAGGTAACAGATCTCAAATTTGATATGTTCCTCGATATCAGTAAGCCCCTGTTTTTTTAACCTGTCAATCACAGAAGCCCTGGCATTGTTCTTTAGTTCATTCCAGTTCTGTTCATGCCGTTCATCAAGGTGTCCGGCAGGTATTATCACCGAAAGTGTATCCTGTCCTTCCGGCGCCGCTGTTAAATCTGAACGGACAGGGGCATGAACGTAAAAACTGGGATTCCCTCCAAGGGATTTCTTCTTAAAGATTTTATTCAGATTGGACTGGTAATCTCCAGAAAGGAATACACTGTGATGTCCAAGCTCGGGGTATTTTTTGTCCAGACCCCAGTGCAGCACGATGGCCGAACAGGCATAGTTCAGCCGGTTGAGCCAGTTTGAAATACCTTTGTCAGGCAGCAATTCCCTGTAAACATAGGGAAGATCAGCATTGGCGACGATCACCGAAGCTCTGATCACGCTTCCGTTTTGCAGAACAAGACCAACAGCCTTTTTTTTCTCTGTTTTGATTTTTATGACCGGTTCATTGTAAATAAACCGAACGCCGAGGTCTTCAGCCATTGAAACCAACTTGCGGGTAATGGTGAACATACCACCTGCCGGGAAAAGCGATCCTTCGGTAAGTTCGGCGGCAGGTATCATTGCAAACAGGGCAGGTGCCTTATAAGGATTTTGTCCGACATAGATATTCTGGAAAGTGAAAGAGGTTTGCAAATGCTCATGCCTGAAAAAGCGACGTACATAGGTAATGTGCCGGATATAGGTTTTCAGTTTCAGCAACAGCTGGGCATTTTTAAGTGTAAAAAAGTCGGTCAACCGATAAAAATTCCTTCCGATAAGCCTGTCCATGGCCAGTTGAAAAAACTCATAACCCGTTTTCTGCAATTCCTGTGATCTTTGAAAGCTTCCTTTCTCCAGCTTTTCAAATTGCTCTTTTAATACTTCCTTATCGGTTGTAAAAGCAATCTGAGTGCCGTCGTCATAGTATATTTTATAAAGTGTCTG
The DNA here is from genome assembly GCA_041737175.1 of Bacteroidales bacterium. Taxonomy (GTDB): domain Bacteria; phylum Bacteroidota; class Bacteroidia; order Bacteroidales; family UBA10428; genus UBA5072. The sequence goes on from JBGSSF010000025.1 coordinate 88,880, forward strand.
CAGGGGAACTGAATCGAAACTTTCTTCCGGTGTGATGCCAAGCGATTGAAAAACCTTTCTGTAAACCTCAGGCATCAGGTAGATTGTCGCACCCAGATCAAAACGATGTCCCTCGCGGAGAATTTGTCCACAACGTCCGCCGGGACCGGCATTTTTTTCATAAACGCTGACAGTATATCCATTTTTGGCGAGGTAGATGGCGGTTGTAATACCCGCGATACCTGCGCCAATGATGATAGCGGATTTGTCTTTGTTCATAAGTGAAAATTAAAGAAACAAATGTAACTTACAAAATGTAACTTACAAATATAGGATTCGGGATTGATATCATCATGTCATTTGCAAACCTTGTCTTTTTTTTGTAAATTGTACTTGCTTTTCACCCATTAATGTGTTATTACCATGAATGCTGCAAGCTTCGTTTCCGATAGTACCACCGGCAAACAAAAGATTAAGAAAATACTTGTTCCGGTTGATTATTCCGAATGTTCACGATTTGCCTGTCGGTTTGCCATTAAAGTCGCCTGTAAACTCGGAGCGGAAATAAAACTTTTTCATACCTATTATTCTCCTGCTTTTGATCTCATTGAACTTGCAGGCGCAGTTCAGACTCAGTCACAGCTCAGGGAAGAGGTTGCCACCAATCTGGAGGACAGCGAGAAGGAAACAATTAAAAGCTTTGTTCAGAGCTTAAAGGACTTTGTGAAAGAAAGCTGCTTGCCGGCCGTTCAATTCAGTTATGACATTGCACCCGGCGTGCCTGAGGATGAAATAATACGGTTTAGCGAAAGCTACCTTCCCGATATGATTATTATGGGTACCAAGGGAAAGGGGACCGGGGTGGGATCGATTATGGGGAGCGTCACAGCCTCGGTAATTAACCGGATTTCACTGCCCCTCCTGGCCATCCCGGAGAAATATACTTTTATTGGAGAAAAGAACGTTAAAAACGTGCTGTACGTGACTGATTTTGATGAATCAGATTTCGTGACGCTCAAGAGTCTCATGAACCTTACCGACCAGCTAAACCTGGATATTCATTGCGTGCATATAGGGGATGACCCTAAATCATGGGATAAGGTCAAAATGGAAGGTCTGATGGAATATTTCAGAAAATCCTACGGCAAGACCCAGGTAACCTATAGTTTTGTCAGTCAGAAAAACCTGTTGATGGATCTCGATCAGCTGATCCGCGAGAAAAACATCAATATACTGTCAGTCACTGCGCACCGGCAAAACATTGTTGATAAGCTTTTTAAACCCAATATTGCCAAAAAACTGTTTTATCACACGAGCATTCCGTTACTGGTGTTTCATTAGCAGGGACAAGGGACGAGGGACAGGGGACAAGGGACAAGTTATATACGGGTATGAATGCCCAAATCTCAAAACCCAATTCCCGCTTGTCCCTCGTCCCTTGTCCCTTATTCTTATGATGGCTTATAAACTACTGCCCTGTTCGTCTTCCCGTCAATCTCAATTTTCACAGGCTTCTCAAATTTGATATGCCTCAGGTATTGTGTTTCAAATGCAGCATTTAGGGTATTGAGGAAATCAATATTGCAGATCCCGTCATGCATGTAAGGATTCACGGTCAGGTATCCTACTCCAAAGGTGGTCAGATTATGAAAAAAGTGAGTGCCCTGACTGGGATCGACACGGAAATGTTCAAGTCCTGATTCAACAATGACTCTGGCAGCTGATATATGGGCCCATTTTACAGGGATGCCCAGCCAGGGATCACTGGATCCCCAGCGACCCGGGCCAATAAGGACATAGGAATGCTGGCTGCGGACAAATTCTTCATTGACCTTTTCAAGTTCCTGAGCAATTTTGAGGCTGTCGCTGGCTTTAAAATTTTCTGGCTTGATGTACACAATGTCTTTAATGTTTGTGTAAGTACCGTTACCCAATGCTTTTTCAGAATAAATGATAACCTCTTCGCTATTGACTATTTCAATTCTGGAATTGATGCTCTGCTCATTGACAACGATAGGACGGATCTGCAACAAATAGAAACTTTGCAACTTTCTGCCGGTAGTGTCAGTGTCAACGGCAAATTCAATTTCCACCGGATTGTTCATGGCCTGATGACCCAGCTGTAAAAGCTCATCCAGAATTCCCGCCAGGGGAAAACTTCCGTGGGTCAGCACATTGGAAAATGTAATGATCTTTTTCCCGGAACAGTCAAATCCATCACGGATCATGTTGTTCTCATGATCATACATGGAAGCTGCCATTTGGAGGGTATCATCGCATTCAGCATCCTGGATGTTTAATCGGATAAGATTGACCTTGTCATCCACCGAAGGCACGAACTTATCAGGATTCATATCCAGTGCATAAAAGTACTTTTGGGTTGATTTAAGTGCCAGATCCGGATTGGACAATTGCATGATCTTTCGCGGGTACTTGGGTGAAAAGCGGAGTCCAGTACCACCCTCGGCAATCATTTTTCCCAATCCGAAGGCTATGGTGGCGATGCCATCATGTGCCTTCTCCGGATGAATGGGATAAAAATTAATGGAACGGGCCACACCTGACATGATCGGATAAAAACGCTCTCCATGCTGTTTTCCACAAACTTCCTGTATAATGATGCCCATTTTTTCCTCATCGATCAGGTTGGATGTAGCTGTGGCGTATGCCTTACTGGCTTTAAAGAAGACGGATGCGTAAACGCATTTGATGGCATTTTCCAGCATACGGATGGCCAGAGCTTTGACCGGCACCACAGGTATCATGTAGGTGTTGTAGATACCTGCAAAGGGCTGATAATAGGAGTCTTCAAGTTTACTCGATGACCTTACCGCAAGGGGATTGGAAGCCTGCAAAATGATGGTCCCCAGATCCTGGTAAATATGTTCCGGCAGGCGGGCATTTACAAATGCCTTGAGTATCTCTTCATCCTTAATTCCTGAAACAGCCAGATGATACAGGTCATTTTCCGTCATGAATTCATCAAACACTTCCGTACTGAGCACAATCGTATGAGGAATTGAGATCCTGATACCGGGATATTTTTCGAAAAACTGACTGGTATTCAGGAAACTATTAAAGAAGGCTAAACCACGCGCTTTACCACCTATTGATCCCTCACCGATTCTTGAAAAACCCACATATTCATCATAAAGGTGCCTGTCGAATTCCGCAATTACGCCCTTGGCCTTGCTAGTACGAAAACTTGAAATGGCTTTGTAAATATATTTTCTGACATCATCAAGCGATTTAAAGTCTTCGAGCTTTGCTGGTTTAAATATCTGGGCGATGGGGAAAAGTGCACGGGCATTAAGCCATTTGGAAACGTCATCACGCTGGGTATGATAAATGAGAATCTCATCGGGAACGGTCATGATAAGCTGCTGCAGATCGCGAAGATTTGCTGCTACACAATATTCTTCCAGGGTTTTGGGATTCCGGAAGACAAATTCACCGAAACCGAAATTTCGGACAATATACTCTTTCAGGTCGATTGACAGGTTCTTGGAGTATTTGTGCAGGAAACCTGTACCCAATTCAATTGCGTATTGTTCATTCGATAAATCGGAGGATTGCAGGAGAAAAGGAATATTTCTGTCTTCAGATTTAACCAGTCTGCATAGGTCTATTCCTCCGAGGATTTTAGGATCTTTCCGGTTCGCAGTGCTTTTAAAGCTTACATCTGAGATGATGCCCATGATACTATGCCTGAATTTCCGGTAGAATTCCAAGGCTTCCGAGTAGTTCTGCGCGAGCAGTATTTTAGGGCGTCCCCTCCTCCTGAGCATTTTCTGGTGCTCGTTCAGGGCCTCTTTCATGAACTCCATCGACTGTTCGAGGATCACTTTATACAATACCGGCAGAAAAGCCGAAATATAACGCACAGAGTCCTCGATAAGCAGGATGGCCTGCACCCCTACTTCCTGAATATCGAAGTCGGCATTCATCCGGTCTTCTATCAACTTGATAATGGCCAATAAAAGGTCGCTGTTGCCCAGCCAGCAAAACACATAATCAATGGCGCTGAGGTCCTCGTTTTCGAGTTTGAGCGACACTTCCCTGGAGAAATGGGTGAGCACGACAATGGGGATTTGCGGATGCTTCTCTTTCAATTGCCTGGCCAGGGCAAAAGTATCGACGTCGCCGATGCTGAGCATCTCAATGATCAGGTCAATCTTGTCGTTTTCAAGGATCTTTACGGCTTTTTTGGCGGAATCCGCATGAATGAATACCGGGGGATACCTGAGATTCAGAGAGACGTATTCATTGAAGATTTGCTCGTCAATGCGTCCATCCTCTTCGAGCATAAAAAAATCGTAACTGCTGCAGATGACCAATACTTTCCGGATACGGTTCTGCATCAGTAGATTAAAGGAAGTATCGGAAAAATAGTACGTTTCAATGTGACTTTCTTCAACTCTTTTGGCCATGTATTCCTGATGATTTATTCACGAAATTTAGCCAAATATCTTAAAAGCTGCAATGCCTCAAATTGAGAATGTGTTGCCGCTGGTCAGGAGGTCATCCACTGATTTTATCTTTGATTTCATCCTGGCTGTATCGATCTGCCTGTACATTAAATCCTCAAAGACACTGAACTCGCAGGCGCGAATCACACCCATGGCAATGGGATAATGCGGCAGGCTCATTCTCACCAGCATATAGTCCTTGGTATCGTCATGGTCCAGGGCATTATGAACCAGGATATCCTCCTTACGCACTCCGTTTTCTCCAACTTTCACCACCTTAAACCGGGTTCCTTCCTGGATCAGTCCAAATTCCTTGTTTTTACCAAAGAGCATGGGTTCGCCGTGTTTCAGATACAACTGGTTCTCGTAACGCAGTTCCTTGCTGGTGATTTCAGCATGTATATCATCATTAAAGATGACACAGTTCTGGAGTACTTCTATCAGGGCGGTTCCTTTATGCCTGGCAGCCTGTATGAATACTTCCTTCATCATTTCAAGATCGGTGTCCACAACACGGGCAAAGAAGTTTCCCTGGGCGCCCATGGCAAGCTCACCGGGCAGGAAAGGATCTTCGATGGTGCCATCGGGTGATGTTTTGGTAACGCTCCCCTTGGGTGTTGTCGGTGAATATTGACCTTTGGTGAGGCCATAAATCTTATTGTTGAAGAGCAGGATTTTGATATCAAGATTTCTGCGAAGAAGATGGATAAAATGATTGCCGCCAATGGCCATCGAATCACCGTCTCCCGTAATGAGCCATACGCTGAGATCGGGATTGGCCAGTTTAATACCTGATGCAATGGCCGGTCCGCGACCGTGGAGCCCGTGGAAGCCATAGGTATTGATGTAGTAAGGAAATCTGGAGGAACAACCGATCCCGGATACAAAAACGATTTTTTCCTTGTCGATGCCGGTCTCAGGCAAAGCGCGCTGAATGGCAGCAAGCACTGCATGGCCACCACAGCCGGGGCACCAACGCGCCGGCTTATCCATTTTGAAGTCCTTTATTGAAGTTGTGCAGATATTTTCCATGACTGATTATTTCTTTATGCTGTCCAACACTTCATTAAACTTATGCTTTAATTCGGAGATCATGAAAGGAAGGCCCTGTACCTTATTGAACTGCAAGTAGTTAAAACCAGGCAGCATACTGCGAAGGTAAGATACAAACTGTCCCAGATTAAGTTCGCAGACGATGATCTTTTGGAATCTTCCAAAAACTTCATGCACATTGGCAGGCAAAGGATTGATATAATTGAACTGCGCCAGGCTGATACTTTTCCCTTCCTCCTGCAATTCCAGTACAGCAGTATAAAGCGCACCATACGTACCTCCCCAGCCAACAACAAGCAGCTCACCTTCCTCTTCTCCTACGACCTGCTGAGGCGGAATACATTGAGCAACACGGGCAATCTTTTCATTCCGGAAGCCAACCATTTTTTCGTGGTTAAGCGGATCATAGGAAATCTCACCGGTAATGTCGGCTTTTTCGAGTCCCCCAATGTGGTGCCTTAAGCCCGGCTGACCCGGGAGGGCCCATTCACGGGCCAGCGTAACCGGATCACGCCGGTAGGGTTCATAAGCGGGATCATTGTCTTTAACCAGCGGGACCCTTATTTCGGGCAAATCTTTCACCGCCGGGATTTGCCATAACTCTGAACCATTGGCAAGATATCCGTCTGAAAGGAGGATTACAGGGGTCATATGCTCAATAGCTATCCTGGAAGCTTCGAAAGCAAAATCAAAACAATTGGCTGGAGTCGAAGAAGCCAGTACAACCAACTGGCTTTCGCCATGCCGGCCATACAAAGCCTGAAAGAGATCGGCCTGTTCGGTTTTGGTAGGTAAACCCGTTGAAGGTCCGCCGCGCTGAACATCAACCACAACAAGGGGCAGTTCGGTTATTACTGCCAGGCCAAGTCCTTCGCTTTTGAGCGATAAACCCGGACCGGAAGTGGATGAGACTCCCAGGCAGCCGGCAAAGGAGGCCCCGATGGCCGAGCAAATTCCTGCAATTTCATCCTCAGCCTGAAATACAATCGCACCCAGGTTCTTCATTTTAGCCAGCTCCTGTAGAATCTCCGATGCCGGGGTGATGGGGTAGGAGCCCAGGAATAGTTTGCGGCCGGCTTTTTCAGCTGCAGCCAGCAATCCCCAGGCAATTGCCACATTGCCTGTGATATTCCGGTAAAGACCGGCCCCCTTTTCTGCCGGCTTTACCTGGTAAGTGGCTTCAATGGCTTCAATGGTTTCTGCATAATTGTAACCGGCGCGCAGGACTTCCAGATTGGCTTCAATCAGTTCGGGATTTTTCCTGAACCGTTCACGTAAGAAATTTTCCCCGATAGATAGATTACGGTTGAATAGCCAGTACAGGATACCGGCCACAAACTGGTTTTTTGTCTTGTCCGCTGTTTTGGGGCTCAGCCCGAACTGCTTGACCACATCACGGGTCATATCTGTAATCGGCGCTTTCACCACATTATAACCTTCGAGTGAACCATCTTCAAGTGGATCCTCTATATATTCTGCTAACTTGTAATGCCTTGAATCAAAATTGTCAATATCAACAATGATTGTTGCGCCCGGTTTGAGCCATTTCATATTGGCCTTAAGGGCTGCCGGATTCATCGCTACCAGTACATCAGCCAGATCGCCGGGAGTAGACACTTCCTTATGTCCGATATGTACCTGAAAACCGGAAACGCCTGCAACAGTGCCCTGCGGAGCCCTGATTTCTGCAGGATAATCGGGGAAAGTAGCGAGGTCATTACCGACAAAGGCAGAAGAATCTGAGAACTGCGCCCCTGTAAGTTGCATCCCGTCACCGGAATCCCCGGCAAATTTTACTACAACATCTTCCCGCTCAATTACTTTGATTCTTTTTTTCATGGTCTGTCACACTGAATTTCTGTGGCAATGATAATTATTTCCAATGTAACAACCCATGACTTATGCTATATTTGTCGTCAACTAAACACCTGCCTATGAGTCTTATCAAATCCGTCCGCGGATTCACCCCCCTGCTTGGAAACGACTGTTATATTGCAGAAACAGCTGTTATCATCGGAGACGTTGTGGCCGGTGATCTCTGCAGTTTCTGGTTCAACGTAGTTGTCCGGGGTGATGTGAATTCCATCCGGATTGGCAGCAAGGTTAACATACAGGACGGTACCGTGCTTCATTGCCTCTACCAGCGTTCGGTCATTGAAATAGGTAATAATGTTTCCATTGGACATAATGTTGTTATTCATGGCGCAAAAATCAGAGATAACGTGCTGATCGGAATGGGTTCCGTGATTCTTGACAATGCAGTTATCGGTGAAAACTCCATTATTGCAGCAGGCTCGGTGGTGCTGGCGGGAACCACGGTTGAACCGGGCAGCATTTATGGCGGTGTCCCGGCCAGACGGCTTAAAGATGTTGATCCGCAGCAAACCGCTGAAATGATTAACCGGATCGCAGATGATTATATCATGTATGCAGGGTGGTTTAAGTAGAGGCAGACCCACGTGTCTGCCTAATTCCACAGATTGATCTTCTCCAAGGCTATATTCTCCTCAAAAAAAAGCTTTGAGATCGCCTGGAAATAATCTGTAAAATCAGATACATAGAACTTATGCACAGGATCAGGATTCTGATTGAGCAAATTATGGGTGACAAGAATATGACGCAGGTGGTTGGCAACAATCCGGGAGGAATCGATCACATCAACCTCAAAATTGAAGAATTTATTGATCTGGTTCTTGATGATGGGATAGTGAGTGCATCCCAGGATCAGCGCCTGTATCTGTGATAACTCTGGTTTAGAGAGGTAGGTGCGGATTATGGCATTGCTGATGTCATCGAAAATGAAACCTTCTTCAATCATGGGCACCAGCATAGGGGTAGCCAGGGATTCTACCGATATGTGAGGATTCCTGGCAATGATCTTTCCCACATAAGTACCGCTGTTAATAGTTCCTTTTGTGCCGATTACCCCGATGCGTTTGTATTTTGAACCGGCAGTCACAAACTCCACAACGGGGTTGATAACATCCACCACCAGGGCTCTGTCAACTGCTTCGGAAACAATGGTTTCATAGGCATTTGCCGAAGCGGTGTTGCAGGCTATCACGATAACCTTGCATTGCTGATCGAGCAGAAACCGGGTAATACGCGCAGAATATCCCATAATGGTCTCTTTCGATTTATCGCCATAAGGCAGGTGAGCGGTATCGCCGAAATAAATGAGCTTTTCATTGGGCAGCACCTGGCGAATGGCATTGGCCACCGTAAGACCTCCCACACCGGAATCAAATACACCAATCGGTCGGGTTGCGTTTTCGTTCATGGAGTTAATTTGAACTCAAATGTAAGCAGAAAAACAGGAATAAAAAGACCCGGCGGCTTTTACAGCACTCCGGGTCCTGTTGAGGCCTGTAAAGGCTAATTATTTTAAACCGAGCTTGGTTTTCACCAGCGGCAGTATGTCCTGTGAATCGGGAGAGGTGTAGACAACCGCGCCGCCTGCAGTATCGAAAATGTAAGTGAATCCATTCTCGGCAGCTACATCAGTCACAGCCTTGATGGCTTTGTCCTGAATAGGTTTGAACAATTCAGTTCCCCTTGTAGACAGCGTCTGTTCTGCGCTCTGCTGGAAATTCTGCATGCGTTGCTGCAGTGTATTCATTTCTTCTTCCTTGGTCTGGAGGATCAACTGGCTGGTTGTTTTATCCTGGGTGAGTTTAAGATAATCTTCATATTTCTTGTTCAATTCAACCTGGAGTTCTTCAAGTGTCTTACGCATCGATTCTCTTTCCCTTTCAAGTGTTTTCTGGGCGCTGTCGCTTTCAGGCATGGCTGCGAAAACTGCCGAACTGTTGATATGGCCAAGTTTAACTGTTCCCTGAGCGATGGCATTCCCCGACATCAGAAATAGACCTGTAAATATCAGAACTGCAAATACTTTTTTCATTTTAATTGATTTTTTTTAAACTGGACAAATGTAAGAATTTAATTTTTATATCCTAATTTCTGAAGCACCTCATCGCTTACATCATAGCGCGGGTTGGTGTAAATCATACTGGGACCACTTGAAGTGTCAAAGATCACCGCATAACCGTTTTCAGTGGCCAGGTCCTTAATGGCCTTGTATATCTCATCCTGGATGGGTTGAATCAGTTCCTGACGTTTTTTGTACAAGGCTCCTTCCTGACCAAAGTAATTCTTCTGAAGCTCTTTTGCCTCTTTCTCCTTGTTCACGATGGCTTCTTCACGCTGACGCCGCATATCCTCCGATAACAAAACCCTTTCAGCCTGGTAATCCTTATACATTTTCTCAATCTCGGTATACTTGGCCTCGACTTCCTTCTGCCAGTCAGCGGAGAACTTGTCGAGTTGCTCCTGCGCAGCCTTGTAGTTTGGGATATTGTTAAGTATATACTCGGTATCGACAAAGGCATATTTCTGGGCCATGGTCAATCCGATGGGCAGCAACAAACCAGCAAGTATAATCGATAGCTTTTTCATAGGAATATTTTTAAGATTTATTGGTGATATTCAGATAAGGTATATCAAATTCAATACCAAAAATTAAAAATACGGATTTTAGAATTGCTGCCCCATTACAAAGTGGAATTCTCCACCATGATATCCTCTTTTGCTTTCATCCGAGCCAATCTCGCTGTTTGGTAAATCAAAGCCGAACCCGTAATCGATACCCAGCATGCCAAACATGGGAAGGAATGCACGAATACCAACACCGGCAGATCTTTTGATGCTAAACGGATTGAATTCATTGAACCTGGACCAGGCGTTACCCCCTTCCACGAAAACAAGCCCGTAAATCATAGCAGACGGATTTAAAGAGAAAGGATACCTCATTTCCAGGGAATACTTAACATACATGTTTCCATCATCAATGAATACATTGCTGCCATTGCGTTTTACGACTGATTGCGGGGTAAGAGTTCCGTCAGCATATCCCCGGAGTGCAATGACATCCGTACCATAAAGGTTATACCCCATCATGCCGCTTCCTCCGACATCAAATTTTTCAAAGGGCGATGCCCCGATCCCTGAATTATAGAAACCGAGGTAACCGAATTCTGACTTGGCGGCCAAAACCAGATTACCGATCAGACTTGTGTACCAGGCACTATTGAATGTCCATTTATGGTATTCAATGAATCTGAATTTATTGGAATTTTCGCGGCTTTCGATTTCCGTATCCGTATACTGAAGCACATCGGATTCCGTCAGCTCAGGATATTCATCTGCCATGTCTTCCCTGATGGCCAGCTTCTCAGCAGCGGAGATTTCCCAGAAATTGCTCTTCCTGAAGGAGGAATATGGGGGGGTAATTTTTAATCCCAAAGTAAAGGCTGATCCCCTTCTCGGGTAGATCATCTGATCCTGTGAACTGCGTGACAGGGAAACATTAAAATTAATTACCTGGGAAAAGCCATCGTTGATCACGAAACTTGTCCCGAAATCGTTCAGGTGGTAGCGCTGGTATTCCAGTTCTGTATAAAGCACAAAATAGTCATCGGGCCAGGTGAGCCTTCTTCCAAGTCCAACGGAAGCACCAAGGACCCTGAAGAAAGCTTCGGAGTTTGAATCGCCAAAACGCCGGTAGGGTTTGGTAACCGTGTAATAGAAGGAGGTGGAAAAACTGTTGGGCTTTTTACCGCCAAACCAGGGTTCTACAAATGAAATATTATAAGCCTGGTAGTACCGGCCATTGGATTGTGCACGAACCGAGAGGGTCTGTCCGTCACCTGTTGGTACGGGTCTCCAGGCCTTGGGATCCAGCATTTTTCGCGCTGAGAAATTGGCAAAGCGGAGTCCGACAGTGCCCACAAATCCATATCCGCCCCAGCCTCCTGAAACTTCAAGCTGGTCGTTTGATCTTTCCTCCAGGGAGTATTCTATATCAACAGTTCCATCTGCAAGGTTTGGCAGGGGATTTGGCACGATGTTCTCGGGATTGAAATGTCCCATGGCAGCAAGTTCCCTTACTGAACGGATAATGTCGGTTTTGCTGAAAAGATCACCGGGAATGGTTCTGATCTCACGCCGGATCACATGTTCATTGGTCTTCGTATTGCCTTTGATGATGACTTTGTTGATGGTGGCAGGATTCCCTTCACTTATCCTCATTTCCAGGTCAATAGAATCTCCATCGATCTTCGCTTCAACCGGGTCAATGGAGAAAAACAGGTAGCCTTCATCCATATATTGGGATGATACAGCGTCTTCATCTGCGAACAAGCGTTTTTCCATGTGAGCCTGGTTATACACATCGCCTTTTTTCATTCCCAGGACCTGGGTGAGTGAGGAAGACGTATGTTTGGTATTGCCCACCCAGGAAATGTTCCGGACGTAATATTTGGTGCCTTCTTCAATTTTCAAGGCCAGGCCAATCCTTTTATTATTCAGGTCCACCAGGCTTTCTTCCAGTATTTTTGCGTCGCGGTAACCATTTTTGTTGTAAAACTCAATCAGTTTCTTTTTATCTGCTTTGTATTCTTCATCAATGTATTTGGAGGGTTTAAAGAAGTTAATGCTTTTCTGCTTGGTTTTTTTCAGGGTTCTGCGCAGGCGGGTATCGTTGAACGCCTGATTGCCAACAAAATCAATATCGGATATTTTTACCCTTTTGCCTTTGTCAACATTGATATCAAGAAAAACCCTGTTGCCCGGAGAAGTATCAGCCTTCTGAACCATATCGACCTTGCATTTGAAAAAGCCTTTATCAACAAAGTGCTTATTGATAATAGTGACTGTATTGTTTAGTACGTTTTCCGTGATCTGATTTCCAGGTTTCAGCTTAATTTTTTCCTGCACATCCTTCGTCTCGTTTTTGTTCAGGCCATTGATTCTGATCCGGGTTAAGCGTGGCTGCTCCGTGAGCCGGAATTCCAGAAAAATAGCCCTCCCTTCAATTCTGGCGGCGATTACCTTTACATCGGAAAATAAGCCCAGGTTCCAGAAGTTTTCAATGGCCTGGGTTATTCTTTCACCGGGTATGGATACCTCCTGGCCAACAGCCAAACCGGAAATATTTACAAGATAACTGGTTTGGAGGTATTTGACACCGGTAACCGTAATATCAGCAATGGTGTAATCTCTCGGCCTCTCGTAATCCAAATATCCTGAAACGAGCGAATCAGGCACCTGTCCGATCGAGTGTGTGGTGAGTATGAGCAGAAAAATGGCAATTAGGGTATTTTTCATTCGATATTAGCTGTTTACATTGATATTTTTTTTGATCTGATCGGTTGTTTTTCCGAATCGTCTTTCACGGCACTGGTAACTAATGATTGCCTCGTATAAGTGCTCCCTTCGGAAATCAGGCCAGAGTGTGGGTGTGAAATACAGTTCGGCATAGGCAATTTGCCAAAGCAGAAAATTGCTTACCCTGTATTCCCCGCTTGTTCTGATTACCAACTCGGGATCGGGGAAACCGGATGTATCCAGGTAATTCTCAAAGTTCAGGTTATCAATATCTTCAGAGCAAAGCTTGCCGTTTTCAACCTCTAAAACAAGCTTTTTTACAGCACGCAATATTTCCATGCGTGATCCGTAACTCAGGGCAAGAACCAGTTGAAGACCGCTGTTTTTAACGGTAAGCTCAATGCTATGCTGGAGCTGGTCCTGAACACCCTGGGGCAAACTCCGGATATCTCCGATGGCCTGCAGCCTGATGTTGTTATCCATCAAAGTCTTTGTCTCACCGTGAATTGTAGATACCAGAAGGGACATCAGGGCATCAATTTCGGTTTTGGGCCTTTTCCAGTTTTCTGTTGAAAAGGCATAAAGTGTAAGAAATCCTATACCCAGTTCTGCAGATGCTTCAACCGTATCACGGACAGCAGCTATAGCATTTTTGTGACCGAAAATACGCTGGTTACCCTGTTTTTCTGCCCACCGGCCATTACCATCCATGATAATGGCGATATGTTTTGGAAGTTGGTCCTTGTTTATTTTATCCTTCAGCGTAGCGTTCATTTTGCTATTTATAAGCCGGACATTCGACCGCAAAATTAAAAAACTTAAAGGTAATAAAAACACCAAGGAAAGAATACCAGTCATTATTATGAAGAACCGAGGATGTTCCTGACGGATTTGCCAGTCCATCTATATGGTCACTGAAGGTTTTTCTGAATGAATACTCAGCGCCGACACTGATACGGGAGGTGAAATTCATTTTCACACCTATGCCGAAAGGGAAACTGGCAAAATTGCTTACATCAGCATTAGAGGCAAGAATGAGCCCTGCGGCCAGGCCGGTTGAAATATAGGGTGTATAACTCCATTTCCCCAGGTTGGGGGTGAAAGGAAGAAAATTGTATTCAACCTGAATGGCAAAATCAAGCAGAGATGTATAGAAAGAAGCAGGGCTGACGGGACGATCAGGATGCAGGATCCCGGGAAAATCCATATCGTCACCCGACAGATAGGCAAAATATGCATTTCCCCGGATGGCATACCGTGAATTCAGGTTATAACGGTACAGGGCTCCAAATGCCGGCGAAGGCCGGTAAAAGTGCCGGTTAGGATTAATATCTCCCATGTAATAGGTTGTTCCTGCAAACAGGCCGAAGTTGGCCTTGCGTTGCGCCGATAATGTACCGGTGCTCATGAACAGGAGTGCAAGAATTCCGAGTAAAAAGCGCTGTAACATCAATAATCAGGCATATGGGAAATAAACGCAAATTAATGGAAATTTAGCGCTCAAAATCACAAATATTCTTAAAAAAACTGAAAAATGCAAAAAGAGAGGCAGTTAACAGATCAAAACCGGGCCCTTCTCCATTGACTGTCCATGAAAATGGGCAGACCTCTTCGGGAAGTGGGGATGCGATAACTCAGATTGATGGAGGAGATCCAGTAAGTGTCCGGTTGCTTTGAAAAGGGAGAAATGAATCCGTCGAGGTAATCAGAGATGGTTAAACGATATCCAATTTCATAACCAATGATCCATTTATCACTGATGATGTATTTAAAACCAGCACCAATGGGCAGTGAAGCAGTAATGCCCATATTATCCTTATATTCGTCACCCTCCCTGGGCTCGTCAAATTCAAGATTGGGCCAGTATAAAGTAGCCCCGAGTCCGGTGAAAAGATAGGCTCCGAAAGAAGAATAGTCGTTAATCATACCCCTGCGGTTGAACATGGCAGCGGATCTTAACCTGCGCTGTTCCGGAAGGAAGTAATATTCATAATTGCCTGCAATTTCCACAAGCTGGGTAACGGAGGTGAAACCACGGTTCTCATTGCGTGACCCTGCAAAATCTTTGGTTTTGCTGTATCCGTAAAAAAGTGAAAGTTTAACCGAGGTACTGGGTTTAATCCGGTATCTTGCTCCCAAATATACTGATGGCCGGGTGGTGCGGAAAGTAATATCTTTGATGAACAAAAGGCTTGTGGCATTTGGAGCCCCGCCAAGATCGCTGTATACATTGGTTGTTCCAATACCTACAATCCCTTCAATCCTTTTGAGTTTCCATTGCTGGGAGTTAACAGGAAATATTGAGATAACTGCAATTACCGCAGAAATATAGCATTTCACCATATCCTATCTTTAGGGTTTAACAAAGATAGTAAAATAGCATTATAAAAAGTTAATTACAAATGAAATATGACCGATCTGATCAATGAACGATCAGAGGGTCTTATTATTGTATCTTTTTACTTTTCCTCTTCCACTAAGTCCAGATCCACCAAAATCCGGCCGCAGTATTCACACACAATAATTTTCTTTCGTGATCGTATATCAAGCTGTCGCTGGGGAGGAATCTGGTTGAAGCATCCGCCGCAGGCATCGCGTTCCACGGAAACTACAGCAAGTCCGTTACGGGCATTCTTCCTGATCTTCTTATAGGCGGTAAGCAGCCTATCCTCAATGATCTGCTCATATTCCAACCGTTTTTTAAGAAGTTGTTCCTCTTCCTTTTGTGTGTCCGAAGTGATATCCTCAAGCTCTGATTTCTTAAGATTGAGATCATTTTTCCTTTCGTCGAGATTCTTCCTGGAATCATCAATGTATTCATTCTTTTCTTTTGCCTGAACAGCAAACTCCTTGATCCGTTTTTCACTAAGTTCAATCTCGAGGGTCTGGTATTCAATTTCTTTAGACAATGAATCAAATTCCCGGTTGTTTCGCACGTTGTTCTGCTGTTCTTCGTATTTTTTAATCAGCCCTTTGGAATTCACGATATCATTTTTCTTGCTGGAGATTGCAGATTCAACACTCTTGATTTCTTCCTGCAATTTTTCAATGCGGGTCTCAAGTCCGGCGATCTCATCTTCCAGGTCCTGCACTTCGAGGGGTAATTCCCCACGGAGTGTTCTGATTTTATCGATTTCGGAATTGATTACCTGCAACTTGAATAAAGCCCTGAGTTTCTCCTCAATGGTAAGTTCTGCAACTTCTGTTCCCTGTTTTTTTACTACTGCCATACCTTATAAATAATAAATGGGGTTGGTTTGAATGCTTGAAAAATGGATTGCAAAATTAGGTAAATTTTTTTTAAGTATTTCATAAAATATTTCAATTGTGAATTGTTCACTTTCAAAATGACCAATATCTATAATAACAATATGGTCCCCGGCATCAAAAAACTGGTGATATTTTAAATCTCCTGTGATAAACATGTCCGCGCCCGACGATATTGCCCTGTGAATCAGGAAAGAGCCACTGCCTCCGCATACTGCTATCTTTTTAACTGTTTTGCTGATCACCCTGGTATGTCTGATTACCTGACATCTAAATATGTCTTTGATTTGTTGCAGAAAATCCAGGCTATTGACACGCTCTTTTAATTCGCCGATCATACCCCAACCCGCTTGTTCATATTCGTTTTCAACTGGAAAAATATCATAGGCAGCTTCTTCATAAGGATGAACCTTTAAAAGCGCTTTTATGATCCTCGTTTTCCATACGGCCGGGAAAATGGTCTCAATCCTTGTTTCATTTTCAAAATGCAGTTTTCCGATCTCACCAGCATAAGGATTGCATCCTTCAGAGGCCCTGAAGCTACCTTTTCCTTCCAGGTTGAAACTGCAGGAATCATATGCCCCTATGCTGCCAGCACCGGCAGCAAACAATGCAGTTCTTACTTCTTCAGCACTGGCAGTGGGAACAAAAGTGACAAGTTTTCTTAAACCGTTTGGAAGGGGCGAAAGGATCCTGGTTTTTTCAAGGTTGAGTTTCTGGCAGATTTTCCGGTTAACCCCTCCGGAAATATTGTCCATGTTGGTATGGGCGCAATAAAGTGCTATTTTGCTGGTAATGGCTGAAATGATGATTCTTTCCGGGCCTGTGCCTGCCGTCAGTTGTTTCAGCGGTTTGAAGATTACCGGGTGATGCGAAATGATAAGATTGGCGCCCTGTTGTCTGGCTTCTTCTACTACAGCTTCCGTAACGTCAATACAGAGAAGTGCTGCGTAGATCTCCATGCCGGCATCACCAACTGTCAGCCCGGCATTGTCATAGCTTTCCTGGTATGACAGCGGAGCGTAAGATTCAAAAATAGCTATGATTTCGGATAGTTTCATTATTAGTGGTTGTCATTTGACATTCAACAGCCTACAGCCTATAGCCTATAGCCTACAGCCTATAGTCTACAGTGACTCCTTGATCTCCAGCAGCATGGATTTTATTTCGGTAAGTGTCTTAATTACCTCGTAATTGTTGTTGGTATCCTCTTTGTTTTCTTTGATCTTTTTTCTGGCTCCGCTCAGTGTAAGTCCTCTTTCCTTAACCAGATGATAAATTAACCGGATGCTTTCAATATCCTGTTGGGTGAAAAACCGGTTCCCTTTTTTATTTTTTTTGGGCTTGATGATGTCAAATTCTTTTTCCCAGAAACGGATCAGCGAGGAATTTACCTGGAACATTTCTGCAACCTCGCCGATGGAAAAATATAATTTCTCGACCTTTTTTTCTTTGTAAGGCATGGCGTTCTGGTTAAAATGAACGCTCTAAGATAGAAAAATTAATTTACTTAAACGAATAGTTTAATAGTTAATGGAAGAAAATTCAGATGATAATAAGTGTTGTGATTGTTGCGATTGTTGTGGTTGTTAATCAAACGACTGCCCCGGTTGCATCGAAAGTTCAATCATTCGATCATACTCATCAGCCGTGAGATCATTAAAGAAGTAGTTGATTGGATTCACTTTTTCGCCTGTGCGCAACACTTCATAATGAAGATGCGGTGCAGTGGAAAGGCCTGAGTTGCCAACGAAACCAATGACATCGCCACGTTTCACCTTTTGTCCCTGCTTTATATTAAAACGGTCCATATGTGCGTAAAGGGTTTTGATTCCAAAACCATGATTGACAATAACAGAATTACCGTAACCTCTGTGGGATGATTCAATTTGTTCAACAACACCATCTCCGGTAACATATATCTCTGTTCCGGTTGGTGCTGTAAAGTCGATTCCGTAATGAAATTTCTTAATCTTATAGATGGGATGAATCCTATAACCCCAACCTGAAGCCGTTCTTTCGAGATCCTTGTTGGCAATCGGCTGGATCGCAGGTATTGAGGCCAGCATTTTTTCCTTGCTTACAGCCATCTTGGTCAGTTCATCGTATGATTTCGACTGAATTACAACTTTTCCCTTAATGATGTCCAAACGTTTGGCAGTATTGATCACAATCTTTGAATTCTCGAGTTTTTCCAGGTCTTTATACCGGTTGGAACCGCCAAAACCGCCCTCTCTTAAAGAGTAATTCAGCGGCTCAGCTTCAAAAATCGTTCTGTAAATATTATCATCACGTTGTTGCATATCAGCCAGAACGGATTCAATATTGTCCAGCTGTTTATTGAATATTTCTATATTCAGATTCATCTCGCTGATTTGTCTTTTCAATCCCTTTTCCTTGGGAGAATCAAAAGCAACCGAGTAAAGCAGGTAACCAATGCTCGCATTCAACAGGAAAACGAAAAAATAAGCCAGGGCTTTTAAAGCTTTTTGCTTAAACGAAGATTCAACCTTGTAATAGCTTAATGATTCAGGATTGAATTTGTATTTTATCTTGCCCATGATGAAAAAGTTAAGGGTACGTCAATCAATATCACTGTTCGCTTTTTTTATGATCTGTGCATAGTCCTCCCGGGTCAAACTCGAATCGAAATAGAATGTAGGATTAACGGCCTTATTTTCATACATTACTTCATAATGCAGATGCGGTCCTGTTGCCCTTCCTGTCTGTCCTACGGTGCCGATAACCTGTCCCCGCTTTACCGTCTCTCCATTCTTCACCAGAATCGTATCGAGGTGTCCGTACCGTGAACCAAATCCAAACATATGATCTATAACTATTTCGTTTCCATAACCTGTACGTGAATATTGCACAAAGGTTACAGTGCCATTGCCGGTTGCATATACATTCTTCCCGACAGGCGCAACGAAATCAAGTCCGTTGTGAACCTGTTCGAAAAAAAAGAAAGGATCTGAACGTACCCCAAAGTGAGAGCTGATCATAATCAGATCATTCTGTGAGACCGGTTGGATGGCAGGAAGGCTGACAAGCTGGGTCGAATGTTCCAGTGCTTTTTTATAAAGAATATCAAAGGAACCCGATTGAATTTGCAGCTGCTGATCAAGTTTGTTGATGAGGTTATCCAATTGATAGGTAAGGTTTCTGTTGAGGGAAATCCCGTCTGCGGCCGCTGAACCCCCGGATCCCGCAAGCCGGTATGCATTGGTTACAGTATCGATCTGAAGGATAGTTCGGTAGCGATTGTCCTTCCGAAACAGATCGTTTCGCAGAGAAGTACTGAACTGCCTCCCTTTGTTATAAAGAACCTGCATTTGTTTGTCGAGCACTGCCACCTGCTTTTCAAGAAGCCGGGCTTCAGGTGAACCTAGAAGATGATTCAGCAAAAATCCCGAAAATAATATAAAAACCAGAATTCCAAGGAAATACAGAGAAATCCTCCTGAATCGACGCTTTTTGTCAATCCTGATCTCTTCAAACAAGAGTGTGCCGGGATTGAATCGGTATTTCTTCTTTCTAAAAATCAAGCAAATGCAACTATTTAATTATTAATATAGTACGAAGCCAACAAAACTATAGGAAAAAAATTAAATTTACAAGTCAATTTAGCAAAGTTTTGTTAATACAAAAACAATAAGTTCATCAAATTTTTATTAATTCCTAAATGAATTCTGCTATTGTTCGTCAAAATTTTCTTGATTTCTTCCGGAACAAGGGACATGAGATAGTACCATCAGCGGCAATGGTTGTGAAAAATGACCCCACATTGATGTTCACCAATGCCGGTATGAACCAGTTCAAGGATATTTTTCTGGATAACGCCCCTGTGAAATTCAAACGTATCGCAAATACACAGAAATGTCTGCGGGTCTCCGGCAAGCATAACGACCTGGAAGAGGTCGGGCATGACGGTTACCATCATACCATGTTTGAAATGCTCGGGAACTGGTCCCTTGGGGATTATTTCAAACAGGAAGCCATTCAGTGGGCATGGGAATTTCTCACGGAGGTAATGAAGATTGACAAAGAGCGCATTTATGTCACCATATTTGAAGGGGATCAGTCAGAAGGGCTTGAAAGAGACCTGGAAGCCTATAATTACTGGAAGCGCTTGATAGATGAGGATCGTATTTTATTGGGGAACAAGAAAGATAATTTCTGGGAAATGGGGGATTCAGGACCTTGCGGTCCCTGCTCCGAGATTCACGTTGATGTCAGGCCTGATGCTGAACGAAAAACCCTGGAGGGTAAATTGCTTGTTAACAAAGGCAATCCAAGGGTAATCGAAATATGGAACCTGGTTTTTATACAATATAACAGGCGGGTAAGTGGTGAACTGGAATTGTTAAAGAAAAAACACGTAGACACAGGAATGGGATTTGAACGCCTCTGCATGGTAATACAGAATAAATCTTCCAATTACGATACAGATATTTTTCAGCCCGTCATTCAGGAAATAGCATCCCTGACCCGGATCGATTACGGAAAATCAGAAAAAACCGACGTAGCCATGCGCGTTGTCGCCGATCATTTACGTGCAGTTGCCTTTGCCATTGCAGACGGTCAGCTTCCCTCCAACGCGAAAGCCGGCTACGTGATCAGAAGGATTCTTCGAAGGGCAGTGCGTTACAATTACACTTTCCTGGAACAGAATAAACCGGTAATATACAAATTGATGCCTGCTCTCATTTCCACCATGGGTGAGGCATTTCCTGAACTTAAATCCCAATGGCAACTTATCGAAAAAGTCATATATGAGGAGGAACAAGCTTTTCTGCATACACTTGAAACGGGTGATAAGCGGCTGAAAGAAAGCATAACTTCCCTGAGAAATGAGAAGAAGAAGGAACTCAGCGGGAAAATCGCATTTGAACTGTATGACACTTATGGCTTTCCACTGGATCTTACGGAATTAATTTTAAAGGAAAACAACCTGACAGTGAACCGGCAGGAATTCG
The DNA here is from genome assembly GCA_041737175.1 of Bacteroidales bacterium. GTDB lineage: Bacteria > Bacteroidota > Bacteroidia > Bacteroidales > UBA10428 > UBA5072. The sequence goes on from JBGSSF010000025.1 coordinate 109,791, forward strand.
ACCTGGAAATGGCTGAACAGCGCAACCGCTCAAAATCTGCGGCAGCAGTCGAATCGGCTGACTGGGTCATTGTTCGTCCCGATGGTTCTCAGGGTGAATTTGTCGGATATGACCGGCTCCATACCGAAGTGAGAATATGCCGGTTTCGGCGGGTGAAGATCAAGGACAAACAGCTTTTCCATCTGGTCCTGGATCAGACTCCTTTTTATGCGGAAAGCGGAGGACAGGTAGGCGATACAGGTTATCTCGACGATGGAGAGGAGAAAATCAGGATTACAAATACTTTCAAGGAACACGGACTGATCATTCACGTGGCTGAAAAACTTCCGCAGGACACATCACAGGTTTTTGAAGCCGTGGTATCAGGCAAGGCACGCAGGGAGACAGCCAATAACCACACTGCCACTCACCTACTGCATCATGCCTTGCGCGAAGTTCTCGGTAAGCATGTGGAGCAGAAAGGATCACTTGTAAATGCCGACTACCTGAGATTCGACTTCTCACATTACCAGAAAATGACGGAGGATGAAATCACAGCTGTCGAGATCCTGGTAAATCAGAAGATCCGGGAAGGCATAGAACGCAAGGAATTGCGCGAAACATCCATGGAGACCGCAAAGAAGATGGGAGCCATGGCTTTATTTGGTGAAAAATACGGGGATTTGGTAAGGGTAATCCAGTTCGGTGATTCGGTTGAATTGTGTGGCGGAACACATGTTGATTCCACAAGCCAGATCGGCCTGTTCAAGATTCTTTCAGAAAGTTCTATTGCTGCCGGAGTTCGTCGCATCGAAGCCATTACAGGAGGCAAGGCGGAAGCCTGGTACCGGAATCTGGAAAAGAAAATGAATTCTGTCGAACAACTCCTGAATAATCCCCAGGATGTGATAAAGGCCTTGGAAACACTTATTGAAGAGAAATCATCACTTCAAAAGCAGGTTGAAAGGTATGCCAGGGAAGCAACCCATATACTGAAGGAAGGTCTGTTGAAAAAATTACAAAAAGCAGGTGGCTATAACCTGATCTCGGCAGTTCTGGAAAACACCGTCGGCGATCCGGGAATTATCAGAGATGTCGCCTATCAGCTCAGGGGTGAGGTGGAGGATCTGTTTTTGGTGATCGGCGCTGTCGCGGGAGATAAACCACATTTGACTGTCATGATCCATGACAAGCTCATCCGGGATAAGAAACTGCATGCCGGGGAAATTATTAAAACAGCTGCCCGGGAAATGGAGGGCGGTGGGGGAGGTCAGGCCTTCTTTGCGACTGCAGGAGGCAAAAATGCAACGAAGCTGGCGAAGGCGGTGGAGAAGGCGGTGGAAATGTTCAGGAAGGCAGTTGAAGAAGAATGAAGTCGTGCAGTCGTGCAGTCGTGCAGTCATGCAGTCATGCAGTCATGCAGTCGTGCAGTCCTGCAGTCAATATTTGAGAATAAATATAATAATTGCTATGAAAAAGATAATTTGTATCAGCCTGGTCGGTCTGTCGGCACTGTTGGCTTCCTGCACCCAGTCTGAAGTTCGTACCACTGAAAGTTTCAATTCAGGCTGGAAGTTTTACCTGGGGGATGCGCCCGGCGCGGAGAATTCTGAATTCGATGATGCATCATGGCGGAAGCTGGATCTGCCTCATGACTGGAGCATCGAGGGAGAGTTCAGCGCTGACAATCCGGCAAGTCCCGGTGGCGGCGCTTTGCCCGGTGGAATGGGCTGGTATCGCAAGACATTTAATTTGCCCGCATCGGCGAAAGGTAAGAAGGTATTTATCGACTTTGACGGCATATACAGGAACAGTGAAGTGTGGATCAACGGTCAGTACCTGGGTAAACGGCCCAACGGTTACATATCCTTCCGGTATGATCTTACCCCCCATCTCAAATACGGGAAAGCAAACAATGTGCTCGCCGTTAAGGTGGATAATTCACAGCAACCGAATTCCCGCTGGTACTCAGGTTCGGGCATTTACAGGAATGTATGGATCGTCACCGTTAATGAGGTGTATGTGGATCATTGGGGAACCTTCGTGACCACGCGTGATGTCAGCGACAACAAGGCCACGGTTGCAGTTACCGGAAAAATAAAAAACAGCGGCTTGCAACCCGTGAACGTTGAAATCAAAACCCTGTTGCTGGATAATGATTCCAACACAATTGCCAGTTCTTCGGCTTCCCTGGAATTGCCTGCGGGTGAAACAGGGGAAACTGCAACCGAGCTGGCTGTGAATAATCCGGAACTTTGGTCAGTTACCAGGCCCTATATGTATTCGGTTGTGACCCGGGTTTACAATATGGGGAAACTGGTCGACGAGTATCGCACTCCAACTGGGATCCGTTATTTTAATTTTGATGCCGTCAGGGGATTCTCACTGAACGGCAAGAGCATGAAGATTTACGGGGTATGCAACCATCACGATCTCGGAGCACTGGGCGCTGCAATCAATACAAGGGCACTCGAGAGACAGCTTGAGATGCTGAAGGAAATGGGATGCAACGGCATACGAACCTCTCATAATCCTCCTGCCCCTGAATTGCTTGATTTATGTGACCGCATGGGCTTCATTGTCATTGATGAGGCATTTGATATCTGGAAAAAACCCAAAAACAAATACGACTATCACCTCGATTGGGATCAATGGCATCAGCAGGATATGCAGGACCAGGTGTTGCGCGACCGCAACCACCCCTCGGTTTTCATCTGGAGCATCGGGAATGAAGTCCGTGAGCAATCCCTGCGTCCGGAAGGTCCGCGTTCACCCATCGACAGCAGTGGTTTCACCATTGCCAGGGAACTGGCGGCCATTGTAAAGGCGCTTGATCCCACCAGGCCGATAACCTTTGGCGCCGACCAGGTTCAGGGTGAATCCAATGCCGTGATCCAGTCGGGAGTCCTTGATATCATCGGATACAACTACCGGCATCCCTACTGGAAAGATGTACATAAAAAATGGGCTGTTAAGCCTTTGATAGCTACCGAATCTGCTTCCGCCTTCGAATCAAGAGGCGATTATACCATGCCTTCCGATGTTATTAAACGTGCCGGGATGGGTAAACAAAATCTGAATGAAGATTTTACCGCATCATCCTATGACAATTTTTCAGCTGTCTGGGCATCTACACACGAAGAATCCCTCAAAGAGTTCTTCAGGCTCGAACACATGGCCGGAACTTTTGTCTGGACGGGCTGGGATTACCTGGGAGAGCCTACTCCTTACTGGTGGCCCGCCCGCAGTTCCTACTTCGGTATCATTGACCTGGCAGGTTTCCCCAAAGACGCATTTTACCTGTACCAGAGTGTGTGGACGGATAAGCCGGTCCTGCATATACTGCCGCACTGGAATTGGGAAAATGGCATGGAGATTGATGTTTGGGCCTATTATAACAACGCGGATGAAGTGGAATTGTTCCTGAATGATCAGTCTTTAGGTACCAGGAAGAAGAAGGATGATGATCTCCACGTCATCTGGAAAACAAAATTCGAACCCGGAACGCTGAAGGCGGTTTCGCGAAAGAACGGGCAGGAGATTCTGACCCAGGAGATACGAACTGCGGGCAAACCGGCCAGGATTGAACTGGTGCCCGACCGGAAAATCATTCATAAAGAGGATCGTGATCTTTCTTTTATCACCGTGAGAATTGTTGACAAAGACGGGAATCTTGTTCCGGATGCTGACAACCTCGTGAAGTTCAGTATTGCCGGTGAGGGAACCATTGCCGGCGTTGACAATGGCTTCCAGGCCAGTCATGAGCCCTTTAAGGCTGATTACCGGAAGGCTTATAACGGTTTATGCCTGGTTATTCTGCAATCAGCAGGCAAAGGGGGGAAGATCAACCTGACTGCCACATCTGAAGGACTGGAATCGGCAACCACTGGGATAAACGTGGAATGAATTTTGTTACAACAATTGGGATTCTTTCTGACGAAAGAATCTGAATAACGAAAAAATATATAACTTTCAATACAAATCAGTTTTCAACCCACTAATTTTTAAATAGAACAAAAATGAAGAATAACAAATTTTTTACATTATTTGCAGCTGCTCTTTTGGGCACAGCATTTGTATCAGCTCAAACCGCTGATGAAATTATAGGAAAACATGTCAGTGCCATTGGCGGGAAGGATCAGATATCCCAAATCACATCTCTTTACATGGAGGGTACCATGGATGCCATGGGGAACCAGGGCGCAATCAAAATCACACAGGTTAACGGCAAGGGCTATAAGCAGGAAATCGATGTTATGGGAACCCAGGTGGTTTTTTGCTATACCGACAGTTTCGGCTGGCAGATCTATCCCATGACAGGAAATTACAACGCAGAAACCATGACGGAAAGTCAGTATCAGTCGAGCAGGGACCAAATATTCATTGGCGGACCTTTTGCATCGGATTATCTGGCCAACGGTTATAAGGTTGAATTGATGGGACAGGAAGCTGTCGGGATGACCAATGCCTATAAAGTGAAAGTCGTAACACCGGCCAATTCGGAATCGATCTATTACTTCGATCCGGAAACCTATTACCTGATTAAGATGGTGCAGCAAAGTGAAATGGCTGGGCAGATAATGGAAGTCGTGGCCAATTATTCCGATTTTCAGAAGGCTGAAAACGGATTGGTTTTACCCCATTCTGTGGATACAAATTATGGCGGCCAGGTATTTCTGACAGTGAAAATAGCCAAGGTTGAATACAACCTGCCTGTGGATCTGGCGGTATTTGCAAAACCTTGATTTGATATTGACACCCCTTCAAGGGTCAATGAACACCCTTCAAGCGGTCCATAGACCCTTGAAGGGTGTCATTTAAATACTCACCGCATTTTTCATCAAATACTCCTCGGCCTCTGCATTCCAGAGGCCTTTTGTTTTCTTCACCATTTGCGCCAGTTTCATGAACAGGGGATCTGATTTGCCTTTTGCTTCAAAATCGGCAATGGCCGTAAGGGGCATGGCGATATTCGTATAGATCAGTTTCTTTCCTCCCGGGATGTCGGGAAGGTGGCGTGTGGTTTCAATCACGGCATCCAGTCCGCCGATATGGGTAATCAGACCGGTCGGATCAAGGCCTTCCGATATCATACGCAATGCCTCCTCCATGTCGTCGTTATTTCCCCCGCTTGTTCCGACAATATGTGTGTAACTGTAATGCACATTGTAGAAATTAAAGCTTGCTTTAAAATTCGGATCTCCGGGTCCCGCAAAGAAATTCAGACATCCATCGAATGCCAGCAGGGCATCTCCCTGTTCAATAACCTGAGACACCGGGGCAAACACAAAAACGTCATTATATCCTTTTCCGCCTGTCAGTTCCCGCATTTTTTGAACCGGGTTTTCCTCGTTCCTGGTGTTCAGGTAATGCAGCAGGATTCCCTTGCGTGAAGCTTCTTCGGGAGAAAAAAGCATGGCCGCCCGGTTCAGCCGCTCGTGGTCAATATCTGTCACTACGAGCAAACCAGGCTTCCGGTCCTTCCTGTTGATCACGTAATTGATGGCAGCCAGGCCCATGGGGCCGACACCTGCCAGCATAGCCATATTGCCGCCATCCACAATTTCCATCTGGTGAACATAAGAGCCGGGCCGGGTATGATAACTGGCATGCATAGCCCCGATGACGCAGGATAGCGGCTCTGCCAGGGCACCCGGGTAAAATCCCTTGCCGGAAAAGGGCAACAGGCAATTCATTTCCATGACTTCATTGGGGATAACGATGTAGGTGGCGTCCCCGCCGATGTGCCGGTAGGAATAGCCCGGTGCCCCTTGTATGCCTACCGGACCGTCCGCGTAATTGATGGCCGGCTGAATGGAAAACTTCATTCCGGCATTGAATTTTTCCGCCCATTTCTTGCCTACCTCCTTGAGCACTCCGCTGAATTCATGCCCGATGATGGTGGGATGGATATGCACATCATTCGGAATTCTTTTGTGATTTGCGCCTTGTTTGGTGGCTTTGTAAGATGACATGCAGATGCTGTCACACACCACCTGAGCCAGTATCTCATCGTCTTTAATCTGCGGCAGTTCAAATTCCTCCAGCCTCAGATCGTCTTTCCCGTATATGCGTACCGCCTTGGTTTTCATAATTCATAATTCATAATTCATAATTCATAATTAGCGTAGCATCTCCTGTCCCCCCGTCACCGGTACTGCCTGACCCGTTTCATATTCCTGTTCAATTACATAATAAATGGCTTTCATCACATCCTCCACGCGGCATCCCCGTCCGGCAGGCACCTGTTTTTCGTAGTGAGCTTTTACATCAGCCACTGTTTTTGCGCCGGGAACCTTGCCTGTTCGGAGATATTGAAAGAACAGGCCGGTTTCGGGATCGCTCCACAAAGGGCCTTCAAAGAAATTACCCGGACAGATGGAATTCACCTTGATACGCCAGGGGATCAACTCCAGGGCAAAGGATTGCGTCAGGCCAATGCCTCCGAATTTTCCCCCGGCATAGGCAAAGTTCTTTATACTCCCTTTTAAACCTGATTTTGAATTGATCTGTATGATATCCGTGAAATGGTCATTTTTATAATCGGCCTGAAGCTTCATGACTTCAGAGGCGTATTTGGTGCATAGAAAATAGGCGCTGTAGTTCACTCGCGTCATGGTTTCAAAGGTCTCCATGGTCATCTCGTCCAATCCGCCGGCACGCAGTATGCCGGCATTGCTGATGAAGACATCCAGACCGCCAAAGTTCTTCACGGTTTCACAGATCAGCCTTTCCACCGATTCCGTTTCTGCAACATTGGTTTTGATGCATATGACTTCGTTCCTGTTCACCAGAGGCTTCAGTTCTTCAGCCAGTTCCTGTCCTTTTTCTTCATTCAAATCAGCAATCACCACATTGGCGCCTTCATGGATCATTTCCCGGGTAATACCGCCTCCGAATCCCTGCGCACCGCCGGTAACGATCACAATTTTGTTTTCGACCCTGCCTTGCTTCCGGCCTGCTTTGGCAACCTGCCTCCTGTAATTTTCCACTTCCCAGTTGTCAATGAAAGCAATATCGCGTTCCGTCATAAAATGCGGCCCGCCGAAGTTTTCCGAAAGGAAACTGATCTGCATCCAGTCTTCAAAAACATCGAGCATGGTACTAACCGACTTGATATTATCTTCGAAGCCCAGAATCCCATAGTTCTTCAATCCTGTGATTTTAGGCATATACCCAAACTTTGCCCTGTAAGCATCGACCTTTTGCCTGCACTCAGTAAGAATGGCTTCCGGACTATCCTGCTCAAGATAAATGGCCCTGGCTTTGCAATATACGATCTGGTCGGGTGTAAAGGGCAGTGCCACTTTGTCAAAGTTCTGAGAACCTGAAGTAAAATGACTTATCAGCGCATTGTTCCTGATGCGGGCAACCTTCAGGCTTTCTTCCGAAAATATCATCCTGAGACCAGGGAGTATTTTTACGATATCAACGGGTACCTCTGCCTGTTCCGATTCGGGCAACTTCCGGATATGTTTCCGGATGATTGATTCAACCGTATCATACAATTGCCTGATCTCATCGGTTGTGTCAGCGGAAATGAAAACGCCGTGGTTCTGCAGAAATATAAGCTTCGGATCTTCCGGTTGATCCTGTCTCCAGGCATGAAGCATGTCACGGATCCTCGAAAAAAGAATATATCCGGGATCAGTATAGGGAACATACAATGCATCCTTAAAAAGGCTTAGGATGGTTTCTTCGGCCCGGTTGGAGCAGGTTATTGCATTTACCAGGGTAGGGTGGGTGTGAACCACAAAGGCATAATGAATCAGATCATGCAGGGAAGTTTCCACGCTGGGCCGGACGGTAGTGCCGGGTCGACAGGCTTTGTGAAGGTCTTCTTTCACTTCAGCTTCGCGCTTTGAAGGATCGGGACTGTATTGTTTAGCGGACATTTCCATCAGCATTTTCCGGTCGAGAACCGCAAAACCTTCCGGGCCGATATCTTCCAGGGATGTGCCACTGCCCTTGACCCACAGGTCGGTTTCGTTCTTATAGGATGTATTGCCGCCCCCGGCAATAACGTACTCTTTTTTCTGACCATAGAACCGGGATATTCCGATCAGGCCGGACAATGATTTTTCCATTATTGATCCCTTTTGAATGATTTGACAAAATGATGAATCACTGCGTTACCTAGTTTAACAAGGGAATCCCTTTCTGTTGTCCGGGGAATACCCTGATTATTGAGAAATCCGGTTAAATCCTTGCTTTTAAGGTACTGGTGCGTAGCCACCACGCAGGATCCTTCATACGAAATGCGCTGCATTTCAGGCGATAGGGGTTTCCCGCCGCGTGTATCGCAGGTAATGGGGATCATATCAGGGGCATTATGTTCAGTACCCATAAGTATGACAAATCCCTTGTCATGGAAGTAGTTCACAAATCTTTCCAGGTGTGTTGCATCATTCCGGCCGGGTATCAGCTCAATGCAGCCGATTTGTTTTTTAAGGAGTTCCTGCCGGAGGAATTCCGGATCTTTTTCATATTCCGTATAATTGCCGTTCCTGTCATCAAGCAGCACCGGGTAACAGGGAATGCCACCGGCACTTGTAATGATCTCAATCACCTCTTCCACGCTCATGAAGGCATTATCGTCTTCTTCAACAAAGGCCTTGCCACCCGCTTTCAGCAGGTTACCCCGGATCTCATTCTCGAGTCCTGGAATGTCATTAAGATGTGATTTGGGTGCCTTGCCGTCGAATATGCTGGTGAACCGGGTTATGCGGTCCATGTCACTACCGGCCTTATCAAAAACAGCCATTCTTATCGCTTTGGCAACATGCCTTTCCCTTACAAGTTCTTTGGCGTATTTCTTAAGGATATCATCATAACTGAGCCGGATGTTCATATCGATCTGTGCAAACCATTCATTGGCCCTGGCAATCATGGCACGCACCTGGTCCTGGCTTTCTGCGACCACTTTTTTCAGTTTTGTACGCAGCGGATCAGTCAGGGAGTAAGGGAAGTCCAGACCTTTTCCGGTGAAGTAGCAACGTCCAGGGTTATTCGGATCGTTGATCCGGATACCGTCCTTTTGTTCCTTTTTCAGCAGGCTGATGAATTCGATGTTAAACATCGGGAAGATCCCATAATTCATGGCTTCCTGGTAAAATGAATCATATCCGTCGGTCACAAAAAAATCGTTAATGCCCAATACAGAGATATTTTCCTTCTGCGCCATTTCGAATATCTGCCTGATATCGGTAAAGGCGCTGAAGGAGTAGGGGGTGTGGAGATGGGCATTTACAGGAAGCGTTTCCTTATCCGGGAACATTTCCAGCAACGATTGCTGATCCGGGAATGATGCGAGGATGTTTTTCACTATTTTACCGTTTACTTTTTACTGTTTACTGTTTACCGATTACCGATTACCGATTACCCCTTAAACTCCCTCTCTGCTTCTCCTCATCTGTTCCTCCACACTCCAATCTGTTGTTGTCTTATGTCCGTTCAGAGGCACGATCCTTTCGTGGATGGCATCCAGGATCCATTCAGGTTGGGGGAAGAAGTATTCCTCCATTTCATAGGCCGGCGTGATCCAGTTCCGCGAACCGACAACCAAGGGAGGTGCATCAAGGTCATCAAACGCCAGCTCGGTGATGTTCGAAGCCAGGTCTCGCAGGTAGGAGCCGCGGGCACAGGCATCGCTGGCCAGTACAATTCTACCTGTCTTATGGATAGATTCGAGCACCAGGTCGTAATTAAAGGGTACCAGACTGCGTGCATCGATGATCTCAGCCGACAGGCCGTACTTTGATTGGAGTGTATCTGCGGCTTTCAGGGCCACATAAAGGGTGGAACCGATGGTCAGAATGGTGATGTCCGAACCTTTGCGTTTAATATCCGGTTCACCGATGGGTATCTCATAATAACCTTCGGGCACGCCGCCTTCATGAAACTGTTCCCCGACATCATAAATGCGCTGGCTTTCAAAATAGACTACCGGATCGGTTCCCTGCAGCGCACTGTTCATCAGACCTTTTGCATCGTAGGGAGTGGTGGGGAATACTACTTTAATGCCCGGAACATGGGCAATAAGCGACGACCAGTCCTGCGAATGCTGCGCGCCATATTTGGAGCCGACCGAAACCCTTATCACCACAGGCATCTTAATTAGATTGCCACTCATGGCCTGCCATTTGGGCAGCTGGTTGAAGAGTTCATCACCACACCGTCCGATGAAATCGCAGTACATGATCTCGGCGATCACGCGTCCTCCGGCCATGCCATAACCGATGGCCGTTCCCACAATGGCTCCTTCGGCAATGGGTGAATTGAAAAGCCGGTGGTAGGGCAAAGCTTCGGTAAGTCCGCGGTATACCGCAAAAGCTCCTCCCCAGTCGCGGTTCTCCTCCCCATAAGCCACCAGGGTAGGATCTTTATAAAACCTATCCAGGATGGCTTCAAAAATACCATCGCGTAACTGGTATTGCTTTGCTTTGGATACAGGTTTTCCTTCTTTATCCAAATAAAATCTTTCCTTGTTCTTCAGGGCCTTAACCCTTGGATTTTCTTCCGGGGAAAGAAGGGTTTCCGGTTTCCGGGTATCCAGGGCATCCATTGATCCGTTCGAGAACATCAATTCGCCGATGGCATCGGGATGGGCCATGAGATTCAGCATGGGTGAAATAGTATCGTCAATGGTCAGCTTCAGAATATCCGTAAGCTCTTCGATTATCTTTTGCCTATTATCATCGAGGACCGGCTGCTTTGCAAAGCCTGCTTTCACCAGGTCATTTCCGTACTGAACAATGGAATCGGCCTTTTGCCAGGCTTCCACTTCTTCCTTGCTGCGGTAAGAGGATGCATCGGAAGGCGAGTGTCCGCTGATGCGGTAGGTAAGGGTGTCGAGCAGAACAGGGCCTTTCTTGTCAAGCAGGATCTTCTTTTTCCTTTTAAATGCTTCAATGACAGCAAGCGGATTGTAACCGTCCACCCGTTCGGCATGCATCATGTCGGCATTGACACCGGCGCCCAGCCGGGCTACAATGCCGTAGCCCATGGTCTCTCCGCAGGTCTGTCCGCCCATGCCGTACTGGTTGTTCATGCAATTGAACAGTATGGGCAGCCCGCCACGGTAAGCTTCCTCCCAAAGTTGCGTGTACTGGTCCATGGTGGCGAAGGATATGCCTTCCCAGACCGGGCCGCATGCCATGGAGGCGTCGCCGATGTTGCACACCACGATTCCGGGCTTGTTATTGACCTTCTTATACAATGCAGCCCCCACGGAGATGTCTCCCGAGCCGCCGACAATGGCGTTGTTGGGATATACGCCAAAGGGAGTGAAGAAAGCGTGCATCGATCCGCCAAGACCTTTGTTGAATCCGTTTTCGCGTGCAAAGATCTCAGCCAGGGTGCCGTACAAAAGGAATTTCACAGCAAGGTCCTTCACTGTTCCCTGATGGTCTTTTTCCACGACAGCCATGACTTTGCCGTTGAAGTAGCCCTTCATCACCTGCACCAGGTCTGCTTCGGGGAGCTGGTGAATGGCGGAGAGTCCTTTTGCCAGGATCTCTCCGTGACTCCGGTGCGAGCCGAAGATAAGGTCATCCACGGTAAGGTTATAAGCCATGCCAACTGCCGAAGCTTCCTGTCCCATCGACAGGTGAGCCGGACCCGGATGGTTGTATGGGATGCCGCGGTATTCGTTCTTGATCTTGATTTCGTTGATCATGTTCTCAAACTCACGGATAATAACCATATCACGGAAGATGCGGAGAAAATCGTCATCGGAGAAGTTCTTCCGCTCATCGGCAATGCTTTTATTGTATTGGTTCAGCGGAATGCTGCCGAAAGTGAGTTTTCCGGGTTTGCGGATGTCGGCGGGATTGATGAAATGACTTTTTGGCATGGTAAGTATTGTTGTGGTTGTTGTGGTTGTTGTGGTTGTTGTAATTGTTGTGGTTGTTGTGGTTGTTGTGGTTGTTGTGTAACTGTTAACCATCACAACCCACAACTACCACAACCTTTTATATTCTTACTTCAAAATTCTCTACCTGATTCTTTATCTCCTTTAAGAAAAGTGTTGCCGGTCCGCCGTCAACAGCGCGGTGGTCATAAGTAAGTGATAGTCCGATCACGGGGATGAAACCGAAAACCCCATTCCCCAGGTCAGCCGGCCGGTGTATGATGGTATTTACGCCCAGGATGGCAACCTGCGGGAGGTTGATGATGGGCGTGAAGATTTCCACACCATAACTGCCGAGGTTAGACACCGTGAACGTTGCAGCTGTGCTTGCCAGCAATTCAGGGTTGATATTCCCTTTACGGCATTGCTCGGCGGCATCCCTTAACCGGCCGGACAATCCCTTCAGTGATAATTCGCCGACATTCTGAACAGCCGGTACCATAAGTCCCCTGGGGGTGTCAACGGCCAGACCAAGATGTATCTTTTTAAAAGTCCGGATACTCTCTCCCAGGAAGTGGCTGTTGATTTCAGGTGATTTCTCCAGTGCCCTGATTACGGCAAAGCAGATCATGTCGTTGAGGGTAATATTCGGACCACCTTTTTCCATTTCTGCCTTCACCTGGTTTCGCAGGGCCAGCAGTTTACGCACGTCAGCCGACATGTGATGGGTGAGCTGCGCCGATGTGCTGATGGATTCATGCATGGTGCGGGCAATGATTTTGCGGATGTTGGATAATTTTTTGTCTGTATATTCAAAATCCGTAGGGGCAACCCCATGTGGTTGCCCTACCCCTTGTGGCTGCCCAGCCGTTTCAATATCCCGCACAATGATCCGGCCATTTGGACCGGACCCGGAAATATTTTCAGGATTTACACCCAGTTTAACAGCCATGCATTTGGCACGGGGGGAAATGCGGAGACGGGGGGGTGTAGGGGCAACCCCATGTGGTTGCCCGGTTTTGTCATGAATGTTGTCATTGGACTGTTGACCGCTACTGCCGGGCAACCACATGGGGTTGCCCCTACTGCCGCTGCCAACTCTGAACACCCCCGCATCCTCACCTGCTTTGCCAATAACTGCCACATTGGTTAAAACCGGCACCTCATCTCCATCGTTATAAAATATATCCAGCAAAATCCCGTCCTCCTGCGCCTCCACATCAAACGAAGCCTTGTCGGTTTCATAGGAAAAAAGGATATCTCCGGTCCTGACAGCATCGCCTTTCTTTTTGGTCCATTGGGTAATGATGCAGGTTTCAACCGATTGTCCCTGCCTGGGCATAATTACGGGTGTTGCCATAATAGGTTAATGATTATTTTGGAATGATAATTTTTTGAACTTGTAAATATAAGTCAAATAAATTTATATCTTTACAACCGTGAAATGCTTAGAATACAATCTGACACAAATATAAAAAACAAACTTGTATTTACAAGTTATTTTTAAAAAAATTTTTAGTGCGCACGGATTTACCACAATACAGGCAATTATATGAGGTTCTGAGAAAGCAGATCATGGACGGCACCTACAAACCAGGTGATATGCTGCCATCGGAAAACGATCTGTGTGCAAGGTTTGGCATCACCCGGCCAACGGTACGGCATGCCCTGGATGCGCTTTTGAATGAGGGAATGATACGAAAGCACCAGGGTAAAGGAAGTATCGTTTATGGACCACCAAACGGGATCGGCATCCTGTCTATTTCCGGAACGACTTCAGCGCTAGGCAAGCACAACCTGCAGACCAAAATACTATCAAAGCCATGTATCATTCCATGGCCTGATGATTTCATGTTTCCCTTGAGTGATGAATTCCGGAATTCAGGATGTATTTACCTGGAAAGGCTCAGACTTGTAAATGACACTCCTGTATTCTATGACTTGAATTACCTGCCCAATATTAACCTGCCCCGTTTTTGCAACCGGCGTTTCGAAGATCAGTCGCTTTTCGATATTCTGAGAAAGGCTTTTCATATCGAGGTTAAAAGCGGTGAACAGCGTATCAGGGCTATGAGAGCCGATAAAAGGATACATGAAACGCTGAACGTGCCTGTCGGGCATCCTGTTCTTCACCTGCAGCGCAAGTTGCTAACCAACCGGCCGGGGTTTTACTTTTTCTCATCGATCTACTGCAATACGGAGGAGCATGCTTTGTATGGAACATTTTAATGTGCCAATTTGCAAATGTGCCAATTTGCAAATGTGCAAATGTGCAAATGTGGAAATGTGCAAATGAGAAAATGAGAAAATGTGTAAATGGGGGAATGAGGATTTGATCGTTTGCTTTTCTACAATAATTGAATCTCTACAAAATTCAAATACAACCAACAACCTGCAACAATCACAACAATCACAACAATCACAACAACCACAACCCACAACCAATATCCTACAGCCTACAGCCTATAGCCTGCAGCCTATTCCATAACCGCCTTCATCCCCGAGAATATAATCTCCTGTGCCACCTCTTCCGATTCGGCTTCGGCGTAAAGCCTGATAACAGGTTCGGTGCCTGATGACCGGATCATCAGCCAGTCATTTTGGTTGAAGAAAAACTTAAAGCCATCGAAGACTTCAAAATGGTCCACGGTGAATCGCCCGAAACGGGTGAAATCGCCGCTGCCGCATCTTTCCATGACCTTGTTCCTGGCATTCCGGTTCAGTTCGAGATTTGCTCGCTCATAGGCAAAAGGTCCCGTTATGCTCAATACCTCATTGTACAGCGCTTTTAAGGACTTCCCCGATTCAACCAGCCATTGAAAGATCATCAATCCCGCCCTGATGGCATCACGTTCAGGTATGGTACTTCCGAATGCAATGCCCCCCGATTCTTCACCGGCGATAAGTACCTGTTCTTCTGTCATGATCTTTGAGGCATCCTTGAAACCTACCCGGGTGCGGATCATTTCGAGATCATAATGTTTGCATATCTTTTCAATCTTAGCCGTAGTGGAGAAACTCACCACAACCTTGCCCCTGAGCTGCTTATAACCGGCGAAATAATGTATCAGAAGCAGAAGCAGGTGATTGGCATCGTAGAATCCTGCCTCCTTATCGAGCATGGCAATGCGATCGCCGTCGCCGTCGACTGCCAGGCTGCAATCCATGTTCTTTTTATTCCAAACCAGCTCGATAAGCTCATGGAGATTCTTCCTCACGGGTTCCGGTCTGATACCCTTGAAGGAGGGATTCACCTCGCAGTGCAGGGTATGTATTTTAGGGATCAGTTTGGTGATGATGTTCTGGCCGCTTCCGTACATGGCATCAAAGCCGAATTTCAGTCCCGATTCAGCTATTTCACCCAGGTTAAAGGTATCACGGATATCTTTTAGATAAATGCTTTCCAGGTCGATGTAATTGATCAGGCCCTGTTCCAGCAAATAATTCCAGTTCAGCAATTCCAGATCAATCTCAATATCATTGCTGATGAGGTTCTCAACATCCTTCAGGTCCTTCTCGAACATGGGCCCGCCATGTTCTCCCCTCAGCTTAAAGCCATTGTATTCACTGGAATTGTGACTTGCGGTGATGATGATGCCGCATTCAGCCTTTAGCCTTACAACACCCAACGATACCATGGGTGTAGTGACAAATCTTTCTGCAACGAAAACCCGGATTCCTTTTGAGGCCAGAACTTTTGCCGTGGCTTCCATGAACATTTCCCCGCCGAAACGGCAGTCGTATCCTATTACTGCCGACGGGTTCTTGTATTTACGGGTAAGCCAAAGGGCAGTGGCCAGTGAAATCTTAATAATATTCTGAATGGTAAAGTCTTTGGCAATGACAGCCCGCCAACCATCGGTTCCGAATTTGATTTTGTCCATGGGGTAAAACGCTTCAACAGGATTTAGGCGCCATGAATATACATCTTATTTCAGTCTCCGGGGAATTATTTCGATGACTATTTCAAAATTTTACGCCGGTTCAATGCTTTTTGGTATGAACGTGCGTTTTTGTTATGTTGATCGAGCGTACGGGCAAAATTGTGATAGCCGGAGAAGTCTTCTTTGGCGCAAAAGTAAATAAAGTCATGTTTCTCATATTGCAGAACGGCATCAATGGCTTTAATGACCGGAATGGCAATGGGTCCGGGAGGCAATCCGGCATGCAGGTAAGTATTGTAAGGAGAATTGATATAGGTATCCGTTTTGAGAATCCGCTGGCGTTCAAAGTCTCCCAAAGCATATTTTACCGTAGGATCAGCCTGCAACCTGATTCCCTGCCTGAGCCGGTTGACATAAACGCCGGCGATCCTCCGGTATTCATCTTCCTTATTGGTCTCGTTAATGATGATCGATGCCAGGGTAATGACCTCATTCGGCGTAAAATTCATTTCCTTTGCCCTGCCGCTTCTTTCGCGGTTCCAGAATTTGTCATATTCCTTGTACATGCGCTCAAAAAAGCCTTCTGCACTTGTGTTCCACCAGAATTCATAGGTATTGGGAATAAACATACCCAGTACGGTCTGCTTGTTGAATCCGTATTCCTTCAGATAGGACTCATCGTTCATCAGGGCCAGCAGATCATCTTTTCCGGGTTCGATCTGTTCCGCTATCTTGCCTGCGAGTTCTTCTGTGGTCCGGGCCATGTTGATAACAACATTAACCGGTTCCTGCAAACCGGCGCGCAGCATATTAAGCAGCTCATTGTTCGATATGTTGTTGCGGATACGGTAACGGCCGGGATGAATGTTTTCGGGATATTTCTTTTTTTCAGCCGCCCAGTCGAAGGTTTTCCGGTTTTTTATCATCTTTTCCTTTTCAAGCAGGGCAACCACATCTTCATATTGCGAACCGGTAGGAATATACAGGAAAAACTCATTCTTCTCCGGTGTCTCGATATTTGGGCTGAAGACCTGTTTGTAAACCGAGGCAATTTTGATGCCTGCGATCACAAAGATCAGGGCAATGGCTAACAGGATATATCTTATCAGGGAACGGCTGCTCATAAGCGGATTCTAATTAAATCAGGCTTTAACAACATACAGCTGACCGGCTTCATCCCGCACCACAAGGATCTTCTCCCCTTTATCGATATAGCTGATTTCGGCTTTGGCATCGAAAAATTCCCCGTCAATTTCAATCATGCCCGATGGGCGCAGCATGGTATGCGCTGTTCCTGTTTTGCCGATCATTTCTTTCTGCCGGGCATCGATGCTGATATAGCCTTCATTGTGATCCTGGACAGTGCTGAGTGACAGTCCTGACATGGCTTTGGAAGATGCAAACCTTTTGGTGCCGACAATGGCGAGAACAAAAGAAAGGAAAACCGAAACCACAACAGTGAACAGGGCTTTGGCAAGCTGTCCCATGGCCTCGCTACCTTCAAAGCGGAAAGCCACATTGTCGACCAGGCTTAAGGTCAGTCCGGCCACGATCAAAACAATGCCCGATATTCCGGCCACGCCGAAACCCGGGAAAACAAATATTTCAAGGATTACGAGAGCAATACCTGCCACAAATAAAAGCAATTCCCAGTTTTCAGCGAGGCCTTCGAGGTACAGGGGCGCGAAATACAAAAGCGCAGCGGTAAGGGCAATGATGAGCGGGAATCCTATGCCCGGTGACTGCAATTCATAATAGATGCCACCGATCATCATCATGATGAGGATGCCCTGAACCACGGTGCTCAGTAAAAAGCCGATGATCTTGTCAACGCCGGTGGGTCTGTATGTCACCAGTTCATAATCTTTTATTCCTGCTTTTTGCAAAACCTCGGGGATGGTAGCGGCCATGCCTTCGCAAAATCCGTTGGCCATTGCCTCTTCTGCCGTAAAGGTGAGCACTTTGGTGGAATCGTCAATGCCTGCCACGACAACCCGGGGATCCACCATGGCTTCGGCAATGTGTGGATCACGATGCCATTTGAGGATGGTGTCATTGCCCTGTATGATCGTATCCTTTCCGTGGGATTCAGCTGTGGATCGCATGGTGGAACGCATGAACGACTGGTATTTATCAGGAACTGCGGCGCCCGTCTGGTCCACCACCGTAGCTGCGCCTATGTTGGCCCCGCTGCGCATGTAAATGCTGTCGCAGGCAATGGCGATGAGTGCCCCGGCGGATATGGCCTGGTTGTCAATATAACAAATGACAGGGACAGGCGTATTGAGAATACGTGTTCGCATGGAATCTGCAATGTCCACCCGTCCCCCGTATGTGTTCATATGGATGAGCAGGAAGTCTGCATTTACACCGGCTGCTTCGGCAAAAGCTTCTTTCATAACCCGGAATGAAGCTTTGGCGATCTCGTCACGGATCGGAAATACATACACAACCGTTTTGGTGGTGTCTACGGGGGATGTGTCGCTGTTTTTTGTACTGCAACCAATGGCAAACAGCAACACAGCTGATGTCAGGATGGTTAGTTTTCTGAAGAAACTGATATTACGCATGGGTGAAGAGCTTAGTGGCCGTTTTTAGGATAAGAATTGGATGTAAAAATAGCATGTTTTTTTTAGTTTGGTCAACTAGGCCGATTTCTCAGCAATCTTCTGTGATATCCACATCTTAATGACGGACTGCCGTGTAACTCCCAGGCGGATGGCTTCCCTGTCGAGCTGCTGAACCATCCACGCAGGGAAATCAACCGTAATGCGTCGTTGTTCAAGGCCCGGTTTTTTTATTCCGGATTTGTCCAGATAGGCCACCATATCTTCACCTGCTTCAAAGCGTTGGTCGAATTCAGAAGCCTTCATATATTTCTTTTTCATTTTCCCTGGCTTTTCGTACTGAAATTATTCTGATGTTTTTATTTCTGGTGGTAAATATACCTGACCAAATATCCATACCAATCCTTCCTATGATCATGAACCGGGGTTCATCCAGATTTCTGGCAGGAATTTCGACCCTTTCCGGATCATTCCATAACTTTTGAGCCTCAATAAAATCAATGCCATGTTTTGCTTTATTGGAAATACTTTTCTTATCATCAAATTCAAAGGGCATTTATCTATATTATATATTGCAAAAGTATGTAATATTTATATCTTTTCAATATAATAATTATGCTATTTAAAATGAACTGATTTCCGGGTTTTTCAGTTTTCAGTTCATCCTAAAAATGAGTGCTGAGCTGGTTTTATGATTTTAACATGCTGCCGGGGCTTTGACCGAAACCCCACTTCATTCTTGGTCTTCCTGCCCGAACGGCCGTTCGGGCAGGCGGGGACACAAAGAATGAAGCAAGAAAAGTCAAGACAAAACGGCCCTCCCTGCTCTGCTGCAATGCAGTAATTTCAGGCAAAGTTGCCAGCACACAACACCTGACATCTAGTAACAATTACCCAATACCCAGCACCGTAATGCAGCAGACAGCAACTGCAAGATATAAATTATCATAACTTTGGGTAGAAAATTAAAGCGTTGCAGAATAGCAAAAATTTTGAGTTACACAAAAATATCCATTCGTTTTTTTAAAGACCGTGAAGTGCGAGCCTTTTGGGACGAGCAAAACGCCAAATGGTGGTTTAGCGTGTTGGATATTGTTGCTTTACTTACCGACCAAGACGACTATACCAAAACCCGTAATTATTGGAAGTACCTTAAAGCCAAATTGAAAAAGGAAAAAAACGAGTTGGTTAGTGCCACTACCCAACTGAAACTTTTAGCAAGTGACGGTAAAAGATATTTAACTGATATGCTGGATTATACGGGCATTGTTGCCTTAGGCAAAGAATTCCCGAGCAAAAAAGCAAACCGATTTATTGAATGGTTTACATACAGTGATGAAAGCATAGACGGAAAAAGCAAAAAAAAAGCGTATGCATTGTTTGAAAGTTCTTTCATCAAAAGCATAGAAGTTGGCACAACCAAAGGTTTGCAACAAATACATGCTTATTTGTTTGGCGGATTGTATGATTTTGCGGGGCAAATCAGACAAAAAAATATTTCAAAGGGTAACTTTCAATTTGCCGTATCACGCTTTTTAGGTGATACATTAAAGCAAATAGAAGCAATGCCCGAAACTACATTTGACGAAATCGTAAACAAATATGTAGAAATGAACATTGCACACCCTTTTATGGACGGTAATGGCAGAACTACTAGAATATGGTTGGATTTGATGCTAAAAAAACGTCTTAAAAGATGCGTAGATTGGAGTAAAATAAGCAAGCAAGATTACATGAACGCAATGATACTAAGTCCAACCAAAAGTAGTGTTTTAAAAACCCTTTTAGAGAAAGCACTCACCGCCAAAATAAACGACCTCGAAATGTTTATGAAAGGGATTGACTACTCGTATTACTACGAAGAGAATGACTAATGATAATAATTCCGTTTTAGATAGTATCTGGTTCATTAAACTGGAAACTGTTGAAAATTGTTTAAGAGCTTGCCTGTTTTGTTTGCCGACCAGGCAGATACCGAACGCCAACAATATTAGGTCGTCATAAGTATCCCATATTGACTCTGACCGGCCTGCCTGCCGTGCATGGGCCTTGAAGAGACAGGCAGGCAATATCAAACAATCTGAAACAATCTGAATCAATCTGAAACAATCTGAAACAACATGAAGCACTCTGAAACCACCTCTCTCCTCCGCTAAAACTACAGACGGGCAAAGGAAACCTTGAACTTTGAACTTTGAACTTTGAACCTTGAACCTTGAACCTTGACCCTTGACCCTTGAACCCAATACCCACCCCCCCACCGAATCCAGATATTTTTTTCAAAAACTGGCAGAATTGTTTTTTTTTTTTTCTTAAGTTTGTTCATATTTCTTGAATATCAGGCAGAAGCAGTTGAGGTTAGGTTGGGGGAAAGCAGAATTGACGGGATATTACGCTAGAGGAGTTGAAATTTGAAAGTTACTTTCCTGAAATATTGTTGGACGTGGTTATTCAGGTTGGGAAAGAAATTGTTGATTCGTTCAGGCCCTTATTGTTCAACTCAACAATAAACTCAGTTTATGGAAAAGATGCAGTTAATTGAAGTAAAGACTTGTAATGGTGTTAGAGTTGTAAAAATAGAATCCATAGTTACAATTCGGACAGCCAGGCGGCATTCTGTTATCACACTTTATGATGGTACGTCATTTGAAGCGTTTCATAGCCTCGGGTGGTTCGATGGACAGCTTCAAAGACCTGATTTTTGCCGGTGTCATCAATCGCATATTGTTCACTGCCGGTATATCGAAAGCCTGAATTACACATCCTTCAGATTGAAAGTAAATGGATTCGGCGAAGTACCTTTTTCACGGAAATACAAACCGGAACTATTGAGCAG
Source organism: Bacteroidales bacterium (assembly GCA_041737175.1). Classification (GTDB taxonomy): domain Bacteria; phylum Bacteroidota; class Bacteroidia; order Bacteroidales; family UBA10428; genus UBA5072. The sequence goes on from JBGSSF010000025.1 coordinate 130,908, forward strand.
ACTTAAAACTTACCTGGCACAAAATTAAACCGGACCGTTAGATATTCAAAATTGCCGTCGGTTTTGCCGAATAAATGTTATTCAGCATGAATTATTGTTAGATATCCCTTTTGAGTAGGTCTTCAATAGAAATAGGGTTATTTTTAATAAATCACTTCAGGAGATTCAGGTGAGGATGGGTTAACTGCAAATTGTAATACCTTGGAAGCTTTACATCAAAACATTCTGGAAAGAATCACAAATATTCTCCTGCTAAATGCCAGTTTCATCGATAACCTGGGGCTTATGCATGGTAAAATGGGGATTTGCATTTTCTTTTACCATTTGGCCAGGAAAACAGGTGATAAGAACTATGAAGAATTTGCAGGAGAATTGTTGGATGAAATATTTGAAGAGATTGATATTAAGACTCCGCTTGATTTTGAGAACGGATTGACCGGAATCGGATGGGGCATTGAATACCTGGTTCAGAATGGATTTGCAGAAGGCGATACAAATGAAATCCTTGCTGCAATTGATAATTCGGTATTGGGAGGAATCCTGGCCAGGCCTTTCACCATAATGGATGACCAGGAAATATATAGTATCGGACTATATTACCTGGCAAGACTTAAAGGCAAAGAAAGCGCAGATGATAACCTGTCATTGCTCAGAATAAAAACACATATGGTTTATCTGCTGGAAGACTGTAAGCGGCTGCTGATAAGGAAGGAGATGTTTAATCAGAAAGTGCCGCAATTGACAGTAAGGCAGTTATGTTCCTTAACTTACTTCTTGATTGAAACACACCGTATTTCACTGTTTCCGGCAGCAACCGGAAAACTTATAAGAATATTGCCTGAATATGCAAAGAACAAATGGCAATGCTCAGAAAGCATCATTGATAATTTTACTTTATGCCATTTATTAGAACAAATACAGTCACTTAATGGTATCAGCCTTACTGATATTAAAACAGGCTGGCGAAAATCCGGACGATTTCCGGAGGGTGAAAATGCAGTATCAGAATTCATTTTAAACACATGCAATACATTGATTTATTATACAAGCTTTAGCGATGAAACGGAAGCCGGTATCATTACTGACCTGGCTGTCAGGCATATTCAGGATGTAGATTACCTGAGCGGACGGATTAAAGCGATTTCCAATGACACGTTATGCCTGGATAAAGGGTTGGCAGGAGTAGGCCTTTCATTACTACTTCATGCATATTCAGATTTTGAAAGACAGGCATTTATATATCAATCAGACGAAAATCAATGTAATGCGAATGAGGTTGTATCCAAAGCGCATTGATTTATCCGATGTAACAGCACTGATTACGGTCAGGATTGATTCACCGGAACGCAAAGCCAATTTAACGGCTTTACTGAAAGTACTGTTGCGGGATTATGATATACACATTTATGTGTTGGAGGCGGACGCCAGGCAGAGGTTTTATCCCGGAAAAAAATTCTCAAAGGTTACATACAGGTTTATCAAAGATGCCGATCCGGTATTTCATCGCACGAGATACTTTAAAATAATGCAGGACGAGGTTCAGACACCTTTCTTTGCCATTTGGGACGTGGATGTTATAGGCATACCGGTACAGATACTAGAGGCAGTATCATCATTGAGGGAAGGAAAGGCTTTCTTGTCGTTGCCCTATGATGGCAGGGTCTGTTCATTTGACCGAGTTACCAGTTACCTTTTCAGAAAAACACTCGACCATGAAGTCCTGTTGAACTTTGCTGGCCAGATGCCTTTAATATTTGGAAATCATAGTGTGGGAGGTATTTGCTTTTTAAATCGTGAAAAATACCTTGAAACCGGCGGTGAAAATACGAATTTTTATGGTTGGGGGCCAGAAGATATAGAAAGAGTTAAGCGTTTTGAAGTTTTTGGTTATCCGATTTATCAAACAAATGGTTATTTATTTCATTTATATCATCCTGCAAGGCAAAACAGTTGGTATGCAGATAGAGCTGCTGAACGGCAGAACAGGATGGAATTATTAAGCATCTGTTCCAGAGAAAAATGAAAGCAGGTAAAATAAACTGGATTATACTCTCCAGTAAAGACAGAGGCACCACTTATGGGGTTGGCACTTTTATTAAAAATTTATCTACTGGCCTTGCTGCTTCTGCAAATATTAATGTTTCTGTTATTGAAATCGGAATTAGTGATAGCAATGAACCAACTATAATTAAAGAAGCTAAAATTACCTATTTTAAAATTCCATCAATCAAGTATCCTGGTGTTGCTCCTAATACAGTAGGGTACCAAACCAAATTGGCTAAGAGTATTGTTCACTTTGTAAAAGCTCATATTCTTCCAGACAGTGAGAATATAGTGCACCTGAATTTTGTCTTTCAATATTTTATAGGAAGTGAATTTGCAAGACAAATGAATTGTAAGATCATTTTCACCCAGCACCTTTTCATATATGATTTTCCAGACCCACTAAAAGGTAAAGATATTGAGAAGCTTACATACGATCTTGTTGACCATTTTGTGACAGTGACACAACATGGCAAAGTGCATCTGATGAAAAAAAAGATTCCTTCTGAAAAGATTACAGTAATCTACAATGGAATGGATCATAATGGCTTAATCCAAAAAACCGAAAAAAAGGTATTAATTGAGAAATATGGATTGAATGAAAATGAGAATATAGTACTCTACAGTGGTAGAGTTGACGAAATAAAAGGACTGGAATATCTTTCAAAGGCATTCAATCTTCTTTTGCAAAGTAATAAGAATTGCAGGCTGGTAATTGCCGGCGATGGCGAGATGGATAATTTAATAAAATGGACACGGCCTTTCTCGACACATGTCAGTATCTTAGGATTTATCCCGCTCGCTGATATCCTGGGATTATATAGTATGGCCACCATTGGCGTTATTTCATCATTAGAGGAACATTGCAGCTACGTGGCATTGGAGATGATGCATTGTGGTTTACCTGTAGTCGCAACTAAAGTTGGCGGTTTGGCTGAACTATTTCAACATAACCAAAATGCACTCCTAGTAAAGATGACTAAAGCAAAAGCCAATCAATATGGACTGATACCTGATACGGAGATGATGGCTGATTGCATGAAGAAACTGATAAATAATGCTGAAATAAGGAACCTTATTTCTAATAATTCACTAGCAAGAGCCAAGAGTATTTTCACATCGCAAACCATGGTTCAGGAATATCTGAAAGTAGCAAGTAACATGTGATTTTTTTTATAGATATATATGATTAATACAAAAGAGGACAATACCATAGCGGTATTGCAAAGAGCTATCCGGCACTTTAGGATACCTGTGACCAACGGAACCATCAGGGAATCCCTTAAAGCCCATCCACAGTATCCAACGTTCAAAAGCATTTGCGACGTTTTGAATGAGTGGGAGATAGAAAATTATCCGGTAAGATATAAACCAGATGAAATCAAGGGTATTAAATCGCCATTTATCGCTCATTTAAAGGCTGATGGAGGACAACTGGTTTTTGTAACAAGAATTAATAATGAAGCGATTTATTATTTTGATTCTTACAAAACCAAGAGGACGAATACATTGAATGACTTCTTAGAAATGTGTTCCGGAGCAGTTGTATTGATTAATCCTACCGAAAAATCAGGGGAAAGAGAATTCCGGATTAAAAAGCAGAATGAAATACTTAAAAGGATGCTGCTGCCGGCAATAATAGGAACAATATTGATCTTCGCAATAGTTGCAATAATAACGTTATCTTTTCAAGACAGTCTGTATATAAATAAAATCCAGTATCTTCTTTTTTTAACCAAAGCAATGGGTATTGCACTTTCCGTATTGCTGATTTTTCAAGAGTTTGATATCCATACCTCAATTGGTGATAAAATCTGCCATATTAACAAAAACACAAGCTGCAACACGGTGTTAAATGACAAGGCGTCGAAGATATTTGGATGGTTCGGATGGGCGGATATTGGATTTATATACTTTCTGGGAGGCTTCCTGGCGTTACTGCAAACCATAAGAACACCAGACTTTTCTTTGCTGGCTTTGGTTTCAGCATTGGCGTTACCCTATCCGGTCTATTCGATATATTATCAGGGTTTCATACTTAAAAAGTGGTGTCCCCTTTGTTTGGGGGTACAGTTGATATTAATTTTCGAATTCCTACTGCTTATTCCTTATTTAAAATTATCTCAATTAACATTTTCTGAGATATTGAGTTTCATATTTACTTTCTGGGTTGTCGGTATTATTTATACTTTGTTTAACATGTACTATCGTGAAAAAGTGGCAAATGCAACTCATTATCAAAAGTATCTCGGATTCAGAAAAAATCCGGATGTTCTGAAAGCCCTTTTATTTAGCCAACCTCACTATAACATTCCAGTAACAAACCATAGTCTTTTATTTGGATCAGAGAAAGCTTCATCAATGATTACCGCATTCTTGAGCCTGCATTGTTCGCCTTGTGCAAGAGCTTTTAGGCAAATCAGGAAAGTACTAAGTGAAGACAATGGTATAAAAGTTTTTATCATTCTTATCGCATCAGATCTTGAAACACTTAATGCTATCTATTATTTAAACGAACAAAATAGAAAAAAGGAAGCCATGGAACTTTTGGAACAATACTATGAACGATCTCCAAGTTCATCAAGTGATATTTATGAGAAATATAATATTCCGGTAAAAGTCAAATCAACTGATGAGATTACAAAGGAGAATTACAAATTATATAAAGATTGCAATGTAAATGGAACACCAACAATTTATGTAAATGGATACCTTTTACATAAACAATATGACATAGAGGATTTAAAACACATTTCTTTTTTACCCACAATACGCGAAGAGCAAATGTTGAAACAGACTCTAACACATTAATTTTAAAGAGGATGAAAAATGAGAATGAATGGCAAGAATTAAACGGGCAGGAAGCCAACAATGCTATTAAGACTAGCCTCCTGCCCAAACCATTCCTTTAAATGAAAGGAGGCGTAATTATGCGAAGGTAGTAATTTCCGGAACATTTGTTTCGGCCTGTGAAAGGATATATCAGGGTAGTTTGTGCATGCAGAGAATAAAAATTATAAGATAAAAACAATGAAAAAATTAAGTAAATTGCTGATTGATTCTGATAAAATAATGAAGAGTGAGGAATTAGTAACCCTCAGAGGGGGGTACGATAAACCTTGTGGATACAAGTGTAGCTCTGACAGTGATTGCTGGGGATGGTGTACGCATTGCAGTGTAGTACCTGGTATGCCCTACTTTAATGTCTGTACAAATTCCTAATTGCTATTTGCTACGGTACCTTTGTACCGTAGCGTTATAATTGTATAAATCTATTGATGAAATATTTAATATATTAATTACATCTTGTTGTCTGATTGCAAAAAGGCTTTACATTGTTAGCTTTATTCTCTTTGCTGGAAAACAAAGTAAACATATATTATGTTCTCCTAATTATTTACATCCATAATTTCAACTCCCCAATTATTGGAATTTTGAAAACCTACCTTAGTATGAAGACCATTAATGCGTTTTTCGGTTCAATCCTTTTTTTGTTTGGCTGTGTCTCCTGTATCAGCAGGGAAAATTCTGAACAAGAAAAGACTAGTTTACCTATAACTATCCATTTAAACCTATCAGAGGTTAATTCAGATACCATGAATCTTTCGGAAATAGCTGAGAGGATTGAATATATTCCTTTACAAACTACTGATAGTTCATTAATGGGTGATATTTATAACTTTGTGGTAACGAGTAATTGCTTTTTTATAAAGGATGGTTTACAGATACTCAGGTTTAATAATAATGGTGATTTTGATAATAGTTTGTATAATGTTGGTCATGGACCAGGAGAGTCTAACCCGGTTTGTTTTGCGGTTGATGAAGAAAATGGGATTGTTTATGTATTTACCAAAAGCAATATCATAAATGAATATAGTTATGATGGTGATTATCTTAAGTCGATCAATAAGCCGATTAATCCGCCTGAGAATTTACCACCATGGTCCATTGGCTATTTTAATAGAAGCTTATTCATTTCTGTGCCACAATTACCTAGAGTAAAGTTTGTTTATTCATTCTTTGATTTAGATAGTGATTCCGTGCGGATTTTGTATAACAATTATCGCAAATATGATAAATCTCAAGAGAATATTTGGCCTTCATTCATACCTTATGATTATCATTATCAAATAACGAATTCATGTGTATTATTTAAGGAACAATTCTGTGATACTGTTTTTTCCGTAGATAGAAACTTTATTCGGGAACCAAGATATGTCATTGATCTTGGTCGCAGTAAACTGGAATGGGAAGCATGGCGGGACCAAAGCATGTTTCATTTAATGGAATTAGGATTTCCCTTTGGATACATAGTCCAGTCCTTTGTTGAAACCAAATCATTTCTGTTGCTGAACCTTACATCATTTAAGGAACCCCAATTATTTACTATTTATAAAAAAGAATCACAAACTTCAAGGATCTTTTCAAGCAATGATAGCAAAAATCCGACACAACAAGTGTTCTTTAAAAATGATCTTGACCGTTTTACTGCATTTCCTCCAGCGAACAAAAACGGATATATTAATTATTATAATAACTGTTTATACAGCATTATCAATGCTACGGATTTTGCAGAAGCTTATTCATCGCTTTCGGAAGAGGAAAAGAACTCCTCAGACTATTTAAAAAGCATGTATCCGGTTTTCAGTAAAATTGATGAGAATAACAATCCAATTATAATGAAGGTGTATCTTAAATAACATATTTATAGCTCTTTATTTGTTTGACTTGGACAGATTAACAAATTGATGATTTGTTTTATGAAAAGACTAACCTATCAGTGTATTGAAAAACAAGTTCTTTATAAATGGTGTTCTTGTTCAACGTAAGTAAAGGAAGTTAATTTGATTAAGGGCAGGAAGCATCCAATACTTATATGACTTGCCTCCTGCCCGGACCTGCCTCTAAAAGAAAGGAGGTGTAAATATACAAAGATAATAATTTCCGTAACAACTGTTACTGCCTGTGAAAGGATACATCAGGGAAATTTTTAGTATTAGTAACAATTTATAGGATTAACAAAATGAAAAAATTAAGTAAATTGCTGATTGATTCTGATAAAATAATAAAGAATGAAGAATTGATTACTCTCAGAGGAGGAGGGTATTCCCAGTGTTGGTGCTCAACAACTGGTTGGTTCACCATTTCACCTTGTGATGAGAGATTAGCAAAAGACTATTGTCAAGCTCATGGTGGAACTTTTGGTGGTTGTTCGGGTTGTAGTTAGGAAGTTGTTTATAAAAGGTGTCCTGGTATGTCAACGCCAGGACTCTTTTCAGAAAACTCGGTTTCTAATTCTAAAACTTTCTTAGTCGTATATACTTAGTAATGATTATTTGATTTGGTTTAGTTCGTTTTACTCAGAATCTTTGATGATATGATTTTCACTTCATTAGGCATTTCATTACACTCGGCTAAAAGGATTCCAAAAATTGTTTGGGCAAATTGACTGGCATACTAAGGTAAGGACACATCTGTTAAATATAAAAATGAAACAAAACCATAAGAAATTTGAAAAAAATTAACGCAAAACGGCAGTATTTCACACAAACATATAGTTTTCTGAATACTTGATTATTCTCATTACATTAAAGTAAAGTACATAAAGATTTTTTTGTATTGTTTCAAGAATTAAGGGTTAATGTTTTATAAATTAATTGAATATGCTTTTTGCGATATAAAGCAGAATATTTGTTGCAAATATAAATTGTAAACCTGAACAGAACAAAATAATTCATATGGGAAAGAGATACTCTACAATCGTAGCAATTGTTATTATTTTATGCACATACAGTTCTTGTAACAAGGTAAATGAGGGTGTACAAGTGGTTGATACCGATGCAAAGAACATAATATCAGCAGGGTTATCAGAGGTTTTTAATATTTCGAATTATGTTATTCTTGAAAACACTGTTCCATTAATAAATAGAATTGGAAAAGTAATAAAGACAAAGGAATTTATTTTTGTTTTAGATTTTGCTTTTGATGGATCAAAAGTGCTACAATTCGATAATCGAGGACATTATTTGAAGCAAATTGGGAGCGTGGGACATGGACCTGGACAGTATTATTCTGTTGCCGATTTCGCTATAGATACTATTAACAGTAAAGTTTATATTGCCTCTTTAGGGAGCGTTCTTTGTTACGGCTTTAATTCAGAGTTTCTTAACTCAATAATAATTAGTGGGGAAGATGAATTGCATTCTTCTGTAAATTTTATTACCAGTTTGGAAAAGGAGCTTTGGGTATTCACAGATGAAATGGTACCATTAAAAACAGAAAATATAAAATGGAAGTATTATGGAAAACTAATTCGATTCAATGATCGCTTCAAAGTCATTGATACAACCAAAATATTAGAAGCCTCATTAAAGGCTGACTGGTTTGGCGGGATTTCGGCAAATATCCTATCTGTTCTAAAGGATAATATGTATGTTTATTTTCCAATACTTCTTGCAGAGCCGTTCCTGCGCGATACGCTTTATACATTTAACAACTTGCAGAAAATCCCAGCTATAAAATTTGATTTTTCGGATATCCTGGTAATTGATAAGAATATCGAATATAATACTTCAAATCCACAAAAGATTTTAGAAGCACAGCTAAGAACAAGAAATATTACAATCAGAAGCATTTATAGAACTGAACGCTATGTTTTTGTCAATTACACGAATATCAAATTTGAAGAGTTTCTATTCTGTTATGATCTGGTGGAACGAAGAGGCTATCATATGGCTGGTGGTTTTACAGATGATTTATTTAAGACAGAAAAAATTATCAACTTGATACCTATTAATTTACAAAGCGGTGAATTCTGTTTCGTCAAAAATGCCTATGAGATTGAAGAGATTTATACTGGTGTTAATGAGAATAGCAATCCAGTAATTTTCTTTATAAAAACAGTTGAGTAGTGCATCAGTTTGGGCTCAAAGTTCAAGGTTTCAAGTTTCAGGTTACATTTTGTTTCAGATAGTTTTGCATAGTTGGATGGAGTTATGGAAAGGAATTATTAGGTTCTGATAGATTTGAGAAATTACTTCTGAACTTAGCCCATGAAGGTTACTCATTACAAGCAACTAGATTCCATGGATTGCGGGCCAACCTGTTTACGCATGGTGGCCAAATATTACGGTAAAAGTTATAGTACTCAGTATTTGCGAAATAATTCGTTTATTACACGTGAGGGTGTCTCTATGCTTGGCATAAGTGAAGCTGCAGAACAAATTGGTTTCCGAACCAGGGGTTACAGACTTACATGGGAACAACTGCGTGATGAAGTACCGTTACCCTGCATAGCCCACTGGAACCAGCGGCATTTTGTTGTGGTTTATGATATTAAGAAAAATGGAAAGCACAAGACATGTGAAGCACTGGTACATGTTGCCGATCCGGCAAGTGGTTTGCTGGAATACTCCAAAGATGAGTTTCTGAAATGCTGGTATAGTCATAAAGAAAATGGCGCAAACGAGGGAGCCGCTTTGCTGCTGGAACCCACCCCCGATTTTTATACACATGAAGATGAAAAAGGCCCGAAGACAAGATTTCTATATTTACTAGGTTACCTGAGACCCTATATCCGATTCATCTTGCAGCTTGGACTGGGCATGCTGGCCGGAAGCGTTCTAAGCTTGATATTTCCCTTTCTGACACAGTCGATCGTAGATTATGGTATCGGTAACGGCGACCTGGCATTTATCATTCTGATCCTCGTGGCTCAAATGGTTCTGACACTGGGACAAACAGCCAACGGTTTCATCCGGAACTGGATCATGTTACATGTGACCACACGTATAAGCATTTCATTGATTTCTGATTTTCTCATCAAACTGATGCGGTTGCCCATTGCCTTTTTCGATACAAAAATGATTGGTGATATCATGCAGCGCATCCAGGATCATCACCGTATACAATCTTTCCTTACACAATCGTTGGTAGATATAATATTTGCCTCACTCACACTCATAATTTATACGGTTATCATGGCGGTATACCATGTAGGTATACTGGGTGTATTCATGCTCGGGAGTGTTTTGTACATATCATGGGTTATGATTTTCCTGAAAAGAAGAAGGGAGATCGACTATAAAAGATTCCAGCAGGCATCTGCCAATACAAGCAATATTGTGCAACTGGTCACCGGTATGCAGGAAATCAAACTCAATGCCTGTGAAAAACAAAAGCGCTGGGAATGGGAAAGTATACAGGCACGGTTGTTCAAGGTAAGCATCAAAGGCCTGGCGCTTAACCAGAACCAGCAATTAGGCGCCACCTTTATCAACCAGGCAAAGGATCTCTTCATCTCGTTTCTTTCAGCGAGAGCTGTAATTACCGGCGATATGACCCTGGGCATGATGATGGCCGTGCAATACATCATCGGCCAGCTCAATGCTCCCATACAACAATTCATCGGTTTTACCCAGGCAGCACAGGATGCAAAGATAAGTCTTGAGAGATTAGGAGAAATCCATAACCGTGAAGATGAAGAAAAGCCCGAAGATAAAAGGATACAGGAGATACCAGGCAGTGGGAATATTGAAGTATCCGCTGTTACCTTTCAGTACGAGGGACCGCATTCTGAAAAAGTCCTGGATGACATCTCATTGGTAATTCCTTCCAATAGAATTACAGCTATTGTGGGTACCAGTGGAAGCGGAAAAACTACTTTGTTAAAGCTATTGCTTGGTTTTTATGAGCCTGTCATAGGAAAGATACATCTGAACGGCATTGAACTTAAACAATATAGCCAGTCGCAATGGCGAAAGCGCTGTGGGGTGGTGATGCAGGAAGGCTTTGTTTTTTCGGATACCATTGCTAACAATATTGGTATAATGGATGAAATGCCGGACAGGAAAAAACTGGAGCAGGCAGTGAAAACGGCCAATGTGAATGATTATATCGAATCATTACCTCTCCGGTACAACACCCGGATCGGGAATGACGGTCACGGCCTGAGCACCGGTCAGAAGCAAAGAATTTTAATAGCCAGGGCAGTTTATAAAAACCCTGATTATATTTTCTTCGATGAAGCTACGAATTCACTCGATGCTAAAAATGAACGGGTGATCATGGAAAACCTTAAACAGTTCTTCTATGGACGAACGGTTGTAATTGTAGCACATCGATTGAGTACTGTGAAAAATGCAGATCAGATTGTGGTGATGGAAAAGGGGAGGATAGTTGAAACTGGTAACCACAAGGAACTGGTTAAAAAGAAAGGGGCGTATTTTAATTTGGTGAGGGATCAGCTGGAGTTGGGGAATTAAAAAATTAAAGAATAAAGAAATTAAAGAATTAAAGAATTAAAGAATGAAAGAATGAAAGAATAAAAAATTAAGAAATAAGAAATATGAAAGAGAATGTTTTAAAGGATAAATCATATGAGTTTGCATTGCTTATTGTTAAAGCGTTTCAAAAACTTTCTCGCGAGCAAAAGGAGTTTGTGCTTTCAAAACAGTTGTTGCGAAGCGGAACTTCAATCGGAGCAAATGTTGAGGAAGCTTCCGGAGGAATTTCAAGGAAGGAGTTTATAGCCAAGCTACAGATATCCTTTAAGGAGGCAAAAGAAACCCGATACTGGTTACGCTTGCTTCATGATTCAGGATATCTGGAGAAAAAAGACTTTGTAATACTCATGGATCATTGTGATGAACTTTTGCGCATTATTGCTGCCATTCTTAAAACCACCAAAAACAATTCCGGTAATAACACGTAACGCATTCATTTACTATTTTTTAATTTCTTAATTCCCTGATTTTGTATTTTTTAATTTTTAATTTCTTAATTCTGATGCTTCATCCCGAAACAGAAAAAATCGAGCTTCACAGTGAGCCCGTCCGCGAAATCATGACCGAGATCCCGGGCTGGATTTTGCGTTGGGGATTGACTGTGTTATTTAGCATAGTTGTATTGCTTGTACTTGGTGCCTACCTGATAAAATATCCTGAAACCGTTTCGGCCCCGGTATTTATTACAACAACCAATGCCCCGGCTGCAATGATCTGCAAAGTATCGGGCAAGATTGACAGGCTGTATGCAAAAGAAGGTCAGCAAGTGACAAAAGGTTATCTTATCGCAGTTATAGAAAACACTGCGAATTATGAGCATTATTGCCTGCTGAAGAAGGAAATGGAAGGAACTGATCTGGAAATGAACTGGCAGGAAATTGTATTGGTAAGAGAGAATACCGGAAATCTTTCATTAGGAAACATGCAGCCACTGTATGAGCAATTCAGAAAAACCTGGAATGATTTCAGGAATTACCTCTTACAGGATTATATTAAGCAAAAAATTGTTCTGATAGAAAAGCAAATAAAGATGCAGCAGGAATATCATCAGATTTTGCTCCAGCAGAAAGAAATCGCAAATAACGATAGATTACTTGCTTTCAGGAAGTTTAAAAGAGATTCTGCTGTTTATATTGGCGGAGGATATAGCATAACCGAATATGAAACTGAAAAGCAGCAACTCAATCAAAAGGATGCTTCTGTAAAGAGTATGGAGGCATCCCTCAAGAATTCCGAATTGACCACTATCACTTTGACTCAGACCATACTCGAATTAAAACTTCAGATGGAGAATGAAATAGCACAATATATATTGGACCTTGATGAGATCAGACAAAACCTGGAAACTGCAATACGCGTTTACGAGGAACAATACCTGATCAGAAGTCCGATAGAAGGTACCGTAACTTTATCATCATTCTGGAGTGAAAACCAGGTGGTAACAACCGGCGACAAGATAGCTACAGTTGTTCCTGAAGGAGTAACAACAATCATCGGGAAAGCAGTTATTCCGGCAGAAAGGTTCGGGAAAGTGGAACCGAACCAGCGGGTGATTATCAAACTTTCCGGTTATCCTTATATGGAATATGGGATACTGCATGGAATTGTCGGCGATATTTCAAAGATCCCTGAAAAGGATGGTTATGTTGCTGAAATTGAGTTGCCCGGAGGAATGATCACCAGTTATCGTAAAGAATTGCAGTTCACCCAGGAGATGAGTGGTTCGGCTGAAATTGTTACCAGAGAAACACGCTTGATTGACAAGTTTATTAATCCTCTGAAGTCGATAGCTAAGAATAAATAAAAATCATAATGTTACAAGTTTCAGGTGCAAAAAACTAACAACTTAGTTGCATGACTAAATTATTAGTTGTATTTTTAAATTCAAATTTTATCACACTCCAAACCCAGTTCCACAATACTTAGCACACAGTTACCCAGTACCCAGTTACCCAGTGCCCAGTTACCCAGCACCTTACAACCACCTCCCGCCTCTGCTAAAGCTACGGCGGGCGAAGGAAACAATATGAAACAAAATGAAACTCTCTGAAACAACCTGAAACCTGAAATATTTAAAAAATTTTGTCTAATTTTCCGCTAGTTATTCGACTTATTGTAAAAGGTGATTGAAATGTGAGTAGGGTTGGCTGTTTGGCGTGAGTAGGATTTGTTTTTCTCATTAAGAACCTGAATATGAACCCTGTTAAGTGTTATCTTCTCAGTTTGTTGTTGATTCCTGCTTTTGTAAACGGACAGAAAATTCTCTCGCTGTCCGATGCCGTGAGAATAGCTACCGATAGCTCTCTCACAGCTTTCAGGTACAAAAATCTTTACCTCGCCGGTTATTGGGAATACCGTTCCTACCTGGCACAAAAGAAGCCTTCGTTGACACTGAATTCCACCCTGTTCGATTACAACCGGGCACTTACCCAGCGGTACAATTCGGTGCTGGATATCGACGAATACCGCGAACAGCAGAATATCTATTCCTATGCCAATGCAAGCATAAGACAAAACCTGCCTTTCAGCGGCGGAACAATTTACGTGGATTCGGAGGTGGGAAGACTTCAGAATTTTGGCGATAACGATTACACCCAATTCTCCACTGTACCTTTAAGGATTGGTCTTATTCAACCCATTTTGGGCTATAACGAATTCAAATGGAAACGCAGAACTGAACCTTTGAAATATGAAAAGGCACAAAAAAGCTATGTACAGTCGTCCGAAACCATATCCCTGACAGTCTCCGGGTACTTCTTTGATTTACTGGCCGCACAGAATCAGGTTAACATGGCCGGTACCAACCTGGCCAATGCGGATACCCTTTATGCAATCGGTCAGAAACGGCTGGAGATCGCCACCATTTCCCAGGCAGAAGTTCTTACCCTCAAAGTGCAGGCTCTGAACGCCAGGAATGAGCTGGCAAGTGCCATGAAGCGGCTGAACGGTTCCAGGTTTGCGTTCTTTTCCTATCTGAGGATGCCCGAAGATCAGGGTATCGTACTCAATGTGCCCGAATCCCTGCCGGCATTCCGGGTGGATTTCGACAAAGCCCTTACCGAAGCACAGACCAACAACCCGTTATTGCTGGAATACAAACAACAGGTGCTTGAATCCGCAGGAAATGTGGAACAGGTAAAGCGCGAAGGACTTCTTAATGCTTCTCTGATTGCCAGTTACGGTTTGAACAAGCAGGATTCAAAACTTCCTGAAACCTATAACAGTCCACTCGACCAGCAACGCGCTACGATTGGGGTGTCGATACCCATCATCGACTGGGGACAGCGGCGCGGTCAGTACAACATGGCTAAAAGCAATTATGAGGCGGTGAAACTCACGGCCGAACAGGCCGAAACCGACTTCCGGCAAGCCGTGATGCTGGCAGTCAGCGATTTCAACATGCAGCAGGATGTGGTGGAAACTGCCCTGGAAACCCGCGAGGTGGCCACCCAGGCATACAACATCACCAAACAACGGTTCATGATCGGCAAAACCGATGTGAACAGTCTGGCCCTCGCCCTCGAACGCCAGGACCAGGCCAACCTGAATTATATCGAAGCACTCAGACTATACTGGCAGTACTATTATAGGATAAGACAATTAACGCTGTATGATTTTGAAAGGAATAGGACGTTGATGGAGGATTTTGATGAGAGGTTGGGGGTGAGGTAGGTTAGGGTTTAAGGGTTAGGGTTCTGGGTTCTGGGTTCAAGGTTCAAGGTGCTGGGTGCAGGGTTTTGGGTGATGGGTGCTGGTTACTGGGTGCAGGGTGCTGGGTGTAGGGTAATTGTGGGATTTGAATGCGTAATTTGACAGGTTGGTTTTCAGGCCTGAAAGGATGAAAGATAACAGCGCAGGGCATCGCCCTGCGAAAATGAATGCGAAAATCTTTTAAGCCCTGAAAGGGCGACATGTGATAAAACAATATACTAATCCCTTCATTATGAAAAATATACTCTTAATTATCCTGACTTTCATATTAGTTCAGTGTCACCGCAATGAAACTAACAAACAGGACGCTACCGTTGATCAGGATAAATTTTTTGTGATCAACTATGAGAAATCCCTGCAAAACAAAAAAACAATCAACCTCAGCGAAATTGCATCAGAGGTGAAGTATATTCCGCTTCAAACCGATACCAATTGCTTGTTGGGTCGAATGTTGGAATACCATTTCACAGATGAGTACATTTTCATTGGCAACAGGGATCATGTTCTTGTATTTGATTATAACGGCAGATTCGTACGAAAGATAGGTGCACCCGGGAAAGGTCCTAATGAAATTGATATGATTCAATTGATCTCAGTGGATAATTTGAATAAAACCATAGTCATCCAGACTCTCGCAAGCCAGAAGTTATTGTTCTTTTCATTTGACGGAACATTCTTAGAATCTGTTCCGCTAACTACATGGGGAATTGAGTATGTGCTTGATAAAGATAAATTTCTGGAATACAACCTATGCATTATGGGTAATGAAGAATATGTGTTCCGTCTCACCAACAGGAAAGGAGATACAATCAGTACGGTTAGGAACCATTTCAAATGGGAAAATAAGACAGGTATAGTTGGAATGTTAGCCGGTGATAATTCTGAATCATTTTACCGGCATAATGATTGCCTATACTTCAAAAGCATGTACAATGATACTGTTTATAAAGTCTCGGAAAATGAACTTAAGCCGGCCTATTTTATAGATCTTGGACAGTACAAGTTGCCTGACGATTCAAGATTTGAAAATCCTGCCTCCAGGGACAAGTTTCAACAGGTTCGGGGAAATTACTTTATAGCCGGTTCTATGGAGGCAGGAAATCAATTGTTTATGACATCTACTAGTTATGATGATAAAATCCGGAGGATCATACATCAAAAGCGAAATGACCCTGAAGGTGTATTCCTGGTTAATGAATTCGGAGAACCTTCAGGCTTTGTCAATGACTGGGATGGTGGTCCCGAATTCTGGCCTAAAGCAAATGCGAATGACAAAAAGGTATTCATGACGGTTTCACCTGCTGATTTGAAAGGTTTAATTGAAAAAGAAGGATTTACTGATATAAATACCTTGTATCCAGAAAAGAAGAAGGAGCTGATTGATATGATTAAGAATTTAAATGAAGATGATAATGAGGTGATTATGATTGTTACTTTAAAGTAGTCTTGGGTTTCAGGTTGTTTCATTTGGTTTCATGGGGTTTCATATGGTCTCATACGGTTTCATATGGTTTCAGATGGTTTCATATGGTTTCAGATGGTTTCATGTAGTTTCATGCATCTGATTAACAATCTGAGACACCCTGAAACACCCTGAAACACCCTGAAACGACCTGAAACACTCTGAAACGACCTGAAACAACCTGAAACAAATCCTATTACTAAAATCATGAAGAATATTTACCCGCTGCTTCTATTAACATTACTGGTCCAATGCCACCGCAATGAAACCAACCAACAGGGCACTACCGGAGAGGCGGATAAATTTTTTGTGATCGACTATGAGGAAGCCCTGCAAAACAAAAAAACAATCAACCTCAGCGAAATTGCCGCGGAGGTGAAGTATATTCCGCTTCAAACCGACAGCCATTGCCTGCTGTGCCGTAAACCGGAATATCATTTTACGGATCAGTATATCTTGATTGAAAACAGGGACCATGTGCTAGTTTATGATTATACCGGAAAGTTCATCCGGCAAATCGGCACACCCGGAAAAGGTCCCCATGAGGTAGACCTGATCAGGATGATTTCGGTGAATGAAAAGGACAAAACCATCGCCATACAAACCAATTGGAGCCGGAAACTATTATTCTTTTCCATGGACGGTACGTTCCTGGAATCTATACCGGTTCCTGATATTCATTACCTGAATGCAATTGAAAAGGACAAATTTCTATCCTATGATTTCGGCGCCGGAGGCTTCGAGGATTATGTCTTCAGGCTTACCAACCGTAATAATGACACAATAAGTACCGTAAATAACCATTTCAAATGGCAGAATAACACAGGACGTACTTTTTCCATTGGTTACTGGGTTTTCCATCCGTTTTATACCTATAAACAACGCATGTTCTGCAAAAGCATGTATAATGACACGGTTTATTCAGTGGATGGCAACATAATAAAACCTGCTTATTTTATCGATCTTGGGCAATACCGGTTGCCCAATGAGATGCGGCCTGAAAATCCTGCTACTATGGACGCATTTCGCCGGGGCAGGGAAGATCATTTTTTTGCCACAACTACAGAAGCAAAAGAACAGGTCTTTGTAACAACATCCGATTACGGTGACAGTATCCGAAGGAACATCCTTTTTAATAAAATGAACGGTGAAGGGACTTTTCTGGTCAAGAAATACGGTGAACCGGCCGGCTTTATCAACGACTGGGACGGCGGTCCCGAGTTCTGGCCGGAGGGAAATGTGAATGATCAAACGGTTTTCATGACTGTTTCGCCGACGGAACTAAAAAATATCATTGAGGATGAGGGGTTTGTAGAAAAGACAGCTCAAAATCCTGAAAGTAAAAAGAAGTTTGAAGAGATGGTTAAAAATCTTGATGAGAATGATAATCCTGTGATTATGTTAGTAAACCTGAAACCTTGAACATTAAACATGAAATCCATAAACCTGTTTTTAATCTTACTGCTGGCATTTTCATGCAATCAACAAAGTAAAAAGGGCACTGAATTGGGTGACAATCAACAGATCATGGAGGATATACCTGATAAGCTGCCATTATCACCATTGATCGAAGGGGAGTTCCTTTTAAAAGATGGCGCTTTTGGCGATATAATTGAGTTAACAGGATTGCAACATACTGTTAATAGGATTTTCAAAGTCGGTGAGATAGAGATGATTGCTGAAGATAGCTTTTTAATTGTTAAAAATCAAAATGATGAAAATTACTTTATGGCCTTTTCACTACCTGATTTCAGATTTATTAAATCATTTGGAAGAATGGGAAGAGGCCCACTGGAATTTCAGTTTCCTCATTTTGTTAAGTCCAATGATGATAACGCCTATAGCTATGTTTATGAGTGGAGAGGAAATAAACTATGGATGTTGGATAAAAGCTTGGAAATTAAAGAACTAGGTATTACAATACCAAAGGATGATAAAGTACTATTTGATAAGCAGTTTTATAGCCTGTCAGATAGTAACTATTATTATGTAGCCTCTACAAAGCAAGGAAAAGCTGTTTTCCAACTACAATTTTATCCTGATTCTTTAACTGACAAACTGTTCTATAATCTCTCCTTTTCAAAAGAACATAGGAATTGGGCTTCATATATCGGTGATTTCGGAGTCAACAAAGAGAAGAACCGAATGGTATATGCTTATAAGTATTTTAAACGACTTGTATTCATTGATACGGGTAGCAAAAAAACGCGAACACTTATTTTCGATGAGGAGGAAGCTAAAAAGAAAGATGTTATCAATATGCTTGGTCCCGACAATGTGACACACTACTGGGGGATGTCGGCTCAAAAGAATTATGTGTATGTTTTATACAGCGGCCGAACACCAATTGTTGTATCCAAAGAATTGAAAAAAGGCCCAGGTTATATTTATGTGGAACTATTCGACTATAACGGGAATCCTGTTCACAAATATAGGTTAGACCATTGGGGATTCTTTTGTGTCAGTAAAGATGAGAAGACCATATATTTAGCGTCAATAACAGAGGAACAGCCTTTTTATTGTTATGATATTCCGAAAGATAATTAATATTGAATATTCTATGACGATCTGCAGACCTGAAACAACATGAAACTAACTGAAACAACCTGAAACACTCTGAAACACTCTGAAACAACCTGAAACACTCTGAAACAACCTGAAACCACATGAAACAAATACTCTTATCCCTGATCTGCCTGATTGTAGGTTCTTGCGCTTCCAAACAAAGCACCGACGACCAATCCGCCGAAAAACGCCAGTTCCTTGCGGAGAAGAACCCGGTTGATATTATGGTGCTGAAACGTTCCACTTTTCAGAAGGAACTGGTGAGCAACGGTAAGCTGAAAGCCAAAAGTAAAAGCATCCTGAAGTTCGGCACGGGTGAAGAACTTGTGGAACTCAACGTGAAAAACGGCGACAGGGTGCAGGCCGGACAGGTGATCGCCCGCCTGCGGCAGGACAAGCTGCTCCAGCAACTGGAACAGGCAAAAGTGGCCCTGGAACAGGCAAGGTTTGAACTGCAGGACCTGCTGATCGGACAAAACTATTCACTTGCCGACAGTGCCAAAATTCCAAAGAAAACATTTGAAACAGTTTGCATTCAATCGGGATATTCCGCTGCCAAGAGCCGACTGGCAGCAACCCGGCTCGATTATGAAGCCACAGAGCTGAAGGCCCCTTTTTCGGGCATCATAGCCGGACTCAAATACAAATTGCATGAACAGGTGAGCAGCGGATCGGAGTTTTGCACACTGATCGATAACACATTATTCGAAGTTGAATTTCCGGTGCTCGAACCTGAACTCAATGATGTATCGGTGGGCAAGGAAGTGAAGGTCATTCCGTTCTCCATGCAGGACAAGATCTTCAAAGGCAGGATCACTGAAATCAATCCCATGGTGGACGAAAACGGCATGATACAGCTGAAGGCAACCCTGGGTCAATCGGGTCAGCTCATGGACGGCATGAACGTTCAGGTTCTTGTCGAGAATGCCGTACCCGCCCAGCTTGTCGTTCCCAAACCCGCAGTTGTGCTACGCGATAACCAGGAAGTTCTTTTTAAAATAGTCGGAGGCAAAGCCTACTGGACCTACATCCAAACCCTCCTCGAAAACAGCGACTCCTACTCGGTCATCGCGCATCCGGAGAAGGGGGCGACGCTGGAGCCGGGGGATACGGTGATTGTGTCGGGGAATTTGAATTTGGCGCACGAATCAGAAATCGTTGTAAAATAGTTACATATAGTTTCATGTAGTCTCATGTAGTCTCATGTGGTCTCATGTGGTTTCATGTAGTCTCATGTGGTTTCATGTGGTTTCATGTGGTTTCAGATGGTTTCATATTGTTAATAGATATTAATCAGTAATTCAAAGTAATATAATACAAACATGTCAACCGTTAGCAGATTTGAAGATTTAGAGATATGGAAAATTGCACGATCCATTTGTCGTGATATTTATTTTCTGACAAATACTAAACCATTTAAAAATGACTTCTCATTAGTTGATCAAATTAAAAGATCAAGTGGTTCCATTATGGACAATATTGCTGAAGGTTTTGAAAGAGATGGCAAAAAGGAATTTGGGCAGTTTTTATCTTTTTCTAAAGGATCAGCCGGAGAAACCCGATCTCAATTATATAGGGCATTTGATTATTCCTATATTACTGAAGATCAATTGATCAATCTGAAAAACCAATTAATGCAATTGAGCACTAAAATAAGGAATATGATGGCTTATTTGAAGCAATCAACTTATAGTGGAACAAAATTCAAAACAACCTGAAACAACCTGAAACAACCTGAAACAACCTGAAACAACCTGAAACAACCTGAAACAAAACCATGGTCCGATTCCTCATAAACAAACCGATTGCCGTTACCATGACTTTCCTGGCTTTACTGGTGCTCGGGATCATTGCTACGCTCCGATTGCCTGTATCGTTGATGCCGGATGTGGATATTCCAAAAATTACGGTGCATGTAAGTGCGGAAAACCTGTCGGCAAGAGAACTCGAGAATGCCATTGTCGGCCAGTTCAGGCTGCAGCTCATGCAAGTTGCGCACCTGGCCGATATTAAAAGCGAAACGCGCGATGGCAACGCAGTCATCAAGCTTGACTTCGACTATGGCACGAATATAGATTATGCATTTATTGAGGTTAATGAGAAAATCGACCGCGGAATGGCCAATCTACCGGTATCGGTCGACAGACCCCGCGTAATCAAAGCCAGTGCTACTGACATTCCGGTCTTTTACCTGAACCTTACACTGAAGAAGAAATCGATACAAAGTACAGTCAGGGACGAACTTTTCCCTGTCACACAGGAATTTTCGGACCTCAGCAATTTTGCGGGACAAGTAATCCGAAAGAGGATTGAACAATTGCCCCAGGTTGCCATTGCCGATATCAGCGGACAGGTGTTTCCCGAAATCCTGATACTGCCCGATATGAACAAACTGGAGGGCCGTGGCATACGCATCCCCGATATTGAGAAAGCACTGGTGGAAAATAACATGAGTCTCGGTAATTTGCTGATACAGGATGGCCAGTACCAGTATAACGTTCGTTTTGGCAATGAGATTCAAACCCGGCAGGACATTGCCGATATTTACCTTAAAGATAGTAGTCGCCTTTTTCAACTGAAAGATATCGCAACGGTTGTACAACATCCGCAAAAAAGAAAGGGCATGGTGGTTTCCGATGGCAAAGATGCTGTTACCATGGCCATCATTAAACAATCGGATGCCCGGATGAGCGAACTGAAAAAGGAACTGAAGAACCTGACTGAAATATTCCGTACCGATTATCCCGGTATCGAATTCACGATAACCCGCGATCAGACCCAACTCCTTGACTTTTCTATACGAAATCTAAGTCAAAGCCTCTACCTGGGCGCCTTTTTGGCTTTCATCGTGATGTTCCTCTTTCTAAAGAACTACAAGTCACCCTGGCTGGTGGGGATTACCATTCCCGCTGCTCTCATTATATCGCTCCTGTTTTTTCATGTGGCCGGACTTACCCTGAATGTTGTTTCATTGGCCGGGCTGGTGCTGGGCATCAGCATCATGACCGATAATTCGATTGTTGTGATCGACAACATCTCTCAGCACCTTGAACGGGGAAGCAACCTTGATGTAGCGTGCATTAACGGCACCAACGAGGTATTCCGGCCCATGCTCAGCGCCGTGTTCACAACCTGTGCCGTTTATATTCCGCTTATTTTCATCGGGGGAATCACCGGGGCGTTGTTTTACGATCAGGCCGTTGCCATAACCATCAGCCAGTTTGTTTCACTTTTCATCGGAGTTACCGTTCTGCCTGTTTATTACAAACTGATGTTTCAGAACGGCAAGCCGGGAGAATTAAGTGGTGTGCTGCACCGGATCAATGAACTTGACTATGGTAAACTGTATGAGAAAGGGTTTAAATTTGTGATGAGGCATCAGGCAGCCAGTATATTGGCTGTAATATTCATGCTGGCAGGCGCAGCAATTCTTTTTCTGAACCTAAACAAGACCAAGCTTCCCCTGATCGTTAAGGATGAAACCATGGTGAGTATCGACTGGAATGAACGTTTGAATATTGAAGAGAATAACAGGAGAGTGCAGGAGATTATCGCCGGAGTCGGAGATCACCTCATCCACAATTCATGTATCATTGGTGAACAGCAGTTCCTGCTTGATCACCACGCCCCCAAATCAGGATCAGAAGCCCTTGTATATCTTAAAGCCAAAACACCGGCTGCCCTCGATTCAGTGCTTGTCAGCATCAGGAGTGTGATGGAAAAGAACTTCAGTCAGGCAGGTTATGCCTTTGAGGATGCCGGTAACATCTTCGATCAGCTTTTTGGCGACGACCAGCCGCCACTCATGGTGAGACTCAGGGCTACCGGTGACTTTGGACCAGCAGGAAACAACTATCTCAAAGATGCGGTGGATGATCTGCAGGATGCATTGCCCGGCACAAGCATCCGGGATATTATTTGGCAGGAACAGATGGTCCTCAGGGCCGATGCCTCTTTGCTGGCCCTGTATGAAGTTACCTATGATCAGGTTTTTGGTGCGCTCCGACGTGCTTTCAGGGAAAATGAACTTATGCTGATCACCGGGAACCAGAACTTCGTGCCTGTTATCCTGGGTGAAAAGCCGGGGTATATACGTGACGTCATTGCCGGCCTTACCGTTTCGAACAAAAAGAATGCAGAGATTCCCCTGAATATTTTGCTGAAGGAAGAATCGGGCATCGACCTGAAAACTATCATTGCCGGTCAGGAAGGTGAATATTATCCCGTTTCGGTGGAGGTACCCGCCGGAGAGGTGCGCAAAACACAGGCAGAAGTGCGTGAAATGCTTGTCAAAAAGGGAAGGTTTGAAGCAGGATTTACGGGTTCCTTTTTCTCAAACCGGAATTTGTTGAAACAATTGATCGTCATTTTCGCCATTTCGCTGGCATTGCTTTATTTTATCCTGGCCTCACAATTTGAATCGTTGACGCTTCCGCTGATCGTGCTGCTCGAAATTCCCGTTGACCTTTTCGGGGCTTTCTTTTTTCTGAAACTTTTCGGTGAGGGAATCAACCTCATGTCGATGATCGGTATTGTGGTGATGAGCGGTGTGGTGATCAACGATTCGATCCTGAAAGTTGATACCTTCAATCAACTGATGAAGGAGGGATATCCGCTCATGAAAGCCCTGATGGTGGGCGGTCAGCGCAGGCTGAAACCCATAGTAATGACTGCACTTACCGCCATACTCGCTCTCTTGCCCTTACTGTTCTTCGGGGGTATCGGTGCGGATCTGCAGAAACCCATGGCGCTGACAATAATCGGGGGGATGATCGTGGGAACGGTGGTGAGTTTGTATGTGGTGCCGTTGGGGTATTATTATTTGAGAAAATAGTTTAATGTTTCATGTAGTTTCATGTGGTTTCATGTGGTTTCATAGGGTTTCATGTGGTTTCAAAAGGTTTCATGTGGTTTCATAGGGTTTCATATGGTTTCATATAGTTTCATGTGGTTCCCAAAATAAGTAAACTACCTGAAACTAACTGAAACAACCTGAAACAATCTGAAACTAACTGAAACTAACTGAAACACCCTGAAACAACCTGAAACACCCTGAAACAATCTGAAACAAAAAAACTGAATGTCAAAATCTAAGTTATCGGCTTTTTCCGTCCTGATCTGGTCCGTAGTCCTGATGCTCGTCGGACTGGGACTGGTTCCGCTGCTTAATGTGCAGCTGAGCCCGTCGCGGTCTGAACCTGCCATCCATGTCACTTATTTCTGGCCCGATGCCTCGGCAAGGATCATTGAACAGGAAGTCACTTCCAAACTCGAAGGCGTATTCAGCGCTGTTAAAGGACTGAAAGACATATCCTCCGTTTCATCCAAGGGAAACGGCACCATTGACCTTACTTTCAAGAAAAATACAAGTCTCGATGCTGTTCGTTTTGAGGTTGCCACGCTCATTCGAAGAGTTTATAAAGAATTGCCCAAACAGGTTACTTACCCGCAACTGTCGGTTGGATCAGGAGGCAGGAGAAGAACGCCTGTACTCACCTATACGCTGAATGCCAGCGCCAGTCCGTTTTTCATACAACAATACGCCGAGAATAACCTGGTTCCGAAATTATCTGCCATCCAGGGAGTGAATGAAGTTGCCGTATACGGGGCTACCCTTTACGAATGGGCAATTACCTATGATCCGGTAAAGCTTCACACATTCGGCATTAAAGTTAACGGTATGGCTTCCGCAATCAATACGTATTTCAGGCGGGATATCGCCGGGGTGGGAGAGGACAGGCAGGAGATAACCGGGGTCAATGAGCTAAGGGTAGTATTGCAAAACTCGGGAACAACCAACCGGGAATGGCAGGACATTCCCATTTCCGCTGACCATGGCCGCATCATTCATCTTTCCGATGTGGCCACCGTGCGTTACCGTGAGCAACAACCCTCGAATTATTACAGGATCAACGGATTGAATGCTATTTTCATGGTCGTTTATGCCGAAGATGGCGCCAACACCCTGCAGGTAAGCAAAAAGGTGAAGGAGGAAACCGAAAAGCTGCGCATGAACCTTGCTCAGGGCTATTCCATTTTATTGGCCACCGATAACACCGTTTATCTGGCTAAGGAACTCCGTACGATAGGCTGGCGCACCCTGGCTTCGATGCTGGTTCTGCTGATTTTTGTGCTGGCTGTAAGCCGGCAATGGCGCTATCTCACCCTGATCACTTTTAGCCTTTTCGCAAACCTGGTCATTGCCGTAATATTTTACTACCTACTGAAGCTTGAAATCCACTTGTATTCCCTCGCGGGCATCAGTGTCTCGTTTGGTTTGATCATCACCAACAGCATTGTAATGATCGATCATTTCAGGTATCATCGTAACAAATCCGTATTTCTGGCTATACTGGCAGCTACTTTAACAACCATCGGATCGCTGTGTGTTATATTCTTTCTTGAGGAAAAGCAACGCATCAACCTCACCGACTTCGCCTGGGTAATGATCGTGAACCTGGCTGTCTCCATGGTTATTGCCCTCTGGTTTATCCCTTCCCTGATGGAAAAACTTCCGCTGCGCGAGAAAGTTACAAGGTTATTTATCCGAAGGAAGAAACAGGTGATCCGGTTCAACCGGATATATCTGAGAGCGATAAAACTTGCAAGGCGCTACAAATGGGCATTCATCATTATACTGATACTTGGTTTTGGCATTCCCGTTCACTGGCTGCCTGAAAAAATCGACAAGGATACCGAAATTGCCAGGTTATACAACCGAACCATCGGGAATGATTGGGTTAAAAAGAGGGCCAGACCGGTGGCTGAAAAAGTATTTGGCGGTTCACTCCGGTTGTTCTCACAGAACGTTTACAACAGCTCATTTTACAGTGAACCACAGCGCACTACTTTGTATGTAAATGGCAGCATGCCCGAGGGATGCACGGTACAGCAGCTGAATGAGGCCATTCTGAAGATGGAAAATTACATCAGCCGGTATGAGGAAGTTCAGATCTTTCAAACCTCTGTTTCTGATTACCGGAATGCTTCGATAGTCATTCAATTTAAACCTGAATTTGAAAATGGTTCATTCCCTTTTTACCTGAAAGAAGCGCTTACTACCAAAGCAATTAACCTGGGCGGGGTGGACTGGGGAATTTACGGAGTGGGACAGGGTTTCAGCAATGCCTTGTACACAGGTTTCCTGGGCAACAGGATTGTGCTTGAAGGTTACAATTATGATCATCTGTATGCCTATGCCACTGATCTTACAGAACGGTTAAAGAAAAACCAGCGGGTCGGCAGAATTGAAATAACAGTGAAAGATGACTGGGATGTTCAGGTGCTGAATGAGTATTACCTGATGGTTGATCCGCGCAGTTTTGCCCTGCAGAACTATACCCTGAATGATTATTATTCATTTCTGCAGAGCAGGTTGTACCAGCAGCAACTGGATCCGGTGTATGATGAAAAAGGAGTTACACCTGTGGTGCTTGTGTCAGGAGAATCGGCAAAATACAACACCTGGTGGATCAGAAACGGTCCTGTGGAAACTGGTGATAAAACTTCCAAACTTCTGTCCATGGGCAGCATCAGCAAACGCAGGATGGGAAATGACATTTACAGGCTTAATCAACAGTACAGGCTGGTAGTGGCCTACGATTTTATTGGCCCCGGTGAACTGGCGCAGCGGGTTCTAAAACGGAATGTCGAAGAAACGACGGGCCTGCTTCCGCTGGGTTATAAGGCAAGTGACTACCGGTATACCTGGTGGTGGAAGGAGGATGAAAAGCAGTATTATTTAATTCTGCTGGTTGTGCTGATCATCTACTTCATTTGTGCCATATTGCTCGAATCGCTGTTGCAGCCCCTGGCCATCATGGCCATGATACCTGTGGCATTTATCGGGGAGTTCCTGACCTTTTACCTGTTCGGATTTAATTTTGACCAGGGTGGTTTTGCCGCGTTTATCCTTTTGTGCGGCATTGTGGTGAATTCGGGAATATACATTATCAATGACTATAACAATCTCAGACGCAACAAGCCTAATCAACCCTTGCTAACCTTGTATCTGAAAGCATATAACCAGAAAATCCTGCCGGTGATCCTTACGACCCTATCAACTATTCTTGGACTTGTTCCCTTTGTCTGGGGTGGCCAGCAACAGGTTTTCTGGTTTGCCTTCGCTGCGGGGACGATTGGCGGGTTGATCTTTTCACTTATAGCATTGTTGATTTACCAACCGTTGTTTTTAAAATTTGCGAAATAAGCGTGGAAGACCTTCAATGCATCGGATTAATGTCGGTTTCAGTTAGAAAACCCTAAAATACATAATAATGACCTGTAAAAAGTCAGTAGTCCTCTTTACTATTTGCATACTGCTGTTCGATTGTTCATCCAGGGAGAGATCAATTCCTGTAATTGATTTGCAAAATCCAACCAATGCCAAAGAGATATATTTGAGTGAAATGCTCACGGATATCTATATGGTTAGGCTGGAAACGTTGGATGAAGCCTTACTGGGCCAATATACGAACTACCTGGTAAGTGAAAGGTTTATTATTACGATTGATAATGAAAAGATCCTGCAATTCACAGGTAAAGGGGAGTTCATAAGAACTTTGGCCAGAGCCGGCAGAGGTCCCGATGAATTTATGAGGGTAGATGCCTTCGCATTGGACAAGACGAATGATATACTTTATATCAATCACAGAGGTGATTTAAAACACATTGTGGTTTTTGATCTTAACAAGGATGAATCCAAAAAAAGAATTCCAACGGGTGTTGATAATGTCATCTCCCAAATGATTGTTTTAAATGATTCAGTTCTGATTATGGTTCCCCGCATGAATAAAGAATACAATTTATACTATCTGTCAACTTCAGGTAGAATTCTGGATGGAATTGCTCCGCCTATAGTAAAGGGTATTGGGTTAGAAACAAGTATTGAACGGGTGTTGAACGATGTATACTATATGCCTAAAGAATATGACACGCTATATACAGTTAAAGGAACCAGGAAAGAGCCCTATTGTTTTTTTTTCGTTGAGGACCGGTTTACTTTTGAAAACAATGAAGTAGGGAACTTTGTATATGTATCAGTAAACGCCCCGGGTTTTTTAATAGTCAATAAGGCACATGCAAGGATTATATTGAATAACGATGGAGAAACTTTCAGTATGAATGCAGATAAACTAACCCGTTATTGGATCAATAAAAAGGATCATTCAGTTTCTGAGATCAAAGGTTTTTATAATGACTACTTTGGAATACGGGAAGAGATTGATCCATGGAGTAACTATGTTTTCTTGAATAATGATCTTGCTTTTATCACATATCCATCATTTGATCTCAAAAAAATGATAAAGGCAACACTGGAATCAAAAAAACTTGATGATACTGTCAGGCTTAGAATTTCAACCCTGAATGAACAAATAGGCGAAAATGATAATCCGGTGCTGGTTATTGGAAAATTAAGGAATTAACTTTATACATTTGATCCGGTATATTCAAATCCCGAAACCCATGAGATCCTTATTATCCATCCTTATGCTTTCCGCATCCATGCAGATAACTGCCCAACAGGTAATTCCCCTTTACCACGGGGACATCCCAAACAGCATCCCAAACAAAATGAAAGAGGTCGCCGTGTATGACAAGGGTGTTCTGCACGGTTACCAGAAGGTGTCGGTACCCACGCTCACCGTTTTCCTTCCGCAACAGGACCTGGCAACCGGAGCCGCAGTGGTGATTTGTCCGGGAGGCGGCTACCAGCATGAAAGTTACAGGCTCGAAGGTACGGTCATTGCTGAAGCGTTCGCCCACAGAGGTATCGCTGCCTTTGTACTGAAATACAGGTTGCCCAGCGATTCCATCATGAAGGACAAATCCATCGGACCCCTGCAGGACGCCCAGCAAGCCATTAAAATCGTTCGCCAGCGGGCTGCAGAGTGGAAAGTCGATACGGGCAGGATCGGCATCATGGGCTTTTCGGCCGGAGGCCACCTTGCTTCCACAACCGGCACGCATTACAACAAATCCTATATACCGAATCCTGAAAAAGTAAATTTGCGGCCTGATTTTATGATCCTGGTGTACCCGGTGATCAGCATGACCGACAGCCTTACCCACATGGGATCGCGGCATAATCTGTTGGGCAGGAATCCAACTGCAGAACAGATACAGCTTTTCTCCAATGAATTGCAGGTTACATCCGGTACACCTCCGACCTGGCTTACCCACACGGGCGATGATACAGCTGTTCCGGTCGATAACAGCATCCGGTTTTACCAGGCGCTGATCAAAAAGAAAGTGCCCGCCGAAATGCATCTTATGCCAAAGGGAAACCATGGATTTATACTCTATCTCAAACCCGAAGAATGGATGTTGCCCCTGTTTGATTGGGTAAATAAGCAGTAATACATGATGAAGAGCCGGAAAACATTCTCCTGTATTTTCGGTGTATACAGCACATTGCCTCAGCCTTTACGGGGTAACGTGATTAAACTCAATGTGATCAAGTTTTCCAAATGGTTCTCACTGGTAATGCCTATTATCGTGCCGTTTTACCAGGAGAATCATTTGTCCATCACGGAGATCATGGTCCTCAAATCGGTTTATTCGGTTGTTATTATTGCCCTGGAAGTACCCAGCGGATATTTTGCCGATGTGCTGGGAAGGAAGAAAACCCTGGTGACCGGCGCTTTCCTGGCTTCCTTGGGATTCCTGGTATATTCACTGACCCACTCATACATTGGATTTATGATGGCGGAAATTGCCCTTGGGGCGGGACAAAGTTTCATTTCCGGTGCTGATTCGGCCATGCTGTTTGACACGCTTGCCTCCGGTAAACGTCAGCATGAGTACAGCCGATATGAAGGTATTAATGCATCCGTAGGTAATTTTTCAGAAGCTTTTGCCGGCCTTGCCGGAGGGGCTCTGGCCCTGATCAGCCTCCGTTTTCCTTTTTATTTACAGGTAGCCATTGCGTCGACTGCCATCCCGGCAGCACTCATCCTGGTGGAACCGGCAGTTACCTCAAAGAGAAGTGATTCAAGGGGTTGGCGTGATATCCTCAGCATCCTGAACAGGATCATTCTTAAAGAAAGAGACCTGCGGTTCAACCTGCTTTTTTCCTCCATCATCGGTGCTGCAACCTTGCTGATGGCCTGGTTTGCACAACCTTTATTTAAAAAGATGCTGCTTCCCCTGGCGCTATATGGCCTTGTATGGACCGTCCTGAACCTGATCACCGGAGGTTCTTCCATCCTGGCATACCGGATCGAGAGAAAGCTGGGTGAATCCGGTACGCTCAAAGTCATGGCCGTTCTGATCCCCCTCCTGATGATCGTTTCAGGTATCGTCCCGGCCTTCGCCATCATCCCGTTGCTGGTGTTATTCTATTTTTTGCGGGGCATTGCCACACCTGTGCTGAAGGATTACATCAACCAGCGTACCGGCAGTGAAGTCAGGGCCACCGTCATGTCGCTACGTGACCTGACGATCCGGGTTTTCTTCTCGCTCTTTGCACCACTGGCAGGCTGGATAACGGATCATTACAGTCTGGGTGCCGGACTTGCAGTTTCCGGCGGCTTTATTCTTTCCATGTCGCTGCTTACCCTCATTCTTTTTTTAAGTCATCATCGGGAAGCCGGCGAAAAGGAATCCTTTTAAGTTTTTTTGCTAAAATAAAATCCTTTTGTCATACAAAAACTGCTGCAACGGGTCTTTGTAAAAAGTATATTTACATTATTAAATAAATTATAACTTTCACAATCATGAAATATAAATTTTTCAAATCACTCAGCATTGCCGCCATGACCGCTCTTGCCGGCTCAGGAAGCCTGGTTGCACAAAACGAAGCATTCACTGTTACACTGGACAAACCGGCTGACGGCATCTTTCAGGTGAGTCCGGCCATGCCGGCCGACGGGAAGTATCCCAAAGGCACTGTAGTAACGGTTACAGCAACCCCCGACGCCGGGTACGTGCTTGATGCTTGCTATTACTCGGTTACAGGACGGTGGGGAGCCATGTACTTCGAATCGATGGCCAGCCCCTTCAAGATCACCATTGACCAGGACAAGCACATTGGCGTTTCTTTTATTGAAAAGGAAGCCGTAGCGCATATCAATATTACCCAGGATGTAGTGTATGCCAAACCCGGAGTAAAGACCCTCAAGTATGATGTATATTCTCCGAAAGGCGCCAAAAATCTGCCCTGCATCATCATCATCCATGGCGGCGGATGGGCTACCAATACCGAAGACATTATGCGCGGCCTGGCCCGTGAACTTACCAAAGACGGCAAGTTTGTCGTTTTCAGCATCGACTACCGCTGGGCCGGCAAGTTAGACGGGGATCCCACCAACAATACGATGGCCAATATCATTGAGGACGTATATGGCGCCATTGCCCATATTATGGAGCATGCAGCGGAATACGGCGGTGACCCGACCCGGATCGGGCTGACCGGTGACAGCGCCGGCGGTCATTTGTCGGCCGCTGCTTCAGTGATGCCCAACATGATCGGCAAAGGCGGATTCGGAAAAACTCCCGGTGTTTTTGAGTTCATGCCTTCCTACCTTCCGAAGAACAAAACTTTGGAACAGGTGCGGGCCGACATGCTGGCATCTATCAAGGCAGCCGCTCCCAGCTATGGCGTTTTCGGCGGGAGTCTGCTGAGTCACTATTCTGAAGATCCGGCCGCTGATGACACCTGGAAAGTGGCTGTGGCTCCCCTGAACCACATCCCGAATGCTTCGGACAGAGCAGTTCCCCAATACCTGACCCGTGGCACACAGGACTTCCTGATCAAGGATGAGATGGTGAAGGAATTTGTGGATGCCTTGGTGAAAGCCGGTCAGCGTGCGCAGTATGTCCAGGTTGGCGGTGCCGGTCATGCCTTTTTCGACTGGAAACCCGATGCACAGACCAAAGCGACTTTCTATAAGTATGGTGTTTACTATGC
Organism: Bacteroidales bacterium; assembly: GCA_041737175.1. Taxonomy (GTDB): domain Bacteria; phylum Bacteroidota; class Bacteroidia; order Bacteroidales; family UBA10428; genus UBA5072. The sequence goes on from JBGSSF010000025.1 coordinate 162,883, forward strand.
TGCAGAAATGAAGGCGTTTTTTACTTCGGTGATGTATTAATTAGAAGTGATGAAAATAATCAATTTAGTAATTTCAATGTTGGGTATGGCACTGGTAACAGTGCCTGCCCTATCCCAGGAAACCCGCGTTGACACCGGCCGCATCGCCGGCGCCATGTACCGCATTGTGATCCCTGCCAACTGGAACCACAACCTGGTGATGTACGCCCATGGTTATGAAATGCCCTCCATGCCCGGCGGACCCGCTGTGTTCCACAGTGAACGAAATAATGCAGCTGTAAAGCCATTTCTTGACAGGGGATTCGCTGTTGCCCGGTCGGCCTACCGGAAAACAGGCTGGGCCCTGGTGGAGGGCGTGGATGATACGGAAGCGCTTCGCGCTTACTTCGTTTCGAAATACGGAAAGCCTGATACCTGTTATATCACCGGTCATTCCATGGGCGGAGGCATAACGCTGGCCACCATCGAGAACTTCGCTCAGCATTACCAGGGCGCCATGCCCATGTGCCCGCTGGCCAACCGGCCTTACCTTCAAACCAAAATGGCGCTGGATATCAATGCCGTATTTGCTGCTTTTTTTCCGGACGTATTGCCCTCTCTCGCCGATGTGACCAGTGGCAAGGCACCGGCAGTTTCATATCCTGCTGTTCAGGCAGCCATTGCAAGAGATACGGTTCTAGCTGCTGCAATCGCGAAACGCTTTGAATTGAAATCCAAGGACCTGCCTATGGTGATCATGTTCAACGACGGTGTGATCCGTGATATTTGCGGACTGGCCGGGGGAAGTCCCTTTGACAATACCAACACCCTTTATTCAGGTTTTCCAAATGATCTGGAATTAAACAGCAAGGTGGAAAGAATACCGGCGGTTCCGGGTACGGAGGATTTCTTTGACAAATATGACCGCACGGGCAACATCAATTGTCCGGTTGTATTGCTTCATACCATTTATGATCAACTGATACCGGCCAGCATGGCCGTTGTTGCCTATGATAACATGGTGCAGGAAGAAGGCAAACAGGATAACCTGGTGGTGGTTTATACCAACGGACAGGGACACTGCAGCTTCATGCCGGAGGAAACCGGCAAAGCTTTTGATTTGCTGAGGAAGTGGGTGAACTCAGGGAAGAAACCTAAACCGGGGATACTGTAAATCACCGAACACCGAACACCGATTACTGTTTACTGTTTACTGTTTACTGTTTACTGTTTACTGTTTACTTTTTACCATTCACCCCCATACTCCCTATACCCCCTCGCCCACGCCATCACATTGGCCGGGGCTCTTTTGGCGGCCAGTTCGTCTCCCATGTATTGCATATAGGGATGAACGTAACTGAAAAACATCTTATAGGCTTTGCACAAATAATTCAGGCCCCTTTCCCCGTCGGGTGAAAATTCAAACCTGTGCTTCGGGCATTCTCCGTGACAGGCAAAGCGATACTCACACTGAATGCAGTATGCCGGAAGCTTCAGCAGTTTATTCTGACCAAAAGTGAATTGTTGCGCGCTCTGGGCCATGGAACGGATAGGGGTGGTGCGAATATTTCCAAGCTGGTGATGCGGATATACGTAATGATCACATGTATACAAATCGCCATTGTGTTCCATCACCATGGCATTCCCGCATGTTTCGCTGAAAACGCATAATCCGGGAGGCTCACCGACCCAGTTGGCCAGGGTAACATCGAAGATCTGAACAAAATACCTGCCCACATCATTACGTACCCATTCGTCAAAGATGGTGATCAGGAATTCTCCGTATTCAAAAGGATCAACGGTCCAGGGTGTGACCTGCGTGGCAGTCTGATATTCCGGTCCCACCAGTCTGATCTCGTCTTCGCCGGCATTCATGTTCATTCGTTCGACAATCGGAATGAACTGAATGTAACCGCTGCCGATCTTTTTTAAAAATTTATAAATCTCGGTCGCATGTCGGGCATTGTCCCTATGGACCACAGTGAGGGTGTTGAATTCTACATTGAACTTTTTAAACATTTCAATGGCCGACATCACCTGGTCAAAAGACGCCTTACCGGATGCATGGGTCCTGTGCATGTCATGGATTTCCTTTGGACCGTCCACTGAGATCCCAACCAGGAAATTATGTTCATGCAGGAACCTGCACCAGTCATCGTTGATCAGGGTGCCATTGGTCTGAAATGCATTTTCGATTTTCTTCCCTTTCCCGTACTTCTGTTGAAGCTGAACCGCCTTTTTATAAAAATCGATTCCCATCAGGGTGGGCTCACCTCCCTGCCAGGTAAAAGTCACCAAAGGCACATCCTGGGATTCGATATATTGCTTGGTATAGATCTCCAGGAGTTCTTCGGTCATCCTGAAATCGCGTGTTGCGGGATATAATTTCTTCTTTTCAAGGTAGTAGCAATACGTGCAGTTCAGGTTGCATACCGGGCCGTAAGGCTTGGTCATGATCTGAAAGGCAACCGGATGTTCGAGAGAAAGCATGGGAATCTTTTAAGTTACTCTATGACATTCCACTTTTTCAGCAGCCATTCCGACATCAGGGCATCATAGGCATTGTACCGGGCGAACCCCGTCAGGGAAGATTTATGTTTCATATAAAACAGCCTGATGGTGTCCATGATTTCCGTGCTTTTGCAGTCAATTGCATCGATGCTGTTAAGCGCAAAGTTTCTGTCTGTCATATCGAATGACACTGTGTCCAGGAGGATGCGGTTATAAATTGCGGCAGCGGGTTTCGTTTCACCCAAACCCCACAGGGCTTCCGCTGCCAGGGTTGCTACCGCGGAGGAGGGATCCTCACCTGCACTGGTGAGTTCGGGGAGGACGGATCTGGCTCTCTCTTTTCGAATCAGCAGTCCGGTTGCTCCCCAGTATCGGATGGCGCTGTGGCTGTTGAGCAGGTATTTAACACCTGGCCCTACATCATCCGGATTTCCCAGGACAGCCCAACCGGATGCCTGAATCAGGAGTTGGAGCGGACATGAATCCGACCGCATGTAATCGTACATCGACTGCCTGCCGGCGAACCTGTCGTAATCGGTCTCCGGGATCAAGCCCACGTCTTTGATATCGATCATCCAATGGGTCAGGGCCTTCCGCATTCTTACCAATACCTCGTGGAATGCCGGATCTCCGGCCAGGTTATGCACCTCCCATGGATCGTTTTCCATATCGTACAGTTCTTCAACCGGTTTGGTTTGCCAGAAGGCACTTTGCACGGCATTGCATTTTCCCTCTGTGTAGGCCGTCTCCCATGATTTTGCTGAAGGGGCATTGAACAGGTAATCGAGATGTTGTCCATAAATTCGGAAAGGCATATAGTTACGTATATACCTGTATTTCTGATCCCTGACAGCCCTTGACATATCATATCGTTCATCCATCCGGCCCCTTGTCATGAAAGCATATACCGGGTCACCCGTTTTTTTTGCGCCCATAAAAGCATAGCCCTGCATGTATTCGGGTATCGGGGCTCCAACGATGCTGAGCAGGGTAGGGGCCAGGTCTACAAAGCTGACGATACGGCTTACCTGCTGTCCAGGTCTTTTCGCAGGGTAAAGATCTTTGAACTTTTCAGGTATGTAAATGACCAGGGGTATCCGGGTGCCGGATTCATATACATATCGCTTGCTGCGGGCAATTACTCCGCCGTTGTCACCATAATAAAAGACAATGGTGCTTTCTGCAAGGCCGTTTTCCCCCAATTCCTTCAGTAATTTTCCCACCTGGGCATCCATATCTTCCATCTTGTCATAATACTGAGCATAATCGTGCCGCATTTCTTTGGTATCGGGATGATAGGGTGCCAGTGTTATTTTAGCGGGGTCATGTCTCAGCTTTTCAACAGGAACAGGATTGTGAATACTGCTTTCATGTGTAGTCATGAGGTTGAAAACTGCAAAGAAAGGTTTACCTGCCGGCCTGTTCTTATACGTGGCCTTATTACTGCTATCATCCCAGATCTTATTTGGATCGATACTGCCGGAATTGTAATCGGTCTTTGAATTGTTGGTGCAATAGTATCCGGCCTGGCGCAGGTATCCGGCATAGGTCCCGATCCTGTCCGACGTACTGTAATTGCTGCGCATCTGCTCATTGCCGTTGGAAGCGGCATAGGCGCCTGTAAGGATCGAATTGCGGGCCGGGGAGCAAACCGGACTGTTGGCATAGGCACGGGTGTATAGGAATCCTTTTCCGGCCAGGTTGTCAATGTTCGGTGTGGTGGCATAGTGATTGCCATAACAGTGCAGATACCCGGCGCTGTTGTCCTCGCTGACGATCCAGAGGATGTTGGGTTTATTGCTGGTCATCTGTTGGGCCCTGACCTGGGTTGCAGGGGCAAAAACCGAAAGCAGGGCAAGGTAATTGGCGGTTTTCATTTGTGTTGCTTTCTCATTCCGGGTATCAAATATAGTCAATAAAGTTAATGAAGGTATCAGGTTATTTCTCAAGCTGGTTCTCCACTGGCGTTAAGGTTGCCTTGTGGGCTTCCAGGATCTTTTTAATTTCTTCGATTACTTCAGGATGTTCTTTTGCCACATTGTACTTTTCAGAGGGATCTACGTTGAGGTTATAAAGAAGCGGCGGATCCTGCACAACAGGTTTGTCGGGACCATATTCCGACTGGGTTATGAGGTGTGCTTTGTAAGCTCCTTTTCGTACGGCGAAAACCTCCGTGTCACGGTAATAATACACAACATCTCTTGGACTGTGTCCGGTTCCCAGGATCACGGGAGAAATGTCATAACCATCGTAAATCCTGTCATTGGGCAGGGTGATGTTGGCCAGTTTGCAGAAGGTGGGCAGCAAGTCCATGGTGGTACCCAATTCCATGATTACGCCTGGCTTGATTAATCCAGGGCTCCAGAATATAGTCGGTTCCCGCATGCCTCCCTCGTAGGTACCCCCTTTTCCGCCGCTGAGTATGCCGGCGCTTCCTCCCTGTTCATGAAAGGTTGTCCAGGGTCCGTTATCGGAGGTGAAAATGACAATGGTATTTTTATCCAGCTTATTATTGATCAATGCTTTAAGAACCTCTCCGACGCTCCAGTCGAGTTCCTCAATGACATCACCATAAATTCCCCTGAGACTCCTGTTCACAAATTCGGGTGACCGGAAAAGGGGTATATGGGGCATGGAATGGGCCAGGTACAAGAAAAACGGTTTCCTTTTATTTTGTTCGATGAATTTGACCGCCTCCTGCGTGTACCTCCTGGTGATGGTGGTCTGATCAGCCGGTCTTTCGATGATCTCCGAGTTTCTCATCAGTGGAACATTAAAATACTCGATTTTTGGTTTTGTAGTGGTCTCCAAGTAGTTTTCAGTTCCCACCCTGTCCATATCATTGCTGTAGGGTATCCCGAAATAATAGTCGAAACCATGTGCATTGGGTGTGTACCTGGGCAGGTGTCCCAGGTGCCATTTGCCGATACAGGCTGTGGCATATCCTTTCTGTCTCAGAGAGGAAGCAATGGTGATCTCTTTTTCAGGAAGCCCCCCTTTGGAATCCGGGAAGAGAACCCTTCGTTTTTCACTGCTCATGCCTGTCCTTACCGGCAGTCTTCCAGTCAGTAGCCCGGCCCTTGAAGGCGTACAAACCGGTGCTGCCACGTAGAAATTTGTCCAACGTTGGCTTTCATAGGCCATCTTATCCAGGTTGGGCGTTTTGATGGTGGGATGACCAAAGGCACCCACATCGCCGTAGCCCATATCATCGGCAAAGATGATGATGAAATTGGGAGTCTTTGGCTCCTTGCTGGCAGCCTTAACATCCTGCTGGCCGCTGATACCAACGGAAAGAAGACTACCGAGTGCAATGGTTCTGGTTTTCAATGTGTTCATAATTATAAAGTTTTTAACTTATTTACTGTCATGTTCTTCAGTTTTCTGCCAGGGAATGGCTCCTGATCTTCGGATGTGCTGTGATAATTCGTACTTCAGTTCGCCAAATGGTTTGAGATCTTCAGTCAGCGGTGATTTCTCAAGCGGGTCAGCCGCTATGTCGAACAATTGCAGCGGTTCATAAGGGGTATTCTGAAGCAGCTTGTAATTGCCTTTGCGGATAGCGTAATAACACAACCCTCCATAAATGCCACCCTCGCGTCGCATGAAAAAAACCGTTCTGTCAATGGTCGGTTGTTCTGGATCCAGTATACCCGGCAACAGGTTCATTCCGTCGATGGGATGCGACACTTCAGAACCGGTTATGGAGCAGAGGGTGGGAAAAAAATCCATGGTCAGTGAAAGTTGTTCTGAAATTGATCCGTCCGGGATAATCCCTTTCCAGACCATGCAGGCAGGCACCCTGATGCCCCCCTCGTACATTTCCTGTTTACCACCTCTCAGTATGCCGTTGGATGCCCCGCTGGGCAAGTGTCCTCCGTTGTCGGAGGTGAAAATAATGATGGTGTTTTCGAATAGCCCGCTTTTCTTCAATGCGTCAATAACGAGTCCAATGCCGGCATCGAGGTGCTCAACAAGGGCGACATTTTTAGCGCGCTTCTCACTGATTGTTCCTTCGCGTTTCCTGACCTTTTCCAACCAGTCCTCGGGAGGTTGGATGGGAAAATGTGGCGCGTTGTATGCCAGGTATAGAAAGAAGGGCTTTTGTTGCCGTTCCTGCCCGGCAATATAATTCACTGCCCAGGAAGTAAAAATATCTGTAGCATGCCCCTGCGGATCTATTTCTTCATTATTCAGCCGCATGTAATTGAATCCTTCCCGCCTGTGGGTCCAGTAATCGTCCATCATGTCCCCGAGAAAACCCTGGAAAAAATCAAAGCCGCGCTCATTGGGTGTATTCGGACTTTCCAGACCCAAATGCCATTTGCCAATAATAGCGGTCCGGTAACCTGCTTTTTTCATCATTTCAGGCAGGGAAATTGCGCCAGGCATAAAATACCCCCAGTTATCTATTTCCTGTGTGCGGATAACACCGGGAACACCTACCATGTCGGGGTATCTCCCGGTCAATAAGGCAGCACGTGTAGGAGAGCATACCGTACAGTTTGCATAAAAGTTGGCAAAGCGCATACCCTGTGCGAAAAGCTTGTCGATGTTGGGCGTACGGACATCCTTGCCTCCCTGGCATGACAGATCGCCATAGCCGAGATCATCTACCAGGATCAGCAGAATGTTGGGTTTGCCGGCTTTTTCATGGGCAGTCATACCCAATGCCGATAATGAGCAAAAGAAGGAAGTAATGGAAACAAATATTTTATTCATGATCTGTTACTTTAAATTCAGGATAAATATTGTAATTCATGGTTGTTCTTTACGACCCGGCATGGTTCCCCTGATCTGTTCATCTTTCAGGGCTTCTCCGGTTTCACGGTCGTACCAGTCGGGTGTGAGATGTTCAGGTGTTGAATCACCCGTGCTCAACTGCCAGTTTTTCAATAATCTTCTCATTTCGTCAAGTTTTTTCCGGTATTCAGGCATCGATGCGAGGTTCAGGAATTGCTCCGGATCGTTCTTCACATCGAAGAGTTCCTCGGCAGGGCGAGGGGCAATGAAGATATCCGCCTGGGCAGGAGTCAGTTTTCCCTGGTCCCTGACCTGGTTTAAAGCAGCCTGAGATACTGATTGTTTTGAATCGGCCGGACCACAGTTTGTCAAATTCGGACGGGCATTCAGTACGTACAGAAAATCCATGGTCCGTACCATTCTTTCATGGGCTTGATAATCATGCCAGTTGTGTTCAGAGAAGACAGCGGTCCTGATCCCGGTAGCCGGATTTCTCAAAACAGGCATGAAGCTTGTTCCCTGGTATCCTGTCGGAGGAGCTATACCTGTCATTTCCAAGATGGTAGGAGCAATATCCACAGCGCTGACCAGGCTGGAAGACATAGAACCACTCTGCCGGATTCCGTCAGGCCAGAACACGATCAACGGGGTTTTCATCCCGGAATCGTAGACTCTTGTTTTGCACCTGGGGAAAGGACGGCCGTTATCCGCCATCACGATGATGCAGGTATAGCCGAGTACACCCTGCCGTTCCAGTTCCTGCCTGACTTTACCGACAAAGAAATCAAATCTCGCAATTTCATTATAATAGGAGGTCATATCCCGGCGGGTTTCCGGGGTGTCGGCAAAGTATGGGGGCACTATCATATCCGACGGATCATGGGTAATGGAGAAGGTATCGGCACCCCAGGACCGGTGTGCATCGTAAGATGCCAGCCATAAGAAAAAGGGCTTGTCTTTGGGTCTTTCCCTTAAAAATCTGACCCAATTGTCTTCGCCGCCATCTCCATTGTTATATCCATTCTCATCGGTATAGCGATCAAAAGCCTGATGGGTAGCCGGACCGAAATGCCATTTACCGGCCTGCGCCGTATAATAGTTCTTCTGTTTCAACAGGAGCGGAAAAGGAATTTCGTTTTCCGGCAACGAAGTATGCAATTCGGCGGCGCCATTGGAATGCGGGTACTTTCCCGAGATGATGCTGCAACGGCTTGGACTGCATGAACTGGCCGTTAGAAAAGCGTTGGTAAAGCACAACCCCTCGCTGGCGAGCCGGTCGATATGAGGCGTTTTCACTACTTTATTGCCGTAGCAGCCCAGATCATCCCAGCTGACATCATCGGCTATGATGAAAACCACATTAACCTGTTTTTGCGAAAAAGACAGTGCAGGCCAGGCCAGTAGGCTTCCCAGAAGGTACTCCTTAAGCGATTTTGGTATTTTCATGAACAATTATATAATGCTTATTGTATTTCATGGGCAAATAAAAGACAGCTGTTATTCAGCATAGGCTGGTCTGATCTCTGCTTCCAGTTCCCGGTCAAAGGCCTGGGCTTTTTTGATGAGTTTGTCCGTGATTTTATTATTTTCAGCCGCCACGTTTTTCGTCTCACCGATGTCGGAAGACAGGTCATAGAGCCAGGGAAGTTCAACAGTCGGCTTGGTATCGAGCAAAGCCTCTTTTACGGGTTGTTTCCCGGCCCATTTTTCACTTGGTTCCAGCATGTGGATCTTCCAGTCGCCCTGTCGCATGGCAGCCTGTTTTCCATCACGTCCGTAGTAATAGAAAGCTTTATAGGGTGACTTGGTTTCTTTGCCGGTAATGAGGGGCCAGATATCATGCCCGTCGATTTCACGGTCCTGCGGGATAGCTACTGCGGCAAGTCCGGCAAGCGTGGGCATGAAATCCATCATGGTAGCCAGGGCATGGCAAGCTGTACCAGGGGGGATTTCGCCAGGCCATTTCAAGATCAGGGGTACCCTGAAACCTGCCTCCCATGTACTGCCTTTTCCACCGTGTAGGGGCATGGCGGCAACACCCGATGGCCCGTTGTCGGATGTGAAAACCACCAGGGTTTGCCGTGAGATGCCGCTTTCTTCTAAGAACTGCAACAGCACTCCGATATAATGATCCAATTCCATGATCACGTCTCCGTAAAGGCCCTGTTCGCTTTTACCTTTAAAATTCTCCGATACGGCCAGCGGTGTGTGCGGCATGGAATGCGCCAGGTAAAGGAAAAACGGCTTGCCGGTAACATCGGGATGGTTCTTTTTGATGAAGGCAACAGCCTCTTCGGTATACATGCTGGTGATCTGGTCGTATGGAACTTCGCTGTTTTTGCTGATCAGGGTTTTATCGCGGAACAGGTCCGACCGGCCATGGTTTGGACCGGGCATGCCAAAATAATAGTCAAAACCCTGGGAAGTGGGCATGACCTCAGGTAGTAATCCCAAATGCCATTTGCCGATACAACCCGTTGTATAACCTGATTCTTTCAATAATTCCGAAAGGGTTATTTCATCGGGATTCAACCCGCTGCGCGTATCAGGATAAAGCACTTCAACATGCAGTCCTACCCTTTTGGGATAGCAACCGGTCATTAAACTGGCTCGTGTTGGTGTACAAACCCCGGCAGGAGCATAGAAGGAACTGAAACGCACACCTTCTTCTGCCATTTTATCAAGGTTCGGGGTTTTTATGCCGGTGGCACCATAGCAGCTCAGGTCGGAATATCCGAGATCATCTGCCAGGATAAAAACGATGTTGGGTTTTGTCGGTGATGCCATGCCCGTGACAACCGGCAGAATGAATGATGAAGTAACTCCGAACAGGGCCGGATGCAAGAATTTCCAATTCATAGTCGATATTTAGTTCATGAAAAGAAGTATGCCCTGCAGGAATCAGGATTCCTGCAGGGATACTGAATTTGATACTTACCAGCCCGGATTCTGGGCCAGGTTCGGATTCAATGCTCTTTCGCTGTCAGGAATGGGCAGTAAATCATAATACTCGAGATACCCGTCAGGGAATCTTGTCTCTATCAGGGCGTCCTGGTGATCTCGGATTTCCATGGGATACAGATCCTGGCTGATATCCCATCGCTTGATATCCATCCAGTATAACCCTTCCATGGCAAATTCAATGCGCCTTTCGTGCCTCAGCCTTTCACGGGCTTCATCCCTTGAGAGTCCGGTGGGCAGGGCTGTGATTTTCACATCATCACGTTCCGTCCTGATCCGGTTGATCAGTGCAATCGCTTCATCCACATCTCCTTCGGTTTCAATGATGGCTTCAGCTTTGGACAGGATCACGTCCGCATATCGTATGACAATGTTGTTCAGGTAGGATTGGCCTGAAGGCGGCAGATCTGCTATCGGTTCGATCCGGTATTTTCGGGTACTGAGCTGTTTAAACCTGTTTCCCGGGTGGTTGAAGGCACCTCCCGGATACAGGTAATTCGGGAACTGGAAGCCCAGGAAGTAGGAACCGGGAACTACCACTGTAAACTCAAGACGGGGATCACGGTTCACATAAGGATTTACAGGATCCACAGGAGATCCGTCAATTGTTTCATAAGCATCCACCAGGTCCTGTGTGGGAACATACCGGCTACCACGCGTCCAGCTTCCTGTACCCGTACCGCAATACTGATCATGCAGGGAACCCTGTGAGTTTTCACCGGCCATGTACTGAATATCAAAAATCACTTCGATATTGTTTTCATTGGCTATTTTAAACAATCCTTCATAACTGGGGAACAAGGCGTATTCACCCAGTGCATCGATCTCATCGGCCATATTCAGCACATCCTGGTATTTTCCCTGGTACAGGTATGCCCGCATCTTCATGGCAAGCGCTGCTCCCTTAGTGGCCCTGCCCTTTTGCGGAGCATCAACCCCAAGGTTTTCAATGGCGATATCATAATCGGAATGGGCCTGGCTCCAGGTTTCTTCTGCCGTGGAGCGTGCGATCGTTCTGGCCTCATCGGTGGATATGGCCGTGGTAATGATGGGCACGCCGCCATACGATTCAACCAGTGTGGCATAGGCAAGACCTCTTAAAAAGTGTGCCTCGCCGGCATACATCTTCTTCAGATCCTCAGTAAGCTCCACTTTTTCAAGTTCCTGAAGAAAGTAGTTGGCCCTGTAGATAATGGAAAAGCACCTTTGCCACCTGAAGGTAACAACCTGAACATCACCTGAGGATAGAGAGCCGTTGGCAATCTTGGCAAGTGCAAGATTGCCCCAGTTAAAAGCATTTGGAGTGGCACCATCAAGAACGCCGAAGCCAAACAATCCCTGATCATAAATAGAAGTTTCCCTCAGAAGTGAATATACTCCGTTCAGAAGTAATTTTACATCCTTCTCGTCCTGGGGGAAATTGGCCGAAGTAATTTTATCCTCAGGAAAGAAATCGAGATAATCATCTCCGCAACCGGCAGAAAAAAGAACCAGGATGTATATCAGACAGTATGTTATAATATGTTTTATTTTCATGGCTTTTAGAAGTTAAGATTAACACCAACAGATACAATTCTCGGGATCGGATACATGTTATATCCTGAGTCAAATGTGTTCCTTTCGGGATCGTAGCCCTCATAGTCCTTGTTTACGATCGTAAAAACGTTCTGTGCATTGGCATAGACGTAGATCTTTTGCAATCCGATCTTCGATGCGAAACTGGCAGGTACCATGTATCCCAGCTGTATGTTCTTCAGCTTGATGTAATTCAGCTTATGAACCCAATAAGAAGACTCCTGGTTGTCCCAGCTATTCTGGATCCTTGCCATCGGAGTATCTGTATCGGTGTTCTCGGGCGTCCATGAGTCCCTCCATCTTGTGGAAGTAACCTGGTTTTCCCAGTTCAGGTTGGTGTAATTGTTTTGTGTATATACGTGCACTCCGGTCACTCCCTGGAACAAAATATTCAGGTCGAATCCTTTGTACCGGAGACTGGAGGAAATCCCGTAGGTGAATTTCGGAATGGTATTGCCGAGTTCCTGCTTGTCCTCGAAACCCAGTTTGCCATCCTTATTGCGGTCCTCAAATTTCAGGTGACCCGCCTTGGGTTTAAAGCTGTTGGCGCTCATATGCGCTGCTGCTTCATCATCCGACTGGTATATTCCTACCGCTTTATATCCATACAAGGTGCGGAAGGAATATCCTTCCCGGATCAGGTAAAGCTGGTCGGGGGATTTTCCGCCCTGGAATTTGGTGACTTCATTATCAATGAGGGTAAAATTACCGCCAACGCTGTATCCGAACTTGTCCCGATCAGTAAACTGGTTGCTGTAATTGACAATAAATTCAAAGCCGTTATTTACCATTTCGCCGACATTTTCATAAGGAGCGGTTATTTCACCCATCATCCTCGGGATGGGCAGCTGAACAATGATATCGGTGGTGATTTTATGAAAATAGTCAGCCTCAATATTGAGCTTGTTGTTCAGTAGACCCACATCTATACCAAAATCAAGGGTGGTGGTGGTTTCCCAGGTGATATCTTCATCCACCAGGGCTGTAACACCTGCTCCCGGTGCAAAAGTGCCTCCGGAGCTATAGCTCTGGGCGTTATTCTGGGTAATGACCGTCAGATAAGGCCAGTACCCGGCAATGTTCTGGTTTCCGAGTTGACCCCAGGAAGCCCTGAGTTTCAGGTTCGAAAAAAGGTTCAGATTTCTGATGAATGGTTCATCTACCAGTCTCCATCCGGCTGAAAAGCCCGGAAAGATCCCCCATCGGCTGCCTTCTTTAAATCGCGAGGAAGCATCGGCCCTTATATTGGCTTCCAGGAGATACTTGTCTGCCAGGGAGTAGTTGATACGACCGAAGTACGACAGCATCCTTACCCCGTTCATGTTGCCATCCGCAACAATACCTGAGGTGCCGGCATCCACCTGGGTCAGACCTTCCTTGGGCGGAGAGGTCCTGCGTGAGTACTGGTTTTTGATCACCAGACTTTCGATTTGGGCGCCAAAGATGGCAGAAATGTCATGTACACTGCCGAAGGTCTTGTTGTAGTTTAACGTTGCAAACAGGTTGTTGTTGATGCTGTTGGTATGTCTCCTTCCGATTTCGAGTCCTTCCCGGTTATAGTTCTTTGTTATGGTCGGTACGCCGGCATCGGTGTAACCAAAAATACTTTCGTTGAAAAGATCCGTAAGGTTCCAGTTACCGGTGGACGCGAAGGTGGTTTTCAGCGACAGGCTTTCCAGGAATTTGATCTCGGCTGTGGCATTCACGCTGAGAAAGTTCTCCTCATAGGAGGTAAGTCCGTTTGCTGCATCTATCAATGGATTACGGTTATCATACAGCAATGTGCCTGCGTTATCGATAGCCTGCGACGAACCATAACGGCCGTCACTGGTGTAAGGCGCAATAAAAGGGGGTGCACCGCCCAGCATTTCAAAAACACGCCCCAAAGAACCATAGGTGACATCGGCGTAGGGCTCTTCAGAAACTTTGTGAATGTAATTCATTCGTCCGCCGATTTTAAGCCATTTCTTCAAATCGGATTCAATGTTGGCCCTGATCCCGTAACGCTTGGAATTCGTGTTGGGAACCATCCCGTCCTGGTTCAGATAATTAAATGAGAGGAAGGAGGATGTTTGTGCTGAACCACCCATAATGGATAAATTGTGTTCCTGTATGGCGGCTGGTTCGAACAATTCCTTAAACCAATCGGTATTGGGATATTTGTAAGAATCATTTCCGTTTTTAAAGGCATCGATTAAATAATCCGGATAATAGGGACTCGATCCGTCATTGATCAGTGCCTGGTTGTATAATTCCATACTTTCGGCACTGTTGTTGATTACTTCATATCTTCTGCCAAGCGTCTGCACACCATAATAGGAAGAGAGGCTGATCTCCATTTTCTCGTTGAGTTTACCCGATTTGGTGGTGATCAGGATGACGCCGTTGGCTGCTTTGGATCCATAAATGGCAGCACTGGCAGCGTCCTTTAAAATGGAGATGCTTTCAATGTCGTTGGGATTAAGCTGGCTGAATGTTCCCTCAACCCCATCTATAATTACCAGAGGTTCTGAGTTGTTCAGGGTACCCCAGCCGCGTACACGCAGTTGGGCGCCATCACTGCCCGGTTTTCCGGAATTCTGGCTGACCCACACGCCGGTGACTTCCCCGCCAAGAGCCTGGGATGCATTGGTAATGGGCCGGTTATCCAGGCTCTCATCAAATTTCACCGTGGAAACCGAGCCGGTCATGTTCACTTTCTTCTGGGTGCCGTATCCCACAACTACTACCTCTTGAAGTGTAGTATAATCTGCGGCTAATTTTATATCAATCACGGTGGGTCCGGTGACATTCACCTTTTGTGTCATGTAGCCCACGTAGGAGAAAACCAGCATAGCTGCCGAACCCGGAACTTCAATCGAGTATTTGCCATCAACATCCGTGGTGACACCCTGCAGAGTACCCTCGACAAGAATATTCACACCTGGTAAAGGTTCTCCGGTTGCAGCATCAAAAACTGTCCCGGTTACCTTGCTTTCCTGCCGGATCGTGATGTTTTTTGGGGTAATTACTACCAGATTGTTCTCCAGTATGGTATAAGTGTTGTTGGTACCCATTAACAGATCATTCAATACTTTTTCGACGTTTTCATTTTCAACAACAAAACTGGCAATTCTCCTGTCCTTGATCAGTTCTTCATGATACAGGAATCTAAAATCGCTTTGGCTTTCAATTACCCGGAAAGCATCCTCAATGGTTGAATTTTTGATTTCGAAGCTCAGTTTTGCGGACTGAGAATAAGCTGTCGCAAATACCTGGACAGTGGTCAGAAGCAAGAGCATGAAGCTGAATTTCATGGCTATCAATAGTTTAATTAGGTCTTTGGATTCAAAGAGCGTGAGAATTCTCTTTTTTTTCATAAATTTGTTCGATTATAGTTAGACAATAAACCGTTTTCATCCGCCTTGTCAGCGGTTGACATTTTGCTTACCGGGGAATGCGCCAACATTTCCCGGTATTGCTTTTAATTTCTGTATATTCCCATAGGCATTCCGGTTTTTATAAGCATTCAATTCTTATTTGTTAATGGCCACCTGATTTTTAACAACGGTGTAACTAAATGGCATCGACATACTCAGGGCATGGAGTGCCTGTTCAATGGTTTCCTTGTCGAAGGTGCCTGTATAACGCCAGTCCCTGATGGCTTCATCGTTGATCTCAATGGAAATATCATACCATCGTTCAAGTAAGAGCGCCAGATCCTCAAATCGCACTTTCCTGAACTGGAGTAGTCCGTCTTTCCATGAAGTATAGATGGATGTATTGGCTTGATTCTGGATGAATACATCGGTTGATTCAATTTCTTCAATTCGGACTCTGTCAGCGCCTTCAGATTCATCTGTTTCCGCAGGTCTTATCTCAGCTTCAGGATTTGTATAAATGGTAACCCTCTGATTCGGGAGAATAACCAGGGACTTACGCAGATTTTCAGCGCCTTTGGCATCCGTAATCTGTATTTTTCCTTCTTCGAGAGTGGTTTCTACGGTGCCTTCCTCTTGGTAAGACTTGACGTTAAAGCTGGTACCCAATGCGGTAATGTCCACATCGGAAGTCCTTACAACAAATTTCCTGCTTTTCATTTTGGCTACATCAAAATAAGCTTCCCCTTCCAGTTGAACGATAACTTTTCTTTTGTCCATGCTGGTTGGATAACGCAAATGAGAATCCGAATTGATCCATATTTTCGTGCCATCTGATAACACCAGTTGTGATTTTTCACCTCTCCTGGTATAAATATCATAAAACTCCTGATTATCATTGTCATCCAGGTAAATATAGGTGATACCGGTACCATAGATAAAAAGAAAAACCGCTGCAATACGCAAAAGAAAATACCCAATCGAGTGCTTGGTTTTCGCCTTAATGGAGACGGACCCTGACAGGTTATCCTTGTTTACAATTCTGGCTGTCAGTCTTCCGAACTCCTTTTTTAATTCTGCCCGGGTCATCTGTTCAGGTTTGGCAACAGCAGTCCAGGCATTCTTTATCTCTGAGAAGATCCTGCGGTTGGTTTCATTTGCATTCACCCAATCGAGTAACTCCAGGCATTCCTTTTCCCCCAGTTCACCATTTAAATACCTGTAAATAATTGATTCATCCATAACCTATCCGTCTAAATTTTTAACTTACCTTCCTTATAAATCATGTTATAAAAATAACAACCATTCCTTGGGTTACCCCTATAAGAATGTTGCTTATTTTGAGAAGAAGATTTGATTGGGCTATAAGTAACAGGTATACAATTACTTATATTTATATATTCTGCGTAATTTTGAGACGTAGTCTCTTTAATGCCTCAGATATATGGTTTTCAACAGTTTTACCGGATATGTTTAATTTCTCTGCAATCTCTTTGTAACTCATTCCGAAGTGGCGACTCATGATGAAGACTTCTTTGCATCGATCCGGAAGTTCGTCAATTGCCTGATGAATTGCTTTTTGCGTGTCATTCCTGAAAAGACTGTCAACCTGTAAATCAGACAGGGCTATCTGGTTCAATTGTGATTCAAGATGTTGTTGTTTGGTGTAATCACTGTATTTTTGCCGTACGGTCAGGTGTTTCAAATAATTTAAAGCATTGTTGCGGGTGATGGTAAACAGCAATGCCGGTATGTCCGATCCATCATCGAGGTTGTCCCTTATTTCCCATAATCTGATAAATGCTTCCTGGGCGAGTTCCCGGGCAACTTCCCTGTCACAGACATATTCACTTGCAAAGCAATAAATCCTTTCGAAATATCCATGGAAGACCTTTTCAAAGGCGTTTTCGTCTCCTTTTCTGATTCCATCAACATCAATTCTGAAAGTTTCTTCCATTGCAGCCATTACCAAAAGCGGTGACTAAAGTATAAAATACTTTAAAAGCAGCGTATGACTTTTTGAAAATATCATTTTATATAAAACAATACCCAAAAAACATATTGATAACCTCTGGTTTTTTTCATAGGTTTGAGTAAGCTAAAGTAATTCGGGACATTCAAATCATTAAACCATTCTATATAACTGCCATGAAAAAATTAACTGCTCTTTTGCTGTCCTTTCAGGTGATGTGCATGATGGCTGCGGGACAGGTAAGCGTGAAAAACCTGCTTACAGAAAACCTTTCGAATCCGGTTGGTCTGGATGCCGCCCAACCCCGATTCACCTGGCAGCTTTTGTCAGAAAAACGGAATGTAAGCCAGTCTGCTTACGAAATCAAAGTCATGTCAGGCAAAAAAGTCGTGTGGACCAGTGGAAAAGTGCTTTCCGCACAATCGGTTCATGTGCCCTATGCAGGCTCTCCCCTGGAATCAGGTAAGAAATATTCCTGGCAGGTAAGGGTTTGGGACAATGGTGGAAAGGCCTCAGCATGGGCTCAGCCTGCTTCATTTCAGATGGCATTGCTGAAAGCCAACGACTGGAAAGCCAAATGGATTGAACCGGCTGATGCGGAGGACCTGGCTTTGCGGCCCAGTCCGCTGATGCGTAAACAATTTACCATCGGTAAAAAAGTGGCTTCGGCAACCGCTTATATTACAGCCCATGGTTTGTATGAGGCCATGCTGAACGGACAGAGAATAGGTGATGCCTATTTTACACCCGGATGGACAGCCTATAAAAAGCGCCTGCAGTACCAGGTGTACGATGTTACCTCCTTGCTTAAATCAGGAGGCAATGCCCTGGGAGTAACACTGGGAAACGGCTGGTACAGGGGCATCATTGGGTATGCCAATAACATCAACGTATACGGAAAAGACATAGCACTGCTTTGCCAGCTTGATATCGAATACAGTGACGGTACAACAGAGAGCATCATTTCTGATGAAAGCTGGAAATCCTCCACCGGATCAATACGGTATTCCGAAATTTATAATGGAGAAACCATTGACGCCCGTCTGGAGAAAGCAGGATGGACCCTCCCGGGCTATGATGATGGCAATTGGGGCAAGGTAAAAGCTGTCCAGCATCCCATGGATATTCTGGTGGCTACCTGGAATGAACCTGTAAGAAAACACGAAACCTTTGTTCCAGTAAAAATATTCAGAACCCCGGCAGGTGAGCAGGTGATTGATTTCGGACAGAACCTCGTGGGGTGGGTACAAATGAAGGTTACGGGAAAGGCAGGAGAAAAAGTAGTTCTATCCCACGCCGAAGTGCTTGACAAAGCCGGTAATTTTTATACCGAGAACCTTCGGCAGGCCAAGGCGCAAAATACCTATATTCTTAAAGGCGCCGGCACTGAGGTTTTCGAACCCCATTTCACCTGGCAGGGATTCCGGTATTTAAAAATTGAAGGGTATCCGGGAGAAATCAAACCTGATAATTTCACTGCTGTGGCGATTTATTCCGATATGAAACCCACCGGAACCTTTACTTCCTCGGTTCTCCTGATCAATCAACTTCAGCAAAATATTCAGTGGGGTCAGAAGGGGAATTTCCTGGACGTTCCCACCGACTGTCCCCAAAGGGATGAACGGCTGGGATGGACGGGTGATGCACAGGTTTTCTCACGAACAGCTGCTTTTAATATGAATGTCAACAGTTTCTTTGCCAAGTGGTTGCAGGATGTGGAGGCCGATCAGGTCGACGGGAAAGTGCCCTTCGTGGTGCCTAACGTATTGGGCACAAGCTCGGCAAACAGCACCGGATGGGCTGATGTGGCTACCATTGTTCCGTGGAACATGTACCTGGTTTATGGTGATAAACAATTGCTGGAGCAACAGTATAACTCCATGAAAGCATACGTTGAAAGCATCCGGAAAATTGCAAAAAATGATTTGTGGAATTCGGGTTTTCATTTTGGTGACTGGCTTTTTTACCGTCCTGATGATGACAATGACGGCCGTGCGGCGGTTACGGATAAATACCTGATCGCCCAGTGTTTCTATGCTCATTCCACGCAATTGCTCATCAAAGCTGCTGAAGTGCTGGGAAAAAAAGATGATGTTGCGTTTTACAATCTTCTGCTGCAAAAGATCAAGGACGCCTTTCTGAAGGAGTATTTGACGCCTAATGGCCGACTGGTTTCGGGTACACAAACAGCCTATGTGCTGGCCCTGAATTTTGATATGTTGCCAGAAGGACTTCGCAAGCAGGCAGCCGACAGGCTGGCTGAAAATGTAAAGAGTTATGGAACGCATCTGACCACAGGATTTCTGGGTACGCCATACCTCTGCCATGTTCTTACCCGTTTCGGTTACACCGACATTGCCTACCAGTTGTTGCTGCAGAAAAGCTATCCTTCCTGGCTCTATCCGGTTACCATGGGAGCAACCACCATCTGGGAAAGGTGGGACGGACAAAAACCCGACAGCACCTTTCAGACGCCCGATATGAATTCATTCAATCATTATGCCTATGGCGCCATTGGGGATTGGATGTACCGGGTGATGGCCGGTCTGGATACCTATGAGGACGGTGTGGGATATAAGCACAGCCGGATCATGCCCCACATCGGCGGTGGTTTTACCAGCGCCGCTGCCAGTCTGGATACCTATTACGGGAAGCTCAGCAGCAGCTGGAAGCTGGAAGGCGGGAAACTTACACTTGATATTGAAGTGCCTGTAAATACAACTGCAACGGTATTTGTGCCCTCGGAGGAGTTATCAAAGGTGACTGAAGGAGGAAAGCCGCTGCCGGATGTCAAAGACATTCAGGTTGTTGAAGCAAAGGATGGCTGGGTAGTGCTGAAGGTAGGATCGGGGAGGTACAGGTTTACAAGATAAAAATTTATTTGAACATCGAACACCGAACAAGGAATGATGAATTGCGAAGTAAATACTTCATTGTTCATTATTCGGTTTTCCTTGTTCAGTGTTGTTTTCATAAATTGAAACTAATATTAAACAAGAACTTGCCATGAAAAGCCTCATTCCTCTTTTTCTTATGATCCTATCAGTTTCAACTTTGTTTTCACAGAGCCAGATATCCCCTGATATCCTTACCAAGCAATGGAATGCCACATGGATCGCCGTGCCGGATGAACCAGCCAATGGCTATGGGGTATACCTGTTCAGAAAGTCACTGAACCTGCAATCGGTTCCGGCTTCATTTGTAGTGCATGTTTCAGCCGACAACCGCTACAAGCTATTTGTGAATGAAAAACTTGTTTCGCTGGGGCCCGCCCGTGGTGACATGTATTACTGGAACTTCGAAACTGTTGACCTGGCGCCTTACCTGGTCGCCGGAAAGAATGTCATTGCTGCAAAAGTCTGGAACGAGGGAGATCTTCGACCTGAAGCCCAGATCTCCTGGCGCACGGGATTTATTATGCAGGGCAATACACCTGCTGAATCTTTGATCAATACCGGTTCTTCCTGGAAATGTATCCGGGATGACAGTTACAAGCCCATTATGTCACCTGAGGTAATCGGATACTATGTGACGGGTCCGGGTGAATTCATCGATATGAATAAGCATATCAAAGATTGGAATAAAGCTGATTTCGATGATTCATCCTGGAAATCACCCGGTTTGGCATTCTGGAGAGGCGGATCGCCCAAAGGGCTCAGCGATGCGTTCGGGTGGATGCTGGTGCCTTCGCCATTGCCACAGATGGAGTTTACCAAACAACGGCTGCAAAGTGTCCGGGAATCCAATATAATAATCCCCGGAACCTTCCCGGTCCAGGCAGCGTCTTTTACCATTCCTGCCAATACCAAAGCAAGTATCCTGCTCGACCAGGGATTTCTCACCAACGCATATCCTACCTTTGAATTCAGCAAGGGTAAGGACGCCGGAATACGTATCAAATATGCTGAAGCGCTTTTTGTACCTGCCAATTCACAGTTGTATGGCACAAAAACAGGAGGTTATATGGGTTCTGCAACCATCAATGGAAAAGGTAACCGGAATGAAGTAAAGGATAAGATTTTCCTCGGCAGAAAAGACAGTCTGATCTCCGACGGTACAAACCACCAGGTTTTTTCTCCGCTATACTGGCGAACCTACCGGTATGTACTGATCAGTATTGAAACAAAAAATGAACCTCTTGTGGTGGATGATTTTTACGGAACTTTCACCGGATATCCCTTTGTAATCAATGCGAAGTTTGAGTCGGATCAACCTGAACTGCAGAAAGTGCTTGAGATCGGCTGGCGAACCGCCCGCCTCTGTGCCATTGAAACCTACATGGATTGTCCGTTCTACGAGCAACTGCAATATATTGGCGATTCACGAATACAGGCTATGGTCACTTACTATAACAGTGGCGATGATCGGCTGGTGCGCAACGCGATAAATTTGATGGACCATTCCCGGATTCCAGAGGGAACTACATTAAGCCGTCACCCCTCATTCTCACCCCAGCTGATCCCGACCTTTTCGCTCTGGTACATTGGCATGCTGCACGATTACTGGATGTACAGACCTGACAGTGAGTTTATTAAAGAGAAAATGGGAGGGACTAGACAGGTCCTTGATTTTTTCCACAGGTACCAGCAGGCAGATGGTTCACTGGCCCATGTTCCCTACTGGAATTTTACCGACTGGGTTGAGGATCAGAAGGGCTGGTCGGGAGGTGTAGCTCCGATCGGTAGTAACGGGAATTCCGCTGTGCTTGATTTCCAGTTATTACTGGCTTACCAGACCGCGGCTGAACTGGAAGAGAAGCTGGGCATGGAAGCGTTTGCCATGGTATACAAGGAAAGGGCCGGGCAGCTTATGTCTACAATCAGGCAGAAATACTGGAACGCATCCGGGGGTTTGTTTGCCGATACCCCGGAAAAAGACGTTTATTCGCAACATGCCAATATCCTGGCTGTACTTACCGGCACGGTAGCGGGCAATGAGGCTTCCGTTCTGGCCAACAAATTGCTGAACGAAACCGGCCTGGCTCCTGCCTCCATTTACTTTAAATATTACCTGCACCTGGCTATCCTGAGGGCCGGCATGGGAAATGATTACCTGAAATTGCTGGATAAATGGTTCGAGAACATTGCCATGGGAATGACAACCTGGGCAGAGGATTCCAATATCAATACAGCACGTTCCGATTGCCATGCCTGGGGATCGAGTCCGAATATCGAATTCTACCGCATGGTGCTGGGCATTGATACCGATGCTCCCGGATTTTCAAGGGTGAAAATTGAACCTCACCTGGGGACTCTTCAAAAGGCCAGTGGTGAAATACCCCATCCCGCGGGCAAGATTGCCGTGAAATATGAACAAGTGAAGGATAAATGGAATGTAGAGGTCAATTTGCCCGCGAATATATCCGGTAGGTTCGTTTGGAAGGGACAGGAATATGAGTTGAAAGCGGGGGAGAATAAGATGGTTCTTTGAATTATTATTACATTGAATACTAGACTTAGTTTCAAAACCATTGCCAACTTAAGGTTTAACCGCAGAGCGGTTGAATTTGAATAACCCCGGGTGAAACCCGGGGTACACTATGTGTGAGGCTTTCCAACCACGGAGTGGTTGAATTTGCAGTTGAAATACTTTTAATTAATATTCAACCACTCCGTGGTTGTAGAAAACATCAATGCCAATTACACCGGGCTCCGCCCGGCGCTATTCACATTTAACCGCTAACGCGGTTTAATCTTAAGTTGATTTGAGTTTTAAAACTGCGCTTAACGACAATAATGAATAATCAAAAAGGTTATAGAACCATGAAAAAAATCCTCTCAATATTCGTTGCATTCCTGTTTACTATCAACCTCCTCTCCCAAAATCCCATTGTTCCCTCCGGCGTATACATCGCCGATCCCTCAGCCCATGTGTGGAAGGATGGTATGTTGTATGTTTATGGCTCACGCGATGAGAGCCCGGATTATTATTGTTCCTGGAGTTACCATGTGCTTTCCACTTCCGATCTGAAGAACTGGACACTCCATGAAAACACCTTTGCCTCAAAGGGTCCCGGCGACCAGGTATCCTACAGCGATGACTTCCTGTATGCACCGGACGTCCAGTACAAAGACGGAACCTATTACCTGTATTACTGCCTGGCCAACAATACCCATACCGAAGGAGTGGCATCATCAGCATCGCCGGCAGGTCCATTTATCAAGGGGAAGCCGATCAGAACAGGGGGCATCAACCAGATCGATCCCTGTGTTTTCATCGATGACGACGGCCAGGCCTATTACATCTGGGGTCAGATGTCCGCTAAGATGGCAAAGCTCATGCCCAACATGACTGAGATTGATTCCACCACCATTCGGGATAATCTTGTTACTCAAAAAGAACACCGTTTTCATGAAGGCGGTTACATGGTGAAACGGAATGGCATGTATTACTTTGTATATGCCGGATTGAGCATGCAGGATATGGCTTCCTGCATCTGCTATTCCACCTCTACCTCCCCATGGGGGCCTTTTAAATACGGTGGTGTAATTGTGGATAATGACCACAGCGATCCCGGCAACTGGAACAACCATGGCTCACTCGTGGAATTCAACGGGCAGTGGTATGTGTTTTATCACCGGGCGACACATGGCTGTTATACCATGCGAAAGGCCTGCCTGGAGCCCATCACTTTCAATGAAGACGGCAGTATCAACGAGGTGGAAATGACCACGCAGGGAGCAGCGGGACCGCTGAGCGCCCTTTATCAGATGGATGCGGAACGTGCCTGTCTTTTGCACGGTAATCTAAGAATTCAAGCCCTTGGAACTGTTAATGAGGAATTGGCAGAAATCAGGGAGGGGGACCGGGCAGCGTACAAATACATAGATTTTGGAAAAGGAGTGAAAACCGTCACATTCAGAGTAGCCCCGGGGGCCGATGCAGGCACTATATCAGTTTGTCTGAATGATCCCTGGGGATGGGCAATAGCCACCGCTCAGATCCCGGGAGAGGGTGACGGAAAAACCTATACAACAATTACGGTTCCTGTTTCATTTGTAACCGGGGTGCATGCGGTATGGCTGAGGTTTAACACGAAAGGTAACCAGACTTTTAAAGTGGACTGGTTCAGGTTCGAATAACTGTATCAGTTTACACGGGAAATCTCAAAAACAGCCCCATCGTATCGTTTCGGGAGTTCTATCCCGAACCCTTCCCGGGCAAGTTTCTCACCGGAGGCACGATGGATAACCTCGCCCGCTGGAGCTTTCCTGACTTCGTATAGAGCCCCGGGATCCAGGAAATGAACGGTCACTATCCGTCGTACTTCATTGGAGCCCTGCCGGAAAATGCCGATAATTCCACCTGTTTGGGATTCCGAATTGATACGCTGAAAGCCATCCCAAAGGCCTTCAGCCGGTTCTCCATAACCTTTCAAGTCCTGGCGGAACAGCATGAAGTCGTGCTTTGCCTGCATTGACCGCATCCAGTCGGACCACATTTTCATCCTGGAGCGCTGTTCAGCGGACAATTGTCTCGGATCCCCCAGTACAACGGGCAGGGAACCGGTAAGCGACATCAGGGATAACTCAAATTCGGGATCTTCAAATTTCTGGTTTCCGATGATCATCGTGGCCGCCGGGATGACAGGCGTCCGCCACCATGCCATTTGCCTTACCCGCAAAGATCCGCCGGGCGCCCTTTCACTGAAATTGGAAAGCCAGTTGCCCTCTGCATGCTTGCACATGTCGAGATCAATCAACTGCAATGCCCCCATGGTCTCAAAGGTGCAGTCGATATACAGGTTGGGTGCTTCCGTGTGGAGATCATCAAACAACTGCCACGTGCGGCGATACAGTTCCAACAACGATTCATTCCGGTCGGCATGCAGGGGATGATCAGTGGCATGGCAGCCCGAACGCGTCTTATCGGTGGTATAAGCACCGGTAACCGCTGCAAAATCACCTTTTATATATTCCAGACCATGCTCTTTCACCAGGTTGAGGATCACCCCCTTGATATGATCATACCAGCCCGTGGTCAAACACATGGAATAACTTTCCCATCCAAACATCCGGTCATCATCAGCGTGCAGGTTAATGGGCGATCCGTCAGCTTTCCGCACAAGCCATTCGGGGTGTTCCCGGAATACCTTACTGCTAGATTCGGCAGCCGCCAGACTGATCCAGAGACCTGGTTTCATGCCTTTTGCCTTGATATAGTCAAAGACGGGCTTCAATCCATCCGGGAATTTTTCCCGGTCAATATCCCAGTCGCCATAATACCCCCGCCAGCCATCGTCGATGATAAATTCCTGAATTCCGCATTCCGCTGCTGCATCGGCCAGTTCACGGACCAGCCGGTCATTGATGTTGTGGAGGAAGGGTTCCCAGGTATCATAAACCAGCACGGGTTTATCGGGAATCTTGCTGAGACGTGTGCCCAGATGCTTTCTCACGTAATCGTTTACGGGTCCGTTAAGCGCAGCATACGGATCATCCGATCCCGCATAAATGCCGGTAAAGACCCAGGTACTTTCCCAGGGGATACCGGGCTTCAGCCATTTCCGGAATCCGAATTGCTGATCGGCATGGGTAAGTCCCGTTGTCATCTGGTCAGGCATTAAAAATGCCGTAGTGCGCTTCATCACACCGGGTGCTTCATTGCCCAGGATCATCCCCCGGCGGAGCACAACCTCATGAACGATCACCACCGGATCATAACAGTTGCCGATATACTGTCCCAGCGACTTCTGCCGTGCATAATCGTGCATTACCCAGCTTTCGGTGCCGGTACCCGACTGGTCAAACCGCAGGTTTTCAAAGTCTACCGATTCCAGGCATTGGTCCTTGCCGGAAAGATTCGTGAAGGTGATCTTTTTCCGGATGATCGGCAGACCAGGATACAGCAGATAGGTAATGGAAATCTTGACTTTGTTTTCAACACTTTCCATGGTAACCTCTGCTCCGTGCCCGCCATTTTCAGCCTGCACCGGTGAAATGGAAATCAAGGACCAGGTATCGGCGCCGCTGAGCCGTTTGCCGTTTAGGGAAAAGGCAAATTCCTCCGTACCCGTGGTCAGGAATTCCTGGTCGTCATCCGACAATTGCATGCTGCTGGAAAACATCCTCCCCTGAGGTTGATCAATCCGGATCACACGGTGGATCACCCCGTTATCCAGGATCAGTGATTCACCGTCCCATTGGGCATAGGGTTGGGCATGGCCAAACCCGGCAACAAGGATTAACGTCAGGGTCAATAGCATCGATTTGGGATTCATCGGCAAATTATTGTAAGGGATGATCCAATAAATTTATTAAACTTTTATATACATATTCAAGGAAGGTGGTAGTAATATTTGGCATGGATGATGAAATAATGAGACAGCCTCATATAACTTTTCAATGGTTTCAGATTATAAATAGTAATTACTACTTTTATACTAGAAGTAATATTTTAGCACCTGATAAGATGAAAAAGTTCATTCTGACATCATGTATTGTAGGATCAGCGCTTTTAGCCCCGGCTCAAAAGCGGGATTTCCTGAACCAGGTATACGATTATATCGAAAACACATCGGTCTTTGAACAAAACCAGGAAGACGGCCACGTACCCCTCGTTCCCTATATTACAACGCAGGAGGCGCTGGCCCGGAACATGGAAAAATCGGCAGATTTTCTCAGTCTGGATGGAACCTGGAAATTCTATTATGCGGAAACGCCGGAAGGAACTCCTGCAGGATTTTACGAGTCGGATTTCGAAGACAGTGACTGGAGGACCATTACAGTTCCCGGGAACTGGGAAATGCAGGGTTTCGGGGATCCGCTTTTCAGGAATGTGACTACCCCTTTTAAACCCAATCCCCCGGCAGTGCCCCGTGAATACAATCCCACAGGTTCCTACCGGCGGACCTTTGACCTGCCTGCAACCTGGAAGGGTAAAGAAGTATTCCTGCGTCTCGAAAAGACAGCATCCGCCTCTTTTATATGGATAAACGGGAAAGAGGCCGGTTACAACGAAGGTGGCCAGGAGCCTGCCGAGTACAACATCACCTCATTGCTTAAACCCGGGAAGAATACCATTGCTGTAAATGTTTGCAAATATTCCGACGGATATTATCTGGAAAACCAGGATTACTGGAGACTTGCAGGTATATTCGACAAGGTATGGCTTTTTGCATCGCCTCCTGTGCATATATTCGACTGGTTTGCCACCACCGATCTGGATGAAAACTACAGGGATGCTTTGTTATCACTGGCTGTTGAGGTCAAAAATTATACAGGACCGGCATCTCGGAGTTTTACCCTGCGGGCTACACTTTACGACAAAAGGCAGATGGCAGTTAAAACACTTATCTCTCAACCTTTTACAGTCAGGCAGGACTCTCCTCAAACCATCCTCCTTGCGGATAAGGTGACCAATCCCAACAAATGGTCAGCGGAATCGCCTGATCTTTATTTACTTGTTATTGAACTGATCGATGCATCGGGCAAAACTGCCGAGATTATATCGGGCCGTATTGGGTTCAAGGAAACAGAGATCCGAAACCAGGTTTTCTACCTGAACGGCAAACCGGTTAAGCTTAACGGAATCAACAGTCACATGCAACATCCCGATCTGGGTCATACCATGGATGTTGAAACCATCCGGAAAGATTTTACATTGCTTAAGCAGTTCAATATCAATTGTGTGCGCACTTCGCATTATCCGCCGGTGAATGAATACCTCGACCTCGCGGATGAATACGGCATTTATATTGTGGATGAAACCGGTGATGAATCCCATGCAACGGAATTTGTATCTGAACTGAAGGAATGGGAAGGCATGTACCGCGAAAGAGCACGAAAAATGGTGTTGCGTGACCGGAATCATCCGAGTGTTCTGTTCTGGAGTGCAGGTAACGAAAGCGGGGAAGGAAACAACATCTGCGCAGTAATTGAAGAGGGAAAGAAACTCGATCCTACGCGTTACTGGATGTACGGAGGGAACGCCTTTGCCCATCCCTGTGAGGATATCATCGGTCCCCGCTATTATACGCCTTTTGAAATGGTCACCCTGGTAGGCATGGTTCCGGATAGTATTGATCCGCGACCTTCATTCATGGATGAATACCTGTCGGTTGCCGGCAACGGGGGCGGGGGACTAGATGATTACTGGGAGATGATTTATTCATATCCCAGGAGCATGGGTGGCGCCATCTGGGATTTCGTCAGTCCGGGCCTCCGCGAGAAAGTAAGATCGCTGAAAGATGATTCTCCCAACCAGGTTCCTGTGTATGTTATGGGAAGGGCTAAACTTGCAGAAGGCAGGTCCGGCAAAGCTATTGATCTCAACGGGCACGACCAGTGGGTGGAAGTATACCGCAGCAATGCCGTTGAGATCAGCGGAGATGAACTTACCCTCTCGCTCTGGGTTTACCCGCGCGCCCTGAACAGTTCGGCAGGCACGCTGATCACCAAAGGAAGCTACCAGTTTGGGCTGCAGCAGATCGGAAAAGATTCTGTCGAATTCTACCTGACCACAGGCAAGAGATATGCTGTTCGGGATCGTTTACCGGCAAACTGGGAAAATAACTGGCATCATGTGGTTGCGGTTTATGATGGGAGTGAAATGCGGATCAGCATTGACGGCATCAACAGTGAAACCCAAAAGGCAGCTGGCAATATAAAGAACTTTCCTTTCCCCTTGAATATAGGCCGGAATGCTGAGATTCACGGACAGGAGACCTCAGTGTATCTCTGTGATGCCCTGATTGACCAGGTGGGTATATTTACCAATGCAATAGAACCTGGGATTCTGGTAAACCCGACTGATGAACTTAGGAAGAAGGCTTCTTTATGGCTCGATTTTGAAGAAATTCAGGAACAGGGTGAGTTTTTCAGCATCGGGATCGGGGCCAGAACTTATGGATCTATATGGCCCGACCGCCGTCCGCAACCCGAAATGTGGCAAATTAAGAAATCAGGTCAACCGGTTGCTTTCAGGCTGATTGACGTTGAATCGGGATTGCTGGAGATCACGAACCGTTACCTTTTCACGAATCTGCGGAACCTGAAACAAACCTGGATACTCACCGCGGATGGCATAGTCATTGATCAGGGTACTCTTTCACTGGAACTGGAACCTCTCGGGAAAATCACTGTCAGGATACCCATCAGAAAAGCCGAAATCAGGCCAGGTGTTGATTACCAGTTAACAGTAAGCTTCCTTCAGAAGGAAAACCAATTAGGAGTGCCCGCAGGACATGAAATTGCCTGGGAACAGTTTAAAATGCCCTGGACAGAAAGTGAAAAGCAACCCGTGAGTGGCCCTATGCCCGCCATTTCTATCATTGAATCCCCGGATACGCTCATGGTAAAAGGAGTTCGTTTTAATTACCTTTTTAATAAAAAAACAGGGCACATGATTTCCATGGATTACCTGGGGAAGCAACTGATCCGGAGCGGTCCGTCCCTGAATGTCTGGCGGCCTCCCCTGGCCAATGAAATTGATGAATGGGGCAGCCGGTCTTCGGGAGTGATTCACTGGGGGGAAGGATATGGAAGGATGGCGGCAACGGACTGGTATACTACCGGCATTGACCATCTCAGCGTTAAAATGGAAAGCTTTTCATACACGGCCACAGAAAAGCAGGTAGTCATTGAGGTCCGAGATGTAATGACCATGAACCGGCCTTCAAACGGTTTTCAGAACAAATATATTTACACCATTGATGCCTTTGGTGAAATGTCGATTCATCACACGGTGATCCCTTATGGGGATATGCCTGCCTGGTTGCCCAGAATGGGTACAAGCTGGATACTCGACAAAAGCCTGGAACAGGTGAGATGGTACGGACGTGGACCGCAGGAGAATTACCCCGACCGCAAATCAGGTTATAAAATAGGGCAATATGCCTCAACAGTCAGGGAAATGACAGAGCCCTATCTCATTCCCCAGGATTATGGTTTGCGGACTGATAATCGGTGGGTGGAACTGTTGAACCGGGAAGGAATTGGTCTTAGGTTTTCAGGAACTGAAAAGTTTAATTTCAGTGCATGGCCTTACTCAAAGGAGAATCTTACAAAAGCTCTGTACACCTATCAACTTCAGCCGTTCGACGGCATCACATTCAATTTTGATTATGCAACCAGCGGTGTGGGCTGCACGGCCCGGTCGGTTTTCAACCAGTACAGGGTACTGCCGGAACGTTTTGATTATGTGCTGCGGTTAAAACCTGTGTGGGAATGAGACAAATCCTCGTTTTGCCCGGATAACGGTTAAGGATGGCTGGTCTGAAATATTTTATTAATTTTATAGGATGCTTTAAACCCATAATTCAAATTTTACCCATGAGATTCGCAACATTTTGTTTATCAGTGATTATCCTGGCATTTGCCGGGTGCAAACCCAAGCAGGAAATGGCTTCATCCGTTGAAGATTTGATCTGGGGTGAATCCGGCGGTCAGGTGATCAAACTTTTCACGCTGACCAATAAGAATGGAATGACCATCAGGGTCACCAACTACGGTGGTACACTAACCTATATATCGGTTCCCGACAGGAACGGGACATTTGAAAATGTCGTCCTGGGTTTTGACAGTCTGGAACAATACATGGGCAACCACCCGAATTTCGGTACCATTGTCGGACGATATGCCAACCGGATAGGTGGCGCAAAGTTCGTACTTGATGATACAACCTACAGTTTATATGCCAATGATGGCGTCAATACCTTGCATGGCGGTCTGAAAGGTTTTCAGAAACATGTTTTTAACATAGATACTGCCTATTCTGTCGCGGATTCCTCAGTAGTCACTTTTTCATATACCAGCGCTGACCTGGAGGAAGGTTATCCCGGAAAGCTTACCATGCAGGTTACCTATATCCTGACCGGGGATAATGAGATAAAGATTTTGTATGCCGCTGAAACGGATAAGCCAACCGTTGTCAATCTTACCAATCACAGCTATTTTAACCTCACGGCCTGCAAGGAGTCCGTTCTCAATCATGAGTTGACCCTCCTGGCGGATTCCATTACACCAACCGATTCCACGCTCATACCAACCGGTGTCCTGACATCTGTGGCCGGGACGCCCTTTGATTTTAATACCCCGCATAAGATCGGTGAAAGAATCGATCAGGTCCCCGGAGGCTATGATATCAATTACAAGCTGCGAAAGCAGGGAAATGAGCTTGCGCTGGCCGCAGAAGTTTATGATCCAGTATCGGGCCGGTTGATGCAAACCTATACCACTGAACCGGGAATCCAGTTTTATTCCGGAAATTTCCTCAACGGGACCATCACCGGGTATAACGGGATCAGCTATACCATTCATTATGGCTTATGCCTGGAGACACAGCATTTTCCCGATTCGCCGAACAAACCGCAGTTCCCTTCGGTTGTGCTGAGACCGGGGGAAAGTTACCGGCATCTCACGTTATACCGGTTCTCAGTCAGACAGTAAATGCATTGTCCCTAAAAGGTGATGAATGCGCCAATAGCCGCGTAGTTAAAAAGCGAGAAATTATACACCTCATCGTTGTCGGCTCCGCCTTCGAGTATCCGGTAACCTGCTTTTATGCCAACTTTATCGGAGAACTTATAGGTGGCGGCAAGAAGCACGTCCTCTGCCCTGCCTTGCGGGGCGGCCAGGGCGTCACCTTCGAGCAGCAGGCCAAGCTTATCGTTTAACTGGTAATGCAACCTGAAATGGATAATGGGAACAAAACCAACATTGGTTTTATTGGCTGATACTTCCTCGCTTTCCAGTGCAATTTCAGCATCCCTGATTTTAGCGGTAAAGCCCAGGCCAAATTCAGTCTTGGGTCTTTTTACAATGTCATACCGGTACGTGAGCCGGTAGGAATTAAAGGTATACTGGGCGTCAACGGGCCCGCCCGCCGGGAAGGTTTCACCTTCAAAATTCACCGGATTATCGAATGTTCCTTCTGATCTTACGGTCAGCGGGGCATAGAGCAGCGAAATGGTATGCCGTTTTCCGAGCGTATATCCCACCCGAAGGCGAATGAAGGCAGCTGGATTTGGTTTCAGATCATCTTTAAGGGAGAACAGTGTACCGGTGTTGCCCGGGATCCGAACATCGTTGTATCCCGTAAAAACGGCACCCCCTTCAGCATCAATGAAAAGCTGGGCTTTCAGTGGGGCATTTGAAATGAGGGCGGTAAGGAAAATGACAAAGGAGGTAAAAATGTATTTGGTTTTCATGAGTTGTTTTATTTGTTTAAATAATATAACAAGCAGTTAAACAAAAAGTTTAATCCGACTATTTCTCCATGGCCTGCTTCCTTAACTCCTGCGGCATTTTTTCAATGGCATACCGCAGGGAAGTCCGGGGTATGATGGCTTTTTTCGCTATCACAAAATCAAATACGGTCTTTTGATGGGCCTGGCTGGCAGCTTTCAACATCCAGCCGTAACCTTTCTGCACCATGTCGTCCTTGTCCAACAGCAGGATGTCGGCGATTTCCAGGATATCCTGCAGGAATTTGCCACGCCGTGCCGGAACGATCAGCGATACCGCCGCTGCCCGTTTCATCCATCGGTTTTCTGACCGGGCCCACCGCTTCAATTCCTGCAGGTATACCGGGTACATTTCCACCAGGGTGCCCACGGTGTGGTTGCAAAGGGTGTCGCAGGTGGCCCAGTTGGTGACATACCGGTTGACCCATTTTTCAAAGACCATGAAATCCCCGGGCGTATATTGCCTGTGGAGATAATACGACCAGTTGCAGGCAATAAATGCCTCTTCGAGGTAACCGGTTTGCCAAAGCCGCTCACACAGGTCGAACACTTCGGCCTTTGGACGGTTTTTAACGGACTGGTAAAACTCCTTTCCGATCTGTCCCGTAACTGCCGATTTTACACCGTGGCACCGAATGGTTTCCTTGAAGAACCGCTGGCTGGAGTCCCGAGTCTTCTCGTCACTGGAAGCGATCAGTGCTTCGGTGATCTTATGCAGGTTATTTTCATTCATCACGCAGCATTCATGTTAAGAACATTCATACATCAAATGTATGACTTATTCCGTTTTTGTCTGCCTAATCGCAGCACTGTCTTTTCAACGGATCACCATTATTTTAGATATTTTTTACCATATTTTATTAAAAGTAATAAATACTTTTTATATTTGATATCAGCCTTTTTAGCCCGGCTTTGAAATATGGAACAGGATATATATAAAATACACCAGAAGCATTATGTTGCCGTGGATTGCGTGATCTTCGGGTTTGACAGGGATGGGCTGCAGGTATTGCTCTATCCGCGCGGATTTGAACCTTTGCGTGGCAAATGGTCACTCCTGGGAGGTTTTGTGAACCAGGATGAAACACTCGGCGATGCTGCCAGAAGGATACTTTTAAATACCACCGGTCTGATGAACATCTTTCAACAACAGGTATATGCCTTCTCCCGGCCCGACCGTGATCCTGCCGGCAGGGTCATCAGCATGGCTTATTATGCCCTCATCCGGATCAACCAGCAGGATACCGATCTGCTTCGTGAACACGGCGCCCAATGGTGGTCTGTCTCCAACCTTCCGGACCTGATCTTCGACCATCGCGAAATGATTGATAAGGCCCTCCTTCGTTTGCAGGAAAGAGCAGAAACTGAGCTGATCGGTCCCGAATTGCTCGGAGACGTATTTACACTCACCAACCTTAAAAAACTGTATGAGTCCATCTTCCAACGGGATATCGATGCCGGCAATTTCCGGAAAAAGATCCTGTCCCTGGGTGCCCTTAACAATACAGGGGAAAAGGACAAATCGGAATCCAAGAAAGGGGCTTATTTGTATCAGCTGATCCCTGACCAGGGGTTGAAAGCCGGACTGGTTCCAGGCAACCCATTATCGATACGTTCCTATGTTTAATTACATGACGCATTACACATTACCCTTCACCCCACACACTAATTCATAATTCATAATTCATAATTCATAATTCCTAATTCCAATATCATGACAACAATCGACTGGATCGTAATCGCCCTCTTCTTTATCGCACTCATTGGTATTGTCGTATGGGTATTCCTGCAACGCGAAAAGAATACCAAGGATTACTTCCTTGCGGGTAAAGACGCCGGCTGGGTTTCCATTGGATCTTCCATTTTTGCATCCAACATTGGTTCGGAACATCTCGTCGGGCTTGCCGGAACAGGTTTTATTAGCGGTATGGCCATGGCCCACTGGGAAATCCAGGCATGGGTGATTTTATTACTGGGTTGGGTCTTTGTTCCTTTTTATGACCGGATCAAGATCTTTACCATGCCGGAATTCCTTGAACACAGGTTTTCCTCAGCTTCCCGGTCAATTTTGTCGATGATATCCCTGATCAGCTATGTGCTCACCAAAGTTGCCGTTACGGTTTACGCAGGCGGTGTGGTGTTTAAGGAAGTGTTCGGCATTGAATCGATGTGGGGCATTGACTTCTTCTGGATCAGTGCCATTGGACTGGTTCTCATTACAGGTATATACACCATCCTGGGAGGTATGAAAGCGGTTATGTACACATCGGTACTGCAAACCCCGGTACTTCTAATCGGATCTATCGTAATACTTATCATAGGCCTTGCAAAGGTTGGTGGTTGGGGAGAGGTACAGCGCATTGCCGGGGATAATATGCACCTGATCCGTCCGATCAATGATCCCGAATTTCCCTGGCCGGGGGTAATACTTGCATCCATGGTCATCGGCTTCTGGTACTGGTGCACCGACCAGTTCATTGTTCAGCGTGTATTGTCGGGCCGAAACCAGCGTGAAGCCAGGAGAGGGGCCATTCTGGGGGGTTACTTTAAACTGTTGCCCGTATTTATATTCCTGATTCCCGGTATGATTGCCTTTGCCTTGAGCCAGAAAGGACTGCTGAATGTATCATCAAGTGATTCCGCCTTTGCAGCCATGGTGGCCCAACTTTTACCAATCGGCTTCAAGGGTGTGGTAGTATGCGGATTGCTGGCAGCACTTATGAGTAGCCTGGCCTCACTCTTCAATTCCTCTGCTGCGCTTTTCGTAGGTGATTTCTATAAAAAATTCAAACCCGCTGCCAGTGAACAACATCTTGTCGCCGTAGGCAGGATTGCCACAGCTACTGTGGTTGTGCTTGGCGTTGCCTGGATACCTGTTATGCTTGGACTTGGAAAGGTTCTGTATGAATACCTTCAGGCTGTGCAGGGATTACTCGCCCCGGCCATTGCCACTGTCTTTCTCCTGGGGGTATTCTGGAAAAGAACAACCGCTAAGGCTGCCTTATGGGGTATGATCCTTGGTTTTTCCATTGGTATGTTCAGGTTGTTCCTCAATGTTACGGTAGGTATGAAATCAGCATTGGTAACCGAAGCTGAGAAACTGATGAATAAGGTAAATTCCGTTACTGAATATACCAGGGAATTACTGGTAACCAATATTCAGGCTTTTTCTGATAAGATCGGGAAAACCTTTCCGGCCATCGGCGATGCCATGCAAGGCTCGGTTAAGGAGGCTGCCGGATCCATGGCGGTTATCACTCCCGAAAGCAAAGAACATGCCTATACGCTGCTTTCCCAGGTATCCGGAAGCCTGGATACCATGCTCACGGATCAATATGGAATTCTGTATCAAATAGCTGCAGTGAATGGACATGTATTCACCTCCCTGCTGTTTATATTCTGTTTGCTTGTGGTTATTTTTATCAGTTTGTTTACTACAGCCCCCACGGAAAAACAGCTCAATTACACCATGATGGCTGCAACCGCTCAGGACAAGGCCATTACCCGTGCCAGCTGGAATAAGTGGGATGTGATCCATACCATTATCGTCATATCAGTTATTATAGTATTCTATATTTATTTCTGGTAAAATGTCAAAATACGTCATAGGAGTAGATTACGGCACCGATTCAGTGCGTTCGATCATCGCAGATGCCGGGAACGGAAAGGAAATCGCATCGGATGTGTTTTATTATCCGCGCTGGAAGGCAGGAAAGTACAGTAATCCTTTACAAAACCAGTTCCGGCAGCATCCGCTCGATTACCTGGAAGGGCTCACCGCGACAATCACGAGTGCCCTTGCCAAATGCCCGGCACAGGTTGCCGGAGAGGTGGTGGCCATTTCGGTGGATACTACCGGATCCACACCCGTAGCTGTTGATAGAAGCGGAACCCCGCTCTCCCTTTTACCCGGGTTTGAAGAAAATCCCAATGCCATGTTTGTGCTTTGGAAAGATCACACTGCCACCCGGGAGGCCGATGAGATCAATGCCTTATCGCGGTCCTGGAAAGGTATTGATTATACCAAATACGAAGGCGGCGTATATTCCTCCGAGTGGTTCTGGGCCAAAGTACTTCATGTGCTTCGCGCCGATGAAAAGGTAAGGAAAACCGCTTTCTCCTGGGTGGAGCATTGCGACTGGATACCAGCTATTCTAACGGGACATACCGATCCGCTGACACTTAAACGCAGCCGTTGCGCGGCGGGACACAAGGCCATGTGGCATCCCGATTTCAATGGCCTGCCTTCGGAAGAATTCCTGGTAAAACTTGATCCTCTGCTGAAGGATTTGAGAGAAAGACTTTATACAGATACATACACCTGTGAGGTAAAGGTTGGAAACCTCACTGCTGAATGGGCCGGAAAGCTGGGTCTGCAACAAACAGTTGTTGTAGGGGTCGGCGCATTTGATGCCCACCTCGGCGCCATTGGCGGTGAAATCAAGCCCTATTACCTGAGCAAGGTTATGGGAACCTCTACCTGCGATATGCTGATAGCTCCCATGGAGGAAGTGGGGGATAAGCTTGTGAAAGGAATATGCGGACAGGTGGATGGATCCATCATACCCGGTATGATGGGTCTGGAAGCTGGACAGTCGGCTTTTGGCGATATATATGCCTGGTTCCGGGAATTGTTGCTATGGCCTGTGGAGGAAATACTGGGTAAAACATCCCTGATTGATCAGGCAACAAAAGATAAGCTTATTCATGAAACAGCAGACCGGATCATTCCCGAACTGTCAAAGCAGGCGGAAAAGATACCGATCGGGGAATCGGGTATAGTTGCCCTCGACTGGATGAACGGACGGCGTACTCCCGATGCCAACCAGATGCTCAAGGGGGCGATATTCGGACTCAACCTGGGATCGGATGCTCCCCGCATTTTCAGGGCACTGGTAGAGGCCACTGCCTTTGGCGCAAAAAAGATCGTTGACCGTTTTATCAGTGAAGGGATCCGCATTGACGGGATTGTTGCACTGGGCGGTGTTGCCAAAAAATCGCCATTTGTGATGCAGGTGGTTGCCGATGTATTGAATATGCCCATCCTGGTAGCCCGCAGTGAACAAGCCTGTGCCCTGGGTACCGCCATGGCTGCCGCAACAGTGGCCGGCCTGTACCCGACCGTCCTCGATGCGCAGAAGGCTATGGGCAATGGTTATGAAATGGAGTATAAACCCATGCAGGCGAATGCGGATGCTTATGCCAGGCTCTATGCCTCGTACAGCGAGGCTGGTGACTTTGTTGAACATTTTTCCCGTAAATAATAAAGCATGGATAAATTTGCCCAGATAAAGCAGACGGCTTATGATGCCAATATGCAGCTTCCCCGGCTGGGACTTGTGCTGTTTACCTTTGGCAATGTAAGCGCGGTGGACAGGAATCTCGGGGTGTTTGCCATCAAACCCAGCGGTGTCCCTTATGAAGATCTCACCCCTGACAAGATGGTGGTTGTTGATTTCAAGGGAAAGACCGTGGAAGGTGATCTGCGACCTTCCTCTGATACCCTTACCCATGCCGTGTTGTACAAAGAATGGCCCCTTGTCGGGGGAATTGCACATACCCATTCAACCTACGCCACGGCATGGGCGCAAAGTCTCAGGGACATTCCAATTTATGGCACCACGCATGCAGATCATCTGACCTGTGATATCCCCTGTGCACCTCCCATGGAAGATAATATGATCCAGGGAAATTATGAGCACGAGACCGGATTTCAGATCATCAACTGCATGAAGTGGAAGGAATTGAGCTATGAAGAGGTCGAGATGATCCTGGTTGGCAGTCACGGGCCTTTCACCTGGGGTAAAACCCCGGAAAAAGCCGTGTATAACAGCGCAGTACTTGAGGAACTGGCGAAAACGGCCAGTCTCACAGAACGTATTCAACCCAAGATCTCCAGGATGAAGGAAGCACTCATCAGAAAGCATTATGAGAGGAAACACGGGCCGGGATCGTATTATGGGCAGAAGTAGTTGGGCAGTCTTGCAGTCTCGCAGTTTTGCAGTCCTGCAGTCCTGCAGTCTTGCAGTCAACAATCACAACAATCACAACAATCACAACCTACAACAACCTACAACCTATAAAAAAAGTAAATAACTAAAACACATAACGTCATGATTGATCTAAAGAAACTCGAAGTGTGGTTCATTACCGGAAGCCAGGATTTATATGGTGAGGAAACCCTGAGGCAGGTAGCCGTTGATTCCCAGCAAATAGTAAAAGCGCTGGATAAATCGGCCAAAATACCGGTACATATTGTCTTTAAGCCGGTTGTTAAATCTCCTGCTGAGATCTTCAACACTTTGCAGAATGCCAATGTGGCAAAGAACTGCATGGGTGTGATCACCTGGTGCCACACCTTTTCACCCTCGAAAATGTGGATCAACGGTTTGAAAATCCTGCATAAACCGGTATTGCACCTGCACACTCAGTTCAACCGTGATCTGCCCTGGGCGGATATTGATATGGATTTTATGAACCTGAACCAGGCTGCACATGGCGACCGTGAACACGGATTCATCATGAGTCGCATGAATGTTAACCGTAAGGTGGTGGTGGGTCACTGGGGTGAAGATGATGTACAGGAGGAGATCAGCATCTGGGCAAGGGCTGCAGCTGCGTGGTTCGATTTCCAGACTCTGAAGGTGGCCCGTTTTGGGGATAATATGCGTGAGGTGGCAGTGACCGAAGGGGACAAGGTGGAAGCCCAGATCAAATTCGGCATGTCGGTTTACGGATACGGAGTGGGGGACCTTGTAAAGATTGTCAACGAGGTTTCTGACAAGGATATTGATAAGCTGGTAAAGGAATATATGGATGTGTTTGAGGTGGCAAAGGCCGGGAAACCGGGAGGTGAATTCCACACCAATGTCCGTTACCAGGCACGCCTGGAGATCGCCCTGAAAAACTTCCTGAAAAACGGTGGCTTTGGAGCGTTTACAACCACATTTGAAGATCTTCATGGTTTGGCACAGCTGCCGGGATTGGCCAGTCAGCGTTTGATGGCAGATGGCTACGGATTCGGTGCCGAAGGTGACTGGAAACATTCGGCCATGGTTCGTGCTGTGAAGGTTATGGGACAGGGTCTCAAAGGCGGTTGCTCCTTCATGGAGGATTATACCTATCACCTCAATCCCAAAGGGATGAAAGTGCTGGGCGCCCATATGCTTGAAATCTGTCCCACCATTGGCAAGGGTAAAGCCAAACTGGAAGTCCATCCTTTGGGTATTGGAGGGAAAGCTGATCCGGCACGTCTTGTTTTCAATGTTCCTGAGGGACCTGCGATCAATGCCAGCTTAATTGACCTCGGAACACGCTTCCGGCTGATCGTTAATTCAGTGGATTGCGTGAAAGCGGATGCTGATATGCCCAAATTGCCTGTTGCAAGGGCCATGTGGGTTCCCCAACCCGATCTGAAGACCGGAGCAGGAGCCTGGATTCTGGCCGGCGGCGCGCATCATACCGCCTTCAGCCAGGCTGTTGACGCCCGGTATATCGAAGATTTTGCAGAAATAGCAGGAATTGAATTTATCCACATCGGAAAGACTACCACACTCCTTGATATCAAAAAGGAATTGAGGTGGAATGATTTGTATTACAGGTTTGCGAAATAGGGACAAGGGACAAGGGACAAGGGACAAGGGACAAGTTGAATTTTCTCGCAGAGACGCAAAGACGCTAAGATTCTTAGCAAAGTTATGAATTAGAAATTACTTATGCGGCTTTGCGACTTTGCGAGAAAAAAACATGCTCAATTCTCCATACTCTAAACTCACTTGTCCCTAGTCCCTTGTCACTTGTTACTAAACATAGATGCCAGTTCCCCCGGCGTTGGCACTTCGCTTTCATACGTGGCAAACAAACTGCCGTTCTTATCATGCAGCGCCAGGAAGGGGAATTGCACAACGTTGTAATGGTACCGGACAATAAAGTTGCTACCTTCAGTACCCACCTTGATGCCAGGATATTTACCGATACCTGAATCAGTCAAGAATTTTTTAAGGGATCGCACCGGTATGTAAGTGATCATTACAATCTGTATGTTTTTAAAAGTATTTATCTGCTTCAGCAGCGCCTGGATAAACATCGTACAGTGGTCACAATCGGGATCAAAATAAACGAACATTACGGGTTGCCCCTTTACCAGATCCGCAGCCCGAAGATGACTGCCGCTTGTCTGTTCGATATCAAAGTTGGGTATTCCTTTGCTGCCAGGTTTTTGTGTAACCTGCGCCTGAAGTGGGCTCACAACGATTGTGATCCAAAGCATAAGGATAAGTTTTCTCATGGGAAAAACAGTTTACAGCTATTTGAGATCAAAAATAATCAAACCAATTCAATATCTTCGTATACCTAAAATGTAAATATGGAATTATCACAACTCACGGCCATCTCACCGGTTGACGGCCGGTACAGAGCCCTGGTGACTGACCTCGATCAGTATTATTCGGAGTTTGCGCTAATTAAATACCGGGTATATGTGGAAATCGAATATTTCATTGCCCTTTGCGAAATGCCCATTCCACAGCTTGCAGGTTTCAGAAAAACAGATTATGAGCTTCTCCGCAACATTTACCGCATATTTTCCACTGCCGATGCTCAAAAGGTTAAGGACAGCGAAAAGGTCACCAACCATGATGTAAAGGCTGTCGAATATTTTCTGAAGAACCGCTTTGATGAATTGAAGCTGAGTGAATTCAAGGAATTCATTCATTTCGGACTTACTTCCCAGGATATCAACAACACGGCTATACCTCTTTCTGTTAAGCTGGCGTTGAACAATTTATATCTGCCAGCGCTCGACAGAATAATTGAAAAACTTTCGGCTCTTGCTGCAGAATGGAAAGATATTCCCATGCTGGCCCGGACCCATGGTCAACCGGCCTCTCCCACCCGGTTGGGCAAGGAGATCAGTGTTTTTGTCGAACGCCTCAAAATGCAGAAAGAGCAACTGATACATATTCCCGTATCAGCAAAATTCGGTGGCGCTACGGGCAATTTCAACGCACATGTGGCGGCTTATCCGCAAACCGACTGGGTTGGTTTTGCCAATCACTTTGTGAATGTTACGCTGGGACTGAACCGGCAGCAAACCACCACCCAAATTGAACATTATGATAACCTGGGTGCGCTTTTTGATGGTCTGAAACGGATCAATACCATTTTAATTGATCTCGACAGGGACTTCTGGACTTATATTTCCATGGAATATTTCAAGCAGAAGATCAAGGAAGGGGAGGTCGGTTCTTCGGTGATGCCGCATAAGGTCAATCCCATCGATTTTGAGAATTCGGAAGGCAATCTGGGTGTGGCCAATGCAATCTTTGAGCATTTATCTGCCAAACTGCCCATATCGCGCCTTCAGCGTGACCTCACCGATTCCACGGTACTCAGGAATATCGGCGTTCCGTTTGCTCATACGATCATAGCTTTCAAATCGCTGCTGCGCGGTCTTGATAAGATAATCCTGAACAAATCAGCCCTGGAATCCGATCTCGAAGCTAACTGGACCGTCATCTCCGAAGCCATACAGACCATTTTACGGCGTGAAGGCTATCCGAATCCATACGAAGCACTGAAGGATCTCACGCGAACAAATACCGCCCTAACACGGGATCAATTGCATGACTTTATTGATGGATTAAAGGTTTCCGAAAGCGTTAAGCAGGAGTTGAAGGAGCTGACACCGTTTAATTATACGGGGGTGTAGAATTAGGTGATTAGGTGATTAGGTGATTAGGTGATTAGGTGATTAGGTGATTAGGCTGCAAGGCTGCAAGACTGCAAGACTGCACGACTTTACGACTGCAAGACTGAACGACTGCAAGACTGAACGACTGCAAGACTGCATAACTACTTCCTCTCATATATCCTGACTACCCCCGGGATTTCTTTTATCAGAATATAATTATCCCGGATATGCGCATTCATGGGTTCGTAGCAGTAAGGTTTTTCCATGAGGATGAACCTGAAATCCATGGCCATCAAAGCATTCATTTCTCCGGGAAGATCAATCTTCAGGGCACTCCGATGTTCCAAATCACACATCAGGGTTCGATGCACATACTTTACCGGGCAATCCTTATCCAATAAGTAATACACCACCTGGTGATAATTGCCTGTATAGATCCTGTCTTCAGGTTTGAGCTTCGGTTTCAGGAACTCAGATACCTGTTCGGGATAATCAGGTTTATCAAAGTAATCGTGCTTTTGCATTAGAACATTTCCGGAAATCAGAACGAAAATGATAATCAGTCCAGTTGGATAACCGATAATTCTGTTTATCCATAACGGTTTCGACAGTTTATCACTGAAAAACCTTCCGGCGACAATACTTACCGGTAGCATTAACTGTATGAAATAGTGCCCAAAAGGTTTTCCGGGCAGAATGACTGCCAGCAAAACCATCAGGCACCAGGT
Organism: Bacteroidales bacterium; assembly: GCA_041737175.1. Classification (GTDB taxonomy): domain Bacteria; phylum Bacteroidota; class Bacteroidia; order Bacteroidales; family UBA10428; genus UBA5072. The sequence continues at coordinate 205,586 of JBGSSF010000025.1, forward strand.
GATGATAAGGCCGTGAGTGATCAGAGGTTTTGAATGATTCCCCTTTGTTTTGAACAAAACATAATAGAAAAAGAACACCACCGGCAGAAACCGGAGGTGGAAATCTCCGATGAAAATGATTGTTTTAAGGAAGGTACGTTCTACCGGGATCCGGCTCGTAACCCCGAAGGTGTAAAACCAGAACTCTTCCAGGTGTCCAACCTGGAAGTAATATATCACCACAGCGGCAAAAGGAATCAGAAATCCAAAACAGGCGGTTGCACACCTGAAGAAAACTTTCCATGTTTCCTTCCGGTCTTTCCGGATAAGCGTGGTGATAAAATAAAACAGCAGCCAGGCAGCCAGGTCAAACAGCACAACATACTTGAGAATAAAACCTATGCCCATCAGAAGGCCAAGCAACAGGAATCCCCCTGTTTTTCGAGTACGGATAAAAATGTAAAATGCAAATGCTGTGGTAAGGGAATAAAATAGTTCCGGGTTGATGAAAACCCCAAAATAGGAGAATACCGAGAGCAGGAAGATGAAAATCACCCCTGCAGCAATGGCTGGCTTCTGCTCACCCTGTTCGTATAAACTGATTTTATAAATGGTAAAGGCTGTAAGACCAACAATCAGTGCTGTGAAAAGCCGGATCATGAAAATAGAGGAGCTGATGAACCGGATGAAAAGTCCCAGGATCAGAAAGATACCGATGGGTTTGGTATCCACCACATCTGCAAAATATATTTTACCCTGCAGCATTTCACGGGCGATCACAAAATAGGTTCCTTCATCATGGCTTATTACGGAGGGAAAGAATGAGAAGAATCGCATAATGACTGACAGCGTTAACAAACCTGTCAGGACTTGCAGTTGTCTGGTGGGTTTCAAGCTGTTAAAATAAGTTCAAATATGACAATTATTTGCTGATTATAAATATATCCCCGGCAGGATTTCATAATAGTTCTTACATTTGGAGCGAATTTAGCTTATCAGATTCATGAAGGAGTTTTTAAGGGTAATGATGCGATATGTGCCGCCGTATAAGAAATACCTGTGGCTCAACCTGCTGTTCAATTTTATCAGTGCCTTTTTCAACGTGTTTTCCATCGTTACCATGATTCCCTTACTGAAGATTCTATTCGGGATTTCGGAAAAAGTCTATGGTATAATTCCTTTGCGGGAATCCATGGGCAGTTTTAATGAATTCAAGGATGCATTGCTGCACAACATTTACAGCACCATAACCAGAATTTCCGATACCCAGGGCGGTACGGTAGCTTTGATTTTTATTGGACTTTTTCTGATACTCATGGTGTTTTTCAAGGTCGGATTCACATACCTGGCCAATTACAATATCATTTTCCTGCGTAATTCTGTTGTGCGTGATATCCGGAACCGGATTTTTGAAAAGACGGTATCCCTGCCCATCGGTTTTTTCACCGAGGAGCACAAGGGAGATATCATGTCTAGGATCACAGGTGATGTGCAGGAGGTGGAGGCATCCATCATGAACTCCCTGGATATGATACTCAAGAACCCGGTCATTATCCTGGTAGCGGTTGTCATCATGTTAATCATGAGCTGGCAGCTGACCCTGTTTGTTTTTGTTTTATTCCCTATTGTAATGCTGATTATCGGACGTATCGGCAAATCCCTCAAGAAAAGATCAATGGCCGGACAAAACAAAATGGGAGAATTGCTGAACACCATCGAGGAAACTTTATCGGGATTAAGGGTTATCAAAGCGTTCAATGCTGAGCCCAAGATCACGGGCCGGTTCCATCGTGAGACTGAGGATTACCGCAGGATCATGAACCGTCTGCTCAAGCGGAGGTATCTCGCACATCCGATCAGCGAACTTCTGGGAACTGCAGTGATCATCATTGTGATGTGCTTTGGCGGTCACCTGATCCTGGGTGGCAAGGACGTGCTGGGTCCTGCTCAGTTCCTTGCATATATAGGCATATTCTATACCATCATTAATCCGGCCAAATCATTATCACAGGAATATTACAGCATCCAGAAAGGCCTTGCCTCCATGGAGAGGATCAACAGGATACTGAACACGTCTTCCAATATCCTGGAAAAACCCGATGCCAGGCCGATAAAGAAGTTTCACCAGGCCGTTGAATACCGTAATGTATCATTCCGCTATAAGACGGATCTTGTTCTGAATGATATTCAAATCAGGCTTGAAAAGGGGAAAACCATTGCCCTTGTTGGGCATTCCGGGTCGGGCAAATCCACCCTGGTTGACCTGTTGCCCCGGTTTTACGATGTGGAAAGCGGTCAGATCCTGATTGACGGGCATGATGTGCGTGATCTGAAGATCACTGATCTCAGGGGCCTCATGGGAATTGTCAACCAGGACCCCATACTTTTCAATGATACTTTTTTCAACAATATTGCTTTTGGTGTGGAGCTTGCCACAGAGGATGAGGTTATCAGTGCAGCGCGTGTTGCCCATGCGCATGAGTTCATTGAAGCCACCGAAGGCGGGTATTATGCCACGATTGGTGACAGGGGAAGCAAGCTTTCCGGAGGACAGCGGCAGCGTTTGAGCATTGCCAGGGCGGTTCTGAAGAACCCGCCGATCCTCATCCTGGATGAGGCCACATCCTCGCTGGACACCGAGTCGGAAAAACTGGTACAGGACGCGCTCACAAAACTGATGGAAAACCGCACCTCCATTGTGGTGGCGCATCGCCTTTCCACCATTGTGCATGCCGATGAGATCTTTGTTTTACAGAATGGAGTGATCATCGAACGTGGAACACATGATGAGCTGCTGGCGATCAACGGGGAATACCGCAAATTCTATAACATGCAGTACTTCACTTAACCATTTCTTCATAGAGTATCCGGGTACCGGCAATCATGTTTTCAACCGAGAATGTCGTTTTCATCCGTTTGATGGCTTCACCGGCATAAGACTGTCTCAATTCCCTGTCACCTGCCATCCTTTCTATTGCCTGTGCAATCGCTTTGGGATTACCTCTTTCCGTGACAAGTCCTGATTTTTCATGTTCCACCAGTTCCAGCAATCCACCGATATCAGATACAACGCAGGGAACACCCAGGCACATGGCCTCCATCACACTGCGGCTCAGGCTTTCGCTCAGAGAAGGCTGGATGTAAATATCGCATGCCGCAATGATCTCATAAACATCCGGGCGGTATCCCAGAATATGGATCCGGTTTCTCAGGGGACTCGATCTGATGAGGCTGAGGTTGTCCGCCGAATCCATGCCGGAACCGATCAGCAGGATGTGCACCGGCAAGACCGGATCGATATGATAAGAAGCTTCTATCAGGTAAGGAACTCCTTTTATTCGCCGGACATTGGCCACACAGCCTACCACCAAAGCATCTTCCGGCACGCCGAGTTCCTGTCTCGGGACAGGGGACACCCCCCTGAACCAGTCAGGGTCCATACCTTTGTGAATCATCACCGCTTTGCCCGGCCGGAACAGCAATTGCCGCTGCATATGTTGCTGGACATACCGCGAGTTGCAAACCAGGCAGTCAATACGCGGATTCAGGTGGGACCACCATGCTGTAGGATCATACCAGTACATTCCTGCAGCACCGCGGTATGCAATCACTTTAACATCCAGTCCCGTTGCGGCCAGGGACCCATTCACAATGGCTTTGGTATTGAATAAATGAATGATATGATACTTCCTTTCCCGGATCTCCTTTCGGATTCGCAGGATGGATCTCAGGCTGAATTTTCGTTTCGGGTGGCCGGGGATCACGCGAATGCCGGAATCCTCGAATGTTCCGATCATGCGGGAATCGGCCGGGATCATAACATCTACCTCAATGCCTTGCCGGTGAAGTCCGATAACCAGTTCGGCATCGGGCCGTGAGGGTGCACTGTGGGTTATGCTGCTGATGATAAGGGCTCTGATTTTCATCCTGTAATTAGCTGGAATGCCTTTTAATTTTTCAGGAACACGTCATAAACCTCTTGCTGGACAGCCATCCCACCGTGCAGGAAGAAATCCGATATCCCTCCCTGGTTCAGGATCACCTTTTGCAGATCATTGTCATAGACGAATTTCGCAGTGTCGGACATCATGCCGAAACCATTGTTGAATTCATAAAAGGCAAACTGATGTTTTGCCCTGAAAATGTCCTTGCTGAGATGATAGGATGAAGCGTCGATATTCATCTGATTGAGCAGGGTTTTAGCCAGATCAGACTGGGAAGAATAAGTAGTGATGAGGGTATCGGATTTTATGGCCCCGCCTGTCCATATCATGGGGATCCTGTACTTTTCGGGATAGTATACAATGGTGTTGCCAGGATATTTGATACCGTGATCGGCGAGCATGATAATCAGGGAATTATTCCACCAGTTGGTAAGCTTGGCCTTTTGAATAAAATCACCCATGCAACTGTCGGTGTAATATGCTGAACTGCTGACCTTATCGTCGATTGTTTTATTGCCAAATTTTGGTTTTACAGGTAAATCGAATGGTTCGTGGTTGCTGAGCGTAAGAAAAACTTTGAAGAATGGCGTTTCGGATGCATTGCAATCGTCATACAAGCGCTGAAAGGTATAACTATCATGCACTCCCCATCGGCCTGTTTGCATCGACTTTTCAAAGTCCGAAACCTCCACGATGTTCTGAAACCGGCCATTTACCAAATAGGACCGGATATTGGCAAAATCAACATCGCCGCCGTAAAGGAATGAAGTCTGATAACCGGCTTGTGCCATCTCCCTGGAAATGATCCCAAGTTTCTGGGTTTTATTGGGGAATTTAATGATTGAGATTTTCCCGAGGGCCGGATAACCGCTTAATATCGATACAATACTTTTGTCCGTTCGGGAATCATTGGCAAAAAAATTGGTAAAAAGCACGCTTTCCCTACAAAGCTGATTGAAATTTGGCGTTACACCGGGCAAGCCGCCTAAAGGTTCAACCAGCTTGGATGTAAAGCTCTCCATGATGATCAGAATTACATTGGGACGCCTGTTGTTAAGGAGTTCAATGCGGGTTGAATCCTCGGCAAACAATTCATCGAGGTATTGACGGGCTGTGAGATCATCAAGATATTTAAACGGATTAGGCTGGTCCTTTTTTTCAAGCATGGAATGCCCCAGGTTCCATGCCACATTGTTGGCAGCATAGTTGGGAAACGGTTCAGGATGAAAATAAACCCTGGATACACTGATGGGAGCAATGCCAAAACTACCGCGGATGGCGAGGAAGACAAAAGGCAGCAAAAGCACAAAAATTAATAGTCCGGCCCATCGGGGCTTCTGCGAGTTTACAAGCAAAACGGCCACATACCGGCGATACAGGTAAAGGAAAAGGCTTAATAGTGCGATCAGGGAAATGAGCATTAGAATGACCATGGACCAGCTGGTGGAAGCCAGCATTTCACGGGGTTTGCCGACGAACCGGAGAGCTGTGCTGTCAAGCCGGACTCCCCAGTACTTGTATATCTCAAAATCAACCAGGGTAATGATGATGAACAGGAAAAGCGCTATGCCGGTATAGACATTGATCATCCACCAGGGCCATTTATCATTCGAGAAGGAAGTCACGATCAGAACAACAAGGGGTAACAGCACGAAATACCCGGTGGCAGAGAGGTCTAGCAGGAAACCATGGCCGATGATCCTGAACCAGTCTGCAAAAGGTATGTGAAAAGACTGACTATGCTGATAGAAGAGAAAGGCGATTTTACCCAGAATGAACAGTGCGAGCCAGAAAGCAAAATAGTGAAAGAAGAATTTCAGCCTTGATTTCATTACCGGTGATCAATAAAAGGATCAAAGTTATAAATATATTGATTCTGCGCCACCCCATAAGGCTGTGATTGTATTAACCGCCGGATAAAATCAGTGACAGGGTATAACCCAAAAATCCCAGGGTCAGGAACAAGCCTTCCCAGCGATCAATGATGGCTTTTTTCCCGGAATAAGTGAAAAACAGCAGCAAGATGGTACCGGCAATCAATACTGTGGTATCGGTATTGAATGTCAGCTTGTAAGGAAGTGGATGTATTAAAGCAGATACGGGGAGTACAAAAAAGATGTTGAAAATATTTGATCCTACGACATTACCTATAGCAATATCCGAGTTTTTCCGGTAGGCGGCTACCGCTGAGGTGGCAAGTTCGGGTAATGAAGTTCCCACAGCAATGATGGTAAGTCCGATGATGCGCTCGCTGATTCCCAAATGATGGGCGATATCCACCGCGTTATTCACAGACATCCGGCCGCCAAAAACCAGGCCTGCCAGTCCGGTCACTATCAGAAGCACAGTTTTCCAGACGATGAAAGTCTTTCTGTCAATTATGATATCCTGGTTGTCGTTTTTCATATTGCGAAAAATATAATACAGGAAATAAAGAAAAAAGGCCATCATGATCAACCCATCCACAAATCCTATCTTGTTAGGCCGACTTTCAGAATAAAGATGATCATTGGCGAGAATAAACAAAACCAGGGCTGCAATAATCGAATATGGGATTTCTTTCATTATCGTGGAATGTTGCACCTTGATCGGAGAGATTAAAGCAGCAATTCCCAGGATAAAGAATAGATTGAAAATATTACTTCCGATGACATTGCCAAAAGCAACGTCATTGAGGCCTTCGGTGGCTGAAACTATGCTGACAATAAGTTCAGGTGTTGAGGTTCCGAATGCTACGATGGTAAGGCCAATGACCAGTTCAGAAATATTAAAACGCCTGGCCAGGGAGGATGATCCCAGCACCAGGAAATCGGCTCCTTTGATGAGCAAGCCAAATCCGACAATCAGAAGTAATATGTTGATGATCATAATTCGTAATAATGCATTTCGGTTATGTAATTGAAAACCCCCGGTGGCAGAAAATGCCTGATATCGCGTTTAGATTGCAGCGCCAGCCTGATAAAGGTCGAAGATATCTCCATCTGCGGGGCATCGAAAACTCTCACATGGGTACAATCTTCTGCTTTAACCGGATAACCCGGCCTTGGATAGATATACCGGATATAATTTTCTTCAATGACCCTGAAATTTTTCCATTTCGGGAAAGTGGACAGTCCGTCGGATCCCATAATCAGGATGAATTCATTCTTTGGGTGGAGTTCGGCCAGGTATGTAAGTGTATCGATGGTATAGGATGGTTTGGGCAAACGGAACTCAATATCACAAACCCTGAACCTGTCATCCTTTTCAATTGCAATTTCGAGCAGACTCCTGCGCTTATGGTCTTCGAGCAGGGAGGATTTTTTTTTCAGGGGATTTTGCGGAGATATCACAAACCATAATTGATCCAGATCGGTGAATTCAATCATATAATTGGCGATTGCCATATGCCCGATATGGATCGGATTGAATGAACCGAAGAACAGACCGGTCTTCATGGTCATAAACGATTTTTCAAAAACCCGGCGACCAGTTTTTCCGCCTCCCGGAGAGTCGCACCCAAATCATCATTTACAAGGGTCACATCAAATTTCCTGGCATATTTTATTTCAAGCACTGCTTTATTGATCCGGTTCCTGATTTTCTCATCCGATTCAGTTCTACGTGCTTCAAGCCGATGTCTCAGGACTTCGATCGAAGGCGGCATAACAAAAATGGAAAACGCATTTTCCCCGAATTTGTTTTTCAGATTGATGCCGCCCATCACGTCAACATCAAAAAGAACGTGGTGGTCCATTTTCCAGATGCGATCCACCTCACTTTTCAGGGTTCCGTAATAGTTGTTTTTATAAACCTCTTCCCATTCAACAAAGGCACCCTCATCGATCATGCTTTTAAAACTGCCCACTTCCAGGAAATGATAATCACGCCCGTCTTTCTCTCCCTCGCGGGCAGGCCTTGTACAGGCCGAAATTGAAAACGCCAGCTTCAACTCCCTGATTCCGAGCAGGTGTTTCACTATGGTGGTCTTACCCGCACCTGAAGGAGCTGAGATAATCACTGCTTTTCCGGTCATACCTTCACAAAACGTTCATCAATTGTTCTTTGATCTTTTCGAGCTCATCTTTCATAAGCACTACAAGCTTCTGGATTCCGGAATGACTGGCTTTTGAACCGATGGTGTTGATCTCCCGGCCAATTTCCTGGGCAACAAAGCCGAGCTTCCGGCCAACCTGGTCCGATTCCTTCATCACCTCAAGGAAATAGTTACAGTGATGACGCAATCTTGTTTTCTCCTCGGAAATATCAAGTTTTTCGAGGTAATAGATCAGTTCCTGTTCGTAACGGTTTTTGTCCAGGCTTTCCTGGGGGATGAATTCGAGAAGTGAACTTTCGAGTTTATTTCTGAGAGCCAGGGAACGTTCATTTTCATAAGGTTCGATTTGCCCTAGGAATGATTCAATCAGGCCAATCCGGTTCGAAATGTCTGCCGCCAGGGCAGATCCTTCGTTATTCCGGTATTTTTCCAATTCATCCAGGGCAAGTGCCAGTGTCTCTGCAAGTTTTTGTGCTTCGGAGGGATCAATGGCCTCTTTTCCGTTATTCATGGCATCAGGCATTCGCAAGATTGCATGAAGCATTGGTTCATGTTCAGGAATTCCGATCTCCTCCGCGATGGCTTTCAGCTGGCTGTAATAGGCTTTCACAACTCCTGCATTGATTTGCGTGGCTTGTTTTCCCTCGGGAAATTCCAGGGTCAGGTTCACCTCTACCTTTCCTCTTTTCAGCCGGTTCGCCAGATCATTGCGCATTTCCATTTCCCTGTCGCGGTATGCGTTGGGTAATCTGAAATACAGATCGAATTGTTTGCTGTTAAGTGATTTGATCTCGAATGTGGCGGTCTTTTCTCCCAACTCACATGATGCCTTGCCGTATCCCGTCATTGATTGTATCATACCTCTGCAGATAGTATGCTGCAAACCTACGTTATTTTTCAGTAAGTTGGAAACAGTTCAAATAAAATAAACCTCTCTAACGCACATAAAAGTCAAGCAACACCTGCTCCTCCACCGAAGCCACCAGGTGATCCCCTGTTTTGACCGGCCCTACACCTGCAGGTGTGCCCGTAAAAATCAAATCGCCGGTTTTCAGTGTGATAAAGGTGGAAATATAGGCAATGATTTCATCGAATGAGAAGATCATGTCCCTTGTATTGCCTTTTTGCACGGTTTTCCCATTCAGGTCAAGCTGAAAGTTGATGGCCAGCGGATCAGGAACGGATGCCAGCGGGATAAAGCGGTTAATAACAGCGGACTGATCGAAGGATTTGGCAATCTCCCAGGGATGGCCGGCTTTCTTACAGGCATCCTGCAGATCCCTGGCTGTAAAATCAATGCCAACTCCGAGGGTGCCATAATAACGATGCGCGAATTGTTTTTGAATGTTTTTACCCAGTCGGAATATCTTTAGCACGATCTCAGCCTCATAATGGACTTCATTTGAAAAATCAGGCAAGAAGAACGGATTATTGTTGATCAGCAGTGATGAATCGGGTTTCATGAAAAACACCGGTTTAGAGGGCAGGGGATTGTTGAGTTCCCGGGCATGTTCAACGTAATTGCGTCCGATGCAGATAATTTTCATAGCAGTTATTTTTTTCCGAAGGCATCCCGTAGTTTGATACTCGTAAGCACGTTCTTGGTATGCAGCGGGAACTGACCATTCATCATCCAGGCATAATAACCCTGATCCTTTTTCAACACATCTGTCACTCGCTGTCCTTTGTATTTACCGAAATTGAAGATCTCAATTCCCTCATCATCGTATATGATTCGTCCCAGGAAATCGGCGTTGCGGTTATGGCTGGAGTATTTTGACAGTTCATCCACATCATTGGGAAGATCGGCATACCGGTCGAGCTGAGCTTTTAGTACCTCATAGGTGGCCCGGGTATCGGCCTCTGCTGTATGAGCATCCTCCAGGTTCTTGTCACAGTAGAACTTATAAGCTGCGCCAAGTGTTCTTTGTTCCTTTTTATGAAAAATTACCTGGATATCAATAAACTTTCTTTTTTTCAGGTCGACGTCAACTCCCGCTCTCAGGAACTCTTCAGCCAGCAGGGGGAGATCGAATTTATTGGAATTATAGCCAGCGAAATCAGACCCTTCAAAAACTTTGGTAAGTGTTTTGGCAATCTCGCTGAACCTGGGCGCATCTTTTACATCGTCATCGGTGATCCCATGAATCGCGATTACCTTGGGTGGAATGGGAATGGTGGGATTCACTTTCATGGTTTTTGATTCCTCATCACCGTTTGGAAAGATTTTCAGGTAGGAAATTTCAACAATGCGGTCAAGGGCCACATCAATTCCGGTTGTCTCAAGATCGAAGAAAATGAGGGGATTTCGGAGATTCAGCTTCATGCTGCGACTATGAATTGATCATCATGGGCATCAGGAGCATCAGCACATCTTCATTTTCGTTTTCCTTGTCAAAAGGAATAAACAGGCCTGCCCTTGATGCATCGGAAAGTTCAATGGATACCTCGGTGGATTGTATATTCCCGAGGATCTCGACCATGAAGGTTGATTTAAAGCCTATTTCGAGTTCATCACCGTTGTACTGACAGGTAACATCTTCTACAGCCGATGTTGCAAAGTCAATGTCCTGGGCCGAAACCGTAAGCCTGTTTCCCTTCAGTGATAATCGTACCAGGTTGCTGGCCTGATTGGAGAAAACCGACACGCGCCGTATGGTGTTCAGCAGTTTAATCCGGTCAATGATCAGTTTATTTGGATTATTGGTAGGTATTACTGAATTATAGCTGGGATAATTGCCTTCCACCAGTCGGCATACAACCTGATAATTGGGTAAGGTGAAAAATGCGTTCTTGTCATCAAATTCAATGGTTACCTGTTCATGTCCCTTGGAAAGCAGGTTTTTCAGCAGACCGGCAGGCTTCTTAGGCAGGATAAAGGATGCGCTGGAATCGGCATTCACATCTTTCCGCTTGTATCGCACGAGCTTATGGGCGTCTGAGGCCACGAAAGTGATATCTGCGGGGCTTAGCTCCATAAAAATTCCATTCATCACCGGACGGAGCTCATCATCAGCTGTGGCAAACAATGTGTTTGCAATGCCGGTTACCAATGATGAAGCGGAAATTTGAAGGGAAACACTGCGTTCCGGCTTTATTTTGGGTAACTGCGGAAAGTCTTCGCCATGCTGACCGACCACAGAAAACTGTCCGTTTTCCGAACTGATGGCAACGGCATAGGTATCTGTGTTGATCGTAAAGGTCAGCGGTTGATCGGGAAACTCACGCAGTGAGTCTGTAATCAGTTTCGCGGGAATAGCAATACTGCCTGATCCATCCGTATTTTCCAGTTCCATGGTTGTGACCATAGTGGTTTCGAGATCAGATGCAGTAATTTCAAGGGTTTTCCCGTCGAGTTTAAAAAGGAAATTATCTAAAATAGGAAGCGTATTCTTTGAACTGATTACCCGGCTTAAGCCCTGCAGATGATTCAGCAGGTCAATACTTGATACGACAAATTTCATGCAGAAAAGATTTTAAATATAAATAAAACACACTATTAGATTGATGATTACCTGTTACAATCAGGAAATCAATATTACGAAAAAAAAGATTGTCCCGGGCGACTGTTTTCAATTTTTTTGAAAATCCCCGGTACGTTCCGGTGCGGGTGTTCAGTTCTTACCAAATCTTCGTTTTCGGATCCAGGAATAAAGAATGCCTGCCAGAATAATGATGAGCGGCGGGCCAACGGTGTTGATCAGTTTCCACTTGGTCTGATCATTTTTAATTTTGGCCTTATCGAGCAACCGCAGAGTAATTTCACGCGAACGTAAACTGATTAGATCACCATGTCCCGTCATATATTGAATGGCATTCACAATGAATTCCCTGTTCCCGAAGGTCTGCTGGGTATATCGGTCAAATCCGAGAGGTGAGATGTAAACACCCTGGGGAGTGGGTCTCACATCATTCCTGATGATATCGGCATCGGCCACAACGAGCATTTTGGACGGGGAACCGGTATCCTTGAAATTCACTATCGTGTCGGGGAACAAAGAGGAGATCATACGGTTCCGGAAGGCGGATTCGAAGTTTCCTTCGAGCAGCACGGCTATGGGTAAATACCGGCTGGTAAACTGGCTCTCCTGCGGGACCAGTCTTATTTCTTCGAGGCTTATCATAACGGGTACCACCACCTGCCTGGAGAAATCGGATGATTTGAGCAACACTGTTTTGCTGATCTCTTTTCTCGCTTCCAGCGTATCGATAAAACCGGTGAATTCAGTTCTGATCATGTTGAGATTTCGCGTAACCGGGTGTGAATCGGGAGTAGTAAGCAAGGGTGAGTAAAGCCAGGGTGAAGGTACGAAATTCGGGGCATTACCTGCAAGGGCAACGTTCACCGGTATTTTATCGCACTGCACATCCTGTATCAGCATGGGGTTGATCCTGACTCCGTACCTGAAAAGCAGATCTTCAATATTCAACGTCCTGATCAGTGCAACCATGGGACCGCCTTCACTGATGCTGTCGAGACTGGCATTTACCATATCGATGAACCACAATACCTTGCCACCGTTCATGACGTACTGATCGAGCACGAATTTATCCTTCTCATTAAAGGGAGAAGCAGGGCCGGCAATTACAACTGCCTTATACTGGTCAAGTATTCCTGGTTTACCATTGATCCTGCCCCGGTCAACCTGGAAATACCAGCCCAATTCATGGGTTATATCACCCACCTGGTACTCATCAAATTCTCCGTGTCCTTCAAGAAATGCAATTTTTTCTACTGAATCGGCAGAAAGAGAACTGATTATCCGGATGAACTCAAACTCAAATGCCTGGATGGAATTGTTGATATTTTCTTCAGCCGGGGTTCCCGGGTCGTTTCTGAGCAGGTTAACGGGTACCTCAGTTCCCCTGAATTGAATAAGTGCTCCCGGAAATACCAGCTTTTCAGAACTGCCGCCTTCTTTATCCATGTCCAGGATATTGGTGGGCTTAAGGCCTTTCTCATAGAGCTCATTCACCATATCCTCCTTCAGTTTGGTATCTTTTCCAGCAAAGGGATTGATGAATTCATACTCGAGGTTGTCACCGGCATATACCCTGAATTCATCGAGCGTTTCCTTCAGGCTTTGCTGCATTTTCCTGAAAGGAATGTTCAGATCACCATCGAGGTAGACTTTTACATAAACAACATCTTTCAGGTCACGCAGTGATTTTTTACTGAATTTGGAAAGTGTGTATCGTTTCTCGGATGTCAGGTCAATTCTGTAGAAAAAGGATGACAGCAGGTAGGCTGACAGAACAATGACAGCCAGTGAAACAAGCAGTCTGATAAGGTTATTTGATGTATTCAAACGTTTCTTCATGGCCGGAATTCTATTTTCTGAAAGTTACCAGCCGGGCTTTGGTCATGAAGAGGAAAACCAGTACCAGCGCGAAAAAATATACCAAATCCCGGGTATCGATCACGCCACGGCTAATGGACCGGTAATGCTCAATAATCCCGAGCGAAACGATCACTTTTCCTGCTTTGCCCATGGTAAGTAAAGAACCGAGCTGTTCAAATCCGTAACACATGACCAGGCAAAAAAAGGCGGCCAGTAAAAACGACACAACCAGGTTGTCGGTCAGGGAAGAACAAAAGATTCCAATGGCAGCATAAACGCCGGCCAGCATCAGTAAGCCGATATACGATCCCCAGGTGCCTCCTATATCGATATTTCCGATCGGGTTTCCGAGCCTGACAATGGAGTAATAATACACCAGGGTTGGAAGCAGGGCAAGTAAAATAAGCGCTACTGCTGCCAGGTACTTGGAAATGATGATCTGCATTTCAGAAAGCGGACGGGTCAGCAGCAGGTCAAGCGTTCCGGCACGTTTTTCTTCTGCAAAACTACGCATGGTCACCGCGGGTATCAGCATCAGAAATACCCAGGGAGCCAATGTGAACAGTGCATCCATGGTCGCATACCCTCCGGCAGGGACGTTCATGGAACCATCAAAAACCCACATGAACATGCTGTTGATCAGCAGGAAAACAACAATCACTATATAACCGGTCAGTGAATTGAAAAAGCTCTTTATTTCTTTAACAAACAGGGAATACATACATTATTTATCGTTTAACACCTGCAGATCATAAATTTTGCTGAGAATCAGGGGATTCCCGAATCGTGTTTTGTAATTGGCCGATATGGTGATCTTCTGGCTGATGGCAGCTCCCGGGGGAATGTTATAATCGAGCTTTGTTACACCGTTTTGGGTGGCCAGTGATAACATTTTGGTGTGTAGATATTTGCCCTGCGCAAGAGTGCCCCGGTAAAATTTTACATCATCATCACCATTGGAGAGACTGATTAACAGAAGCACTTTATTGGCATCACGAAGATGATCTTCCTTTTGAATCACTAACCTGGGATAATCATTAACAAGTGTTCCATCCTTTTTGTATTCCTTCAGTCCAATACCTGGTGATCCTTCTTTATACGGTATCTCGGCCAGCAGGTCACCGTCCTCGAAATAGAGTTTTTGCACACCTTCGATCTTTCCGTTCACGAAAGGTGAAACCCGGTATTTCTGACCACTTTCATAATAGTAAATCTCATCGCCCTGCTTAACTCCATTTACATATTCGAACGAGGAATTCAGCTTGCCCGAGGAGGCGTAGTAATTCCTTGCCGGGCCATGCCTGACATTATCCACATAGTATACCTCGGAAATTAACATTCCCTGCTGGCTGTAATTTCTGGTCCATCCCTGCCTGAGTTCACCAATGGCAGAGGCTTCTGATTTAACCGTGCCATCACTGTAAAGTTCTTTAATAACAGCTGTATCCGAAACGTTTGCACCCGGTTCTTTCGCCGTTTTACCACATGAACTGAGAATGATTAAAACAGAACCAACAATGAAAAAGGACTTTTTCATAGCAGTTAGGGTTTTGAGACTGATGGCGAAGGTACAATAAATGCCAAATAATGTAAAATATAAATGTCATATATTCAATTATATTTGCGGTTCAAAATCTGAAAATGGGCGGCCGGTCGAGACATAAACCATTGCTGGAAAATTTGCTGATTACCGATATTGCTGCAGAAGGCAAAGCCATCGCGCGCCATGATGGCATGGTGGTTTTTGTTTCTCAATGTGTGCCGGGAGATGTCGTGGATGTTCAGGTGATCCGGAAACGCAAGCGATTCATGGAGGGTTACCCGGTGAACTTTCATGCCTATTCTCCCGACAGGGAAAAGCCCTTCTGTGATCATTTCGGCGTATGTGGCGGATGCAAATGGCAGCACCTGCCTTACAGGGAACAGCTAAGGTTCAAGCAGCAGCAGGTTGCAGATGCGCTTGAGCGGATAGGAAAAACAGAGGTTAAAATGGTTATGCCGATTGTTGCATCTGACTTTCAGAAATTCTACCGCAACAAGCTTGAATTCACATTCTCACACAGCCGCTGGCTCACATCCGCTGAGATTCAATCGGGCGAATCTATGATTGAACGTCGGGCACTGGGCTTTCATATTCCGGGAAAGTTTGACAAGGTGCTCGATATCGTAACGTGCTACCTGCAACCCGAACCGTCCAACCAGATCCGGAATTTCGTGAAACAATATGCTTTGGAAAACAACCTGGAGTTTTTTGACCTGGTGCAACAGAAGGGATTCTTAAGAATCCTGATGATCCGTAACAATGCAGCCGGTGAAGTGATGGTTATTTTTTCATTTTTCAAAAGGGATCATGAGCTCATGGAAAACTTGCTCAATGCTGTTTCCAACAATTTTCCGCAGATTGCATCGTTGATGTACGTTATCAATCCCAAGGCCAATGATACCCTGAACGATCTCGATGTCGAGCTGTTCAGGGGGCAGGACCACCTTGTTGAAAAGATGGAGGACCTGGAATTCAGAATATCACCGAAATCATTTTTTCAGACAAATACCCGACAGGCCTACCGGCTCTACTGCATCGCCAGGGAATTTGCCGGACTCACCGGAAAGGAAACCGTGTATGATCTTTACACGGGTACCGGAACAATAGCCCTTTTTCTGGCCCGAAGCTGCCGGAAGGTGGTAGGCCTGGAATTTGTATCCGAGGCCGTGGAAGATGCAAAAGCAAATGCTCAGTTAAATGGTATTACAAATTCGGTTTTTCTGGCAGGAGATATCCGGGAATTGCTGACTATTGAATTAAGGGATCAGCATGGCCATCCGGATGTGATAATTACCGATCCCCCCCGTACAGGCATGCACGCTGATGTAATTCAGGCTATAATTGAAACAAGTCCTGACCGGATTGTATATGTAAGTTGTAATCCGGCCACCCAGGCCAGGGATATTCAATTGCTTTCGGCGCATTACAGGTTGGTAAAATCCCAGCCTGTTGATATGTTCCCCTTTACACATCATGTAGAGAATGTTGCCCTGCTTGAAGCATTGCCTTCCGGTTCATAAAAGTATACCTGCCGTATCACAAATCTTCAGTTTTTTTATTAATTTGGTATGGATCAATCAGCAGTAACATGGGCAATTTTTTCCACGGCGTATTCCAGACCTTCTTTCTGATAGGGTATATTATACTCTTTGTTGTTACAATATTGATCCTGAGGCCTTTCCGGTATCATAAAAGAAGGCAGAAATCCACTATTTTTCTTAAAATCAGTTATCTGCTTTATCTGGCCTCCTTCCTTGCTTTTACTTACCTTTTATTATTCGGCAAGAAGGAAATTGCCGAAAGTGAGCAACCCTATGAAACCTTGTTCAATATCCATTTTTTGTTTTTCCTCACTTCCACCATTGTACCCAATATAGGGATCATGATCCGGCGAAAGATCAAGAAAAACAGGGTAGAATTCAATATTCTGGCTTCTATTATCATTTTGCTGTATTTCTTCTACCTCTCTTACCTCTGCTTTTCACATAAATGGGCTCTGATGTGATCCTGCGGCATTAATTCTTTCCCAGTAGATATAAAACTGAATTTATTTTTTCCTCGATGGGCATATTGCCGTCGAGCCAGTGGATGTTGCATCCTTCACGTTCCATCTTGCGGAACCAGGTCCGCTGACGTTTGGCAAACTGGTGTATGGCAGTATTGAGCTGGGAAAACATGGTCGGGTAATCCATCCTGCCCAGCAGATAATTCGTAGTATACCTGTATTCAAGGCCATAATAGGACAGAGAATCGGCAGACAGGCCCGACCGGAGGAGTTCCCGGACCTCATCAACCATGCCCTGCTGCATCCGTTGCTCAAGCCTTGCCGTAATCCGGGACCTTTCTTCAAACCTGTCATACATAATACCTACAAATAAAGGGTTCAACAGTGGCAGATCATCGCTGAGGCCCGGATTATCGCGGTAATAAACGGCAATCTCAATAGCCCTTATTGCACGCTCCGGGGTGTCCACATCGGTTTTGTTATGCTGGGTTTTCATTGCGGATAATACATCACCGAGTTCACAGAGGGTTTTTGATCCGAGTTCAGTCCGCAACCCATCGTTGTGCGGCACATTCACCAAACGGTAACCCCGGGTCGCTGCGTCGATGTACATACCTGAGCCGCCGCATAAAACCGGGAATCTGTTCCGCAATTGAATGTCCCTGAATACCCGGAAAAAGTCGCGCTGGTATTCAAAAACACTGTACCGGTATCCCGGATCGGCAATATCTGTAAGATGACAGGGCACTTCTGTGCCTGATACCAGGTAATCGGAATAGTCCTTGCCGGTTCCCAGATTCATACGGCGGTAGATCTGCCGGGAATCAGCACTGATAATCTCACCCCGGATATGAAAGGCCAGACGGGCAGCGAAAGCCGTTTTACCGCTTGCAGTAGGGCCTACAACGGCAACCAGATTGAATTTGTCAGACATGTCATTGATTTCATTGCGGCTAATTTATTGAAAATCGGATAAAATAAGCTTATTTTGCAGTTCTGCAGCGAAACTGGGATGACCGATATCAATATCAAGAATAAGAAGGCCTGGCATGATTATGAAATACTCGACAAATTTGTAGCGGGTATTCAGCTCACCGGGACCGAAATCAAATCCATACGTGCCGGAAAGGCCAGCCTGGTTGATGCATATTGTTTTTTCAACCAGGGTGAGCTTTATGTCAAGGGCATACACATTTCGGAGTATGATTTTGGCAATATAAACAATCACTTCCCGAAACGCGACCGGAAGCTTCTGCTTAAGGGCAGAGAGCTTAAAAAGCTTGAGAAGAACATCAAGGAAAAAGGGCTTACCATTGTCGCACTCAGGATATTCATCGCTGAAAGCAGTTATGCCAAACTCGAAATAGCGCTTGCCCGTGGCAAGAAAGAATTTGACAAACGGGAAGACCTGAAGAAAAAAGATTCACGCCGGGAAATAGACCGGATGATGAAACATTAGACGTCAGGCTGAAAACAATACTATTGCGAGAAAAAGAAACTGTTCAGTTCGTAGATATCTGCGGCTGACAGCTGTGATTCAAAATCAAAGTAGCGGTCAATCTCCTTAAGCATTTCATCGAAGGAAATGTAATTATCCCTGTCAGCATCTATTGGTTTGAATTTTTCCGGAATGGGCAGTCCGCTGCCTCTGCGTCCGGCATAAGAATCAGGTGTGCGGATGTAAAGATCGATTTCATTGCGACCAACCGCCATGGATTTGTTGAGCAGGGCAATCAGGTCGTCTTCCGTAATTTCAACGCCTTCATCGTTAACATAAGCGCCTGTTCTGCTGAACTGTTCTTTGTCGAGGTAATCGTCAATGCCGTCATTATCCGAATCGATGGGACAACCTGA
This sequence comes from Bacteroidales bacterium, assembly GCA_041737175.1. GTDB lineage: Bacteria > Bacteroidota > Bacteroidia > Bacteroidales > UBA10428 > UBA5072. The sequence continues at coordinate 224,289 of JBGSSF010000025.1, forward strand.
AGAATCAGTGGCAACGCCCAGTGGTGTTCCGGGGCAGTCATCCCATCCGTCCATCCACCCGTCATTGTCTTCATCCCCGAAAAGCATGGGATCGAATTCCATTTCCCTGAACAATCTTTCAATCTTCAAGGTTTTGGCAGAGGAGAAAAGGTCGAGGTGGAAGGTCAGGTAGGTAAAATTGAACATATCATATCCCTTTTTGCCGATACGTCCAGCTGTATTCTTCGAACTGACATGGTCGATATTGTCGGAAAATGCAAGGCAGAATGAATTGCCAAGCCTGATCATCATCCGGTCGGACAATTGCATATCGACGCCAAAATCGAAGGGTATATACAAGGCATACTGGGAGTATTTTCCAAGCCCCCAGTCGCTTTCACGCAAAGGGGTCTCATAAGTAAAATCACGTTTCATCACATGGCTGAGGTCGGCATCGCCGAAAGATTGCGGAATATCACGGATGGTGCCGTCGGTCCAGTAATTGTATTTTTGTTCCACATCAACGTTCAGATCGGCATCAAAAATGCTTGCTGAACTGTCGGTTCTTGAATTGAACATGGAGGTGCCAATACCTATGGAAATAAAGGGATGGATGCGCCTTTCCTTCTTTTTATATAAATGATCGAAATCATAGTTGATATCCACACCGAAATTATAAATATCGGTCTGGAAGTTGAAATTCTTCATGGGATCCTTGTAGGACCGCTCATTACCGTTCAGTTTCCCGCCCATGAAAAAGAATTCCGCTTTGAAAAATCGTCGGTTATCGATATAAGTGGAGAGGTTGACTTTATATCCCAGGGTTCCGATGGTGGGTGAATAGTAATTGTTTTTGATGTCGCCGAAATAATTAAGCACGCCAGCGCCAAAACCAACAACAGGTTTATACACAGGGTTGATGTTTTCCACCTCTTCATTTAAAAGCCGGTCGAGTTCATCCTCCTGCGCCGTAAGCATGCCGGAAGCGATAAATATAACAGAGGATGTAAATATTATCCTGTTTAACCAGGTACGGAATGGATTGTCAAATCTCATCGATACCATTTTTGTTCCGTGATCATAAGTGCTTCCTGCACCGTAATGCGCTGTCCGCTGTTGTATGCTGTTATAAAGGCATCTTTAACCGCTGTTGTATTCCAGATATGTACCCGGTAATCGCGGGCTTCCCTGTACTGGTTGAATGAACCCACAGAATATTTTTGCCAGCCCTGGTGTTCTTCCTTGCGAACTTCCCGGTCGAGGTCCATCTTTCTGAAATACCTTTCAATATTCACGGGTTTGTGGCCGGCTGCCAGCTGGATCCTGTAATAAACACCCTGTTCGGGAGCCAGAGACAAAGATTCATTGGTTTTATGGGTTGCCACAACAGGTTGTTTTTCCTGTGCCGGCTTTGCTGTCTGCCGGGGTTCAGTAACTGCAGGCTTTGTCTCTGCTATGGCGGGTTCCTCATCCGGCCTGACAGGTTTCACAACAGGTTTGTCCGGTTCCTCTGCAGGAACCTGTGCATACACCGGCGCAGGTTCGGCCAGCGCTCTGGTAACGAAGTCTTTCACATTTTCCGGAGTGACTTCAGCCAGGCTGAGATCTCTTTCAACAATATCAATACTTACTGTTTTATCATCAATGAGGTAAGAAAAGGCACCCTGGATGGCGGGGACGGGGAGTTTTGCCTGGTTTTTCGGAATCAGCCTGTAAGAAACTGTAAAATAGGGCTCCAGGGGTAAATTCATCCAAAGAAATTTGACCTTTTGTTCCTTGAAAGTGAATATTGCGTCCCTGGTTTCAACTGCAACTGCTGTATAACCTTCGGGTACATCTTCCTCTACTTTGGCAAAGCGGCGTGTAGATTCCTTACTCACGAGTACATTTACGATATAATCACCTTGTCCTCCCGCATAAGGTTTTTGCCTTATGCAGGCAATATTGGCTGCATCTTCAGCCGTAAGACCGGGATAGGGCATGGTCATTTTCTCAAAATCATTGATGTCAACCATCAGGGATGGATCAATGGTGGAGGAGGGCACTATGGTAATTGCAACAGGATCGATGTCCACCGATTTGCGTTCATTGTTCTCGATATACGAGAACTTACCGTCGAGCATGAAAGTACCTTTGAGCCGTTCATCGATTATTACACGGTAAGTAACGGTAATCTCACCGGTCTCGGGTGTACGAAGCCATATTAACCTGACTCTTTTGTCGCTGAAGGAAAAATCGGCATTGGACGATATACCCTGAATGGCCGTTAGACCCGCCGGGATGGTTTGCTGAAAACGAGAAAATCCTTCAAGATCTCCCTTGTTCAGAATTACGGTTACATCAAATTCGGTACCTGCCTTAACTTCCGAAGGAACGTTCAACTTCACTGATACATTGCCCGGAAATATTTGTAAGATCAGAATTACAAGCAGATTCAGTAAAGTAATAACCAATTTTGCCATTAATCCGGATATTTATAGAATAATAAAAATAAGCAATCCTGTGCACAAAACCAACTAAGTTATAAACACCTGTATGAACGCCAATCTGATGGATCCAACCATTTCTGTTCCGTTGGATCAGAAATTCGGGCTGAGCAAATACTTGCTGTAAAAATCGTTGATGTGTTTAACTGCCTCTTCGGCTGTATCCACAACAATAAAGAGCTCCATATCATCGGTACTGATGTTTTTTTGTTCATCGAGCATCACTTCCTTCACCCATTTTACAAGTCCTTCCCAATAGTCAATCCCGACGAGCACTATCGGAAATCTGCCGATTTTTTCTGTCTGCATCAGCGTGAGCGCTTCAAACAATTCATCAAATGTTCCGAAACCACCCGGGAGTACAATGAATCCCTGGGCATATTTGACGAACATGGTCTTCCTGACAAAAAAGTGATCGAATGTGATCAGTTTATCCGAATCGATAAACAGATTAGGCTCCTGTTCAAAGGGAAGATCGATGTTAATGCCTACCGATCTGCCTTTCCCTCTTTTGGCCCCCAGGTTGGCAGCTTCCATAATACCGGGACCGCCGCCCGTGATAACGCCATAACCATATTGAGTCAGCTGATAGGCTATCTCTTCAGCGAGCTTATAGAATTTGGTACCAGGTTCAGTACGGGCAGATCCGAATATGGAAACACAGGGTCCTATTCGGGCAAGCTTCTCATATCCCTCGACAAATTCTGACATGATCTTAAAAATATTCCAGCTGTCAGCCGATTGAATCTCCTGCCAGTCTTTCTTTTTGAAAGCATCTATAATTTTTTCCTCACCGTGGGTCATAACATTGAATTCATTGAAAATCTACTATCTATACGATAACGATTACTGTAAGTTTTACTGAAACAGGCAAAATTACGAAAAACAGATAAATAATTGTTGGGATTGTTGTAAGTTATGTAGTTTTGAAGTCTTGCAGTCTTGCAGTCTTGCAGTCTTGCAGTTTTGCAGTTTTGCAGTCTTGCAGTCTTGCAGTCTTGCAGTCTTGCAGTCTTGCAGTTTTGCAGTCGTGCAGTCTTGCAGTCTTGCAGTTTTGCAGTCGTGCAGTCGTGCAGTCGTGCAGTCTTGCAGTCTTGCAGTCTTGCAGTCTTGCAGTTTCTCATTTGCACATTTGCACATTTGCACATTAGCACATTAGCTCATTAGCACATTAGCTCATTAGCACATTTGTACATTTGCACATTAGCTCATTTTAAAATCCAGCTCCTCCTTCAAATACTCCCCCGTATAACTCTTTGGGTTTTTCGCAACCTCTTCCGGAGTTCCCGTGCAGATAATTTCTCCGCCCCTGGCCCCTCCTTCGGGTCCCATATCGATGATATGATCAGCCACCTTGATAACATCCAGGTTATGTTCAATGACTATGACCGTATTGCCTTTGTCAACCAGGCGGTTCAGAACTTCGAGCAGCACTCTTACGTCTTCGAAGTGCAGTCCGGTAGTGGGTTCGTCCAGGATGTAAATGGTTTTGCCGGTGTCCTTTTTCGACAGCTCGGCCGCCAGTTTAATCCGCTGTGATTCGCCTCCTGAAAGCGTAGTGGACGGCTGGCCAAGAGTAATGTAGCCCAGCCCGACCTGGTCAATGGTATCGAGTTTATGGCGAATCACTGGTATATTACTGAAAAATTCCACAGCCTGGCTGATGGTCATATCAAGCACGTCGCTGATGTTCTTTCCTTTGTAGCGCACTTCAAGCGTTTCCCGGTTATATCTTTTACCATTGCATTCATTGCAGTGCACATAAACGTCTGGCAGAAAATTCATTTCAATGGTTTGCAATCCGGCGCCCTGGCATGTCTCACAACGTCCACCCTTTACATTAAAGGAGAAACGTCCTGCCTTATATCCCCTTATTTTGGATTCCCGGGTTTGTTCAAAGAGTTTTCTGATGTCAGAAAACACGCCGGTATAGGTCGCGGGATTTGAACGGGGTGTGCGTCCCAGTGCCGACTGATCAACTTCGATCACCTTGTCAATGTTTTCAAGGCCTTTAATGGCGCGATAGGGCAGGGGATCCAATAAGGAACGGTAGAAATGCCTGCTCAGCACCGGGTATAAAGTGTCATAAACAACCGAGGATTTACCGCTGCCCGAAACGCCTGTTATACATATGAATTTACCAAGCGGGAATTCAATATCCACATCTTTCAGGTTGTTTCCGGATGCACCATGTAAAACAAGCTTATTGCCATTCCCCTTGCGGCGTTCTTCAGGAACAGTAATCACTTTCTGGTGATTGAGATACTGGGCAGTAAGCGAATGGCTTCCGAGGATCTCATCCGGTCTCCCGGTGACGCAAATTTCCCCTCCGTGCCTGCCGGCAAAGGGGCCCAGATCCACCACATAATCAGCACTCATGATCATCTGCCTGTCGTGTTCCACTACTATTACCGAATTGCCTGCATCACGGAGCTCTTTCAATGATCCGATCAGACGGTGATTGTCGCGCTGATGCAAGCCTATGCTGGGTTCATCCAGAATATAAAGTACATTAACCAGTTGGGAACCAATTTGGGTAGCCAGTCTGATCCTCTGGCTCTCACCGCCCGAAAGACTGCCGGCACTTCGATTCAAAGAGAGATAATCGAGTCCGACATCCAGCAGGAAACCAATACGGTTTTTCAGTTCTTTAAGGATCTCTGAGGCAATAGCCAGTTGCCTGGTATTAAGGTGTTTACTCACATTTGCAAGCCAGGTGAAAAGTTCTGAAACATCCATGGCCGATAATTGAGCAATGTTTTTATCGTGCATAAGGAAAAACAAGGATTCCTTCTTCAATCGGGCACCCTGACAATCGGGACAGGTAATTTTCTGTATGTACTGGTCTGTCCATTTTTCTTCCTCCTTCTGACCCGAATTACCGGTATGGTTAGCCACATAATTGATAATCCCCTCAAAACTGAGAAAATAATTCGTTGAAAAACCGAGAGGTGTATTTTCCAGCTTAAAGGTTTCCTCCGCCCCGTATAATAATACATTCATCCCATCTTCGGGAATATCTTTAATGGGGGTGTTCAGAGAAAATTTGTATTTTGTCGCTATGGCTTCAATCTGCCAAAAGATCAATGCATTGCGGTAAGGACCCAGGGGCTGGATTCCACCTTTCCGGATGTTGAGGTCAGGATTGGGTATGATCTTTGCGATGTCGATCTGGTTTATGGTGCCCAGTCCGTTGCAACGTGTACATGCGCCCTGGGGTGAATTGAATGAAAAGGTATGCGGTGCCGGTTCATTGTATGATATGCCGGTGGTGGGACACATCAGTTGCCTGCTGAAAAACCTGGGCTCTTTCTTTTCGTGATCGAGTATCATAATGATGCCCTTCCCATGCTGCATTGCCAAAGCAACAGAACTTTTCAGCCGGTTCCTGTCAGCGGCGGTTACCTGCATTTTGTCAACCACAATCTCTATAAAGTGCGCCTTGTACCGGTCAAGTTTCATGCCGTGCCTGACCTCGAGCACCTCCCCATCGATACGTGCATTGAGAAAACCTTTTCGTCGTATCTGCTCAAATACTTCCTTGTAATGACCTTTGCGTCCTTTGATGAGGGGAGCCAGGATATGAATCTTCTGATTTTTATACTTTTCGATGATCAGGTTAATGATCTGTTCATCTGTATATTTTACCATCATCTCACCTGTATTGTAAGAATAGGCAATACCTGCACGGGCGTAAAGAAGTCTCAGAAAATCATAAATCTCGGTAATGGTACCCACGGTGGACCTGGGATTCCTGCTGGTAGTTTTTTGCTCAATAGCAATCACGGGACTTAGTCCGGTTATCTTATCCACATCCGGACGTTCCATGTTACCCAGAAACTGTCGCGCATAGGCCGAAAGGGTTTCCATATACCTGCGCTGACCTTCGGCATACAGGGTGTCAAATGCCAGGGAAGACTTGCCGCTGCCGCTCAAACCGGTTATTACGGTAAGCCGGTTACGCGGAATGACTACATCGATGTTCTTCAGGTTATGAACCCTCGCACCGAAAACATTGACCTCCCCTGTTTCAAGGGCTTTGCCTGCACTTTTTTTTGCCAATTTCTTGTTCCGGATCGATTGAGGATTTACATTTTGTAATTACCGGATCACACGTTCACCTGAATCAGGTATTTTGATATGGTAAACTTTGCCGGGACGATCGGGCAGATAATTCTGGCGAAGCCAGGGATTAAACTGCTTGATGATCTTGTAGTTGGTTTCATTCTGCAGCGCGAAATCGGCAATGTTGGGGATTGCCGAATCAATCGCCACATCATGCAAGGGGATCAACGGGTAATAGTCATTGTCTTCAAGGTGAAAACCAAAGGAAGAAGGATCTTCACAAATGAGTTTATGGGCGATGAGTCTGAAAACATACCTGGCTGTTTCATCGTTCAGCAGAAGGTCGTAATAGTTATTCACTTTTTGTTTATCGATCTGAGTTTCCAGCCCTTTGCGGCCGGCATTGTAGGTAGCTGCAGCCATGGTCCAGCTGCCAAAGACCTTATATGATTCCAGAAGGTATTTACAGGCTACTTCAGTGGATTTCTCAAGGTTATACCTTTCATCCACATCGGCGTTCACTTCCAGACCATATTCTTCCGCGGTGCCCTCAAGTAATTGCCAGACACCAGCGGCCCTGGCAGGTGAAACAACATTCTCGAACCCGCTTTCAGCCATGGCCAGGTATTTAAAATCATCGGGTACGCCGTAATTCTTCAGAATCGGTTCGATGGTCTCAAAATACCGTTTTGACTTTTTCAGGACCATCAGGGTCCGGGAATGCCAGTAACCATTCACCAGCAATTCCTTATCAAGGCTTTCACGGGTGTCGAAATAATCAACAGGCACCGGTTCACCGGCAAATGTTAGTTGTTCCGGCAGACTGAATGATTCGTTCAGTGAAGGCATACGTTCGGGCACAACCACGCTGGTTCCGTTATCCGTAAAACTCTGCACAGAAAACAGAACTCCCATTATAAACAATGCGCCTGAAATGTATAATACCGGGCGCAACCAGGATGAAATCCGACCTTGTAACATAATTCTTTCCGCAATTTTGTTCATTCAGCTAATTGTACGGAATTTTACAAAGTTAGTTAAAAGGAAATTCAGATTTTTAAATGTTGATGGTAAAATTAAGTCATGCAGTCATGCAGTCAAACAGTCATGCAGTCAAGCTGCAAATTATTATTATAATAAATATAAAAGTTATAATTTTATTGGCAGAAAAGCATAATTACATTTCATGAGAAGGAAAGACAAAGAAATTACTGATAAAAACATTATTGAGGAAATTCTTACAAAATCGAAGATCTGCAGGATAGCGCTCACGGATGGTGAAATGCCCTATATTGTGCCATTGAATTTTGGTTTTTCAGATAATTGCCTTTATTTCCACTCCGCATCATCCGGGAGGAAGATTGACCTGATTCAAAAAGGGGGCAAGGTATGTTTTGAGATTGAACAGGAGAGTGAGATTATCCGACGCGAGGTGGCATGCGACTGGACCGCCCGGTACCGGTCGGTTATCGGATACGGTACGATTGAGATATTAACCAGTAGGGAAGATAAAATCCACGGTCTGGATATTATCATGAAACATTATGGAAAAACAGATAATGCATATCTGGAAGGAAATGTTTCAAGAATGGTTATTTTAAAACTCACCATTGAAGAAATATCGGGGAAGCAATCGGGGGACTGGGATTGATCATTTATTGATTTGATGATTTGATGATTTGATGATTTGATCGAACCCCTGCACGACTGCACGACTGCACGACTGCACGACTGCACGACTGCACGACTGCACGACTTACATCCTATAGCTAATATTCTGTTCTAAAAGTTATAAGAGATTCCCGCAAAGAAACCAAATGAATAGGGATGTACGTAAGCGGACTTATCAATGGGATTAAGATAATACCTGAAACGGGGTTCCAAACTCAGGGCAAATCCGGATACCAGGGGGTATTCAAAACCCAGTCCGAATGATCCGATATAATTGACCTGGTTGATCTCATCCGTTTTCCCGAACCTGGTCTTTTCCCCGTTCTGCTCGAGGTTTACCACATTGTTCACGAGAAGGTTGGTCACCAGGCCTCCCGACAAACTGAAATCAAACTTGCGGTCGATGATCTTGTATTTAATGGTCAGGGGTATCTCAAGGTAATCGAAGAGTTGCTCGACCGATATGTCATTTTCCTCACTTGGCGTCAGGTAGGTTGAATTAAAACCGTTCAGTCCGGCAAATGTATTATTGCTTTTATAGGAATCAGAATTGTTGGTGATTACCTGACTGTAACTTGCATTTTCAGGGTTATTGCTGTAGATCACTCCTGTTGAATTGGTCACTGCGAGGTAGGTTGCACGATTTGTTTCAACTGCAGACACTTCAGTGTTGTTGTAACTAAAGGTTTCAATCTGGTTTTTTTCCTGTCCGTAACGGGAATAATAAACACCGGTCTGAACAGATAAGCGCCGGCCCTTAGAAAAGGCTAATCTTAAGCCACCTGCATAGGCAAGCATGCCGGTTTCCGAATCATTCAGACTGCTCACCTGGTCGGCTTCAAGGTTATCTGACGAAATGGTGCGGTTGGAATAGAGTGGTGCAAACTCGCCTCCAAGGCTCCAGCGACCTTGCTTCAGGGGATCAGGTTCAGCCTCTGTCTCAGATTCTGCTAAAAGCGTGGCTATATCCTCATAAATTGCTGCGGAAGAAGATGATAAAGATCTGAATGGCAAACTTCCCGGTAAATCAACCGGGATTAATCCCTGTCCCACAGGGTGCAGAGCTTCAGGATTATTTACTGCATCGGAATAGCTGGCATAAACCGGTGTGGATAATTCGGGATCATCCGCCGGACCGGCCTTTCGGGAGGTTCTGGTCCTCGTTTTTTTCACAGGTTTTAAAGCTGTTCTCTCCTGATCAACAACAGATGGTTTATTGGAAATACCATCCTCGACATCCGCGTTTTTGCTGACCGTTAATGCAGGTGCATCCACCGGATTATCCGGCTTGCTGATTAAATAATAGCCGATACCGAGCGAAAACAAAAGCGCCATCCCGGCAGCAATTCTGAAAAACAGCACAGCCATTCCCTTCTTTTTGTTATGTCGCAGCTTCACGGAGATGTTTTTCCACGTTGTTTCGGGTGGCAGTTCTTCATACTGCTCAAACCGTTGCTTAAAATACTGATCGATTTTTTCTGACATGTTTTTCATGATTCAGGAGGTTTGAACCGATTTCAAATAATACTTGTTCACTTTTTCCTGTAATATTGTTCTGGCTCTTGACAGGTTTGATTTTGATGTTCCTTCTGTAATCTCCAGCATTTCACTGATCTCTTTGTGTGAGTAACCTTCCAGTGCGTAAAGGTTGAATACAACCCGGTACCGGGGTGAAAGCTCCTGGATGATTTTCACCAGTTCATGCATATCAATTTCTGCAACTATATCATTTTCATGATCATAATCAATTTCAACCCAGTTCTCATTGATCGGGACCTGCCGGTAGTGCAGCCTGTATTTTTCAAGCGCCGTATTCACCATGATCCTTCGTATCCATCCTTCAAAAGCTCCCTTGAAACCGAATTGTTTGATTTTCTCAAAAACCTTCAGAAAACCTTCCTGAAGGATGTCCTGGGCATCATCATAATTACCGGCGTACCGGAGACAAATGGCAAACATTTTCGATTTGAACATATCGTATAATTCTTGCTGTGCCGCGGGTTTATTCTCCTGGCAGGCAAGCACTATTTTATGTAAGCGATCAACCAAATACACTGTTTTAGCGATCCAAAATTATCGTTTTCTACACAATTTCATTCATTTTTGGGACGCTGCTTTATAGATGGCCTTCCCTGGTAAAAGGTTGCGTCGCCTGTTTTTATTTCGCAAGTGTTCATATTCGGACAACTTCTGTATCAAAACTGTACACATTTGAACAGTAATGTTCCTGAAATAACAACCGAAATATTTTGTAAGAAACAGATAAACAATAATATAATATTAATGGTATAATTTTTGAATTCATAAACACAATCACTCAACCTAGTTCTCATGATAAAGCTAAAGAACTTGCATAAATCATATGTTACTGGCAGCAATTCATTGCATGTACTAAAAGGAATTAGCCTGGAGATTGAAGAAGGGGAAATGGTATCAGTTATGGGCGCCTCCGGATCAGGGAAGTCGACCTTGTTGAATGTGCTTGGAATACTGGATAACTATGATTCCGGAGATTATTACCTGAACGGGATGCTCATCAAAGATATCAACGAAACCAAGGCAGCGGTGCTTCGAAACCGTACATTGGGTTTTGTGTTCCAGAGCTTTAATCTTATCTCCTTCAAGAATGCCCTTGAAAATGTTGCATTACCACTTTATTACCAGGGAGTCAGCAGGAGGAAAAGAAACCAGATTGCCATGGAATACCTCGACAGGGTAGGGTTGAAGGATTGGTGGACCCATCTGCCGAGCGAGCTTTCCGGTGGACAGAAACAGCGTATTGCCATTGCCAGGTCACTGATCAGTAAACCCAAGGTCATTCTTGCCGATGAACCAACCGGCGCGCTGGATTCAGTCACATCCATGGAAGTTATGGATCTCTTACAGGAAATCAATGAAGTGGGAATCACCATCATCATCGTTACCCATGAACATGACATCGCCGAGAGGACCCAGAGGTCAATCAAACTCAAAGACGGTGTTATTGAGAGCATCCTATATCATAAGTCGAATTACAAAGCCGTAGCATCATTTTAATCCCATCAGCTATGTTTGATCTGGATAAATGGCAGGAAATCTTCAGCACCATCGACAAGAACAGGATGCGTACTTTCCTCACCGGTTTTAGTGTAGCATGGGGGATCTTTATGCTGATCATACTGCTGGGTTCCGGGAAAGGACTACAGAACGGCATTAATGCCCAATTCAAACAGGATGCCGTAAATACCATCTGGTTTGGTGCCGGAACAACATCCAAAACCTATCAGGGATTGAAGGCGGGACGGCAAATACAGTTCACGAACGAGGATTATAATTTCGTGCGTGATAGAATGGAAGGAGTTGACAAGATCTCCGGAAGGTTTTACATGTGGCAGAACCGGGTAGTTTCCTACAATAAGGAATACGGGGTGTTTGATTTGTTTTGCGTACATCCCGATTACTATGATATTGAGAATGCCACCATGCTGGAGGGTCGTTATATCAATAAAATTGATATCCAGAAAAGGAGAAAAGTGGTGGCCATTGGAAAACCCATTCAGAAGGCATTGTTTAAGAACGGAAAAAGTCCGATTGGAGAATATATTAAAATCAATAATGTACCTTTCCAGGTAGTGGGCGTATTCACTGATAAGAATGAAAGGGATGAGACCAGGGTTTATCTTCCTCTTACAACCGCGCAAATGATCTCAGGTGGGGCAAACCGTATCCATAACCTTTCCATCACCAGCACCCTTACTGCCGAGGAAAGCGAAGAATTTGAGAAGCAGCTCAGGTCTGAATTCGCCAAACGGCATAATTTTGACCCTGAAGATTTGAATGCCATGTGGATATCCAATACCGTTAAGCAATACAAAACGTTTACCAACCTTTTCACCGGGATACAGATCTTTGTTTCTATTATCGGGGCTTTCACCATCATAGCAGGAATCGTAGGTGTCAGCAACATTATGATCATTGTGGTCAATGAACGCACCAAAGAAATCGGTATACGCAAAGCCATAGGTGCCACGCCGCTTTCCATTGTATCCATGATACTGTTGGAAGCTGTATTCATCACTGCCATTGCAGGATATATCGGATTGATCCTGGGTATCGGGCTGCTTGAACTTGTTTCTTCGGTGCTTCCTGAAAATCAGTTCTTCCTGAATCCTTCGGTGGATTTCAATATAGCGATCATTTCAACCCTGGTATTGATTGTGGCAGGTTCCCTGGCAGGATTGATGCCGGCATTAAGGGCTTCACGCATCCGACCGGTTGTAGCATTAAGAGACGAATAAATTAAACCGTTATGTTCGACAGAGACAGATGGCAGGAAATATACAGCACGCTGAAGAGCAATAAACTGAGAACGTTTATGACGGCCTTCGGAGTGTTCTGGGGTATTCTGATGCTCATCATCATGACCGGATCGGGCAATGGATTGCGGAATTCGGTATACGACGGTTTCCAGGATTTTGCCACCAACAGTTCCTTTATGTGGACCAGGCAGACTACGATACCTTACAAAGGTTTGCCGCGCGGAAGAAACTGGCTTTTCAATAATGAAGATATGAAAGCGCTCAGGGAAGGTGTTCCTGAGATGGGTTACCTCGCTCCCCGGCTTCAACCCTGGTCAGGTAACGGTGATAACAATGTAGTCAGGGGGATTAAAACTGCGTCCTATGATATTTTTGGCGATTATCCTGATTTCTTCCGTATTGATCCGGTTACGATGCTGTCAGGGAGAGAAATAAATGATATTGATATTCGTGAAAATCGTAAAGTGGCGGTTATTGGAAACAGAGTTAAAGACGAACTTTTTGATTTGGACGAGGATCCGATCGGTCAGTATATCCGGATCAGGGGAGTATATTTCCAGGTTGTGGGAGTATTCGAGCCACGAAATAAAAACATCAGCTTCGGCAGTGATAAGGAAAAATCCATTTTCATACCCTTTACGTCATTGCAAATTGCATACAACATGGGTGATGAAGTTCATTTTATTGCAGTAACTGCCAAAGAAAATATTCCCGTCTCCGTAGTTGAAAAGAAAGTAATGTCAATTCTGGCCGAACGCAATAAAGTAGCTCCCGAGGACGAAATGGCTTTCGGACATGTGAATCTTGAAGAGGAATTTAAACAGATGAACGGATTATTCAACGGAATCGATATGCTTATCTGGATCGTGGGAATCGGGACTTTATTTGCCGGCGTTGTCGGTGTAAGCAACATCATGCTGATCGTCGTCAAGGAACGTACCAAAGAGATTGGGATACAGCGGTCCATTGGCGCCACACCCTGGAAGGTAATCGGACAGATACTGATGGAATCGGTTACACTGACCTCCCTGTCGGGTATGATTGGCCTGGTTTTGGGTGTGTCGATCCTGGAATTCATTAATTACCAGATGGTAAGTTCCGGAGCCGAAGGGGAGACGTTCAAGAATCCGGGAGTGGACTTTAACACAGCCGTTATTGCTTTGGTTGTGCTAATCATAGCCGGTTTGCTGGCAGGTTTTATCCCTGCGAAGAAAGCAGTAAGTATTAAACCTGTAGAAGCATTGCGGGCTGACTAAAAACTTATGAAAACAAATCAATAATTCAATATCCATGAAAAAAGTACTTAAAATATTCTTACTTGTAGTTATAATAGGCTCTATAGGTGGAACCATGTTCTTCCTGTACCAGAAGTCCAAAAAGAAACCGGTGATTTATGAGATCAAATCTCCGTTTATGTCTGATGTTATTAAGAAAACCGTTGCGACAGGTTCTGTTGTTCCCCGCAAGGAAATAGAAATTAAACCCCAGGTTTCAGGAATTGTCGAGGAGGTTTACATTGAAGCCGGCCAGGAGGTTAAAAAGGGCGACCTCATAGCCCGGGTAAAGATCATTCCCAACATGGTGGAACTGAATAATGCAGAATCGAGGTTAAACAGGGCAAAAATAAACTATGAAGATGCCAAGCTGGTATACGAACGCCAAAAGAAGGTATTCGAACAGGGAGTGATCCCGGAGGCTGAGTTTCAACAATTCAGGCTGTCGTATATGAATGCGTTGGAAGAGCAGGAAGCCGCTGAATCAAATCTGCAGTTGATTAAAGAAGGGGTGTCAAAGAAGTCCGGTACCGCTACCAATACCCTGATCCGTTCCACGATTGAAGGCATGGTGCTTGATGTACCCGTAGAGGTTGGAAATTCAGTGATCGAATCCAATACTTTCAACGAAGGTACAACAATAGCAAGCGTTGCAGACATGGGTGAGATGATCTTTGAAGGCAAAGTGGATGAAACTGAAGTGGGGAAGCTGAAGTTGGGTATGCCTTTGATCCTCTCTATTGGTGCCATTGAAGATGAAAAGTATGACGCCGTATTGGAATATATTGCTCCAAAAGGCAAGGAAGAAAACGGGGCCATTCAGTTTGAAATCAAAGCTGATGTGAAACTTAAAGATAACTCATTCATCAGAGCCGGATACAGTGCCAATGCTGATATTGTGCTTGACCGCAAGGATAGCGTTATGGTAATTTCCGAAAGCCTGATTAAGTTTGAAAAGGAAGGCGATTCTGCTTATGTTGAAATTGAAACCCAGCCTCAGATATTTGAGAAACGTTATATAAAAACAGGGCTTTCCGATGGCGTCAATATTGAGGTAAAGGAAGGCGTTGGAATGGATGACAAGATTAAAGGCCAGAAGCAGGAAGAGGTCAAGAAGACTGCTGAAGAAGACACCCAGAGTTAATTATATATTTATTAAGTTATTGGTTAGGTTGTAAATAGGTAGTTCAGTTTGTTCCTTTTTTAGTGTTTAATTTTAGGTTTATTTTAGGTTAGTGATTCAACCCCTGCCAGGCACAGGGGTTGTTTCATTTTTTACAGGTTATCAGGCACATAGACGACTCGTTAAAAATTCAAAAATTTTTGAAAAAAGTAGTCGAAAAGTGAAACAAATCTGTTGAAAAAGTAGTTAATAAGATATAAATTAGCTTAGTTTAATTGACACCGCTATCTGTTTATTAGATTAAGCGATATTTACGGGCAATCTACTAACTTAATCTTATCGCTATGCTTGATGTAAAGTACAACATCAAAAGTCTGATCTCAAGCATTTATGAATGCCAGAAGAAAATTATCATTAATCGGCGTTTCATTCGTGAACTCGAATTAGAGGGACATGATACCGGCAGGCTAAAAAATGAGATTGATGGTCTGGAACAAAAGATTGGCGACTATCAAAAGGAACTCAGAAAAAGGTATCAGTTCACCTACTAAGAGGTTTCCCACCCATTTGGCATAAACAAAAACCACTCGCAGAACGGGTGGTTTTTGTTTTTCGGTCAGTCAAACTTCCGTTTTATGAACCACCAGTCGTGCAGCGTCAGACTGACCATGACCATTTGGTAATTTTCCTTGATCAGCCCGTTGTCGATCGTTCCCCTGACGCCGGTATTATAGGCTATGTTGATGCTTGTCTTGTTCTGCAGAAAAGGTATTCCGAGTCCCAGGGTGATTCCGTTATCTGTAATGGTTTTCTCATTGACCTCCATGTAAGAGTTTTCATGATAATATCCTGCCCGGTAGCTTATTCTGCCCAGATATCCATACTGATTAAACCGGCCGGGAAGGAATTCAGCTCCCACCCTGTAGAAATTGGTATTCCTGTAAGTGAAGTTGTTTTCTTTCTGGGTCGTTCCTGACCAGTTATGGAATACGTAATCGGCGCTGACAGTAAGTTTTTTATCGTATTGCACGGAAATGCCTCCGCCGTAATACATGGGGAATTCAAAGGTCCCTTTTCGGGTAATTTTGTCTTCCAGAACATTCCCATCGGAGTCAAAAATATTTATTCTTTCCTTGAAGTTAAGCTGGTGATTGTTCCCGAAAACTCCCCCGAGGGTAACCAAAGTCTTTTTTTTGATGATGAAAAAGTATTGCAGCCCGAAATCGGCATAGACCTTGTTCAGATAGGACAACTGTTTGGAATAGATCTCTTTATCGAATAAATCATAGGTTATTTTTTCGGTCGATTCGATATTCCCGAATAAGTAGGTGAAGTTAACACCCAGGCTCAGATTATTAAACAACAGGTAGGAATTGTCCCAATAAAACTGGTTTAAGCCGCCTTTCCCAACCAATTCGGCTTCCATCTTATCGAATGTCCCTTCCACATCTCTTTCGGTAACGATTTTATATCCCACCGTACTGTAGGGCGCGATTCCAAAACTGGCTGACCACCTTGGATTAATACGAAATCCAAGGGCGATATTTCTCAGATTCAGGTCCCTGGCTTTCTGGGTGATATTGGATGTACTATATTTCACAAAGTCCCCGCTTAGTCCGAAATCGAAGAAAAAGGAAACGCTGTCTAACGTATGATAGGAGGCCGGATTCTGATTATTCAGATAAAAATCGGAGGACAGCCCGATTCCTGACCGGCCCATGCCCATGTTTCGGGCAAATCCTTTGGTTCTAAGCTCACCAATACCGAATATGGAATAAGGGAGGTGCGACCGGACCTGTGCGAAGCCGATGAGTTGTGTTACAGATAATACCAGCAGAAGTAGCAGTTTTCTCATTATTAATTCTTTACTCGTAATTTAGATAATATACCTTCAGTTTTACCCTGTTCTCAGAGTGGTTTTGACTTCCCAGCACAACTCTGTCGAAGGTTTTATTAAGATTTTCCGGTGCAATAGTGACCAAAAGGGCAGGAGTATCTTCAGATTGTTCCAGTAGCTTGTACTTGATGAAATCAGTAATATCAATGGTATACCAGGTTTCTTCCTGGTACACTTCATCGATGGTAAGGTCCGCGGATGCAATGAAATAACTGAGAAATCGATTGATCCGGTCAGAAGCATAAACAGAAACATTCTCCGGGAGCGGGAAAATCTGATAGGAATTCCGGATGGGTTCAAGCTGTAGTTCTGCTTTCATGACGATGATGTTATCGTGCAACGCCAGCAGGTTTTTAAGATAGGGTATTTCAAGCCGAGTGACAAGGCCGGTACCTGCCTGAACATAAGTTTTTGAGTCAGATAAGTCAGCAGGCAGGTTATCCCGCTGATCCGACGGGAAATCAACAACAGGATCAGTCAATATAATCCTGTTATACTGGTAGGACCGGTTCATTGAACCTATGGGGAAATCGATGTATTTATCCTGGTATTGAAAGTCAAAATAGTGGTAATACAAACGCATGACCGGATAGGATTTCTCATCGGTAACGCTGGATGTTGTAGGAAAATCAAATCCAATGGCAGCTTTATCACCTTCATCGAAACTGAGCGCGAATCCCTTGAAATAGTTGAGAAATTGCTCACTTCCCTCAACAACGGGATCCTTATCATCAATCAGATCAAACAATTCCTTTCCCAAAACATCATCCAGCTTCATCCACAAAGTATCAAAGGTATTGGGCCAGGGAACCACAGAAGCGGTGCCAAGAGGAACAGGATTATAATCAGTCACGGAGGTATTGTAGAGTTTGCCGTCTTCCCTTTTCTTCAGAGCTTTGATAAGCCTGTGGGCGCTGATGGTGTATACGGCGTTGGTATCACCTGCCGCATATCCATTGTACAGCATGATGAGCTGAATGGAGTCATATACGGCATCGTTCGGCAGAGAAAGTGAATTGGGAGGACCAACCCTGAAAAAACTCCTGGCTGAAACAGTTCCAAATTCAGGATCGGAATACTTACCGACAAGCATCGCAGGTTTGCTCAGATCGGAAGTACTGATGGAATCCATTCTCACAGTAAAACTGTGAACTGTAATAGTATCTATGTAACGGATGTTGGTATTGACATCAACGTAATTGCTGCCGATCTGAAACGTCATATCCTCATTACTACAGGAAAAGAAAGCCAGAATCAGGAGTAATAGACTAAAATACTTTATCATATATACACCTTGTTTAAACTTAGCAAAGTAAGCCACCTGTTAAAGTGTTTGAAAATATATTATACCAGTATAGTGATATTTATCGACGGTTATATTCATTTCATCTATGGTTATGAAATCTAAATTGGCATTGCTGAAATAAGACCAGCCAGATCAGGAAGACAAATGTATTTTAAGTTGGTAGATAAAAATAATTGATTCATCTTTGTTTTTGTTAATAATATCTAAAATATTTTAATAATCCTTAATAGCGTTCTATGTTTGCCGAATTGTAAAGCGTTAAAAATTATTAATTAACAAATCTTAAGAAATCTAAACGCTAAAATGTTGAAAAAAGCGTTTATATTCATCGCGAATTTATAATATCACTTAAGAAAATTTTAAACTCATGAAAATATTCAAAGATTACTTGTTCCTGGGACTGATTTCAATATGTATAATTTCCTTAGCCGCAATGTGTGATAAAGACAAAGAGGAAGATTTGATAGGCAATTGGATTGAACAATCAGATTATGAGGGGGTTGCAAGAGGTGATGCCGTTGCATTCGCCATCGGGAATATAGGTTATGTGGGTACAGGTTATGATGGTGAAGACCGGCTGACCGATTTCTGGGCATTCGATGCCGAAAGGAATAACTGGACACAGGTCGCTGAATTCGAAGGTAAGCCAAGACAGGGAGCGGTTGCATTCGCTGCCGCCGGGAATGGTTATGTGGGTACCGGTTATGACGGGCTGGCTAAATATAAGGATTTCTGGAAATACAATCCCGGCGCCAACACCTGGGATTCGGTTGAGGCTGAATTCGGTGGATTGGCACGATACGGTGCCGTAGCCTTTTCAATTGATGACATCGGGTATGTCGGAACCGGCTTTTCCGGTAATGCTGAAAAAGACTTTTGGGCTTACAATCCTTCAAGTGATTCCTGGATACAAAAAACCAGCTTTCAGTCGAAGATTCAGGATGCCGTTGCATTTGTGATCGGCAATGAAGGTTATATCTGCACAGGTTATAACAACGGTGTATACTCAAAAGACTTTTATAAATATGATCCTTCCACCGATTCCTGGACAGCACTCCGCAAAGTCAGTGATGTCAGCGATGAATCCTATGATGACAGCTATACCATAGTCAGAAAGAAAGCAGTGGCTTTCATCATTTCCGGCAAGGCTTATATTACTACCGGCGATGTGGGTAGTCTTAAAAATGATGTATGGGAATATACACCTTCAACGGATTTGTGGACAACCCGTACGAATTTCGAGGGCACCACACGGACTGACGCTGTTGCATTCACCACCGAAAACGGACGCGGATTTCTTGCCACCGGACAGAGTTCAAGCCTTTACTTCGACGATATCTGGGAGTTCAAGCCTACCGAAACCTACGATGAGGAGGACTGATAAAAGAAAATGGCGGATCCTGTATCCGCTTTTTTTTATTCTTTTATTTTCCTGGCTGGCTTATACCATTATTCATAACACGTCACAGGCTGATATAAAGGTCAGAACATACCAGGTAAAGGAAGGCTGGGGTTACCAGATCCTTTTGAAAGATAAGGTTTACATCGATCAGCCTTTTATTCCTGTTCTTCAAGGGAAGGTCGCCTTCCCCGATAAAAGATCGGCTCATCAGGCAGGCAAGCTGGTAAAACAAAAACTGGTCAATCATAAACTGCCTGCACTCACAAAAGAAGACTTGAAGATGCTGGGACTGGACAACCTGGAACGCACAAACTGAAGCCTATGAACCGGATCAATTGCCTGGTTGTTGATGACGAACCCGCCGCACTGGAGGTACTGGAACACTTCATCGGCAAAGTATATTTTCTTAACCTCGTCAAGAAATGCCAGAATGCCATTGAAGCCATGCAAATTATTGAAGAAACCCAGATTGATCTGCTGTTTCTCGATATCAATATGCCCGATGTGAATGGAATTCAATTCCTCAAGAGTATCATCACCAGGCCGGCTGTTATCTTTACCACCGGTTTCAAGGAATACGCCCTGGATGGATATGAACTTGATGTTGTCGATTTCCTGCTTAAACCCTTTGATTTTGAGCGATTTCTGAGGGCGGTTAACAAGGCCAGCAGTCTGATTTCCAAAGCGGCAAAACAACCGGCTGCCCGTCAGAAACCCCAGCAGTATATCTTTATCAAAGCAGACTATAAGCTATTAAAGATCAGTGTTGATGATATCCTTTTTATCGAAGGCCTGAAGGACTACATCAAGATTTACACAAAACAAAGGTTGTTTTTGACACTGATGTCCATGACATCTATTGAGGAGAAACTTCCTTCGGATGAATTCTGCAGGATTCACCGGTCTTATATCATATCCCTGAGCAAAATTGATTCAGTAAGCCGTCACCGGGTGATTATCGGCGAGAAATTCATCCCCATTAGTTTGCCGTACAGGGATAAATTATATGGGATCATTGACAGGGCGATGTAGGAAGAGGTTGTGGTTGTTGTGGTTGTTTTGGTAGTTGTGGTAGTTTAAAGCTACAACCATCACAACCATCACAACCATCACAACATTTAAATATGGATAACCTCCCCGTATGCCGCTGCGGCAGCTTCCATGATGGCTTCCGACATGGTCGGGTGGGGATGAATGGCCTTGATTATTTCATGTCCCGTTGTTTCAAGCTTCCGGGCGACAACCATTTCCGCGATCATTTCAGTCACATTATCTCCGATGAGATGTGCGCCCAGTAATTCACCGTATTTGGCATCGAAAATAAGCTTGACGAAACCCTCTTTATTTCCAGTTGCACTGGCCTTTCCGGATGCTGTAAATGGAAATTTACCGACTTTGATATCATAACCGGCTTCTTTGGCTGCCTTTTCGGTAAAACCAACCGATGCTATTTCGGGTGATGTATAGGTACAGCCGGGGATGTTTTTGTAATTGACAGGTTCGGGATTCAGACCGGACATTTTCTCCACGCATACGATTCCTTCGGCTGAAGCAACATGAGCGAGCGCAGGGCCCGGTACTATGTCTCCAATGGCGAAAATTCCCTTTACGCTGGTCTGGTAATATTCATCCACTTTAATTTTACCTTTATCAACCGCAATCCCGAGTTTCTCAAGGCCTAAATCCTCGAGGTTGGGCAATGTGCCTACTGCGGAAAGCACGATCTCCGCCTCGCGCTTCTCGGTTCCTTTTGGGGTCTTGATGGAAACCTGGCAAAGCTTGCCGGAGGTATCTACAGACTCAACCGAAGAAGAGGTCATCACTTCCATGCCTGCTTTTTTAAAGGACCTTTCAAGTTGTTTGGAGACTTCTTCATCTTCGAGGGGAACAATGGCGGGTAAAAATTCCACCAGGGTGACCTTTGTGCCAATGGAATTGTAAAAATAGGCAAATTCGCTTCCGATGGCTCCTGAACCGACAACCACCATGGATTTGGGCTGCTTTTTCAATGTCATGGCTTCCCGGTATCCAATAATCTTAACCCCGTCCTGTTTCAAATTGGGCAATTCTTTAGACCGGGCTCCAGTGGCAAGTATAATATTTTTAGCAGTTATTTTGGACTCTTTACCTTCCTTATCCGTCACCGAAACGGTTTGGTTATCAACCAGCCTGCCGGTACCTGCCATCTGTTCAATTTTGTTTTTCTTGAACAGGAATTGTACACCCTTGCTCATACCTTCAGCGACTCCCCTGCTGCGTTCAACTATTTTTGATAAATCGGCCTGCGCATCCGTTCCGGAAGTGATACCGTAATCATTGGCATGTTTCAGGTAATTCAGTACCTGGGCGCTCTTCAACAAAGCCTTCGTGGGAATGCAACCCCAGTTGAGACAGATTCCTCCGATTTCTTCCTTTTCGATAACAAGGGTTTTCATGCCAAGCTGTGAAGCCCGAATGGCGGCTACATAACCACCAGGTCCGCTACCAATCACGATCAAATCATAGTTCATTGTCAACAGTTTTAATTATTTATAGTTGTCCGTCATACATATAAAGCAAAAATATTCCTTTTTTGTTCGATCCAAAACTCCGGGCAGGAATTCACAGGTCACCTTCTTCCGGCATTCAGCTTGATCCACCTTCTTTTGAAATACTTTTCCAGCAGGGCGCTGACCGGGGTGAAAGGAGTGATTTCACCCTGCAGGACTTTCGTTTCGTAATTTTTAAGAAGTTTCTGAATTCTTTTATCATGGTAGAAACTGTCTTTCAGGTTCTGATTGATGGATTCATACATCCAGTAAAGGGACTGTTCCTGTCTCCGCTTGTCGAAATACCCGTTGTGGTGCGTAAGTGCCATGTATTCAATTACCAGGTCCCAGATATCGTTAATGCCCGTGCTGGTTTTGGCGGAACAGGTCATGACCCTTGGAATCCATCCCGATTCGGAAGGAGGGAAAAGATGAAGGGCATTGCTGTATTCCGATTTGGCTCTTTCTGCCCTGCCTGTGTTTTCACCATCGGCCTTGGTAATGGCAATGGCATCCGCCATTTCCATGATACCCCGTTTGATCCCCTGAAGCTCATCACCGGCTCCCGCAAGCATAAGCAACAGAAAAAAATCCACCATGGAATGCACGGCAGTTTCACTCTGGCCCACTCCTACGGTCTCGATAAAAATGGTGTCGAAACCGGCCGCTTCACACAATATAATGTTTTCACGGGTTTTACGCGCAACACCACCGAGTGATCCCGCCGAAGGAGATGGCCGTATAAAAGCTCCCGGTTCGGATGACAATTGTTCCATCCGGGTCTTGTCACCCATAATGCTGCCCTTCGACCGCTCACTGCTCGGATCAATGGCCAGAACCGCAAGTTTCCGGTAGTTCCGGATCAGCAGCATACCCAGGGATTCTATAAAAGTACTTTTGCCGACTCCGGGTACGCCGGTAATGCCAATACGGAGTGAGCGACCGGAAAAGGGCATGCATTTTTCGATGATTTCCTGTGCCAGTTCATGGTGCGAGGGAAGAGAGCTTTCTGTAAGGGTAATAGCCTGACTTAACAGGGTGCGGTTTCCCGACAGTATGCCCTCGAGAAATTCATTTACGGAAGGTGATTTCCTGCGTTTTTGCTTGTGAAGTCTGATGGATTCCTCACTGATTTCGGGAGGCTGTTCAACGCCATTGCTGATGTTGAGCGCGCTTTTATAAGATGTCCCCTTCATCGTTTTTCAACCATGCCGTTTATCCATAAAATGGCTTTGGATCTCTTCGGGTCATT
This sequence comes from Bacteroidales bacterium, assembly GCA_041737175.1. GTDB lineage: Bacteria > Bacteroidota > Bacteroidia > Bacteroidales > UBA10428 > UBA5072. The sequence goes on from JBGSSF010000025.1 coordinate 247,570, forward strand.
GGTTATTATGGTAATGGCCTTTTTCTGATTTCCTTCACGACCGGCTGCATTAAACAGAACTTTGATGCTGGTGGATTCTCCGGGCCTGATCTGGGTTTTTGCCGGTTGAACGGCAGTACAGCCGCAACTTGCACTAACCTTGCGTATAAACAGGTCTGATTTCCCGGTGTTGGTAAGCCTGAACTCGTGTTCAACAACTGCACCTGAAGCAATGCTGCCAAAATCAAAAAGCTGGCTGTCAAAATCCACCCGGGGCGCTGCTTCCATATCAACTGAAGACAACTTTGAAAAATCTTCCTTGATATTGGCAGTGATACTGATCCGGTTATTGGGGAGTGATGCACCATTAACGAGCAGGTCGAGCCTGTCAACCACATAATCCCAATCCTTCAGATCAGCAGTGGCATACTCCAGTTCAATTCTGCCCTCCTGCTGTGGATCAATAGTTTCAGGAGAAAATTTGATTCTCAGGTGTGGCGGAGTTTTGCGAAAACTCAGGGTAGCAGGCTTGTCTTTTGAATTATTGAATACTTTGATGGAATACGTTGAGGTTTGCCCTTTAAATATTTCACCAAAGGCTGCATAGATGGTTTCCAGGCGGATATCGCCCACGGTGAATTTGTATACTTCTTCTACAATTTGCGTGGGAATCACGACTCCTTTGACGATTAGATTCACCAGGGGCACGTCGGCATTGCTGCTCACCTGGATGGTTTTGCTGAAAGCTCCGTTTTGTTTGGCCGGATTGAAACTGACCCTGATGATTCCGGATTTCCCGGGCAATATGGGTTCTTTGGGCCATTCCGGTACAGTACAGCCACAGGCAGCTTTTACCTCGCCTATGATTAAAGGTATCTTGCCGGTATTGGTAAATTGGAAATCATGCGTAAGCAAACCGGCAGATTCCCTGAAGGTGCCGAAGTTGAACTCCTTTTCCACAAAAGCGATGCCGGGTTTATTATTCTGTGCGAATATGGGCGATAACCACAATAAGCCAAGAATTGTCAAAACTGAATATATTGATTTCATCAGGTTTTCATTATTTTAAAAACTTGCCTCGTTCAAAGGTAAAAAAAACAGAGACACAATGCATTGTGTCTCTGCCATGTTTTTACTAACATTGTGGAAAACCCTAAATGCAACTGGTAACTACCCGTGACGGATCCCACACACTGTATGTCCCCCAGCTGGACGAACATTACCATTCAACCTACGGAGCGATAACCGAATCCAGGCATGTTTTTCTGGATGCCGGCTTACTATGCAGGATGGAAGGACCGGAGGTTTCTGTTTTGGAAATTGGATTTGGCACCGGCCTGAACGCCCTGCTGACCTGCATTACGGCCCGGGATAAACAGGTGAAGGTTACTTATCATGCAGTTGAGAAATTTCCGGTTGACCTGGTTTTGGTTGAAAAACTGAATTATACTTCCCGGCTTCCGAATGTTCCTGACGTTGAAAGGTTATTCGCAGGAATCCACCAGGCATCCTGGAATGAAACAACCCTCCTGCATCCCTATTTTTACCTTCATAAAATCCAGGATGATCTTGCGGATTTTCAACCTGAATTTAAGTATGACCTGATTTTCTTTGATGCCTTTGCTCCTGAAAAACAACCGGAAATGTGGACACAGGACATTTTCAACCGGTTGTACAAAAACCTTGGTCCTGATGGTATACTCACTACCTATTGCGTGAAGGGAGCGGTAAAACGGATGCTGAAATCTGCAGGTTTCAGAATCGAGAAGCTGCCGGGGCCGCCGGGGAAGAGGGAAATGCTGAGAGGAAGAAAGTAATGAGTCACTCATCACTCATTACTCATTACTAAAAAAAAATTTGTTTCGAAAAATAAAATAACTATTTTTGCAATCCGATTTTACCAGGAGTCATAAACAAGCTTTACGATGAAAAGAACATACCAGCCTTCGAACAGGAAAAGACGCAATAAACACGGATTCAGGGAAAGAATGTCGACAGCCAATGGCCGCAAGGTTTTATCGAGCCGTAGGGCAAAAGGAAGGAAAAGGCTGACTGTTTCCGAAGAAATAGCAAGCAAGTAATTATACGGAACACCTTATCCCGTTTACTTTTTACCTTTTACTTTTTACCGTTTACTCATTCTCACAGTGCGTATTGAAATACGTAAAAGAATTATCCTTACATCCCTCGTATCCCTTCCAAAGATTATAAAAGTTAAACCATTCCGCGTCAGGTAACCTGACTTCCTTCCACGATGTATCAGCCTCCAGGCGGTAAGATTCCTTATGACTGGTTTCAATCCCAAAGGGCATTGTAAATCCCTCATTTACCCCTGTCCACCTGTATTTCAGAGTAAGTCCGCCCTGGTCAACCGTATAGGTGTAGGAAAGGACAGGCAGCTTGGTTTCATAAAGATAAATGTTGAAGAAGGCCGTGTAATCTGAACCTGTGTAATGGTTGACGAAACTGATGAAATCATCGGAGTTTACTGTTTTGTAGCGGTTATCAACACAGAAATCCCTCAGGATGCCGAAAAATAAGGAATCATTGTTAATGGTGCAACGCAGGCAGTGCAAAAGCATAGCTCCCTTGTGGTAAACATCATTGCTGGCAAATGTGTTTTCGTTCACATCCCGGTTCTGCACCAGGGGCCAGACATTGAAAATATACCTGCTTTTATCGGTAATTTCATAGAGATATTCCTGCATGCCCAACCTGTTTTCAAGGAAAAGATATTCGGCATACGTGGCAAAACCTTCATGGATCCATATATCAGCCATATCAGCCGCAGTAACCGAATTGCCCCACCATTCGTGCGCCCCTTCATGAACAATGATGAAATCATAGATCTGATTCCGGTAATCCTGCCGGTTGTTATTTTTATAGCCATTACCGTAGGCAATGGCAGACTGGTGTTCCATACCCGCGTAGGATGATTCCACCAGTCCAAATCCGTCTTTCGGAAAAGGGTAAAATCCAAAAGCTTTGTTGTAAAAGGCTACTATGTCACGGGTTTGTTTAAAATGCTCCCGTGCAATATCCAGGTTGTCGGTAAGGACATTGTAGTCCAGACTCAGCGTATCTCCGTCCTGGATAAGTGTGTCACTAAATGCCGTGTACTTACCGACATAAAAGGTGATGTTGTAATTGTTGATCGGATAATGCACAAACCAGGTAAACCGGTCATATTTATTGTCTGCCTGTCCTGAATGCCGGAGTGTACCGTTGGATACAGCCTGATAACCCTTGGGAACCTCGAGTGTAATCTGCACCGAGTCGGGTTTGTCGGTCATATGATCCTTGGTAGGCCACCAGCTGCTGGCGCCCAGATGTTCGCAGGCAACGCTGATCCATAGATGTTTATTTTGATCCTTTTCCCAGACAAAGCCACCCTCCCAGGGAGGATTGGGCGCGACATCGGGTTTGCCCTGGTAAGATATTGAAATAACCTGATTTTCTCCGGTTTGCAATTCACGTGGGAAATCAATGAAAACAGCATTGCCATCACGATGCCATGGAAGTTGACTTCCGTTCCAGGTCAGCGCAGTAATATCATAATTATCGAACAGGTCCACCTGAATTTTCCTTGTAGGCTGCATCACCTGAAAGTATACTGCATTGTTTCCTTCAATTTTTTTACCCTTCGGCATGATCCTCACACGGAGATCATAAAACTTTACATCATAGCTTGTTCTTTCAGCCCGAAGAGCCCCCCTGAGTGTATCAGCATGGGTATATTCCGGTCTGTAACCCAGTTCGGGGTGAACCGTTTCTTTTTTATAGAACTGTTTCAGCAGGAGATCCCTAACGAACTCAGGATTACAGGTGTAATCAACCAGCTTTTTGTTTTCGCTCATACCGTAGGAGAGTGCAGTCTGAAGATCCATGCAGGCTCTATCCATATCGCCCAGGTTTACCCAGGCTATGCCCCTGTTGTAATAAGCATTGGCGTATCCCGGCACCATCTGAAGCAGCGTGTCCATGTCACGGATGACACCGTGGTAATTCTGCTGCTCATACTTTTCCAGGCTGCGCTGCCAGATTGAATCTGGAGACTGGGATCTGATAACGGAAGAGGATATCAGGAGGAGTATTATACTAATATATCTCATCAATAATTTGAAAATTGGTCAATGTGTAAATGTGCAAATGTGCAAATGTGTAAATGTGCAAATGTGCAAATGTGCAAATGTGCAAATGTGCAAATGTGCAAATGAGAAACTGCGAGACTGCAAGACTGCAAGACTGCAAGACTGCAAGACTGCAAGACTGCAAGACTGCGAGACTGCAAGACTGCAAGACTGCAAGACTGCAAGACTGCAAGACTGCAAGACTGCAAGACTGCAAGACTGCAAGACTGCAAGACTGCAAGACTGCACAACTGCACGACTATTAAGGATTATAGGCACTCATGTTTAATATTTTCATATAATTGCGTTCTTCCATCAGTCCAGGAAGGGTAATTTCCCTGTTTCTCCGCATGTAGGATTGAACTATCCTGTAACCAATCCAAATGGCTGCCCTGGATGGTGAATCCCGACCAAAATCTTTTGTAAACGGTCCCTCAAGGATGAATTTATCAATGGTGAACCCATCTGTGTTAAAGAGCATTTTATTTTGAACCAGGTATGCCCACATGGCCTTTTCAGAGGTTTCAAGGGTTTCCATATTCGCCTGTGTAAATCCCCAGTTCAACGTATCAGGCTGTTCAGGCAACATGGCATGGGTGAAATACAACATCCTTCCCCGGTATATCATATGGGCGATGAGATTGTCAACAGAATCATAAAACGGGAATTCAGTTTCACTCCAGAACTGCATGCAGTCAGAAACAAGTTTTTTTGGATGCATGTTGGTCAAAAGGTAGTTGTAAACACCGATCTGACGGTAAATTTGCTCGTCTTTACCCAGGTATTTGTCTAGGCTAACGGCCAGAAGACTGTCGTCGGTAATGGCCGACTGGTTGAACCCCGAAACGTAGGTAATGATTCTCGGCACGGATTTGTCCGGGAAATAATACCGGTAATGTTTGAATGCGCCGGTAAGTTCATTTGTAAAAGTATCCAGGTCAGGGAAGACCTGCATGGTTCGTTTGTAGATCTGGTAATTGGAATGATCAGAGACGAACTGCCTCAGCCTTTCCGGATAATCCGGATCATCGATACTTCCAAGCTTAAGAACATAACTGAAATGACGGAAGAAAACGCCATACTCTTTTTTCCATTCAGGGATCTTATTTTCAAGTGAGGAAGGATCGGCAGTAAATAATTCTTTTTCGAAACGGGATACAGCCAAATCAACCTTAATATCAGAAGTATTTACCCTGAAAGGATCCTTACTGCATGCTGCTGCCATCAACGAAACCGCAACCATCAGGCAAATCCGGGTTTTATTCATGTCGAAAGTTCCAAAGTGCAAATGATATCTGTCAAACTGCATAAAAGTACATATTAAAATAATCTAGGCACTTAATAATGGTGGAAAAAAAATTTATGAGGCATTATGAAGTCCCGTTGGGACAATATGTATTATGTCATGCAGAAATCATTCTTATTTGTTTTCAAATCTCAAGAACTACTTTAAATTTGGCTTTTAATAACCTAAATCTTTTATTGTGAAAAAAGCAATCCTATTATTGCTGGCATTGAATGTATCGGCCGTGTTTGCCCAATCACCTCTCCGTTTGGGCGTTCATGCTGATCCTCTTGCCTCCTGGTTATCGCCCAAGTCAAGCGATATTGAAAAAGACGGCACACGTCCGGGATTCAGCTGGGGATTAATCATGGAGTATTACTTCCATCCGAATTATGGCATCGTTTCGGGATTATCCATGACCATGCTGGGCGGCAATATATTATACAATGTACCGGTGAATATCACCATGGGATCCTCGGGAAGCCAGACTGACGTATCATTGGATGCAGGGACTACAGTGGCTTTTCACCCCAATTATCTATCCCTGCCTCTGGCCATCAAGTTAAAAACAAACGAAATCGGTTATTTTACCTATTATGCCCAGATGGGTCTGAGACATTATATCAATATTGGGGCCAGGGCAACGGCCACCGGGAGCGGATTAGCAAAGGACAATGTAGCCAAGGAAATTAATGTGCTGAATATGTCCTATTTCTTTGGCGGAGGCGTTGAATACAACATCGGAGGCAATACTTCACTCACAGCCGGAATATTTTATGATAATGGTTTTATCGATCTGCTTTCCAATAATGATCACAAAGCCGTTGCGAATTTCATTACTTTTCGGATAGGGGTTCTTTTTTGACGTTTGCCCGATGAAAATTGCGATTGCACAGCTCAACTATACCATCGGGGCTTTTGATGAGAACTATGAAAAAATAGTCAGGGCAATCCGGAGAGCCCGGCAGGAAAAAGCGAACCTGGTGGTTTTCTCGGAACTATCTATTTGTGGTTACCCTCCGCATGACCTTTTGGAATACAAACACTTTGTAGACAAATGTGAAATTTACCTGCAGAAAGTAGCTTCCGAATGTCATGGCATAGCGGCCATTGTCGGGGGACCATCAGTAAATCCGAATGCCAAGGGGAAAAATCTGTTCAATTCTGCTTACTTTATGGTCAATGGGGCTGTGCAGTGCATTATCAACAAGACCTTGTTGCCTACCTATGATATTTTTGATGAGTACCGTTATTTTGAACAGAATACGGAATTCAGTCTGGTTACCTACAAAGGTTTTAACATTGCGGTTACAATCTGTGAGGACCTCTGGTACCGGCAGCCTCTGCTAACCGGTTATGGCAGGGACAGGCTTTACAATGTATGTCCGATGGATAACCTGTCGGTTCTGTGTCCCGATTTTGTGATTAACATTGCTGCATCTCCGTTTTCCTATTTGCAGGGTGAGATTAAGTCAGGGATTCTTACGGAAAACACAAGCAGATACAAGGTTCCTGTTTTTTATGCCAACCAGGTTGGTGCGCATACGGAACTGATCTTTGACGGAGGTTCAATGGTTGTAAACCCCACCGGCATTGTCAGCAGGATGAAGCTCTTTGAGGAAGATTTCTGCGTTTATGACACTGATGAGGTTATGGCTGCAAAGGCCGATGCGGTCACTATACCGGAACAATCTGAGATAGCTCTTATTCACGATGCGCTGGTGATGGGTATCCGGGACTATTTTGGGAAGTCAGGTCTGAAAACTGCCATCCTTGGATTATCCGGCGGGATCGATTCGGCAGTTACACTTGTATTGGCTGTTCGTGCATTGGGCTCCACAAATCTCCGGGCCCTGCTAATGCCCTCACAGTATTCTTCGCCTCATTCGGTAACCGATGCCGTAACCCTGGCCCGAAATCTGGGTGTCCGTTACGATATTCTCGATATCCGTGATATATACGGGCAGTATGTGCAATCGATGAGCACGTTATTCAAAGACCTGCCTGAAGATATTACCGAAGAGAATATTCAGGCCCGGATCAGGGCCAATCTTCTCATGGCCATGTCCAATAAATTCGGCAACCTGGTCCTCAATACTTCCAATAAAAGTGAAGCGGCAGTGGGTTATGGAACATTATACGGCGATATGAGCGGGAGCATCTCAGTGCTGGGCGATGTTTATAAAACTGAAGTTTACCGGCTGGCCAACTACATCAACAAGGATCACGAGATCATACCTCAGAACTCGGTAATCAAGCCGCCTTCCGCCGAATTGCGGGCCAATCAGAAAGATACGGATTCGCTGCCCGAGTATGCTGTGCTGGACATTATCCTGTTCCATTACATTGAACTGAAAAAATCACCTGAAGAGATTGCTGAAATGGGATTTGATCCGAAAGTGGTTGAGAAAACCCTGTCGATGGTCAATCATAGCGAATACAAGCGTTTTCAGACCCCGCCCGTTCTAAGGATATCCACCAAGGCTTTCGGACCGGGAAGAAAAATGCCGTTGGTCGCCAGGTATTGAAAGGGACAAGGGACGAGGGACAAGGGACGAGGGACAAGGGACAAGGGACAAGGGACAAGGGACGAGGGACAAGGGACAAGTCATTAGGATTTGTTAATAATCAAGAACTTTTCTGCGTTATACCGGAGAATATCATTATCCAGCATCCATTGCATCACTTCAATTAATTTATCGCGGCTAGCCGGGATCCGTTCAAACAACTGTTCAGGAGTCAGTGGTTGCAAAGCAAGTACAGCCAGAATATCCTCACGAAGCAGGTTGAAGTCCTCCTGCCGGAGGGCGGATTCGTTTTTAATCCTGCAAATATCGCATTCACCGCAGGGAGGTGATCCCGGTTCGTTAAAATACTCCAGCAGAAGCTGACTTCTGCATTTGTCCCTGGACAATGAATAATGCAGCATGGCATTGGCACGTTCCTCGTATCTTTCTTTTCTGGTCTGGTAGTTTTCTTTGGAAATATAAATGGATTTCTCGTCCAGCCTTTCTTCGAAGAAGATCACCATGGGGGACCGTTTTTGGGGCAGGTAGCTGATCACACCCAATGAAACAAGTTTACTGAGGTATTGTCTCACAATTTCCTGGTCAACATTGGCCCTTTTGGCCAGCATCGTTTCATCAATGGTTGTGAATTCCGTAAAAACGCCCGTATAAGATCGAAGCACGAGTTTGATGAATGAATCAAAACGCGAGTTGGACACCTGGAACCGGTAAAGATCATCGCGGTTAAGCAGAAATTTAATCCGGGAGGGATTGTTGATCTCTTCTGTAAGTTCAATGTATCCTTCGAGTTCAAGGATTTTCAGGCTGCTGAAAGCGGTATATATGGAAAGCCTGTACACGCGGGCAAAATCATTGATATCAAAATCATAGGAAGCTCCCTTTCCTGAACCTACGGGTATTTGCAAATAATTGCCAAGCGCGGAATAGGTGTTTTTAATTGTGGTGTTATCGGGAAAGTTGACCAGGATTCTGTGGCTGACAGCGGCCTGATCCGAGGGTGACGAAAGCAGAATGGCGAATGATTTATTGCCATCCCGGCCGGCCCTTCCGGCCTCCTGGAAATAGGCTTCGGGAGAATCGGGAAGATCGGCATGGATCACGAATCGTACATCGGCTTTGTCAATGCCCATGCCAAAAGCATTGGTTGCAACGATAACGCGTATTTTTCCGATCGTCCAGTTTTGATGCGCCTCGTTTCTTGCCTGGTGTTCCAGTCCGGCATGATAGTAAGCAGCAGAGATACCCTCCTGAATAAGATACCTGGCAATCTCGACACTTTTCCTGCGGCTGCGGACATATACGATTCCGTTCCCCTTGAGTTTTTTCACCATCTCAATGACATCACGGTCTTTATTTTCTGAGTATTTCACTGCGTAAATCAGGTTCTCACGCCTGAAACTTGTTTTCAGCACATTTCTTTCACGGAACAGCAGTTTATCCTGCACATCCTCAATTACTTTTGGAGTAGCCGTGGCAGTGAGGGCAAGTATGGGTACCTGCGGGTGATATTGCCGCAATTCTGCGATCCTCATGTACGATGGTCTGAAATCATAACCCCACTGTGAAATGCAATGCGCCTCATCCACCGTAATCAAATTCACATTCATCTCCTGGAATCGTATCCGGAACAATTCCGATCCTAACCGTTCCGGTGAAACGTACAGGAATTTATAACCTCCATAAAGACAATTGTTCAGGGCAATGTCGATTTCCTCGCGGGTACAGCCTGAATGGATAGCCACAGCCTTGATTTGCAGTTTCCTCAGATTTTCAACCTGGTCCTTCATCAGGGCTATCAGCGGTGTTACCACAAGGCATAATCCCGGAACTGTAAGAGCAGGTACCTGAAAAGTGAGTGATTTACCGCCCCCGGTGGGCATCAGGCCAAGTGTATCTTTCCCGGCCAGCACAGAACGGATGATATCCTCCTGCAAAGGCCTGAAGGAACTAAATCCCCAATACCTGCCCAGTGTATCAAGGTAATCTGTTTTCATAAGCCGTATAGGTCAATATTACTTCTTTTTTTGTAATTTCGCACCATTTATAATTACAGCCATGAAAAACCTGTCAGATAAAATCATATACGAAGCACTGACATTCGATGATGTTTTGCTGGTGCCCGCGTTTTCAAAAGTGCTTCCCCGTGAAGTTGATATTACCACGCAGTTCACAAGGAATATCAGGCTGAATGCCCCGATAGTATCTGCAGCGATGGATACCGTAACTGAGGCTACGCTGGCAATTGCCATTGCAAGAGAGGGGGGTATTGGTGTCATCCATAAGAACATGAGCATTGACGATCAGGCTAAGCATGTAAAAACCGTGAAACGAGCCGAAAACGGAATGATCTATGATCCCATAACCATCAGACCCAGTGCTACTGTCGGAGATGCCATTAACCTCATGAGAGAATACAGGATTGGCGGCATTCCTGTTGTTGACGGTCACCATAAGCTGGTTGGCATTGTGACCAACCGCGATCTCCGTTTTGAACAGGAGATGGGGAGGCTGATTAAGGAGGTCATGACCCACGAAAACCTGATTACAACAAGTCAGGAGACCAATCTGGAGATGGCTGCCGACATCCTGCAGAATTATAAAATTGAAAAACTTCCGGTGGTGGATGAAAACTACCGTCTGATCGGATTGATTACCTACAAGGATATCACCAAAGCCAAGGATCGTCCCAATGCCTGCAAAGATCTAATGGGACGTTTAAGGGTGGCTGCCGCGGTTGGTGTGACCCATGATACCATTGACCGGATAGATGTGCTCGTGAGATCAGATGTTGATGCAGTTGTTATTGATACTGCTCATGGACATAGTAATGGTGTTATTGAAATGCTTAAAAAAGCCAAAAAGAAATACAGCAACCTCGACATCATCGTGGGAAACATTGCGACTGCCGAAGCTGCCCTGGATTTGATCAAGGCAGGCGCTGACGGGGTGAAAGTCGGCATCGGTCCGGGTTCCATCTGCACAACAAGGGTAATTGCAGGAGTTGGTGTTCCCCAGTTATCTGCTATTTTTAATGTTGCCAGTGCCCTGAAAAACACAGGTATACCCATCATCGGAGATGGCGGCGTGCGTTACTCGGGTGACATGGTAAAAGCCATTGCAGCCGGCGCAAGTTCGATCATGGCCGGATCACTTTTTGCGGGTGTTGAAGAATCGCCCGGCGAAACAATCATTTACAACGGCCGCAAGTACAAATCATACCGCGGCATGGGTTCAATCGAGGCCATGCAGCAGGGTTCGGGCGACAGGTATTTTCAGGATCCGGAAGAAGATATTAAGAAACTTGTCCCTGAAGGAATTGTGGCCCAGGTACCTTTTAAAGGTTCACTTTCAGAAGTGGTATACCAGATGATGGGTGGTCTCAGGGCAGGCATGGGATACTGCGGTGCAGCCAGCATTCCCGATCTGATGAACGCCCGTTTTGTACGAGTTACCACATCGGGTATCACCGAAAGCCATCCCCATGATGTTACTATAACAAGGGAAGCACCCAATTACAGCCGGTAATTTGCCTATATCCAACTGAATGAAAAGATATTTTGTAAGATTAATTCAACAGCTACTGCCACTGCCGCTACTGCTGTTTATGCTTCTGCTGCTCCTGCCGCTGCCAACTTTAATACACGCTCAGGACGAAGTACTGCTCACCATCGATAACCAGCCCGTTATGCGTTCAGAGTTTGAGCGGATCTATCGTAAGAACAACAATATTCAGGGATTTGAAAATAAAACCCCACGGGAGTATCTGGAATTGTTCGTTAATTTCAAGCTGAAAGTGCATGAGGCAAAAATGCTGGGGCTTGATACATTGACTTCCTTCCGCAACGAGCTTGCAGGATACAGGGAACAGCTGGCTCAACCGTATTTGCAGGACAGGAAGCTTATCGACAGCTTGCTGCAGGAAGCATATTACCGTACCCTGAACGAGGTCAATGCAAGTCATATCATGGTAAAGCTGGCCTCCAATCCGGCCCCCGCTGATACCCTGAAAGCTTATACCCGTGCCGTGGAAATCAGAAAGCGCCTGCTTGCCGGTGAATCGTTCTCAAAAATCGCCGGGGAGGAGTCGGATGATCCTTCTGCAAAGACCAATAATGGCCGGCTTGGTTGGTTCTCGGCATTTGTCATGGTGCTGCCATTTGAAAATGCAGCCTATAGCCTGCAGGTTGGGGAGTTTTCAATGCCGGTGAGATCACGGTTTGGTTATCATATTATCCGTTTGAACGACAAACGACTTTCAATGGGTGAGATCAGGCTCTCTCACATCATGATCAGGGCTGCTAAAAATGATAAGAAGGAAACACAGGATCAAGCAAAGGAAAAAATATTCCAATGTTATCAACTGCTCCAAAACGGAAGTTCTTTTTCAGAGGTGGCAAAGCAGTATTCTGAAGATGCCGGCTCGGCACAAAGTGGCGGACAGATGCGATGGCTCAGGTCAGGCGAACTTCCCCAGGAATTGGAAGGGGTGGTATTCAAAACTGACAGCAGTTCCTATACTGAACCTTTGCAATCGGATTTCGGCTGGCATATTTTCAGAATCGATGGAAAACGGGCCATTGCCCCGTTCAGCCAGATTAAAAGCCAACTTGAACAAAGAATTATGGCAGATGAACGTGGCAAGATCTCCTCAGAATCGTTCCTTTCATCTGTAAAGAAGGAAAACGGTTTCGTGAGTTATCCGGAAAACATAGCTGAGCTTGCATCGATGATGGACAGCTCTGTTTATATCGGGAACTGGAACATGGCCGTCGCCGGTGATCTGATTGATCCCGTTTTTGTTATCGGGGCTAAGGAATACACGCAGAAGGACCTGGCGGAATATATATTACAAACCAAACACTACAGGCTCACAGAAACACTCTCCGGAATTGTTGACAAAAAAAGTTCGGAATTGATAAACAGGGAATTGATTGCCTTTGAGAAAGAACATCTGGAGAAAAAATATCCTGATTTCAGATACCTGATGGAGGAATACCACGACGGGATCCTGCTCTTTAATATCATGGATGACCGGGTGTGGAACCAAGCCGTCAGCGATACTTCCGGCCTGAAGTCATACTTTGATATGCGGAGGAATGACTATATGTGGAAGGAGCGTGCAAATGTTTCGGTTTATGCTTTAAAGGAGGAATCCAGATTGAAACAGACCCGGAAGCTGGCAAAAAAAAGAGATAAAATGAATTGGACACCTGCCGAAATGGTTGCATTGATTTGCGGGAATGATACTCTCATGTGTGTTGAGATAGCGGACAATAAATACGAAAAGGGGGAATCATCTGCTGACCTGGATTTTTCATGGGAGAAAGGTTTTGAGAAGATTATCAGGGACACCGGTACCATTAAGTTCATCTATGTGAACAGATTGCTTCCACCTGAACCAAAAACGCTTGGTGAAGTACGCGGCCAGGTTACCGCAGATTACCAGAATTATCTGGATAAACAGTGGATCGAAACGTTGAGAGCAAAGTACACTGTGGATGTAAATTACGGAGTTCTCGACCAAATCCAATAATGCAGAATCCAATGAAACAATTTTCAATTCTATTGGTTACAATTCTGCTGGCAGGCTGTAACGTGCATCCTGAGAGCAAAAATGAACAACCCGTTGCACGGGCATTTGCTAATTATCTTTACCCTTCGGATCTGGAGGATGTTGTGCCTGCAGGGATGACTGGATCGGACAGTGTTGCCCTGGTTCAGGATTTTATTGAGAAATGGATCCGGAATCAGCTATTACTGAATAAGGCTGAGATTAACCTTACCGAGGCGGAGAAAGATGTTGAACTTCAGATACAGGGCTACCGGAGTTCGCTACTGATTTATGCCTATCAGCAGAGTTACCTGCGGCAGAAGCTTGATACGGTTTTGACTGACAAGGAAATAGAAGATTATTATAAACAGAACATTTCGAACTTTATCCTGAACGAATCGATGTTCAAGGGAATTTTTATTAAAGTTCCTGCGAAAGCACCTGAAATCTGGAGACTCAGACAATGGTACCGCTCCGATGATCCTGAAAATATCAAAAACCTGGAAGGTTACTGTTTTAGGAATGCTGCTGTTTACAATGATTTTGAGGAGGACTGGATCAGGATCAGTGAAGTTATGCAGATGCTGCCCATGAATGATACTCATTATGAATCATCACTGGCATCACGCAAATACCTGGAAACCCGTGATAATGAATATAATTACTTTGTCAGTGCAAAAGAAATTGCCCTGGAGGGTACTGTTTCTCCCTTTGAACTCGTTAAGAATGATATTCAATACATAATTCTTAATAAACGCAAGATTATGCTCATCAATGAACTTGAAATGAGTATCTATTCTGATGCACAAAACCATGAATACTTCACCATATATAAAAAATAACATGATACGATCCTTTTCTCTTTTGCTTTTGGCACTGGTTTTATGTTTTCAGAATTCCATAGGGCAGGCCCGCATTGTGGATGAAGTAGTGGCAGTTGTCGGAGATAAAAAAATTCTCTATTCCGATATTGAGCAGGGCTATTTGCAGATGGCGGCTGAAGGGGAAAAAGTGGACGAAAATACCAGGTGCAGTATTTTTGAACAATTGCTTATTCAAAAGCTCCTGTTGAACCAGGCAGAGGTTGATAGTATTGAAATCACCGAATCACAGGTGGATGCTGAACTGGATAACCGTATGAGGTATTTTATCAATGCCATTGGTTCAGAGGCAAAACTGGAAGATTACTTTAAGAAATCCATTATTGAGATCAAGCAGGACTTCCGGCCCGATATCAGGGAGCAGCTCTTAACCCGTGAGATGCGCTCCAAAATTACCGAAGGACTGTCTGTCACTCCCTCCGATGTGAGATCTTATTTCAAGAGTCTCCCCGAGGACAGTCTTCCCTATATCAATGCCGAGATCGAATACAACCAGATTCTGGTTTATCCCAAATCAAGCGAGCAGGCGGTTATTGATGTCAGGGAACGCCTGTTGAATATCCGGGAAAGGATCATGAACGGTGAAAGTTTTGCCACGCTGGCAGTGATATATTCCGAAGACCCAGGGTCTGCAATTAAAGGCGGCGATATAGGCTGGTCCAACAAAGCCGATCTGGATTCGGAATATGCTAAAGCTGCCTTTGCACTAAAAAAAGGAGCCGTATCCAAAATCGTGGAATCCTCCTTTGGTTATCATATCATTCAATGTCTCGACCGCACTGAGGAGCGGGTGTATTCCAGGCATATCTTGCTGCGGCCGAAGATATCGGCTGAAGAAAAACTGCAGGCTGTTGAAAAACTCGACAGCATCGTGCGGTTGATCCGGCTTGATTCATTGAAATTCGAAAGGGCAGCCATGATATACAGTCAGGACGAAGATTCAAAATTAAATGGCGGGCAGGCGGTTAACTATTACCGCGGTGGCATTCGCTGGCAAATGGATGAATTTGAGCCGGCAGAATACAGCATCGTGAACAATCTTAAAATCGGTGAAATTTCGGATCCCTATGAATCCAAGGATACCAAGGGAAAATTGGTTTACAAGGTAGTTTGGCTGAAGAACCGGACCAATCCGCACATTGGCAATCTCAAGGAGGATTACAACCTTTTTAAAACAAGAACTCTGCAGATCAAGCAGGATGAGATGGTTAACGGATGGAGTGAAGATAAGATCAAAGCCACGTACATTCGGATATCGGATAAATTCAACAAGTGTCCTTTTGCCCTGAAAGGTTGGCTGAAATAGCCGGACAGTCCTCACCTGGCAGCGGGACCTAAAATCGCAACTGTATTGAAAGCTTTCAGATTATTCATAAACCTGTTTTTTGTATCCGTGTTAACATTCCGGTTATCTGCGCAGGAGATCAAACAGGTTGAGGCCAGCGCAGATGATGCTGAATTTAACCAGGGTATTGCCGGAGGTGCCCAGCGGCTCATTGGGAATGTCCGTTTCACGCATGAAGGCGCAATCATGTATTGCGACAGCGCTTACTTTTACGGCGCAACCAATTCCCTTGATGCATTCAGCAGGGTCCATATCAACAACGCCGATACCGTAGATCTCTACGGCGATTTTCTGCATTACGACGGCAATACCAGGATTGCTGAAATCCGCAGAAATGTGAGACTGGTAGGAAGCAATACGACATTAACCACGGAAGCACTGGATTTTGACCTTGGGAAAAATGCCGGTTATTATACCAATCATGCCGATATTGTGAGCGGGGATAATAAGCTGAACAGCATTCAGGGCTATTACTATGCCAATCAGGAGATGTATTATTTCAGGGATTCCGTGGTTTTGCGAAATCCTGATTATACGATTTATTCCGACACGCTCCAATACCACACCCCCACGAGTATTGCCTATTTCTTTGGCCCTACCGAGATCATCGGTGACAGCAGTTACATTTATTGCGAAGACGGCTGGTATAATACAGAAACAGATAAATCCATGCTGCGGGAAAATGCCCTGGTCAGGAATAATAAACAGACAATCAAAGGTGATACGCTGTATTATGAAAAAGTGACCGGTTATGGAGAAGGATACTCCAATATCGAGATTTTTGATGAAGAACAAAATATCATTCTCAGGGGTAACAGGGCTTTCATTAACCAGAATGAGGACCGTGCATTGCTTACCGACAGCGCCCTTTTCATTTATATTACCAAGGATGATTCATTGTACGTGCATGCCGATACATTGCGTTCCAGACCTGATTCTGCAGGGACAAGGGAACTCATGGCGTATTACGGGGTGCGAATTTTCAAATCGGATCTCCAGGGACTATGTGATTCCCTGTTCTATTCCACTGCCGACTCGATTCTGAAACTGTTTCACAAACCCGTTCTTTGGTCGGAGACCAATCAGCTATCGTCGGAGTACATTGAGATCTGGACAAAGAATAAGGAAGTGGATCAGCTGCAAATGAAGCAGCTTGCCTTTATTATTAACCAGGAAGATTCGGCCCGGTTCAATCAGATCAAAGGCCGATCAATGACCGGTTATTTCAGGAACAACGAACTGTATAAGATAATTACCAAAGGGAATGGACAAACGGTATACTATGCCAAAGATAAAGATGAACTTATTGGTGTAAACATAGCACAGAGTTCAGATATAACCATATGGCTCAAGGAAAACAAACCGGATAAAATATCTTTCCAGGTCAAACCAACGGGCGCTTTATACCCGCTTGATACGGCGCCAAAAGAGGAACTTATCCTCAAGGACTTCAAATGGCTCGAAGCTTCGAGACCCAAGGACAGAAATGATATTTTCAGGAAAGAATAGGAATCAGAAATTAATATTCATCTTCATTAAAAAAGAAATCATCTTTGCTGGGATAATCCGGCCACAGGTCCTCAATGCTTTCATAGATTTCCCCTTCATCTTCAATTTCCTGTAAGTTCTCAATAACTTCCAACGGAGCACCCGAACGAATGCCGAAGTCAATCAACTCCTCTTTTGTGGCAGGCCAGGGGGCATCTTCCAGTTTCGATGCTAATTCAAGGGTCCAGTACATAGGTGAGTTACTTTAATATGACCTTGGTTGAAAAATTGTGCAAATATAAAAAATATAATAAGAATTACAACTTTGGTTTCCAGGGTATATCTTCCTTCTGTAAATCGCGTAAAACCTTGCGCGCCAGCACAAAAAGATAATCCGATAACCGGTTTATGTACTTTATTACGGTATCGGGTACAAAAAGTTCCGATGAGAGCCTGATAATTTGTCTTTCCGCCCTGCGGCAAACCGTTCGTGCAATATGACACTGAGATGATATCACATGGCCGCCGGGCAGTACAAAGGATTTGAGCATGGGCAGACTGGCCTCCATAAGATCAATGGCAGATTCCAGATTCAGAATATCAGCTTCCAGAATTTCAGGTATCCTTACCTGGCAGTCCTCACAGTCAGAAGCCAGAATGGCGGCGCAGGTCATGAGCCGGTCCTGCACATCGAGCAAAAAAGCCCGGAGCGTATCATCCTCTGTCATATCGCGCAACATGCCGATATGGGCAATCAGCTCATCCACTGTTCCGTAAGCCTCAATTCGGACATGGGTTTTGGGCACAGGCTTACCGCTTACCAGTGTTGTTTTCCCTTTATCGCCGGTACGTGTATAGATTCTCATCAGAAAGGATTTAAGTAATGTCTATAATTTGTAAGAAAAGCCGAAAAGAAAGTTGAAACGTTGCGAAGGATATTGGTTCCAGATCATGTAACTTCTTCCGGTTAAATTATAGAAATCAGCAAACAGGCTGAAGAGCTTTGAAAAACGATAATTCAGACTCAGGTTAATATCAGCAACAGGTTTAAACTTATCCATTTCTTCCGGCAGAGAATAATTCCTGACCCATCGGTTCCCGGTAAGGGTGAATTCCAATCCCGCAGTAAACTTGCTGCCGAAATTGTACCTGGTATTCAGTCCGATTTTATAATCAGGCATGTGCCAGGGTTTTGCCTCTTCAAAAGTTTTATAATCGTAATATTTGCCATCGAGCATTATTTCGAATGCTTGTAAAGGTTGTGCAGCAATTTGCCCATGATAGGTGATCAGGTCAATATCATCATAAACGGCGGTAAACTGATTGTCTAAAGGTAAAAGGGTATCATTGACAAAAAAATGATAATTCTTGAACTTGGTAAAACTTGCGTCAACTCTGAAACGCACCACAGAACTGATATTTCCTTTTACACCGGCATAAGCGATCAGATTACCGCTATGGTTCTTCAGGTAGGTTCCGGGAATGATGAACTGGTTTTCGGCAAAAGTGTTTTTATAGCTGTTCTTGTGCAGTTCGCCGGAAAGTCCGATAAAAGGAACCAGCACATTCTCAATAATGATGATATCCAGATGCGCCCGGGGGTAAAAATAGAAATTTGTAATATCGGCAATATCTGCCGCTCCTTCAAAACCAAGAATAAATCTCCAGTCGCTGCTTTGCTTGCTGATATAGGGACTGAATCTGAAAATGGTGTTGCTTATGGAATCAGCTGAACCATTCAGATGTGAATAGTCGAGTGAAAGGTCAAGACCTCCCAGGAGCCCATAGAAATCCTTATTCAGGCTTGTTTTTACAACCACGTTGGATTCCTTGTACTTTAACCTGTCGATAAAGTAGTCGTAACTGACATTGAATTTGTAATTTATCGCATTTACCTCGTCATAGGACGATCCCAGGCCCAGGTCAATTCCTGCCAGGTAAGTTCTCTGCCTGATGCTGTCGTGGTCCATGGCCGGAAGCGGATCTGCGTATATTTGCGTGTTATAGCCGTAATATTTGAAGGCATTCTGATCCAGGCGCAGGTTGGCTGACAGTGTTGCTTTTGAATAGAACTTCTTTCCGTAGATATTGAAATTATTGATCACATAACCGGCGGGAACCTTTTCATCGTTGCCCAGTCTTATTTTTCCGTGCGATGACCTGTGGTATATATAAGCCCCATAGGCATAATCTTTTGACCTGAGATTGCTGATATTGAATTCAGCTACGGGTGTGACATAATTACCCATGCCAAGCTTCAGCCAGGAGTTGTATATCTTGGGAAGTGATGTGGTGACCGTTTTGGCGGCCTTGATGGGATCGGGTTCAAATCCGTTCCCGAGCCGCCTCGGTGTTATGCTGTAATTGAAGCTGGGGGCGGTGGATTCGATATCGTCCGCGGCGGGCAGAAAGTTGTATTTGTTGGCATCCGAAAGCGTAGGCTCATAAGGACGCACCACGTATACTTCTTTGTTGAGCTCCTGCGACTTTCCCCTCAATACTGATATTGAAATGAAAACAACCGATAATAACATAATTATTCGGAATTTAAATGCTGCCTTTATCATAATATTATTTTTTGCTTTCACTGTTTACTGTTTACCTTTTACTGTTTACCTTTTACTGTTTACCTTTTACCGTTTACTTTTTACTTTTTACTGTTTACCGCTTACTGCTGCTACTCCTTCATCTCTATCTCCACGTCTTCCTCTGTCCCTGCTTGTTTGACAACATTCTGTTTATCAGCCAGCAGTTTCCTCTTTGCCTTGGCTTCGGTCAGAATGCCATCATCGGTTTTTTCATAGTAATCAATCAGACTCTGCAGCGTTTGTATGGCCTGGAAGTCATCGCCCTTGTCCCGGAAGATGTCAGCCCAAAGCAAAAAGCTTTTTGCCATCCAGAACTGGTGTGGTGTAGTTTTATCAGCAAAGTCAGCAATGATCTTCTCAGCATTTTCGATTTCTTTTCGCTGATAATATATTTCAGCCAATCTGTACTTAGATTCCGCTCCCTCGGCACTTTTAACTTCCGAAGCGACTTTTTTATATTCTTCAAGGGCCAGCATTTGCCGGTCGCGGGCCTGAAGCGCTTTCGCTTTGGCAAATCGGGTTTCCCGTTCCTGTTCGGGCGAGAGTCTCTCCGTGAGCAAAACCCTGTCAGCAAGTTCAACAACCTTCTCATGGTTTTCAGTCAGGGAGTAACACTTGATCAGTCCCATCCTGGCTTCCAACATGTTGCTCTTCACTTCAGCAACGTCTTCCAGTTTTTCATAATACCCGGCAGCTGCAGCATAATCCTTTAATCTGAACTTAATCCGGGAGGCGCCCAGCAAGGCAGGTTCTGTAAATCTGCTCCGTGAATGACCAATGATATAGTCGAAAGACTGAAGCGCTTCTGCATATTCATTGGCCCTGTAATTGCAATCGCCTTTGTAGAAATGAGCATTCAGCAGGAACTTTCCATCCGGATGCTTTTCAATGTAACTTTTAAGGCCCTGGGCTGCCCTGGCATATTCACCGGTCATGTAAAGCCTTTCAGCAGTCAGGTAGCTGAGCGAATCCTGCTCAATGAGATCACCAGACGTCATAATGCCCTTGCCCTGCATGTAGGTGTAATAGCCATCCACATCGTTGTTGTCGACATATACATTCTTCAGGCCGATAAGCGCGTTATCAGCTTCATCTGAACCCGGGTAATCTTCAATAAGTTGCTTGTAGCAGGTTATGGCTTCACCATGGCGGTTCAGGTTGTAATAAAGGATGCCCAGGCCAAGCAGGGATTTTTTTACATAACTGCTTTTGGGGTAATCATTGACAACCTTCCTGTAATTGGAAATGGCTTTCTCCGACTGGCTGATTTTAACATAACTTTCAGCGATCTGATAATATACATCGGCTTTATAAGCTGAATTCGGATAGGTATTCAGCAACTGATTCAGAACTGCAATTTTTTCATTGTCCTTTCCGGTAACACCCAGGGCAACTCCTTTTTGAAACAAAGCATAATCCAAAGTCCCTTTTCCGGTTTTTGCGGCATTGTCGTAGTTGACAATTGCCCTGGCATAGTCCATTTGCATAAAATGGCAGTCGCCCAAACGGTTGTAAGCATCGGTTACCACTTCTGCTTTCTGATTTTTGGAGTTGAGGATGAATTTATTGAACCAGAGAGAAGCATCTGCAAATTGTTTCAGGCTGAAATACGCATATCCGAGATTATAATGGGCCAGCGGGTATTCGGCATATGCCGACACTCCGGGTTGAGCCATGAAAGTATTGTAGCTTTGAATAGCTTCCCTGTATTCCCCTTGCCGGTATAACGCCTCTCCCTTCCAATAATGACTGAGTGTATATATTTTATGGTCCAGGTTACCGTATTTTCCCGATGAATTAAGCATATCTACCGCCTGGGAATAATTTTTATCACTGAACAATTCAAGTCCCCGGTAATAGGCAATTTTCTGATAGGCCTTCTGGATGTCGCTGTTCTTGTTCCTGATCTTGTCGATGGATGCCATCGCCATGCTGTAGTTCTTGGCATTCAGATAAGCCATTACCAGATGGTTCGTGGCTTCATCGCTCCGTTTCGAACTGGGGTAGCGGTCGAGGTATTCATTGAGCGCCTGCACGGATTCATTGAAGGGTGAATAATCGAGTTCATAGGTAAGCAGCGCATAATTAAACAGGGCATCTTCCCTGATTTCGGCGTCAAATTCCATTTTGGATGCAGCCGAAAATGCCATTCGTGCCTTGTTCTTGTCATCCAGTCTGATATGGCAGTCTGCCAGGTGATACAACGCATTCTGGCTCAGGGCGGACTCACTCCCGGTTATCTGGCCGAACAAACCCGCTGCCTTGTCATAACTACCGGTTTTGTAATAAGCATAGGCGATACTGTACTTGTCCTCCCTGCTAAGAGAAGTTGCAGTCTGCATGTACTTTTCATAATAGGGGATGGATTCTTCGTACAAATTAAGCTGCGCATAGGACTCACCAACCAGCCTGGCCAGTTCCGGTCCGCGTTTTTCCGACACATTCTCCATCAAAGCAGGAGCATACTTTACCACCTCGTCGTATTTCTTTTGTTTGAAATAGATCTGCGTCAGATAATAGGGAACAATGGGGCCGAAATTGGCATCATTTTTCAGGCGAAGGAATCCTTCAAGGGCAGTTTCATAGTTTCCCTGCGTATAGTTGATATGGGAATAATAGTAAACGGCGGGAGAAGTGTATTTGGAATCCTGGTCCTTAATCTGGCTGAAAGCCTGCCGGGCTTTCACAAGATCATCTTTCAGAAAATAACAGTAACCGCTTTTAAAATAAAACTCGGCCCTGTCTTCCCGGCTTAACCTCGTGTTATCCACTTTTTCATAATACGTAAGCGCATTATTATAGCTTTTTCTCTGGTAAAAATACCCGGCCAGCGTAAACATGGCTTCATTCTGCAGGGGATTCTCAGGATTTCTTTCCAAAAACCTGATCATGCGGCCTTCAGCATCATTATTAAATAGTTTGAGGGCACACATGGCGGCATAGAAATCACAATTCGACAACAGGTCCGAATTCTCTCCTTCATGTTCCCGGGTATATTGATCAAAGAACTGCTGCGCGGCACTGTATTTTCCGTTCTGATACAATTCCATTCCTTTTTGATACGGTTTGTCATCTCCTGTGTGATAAAAGGTTTGCTGTGCTGAAATTGTAATGCACAGGACGAACAAAACAAGCAAGTTTGTGATATGTTTCCAACTCATGGCGGATGTTTTACAAGCTAAAATTACAGATTAATAACGGATAAAACCGCCGGGTTATTCTGTTTAAATTAACATACGGTTGTTAATTAACCCGGTTTTTTATTGCTTTTTAATGCCTATTTTTGATTCAAATTGTATTATTAAGCCACTGCAAATGCCAGAAGAATTTGTTATTCAATTCGAGAATGCTGCCATTTTCCAGGACGACCACCTGGTTTTAACAGATATCAATTTCACGCTGAGAAAGGGTGAATTTGCCTACCTGATCGGAAGGGTAGGGAGTGGAAAATCAAGCCTGATCAAAACAATTAATGCAGAATTGCCCCTGAAAAAGGGAACGGCAAATGTGGTGGGCTTTTCCTTGGAAAACCTGACCACGCGTCAGATTCCCTTCTTGCGAAGAAAGATGGGCATTGTATTCCAGGATTTTCAGCTGCTCATCGACAGAACTGTTTATGATAACCTTTATTTTGTTCTGAATGCAACAGGATGGAACGAAAAATCGGAGGCCGATAAGCGGATCCGGGAGGTTCTTGAAAAAGTGGATCTGGAAAATAAAGGATTTAAGATGCCGCATCAGCTTTCGGGAGGTGAACAGCAAAGAGTCGTTATCGCCAGGGCATTGCTGAACAATCCCGAGATCATTCTTGCGGATGAACCTACCGGCAATCTTGATCCGGAGACCTCGGAATCGATCATGGTATTGTTGCGGGAGATCAGCGCGAGCGGATGCGGGGTGTTAATGGCAACCCACAATTATACTTTGCTGAAAAAATTTCCGGAAAGAACCCTGAAATGTGATGATGGAAAACTAATGGAGATCGATGACAATGCCGAGATAGATTTTACTATGCTTGAATAACCCCGGGGAATACCGGACAATTTTAGCTGAAACCTGGAATGAAAAGGATTAAAAAGGCATTGAAAGCGCTGGGATTGTTGATGCGGAATCCATGGAAACTGAACCTGATTCTCGATCAGAATGAAGAATGGGAGCAGTTTTTAAGAAAAAAATATGGCAAAATAAGTTTGCCGGTCATTCCCCTGAATTCAATAATTCGCGATACCATAATGGTAGAGCCCTTTGCCTTTATGGACGGGGGTTCAATTCCTACCGATATTGCTTTATTGAAGCAGCTTGCTTCCGATATCCCCGGATGCAGATATTTTGAGATCGGCACATGGCGTGGTGAGAGCGTTTCCAATGTTTCTGCGGTGGCAGAGGTATGCTACACACTGAACCTGCCGGATGAGGAAGTATTCCGGCAGATCAACCAGGAAAATTATGTGTATTCTCACCGTTTCTTTTCGAAAGACCGGACCAATATCAAACATCTTTTCGGCAATTCGGCTGCCTTTAATTACAATGACCTGAACCTTAAATTCGATCTGATCTTTATCGATGGCGATCACCATTACGAAGCCATCGTGAAGGATACCCGGAATATGCTGAAATATTTGTGTCATCCTGGCTCCATCGTTGTATGGCATGATTATACCTATACTCCTGAATCTATCCGGTATGAAACCCTGGCGGCCATTTTCGATGCCTGTCCCGCCGAAATGCATTCCTGCCTTTTTCATGTGAAAAACACCAATTGCGCCATGTTGTACCGAAAGGAAATAGCATCCGTTCCTTTTGAAAAATTTGCCAGGCCAGATTGCAGTTTTGCTTTGCAGATCAGCATGAATCCCTTATGATCCATACAGGTTATTCCGATCCGATATGAAGGTTCTTTTCCTGTCATCGTGGTTCCCCACCAGAATTCATCCCCTCAATGGCGATTTTGTTGAGCGGCATGCCCTTGCTGTTGCCGGTATCTGCCCTTCAGCTGCCATTTATGTGCAATCAGATGACCATGTCAAAGGAAAGATTTTTGAAGCGGTAGAAAGAAAAGTGGGAGAGCTTTTTGAGATCATCATTTATTGTAAAAGAACCCGCAGCCGGATAAAGCCATGGGCGCGACTGGTAAATCTCTGCCGGTACGGAAAAGGATACCTGATCGCAAACGATATCCTGATGAAGAAATTCGGGAAACCGGATATCATCCATGCCAATATTATTTATCCTGCTGCTATAGTGGCCTGGATTTGGTGCTTTTTATCAGGGATTCCTTATATTATATCTGAACACTGGACGCTATATCTTTCCGAAAGTAGCCGGATCATACCCTCTCCCCGGATTACACGATGGGCTGTAAAAAAGGCATTTGCTATAGTGCCGGTCACCCCGCAGCTTGGCATGGCCCTGAGCAGTCATGGTTACCGGAACAGGTATTTTGTGGTCCCGAATGTAGTAGATACCGATATTTTCATGCCGGGCTCTCCATCTGAATCCCCGGGCAAACTGAAATTTTTGCACGTTTCCTCGATGAAGGAGGAACAGAAGAACATCACGGGGATCTTGCGTACCATCAAACAACTGTCCATGATCCGCTCTGATTTTTTATTTACGTTCATAGGCGAGGCCACGGCAGATCAGCAAACACTTCCAGCGGAACTGGGAGTACCGGAGGGTATGATCGTATTTAAAGGAGAGAGGACCCATGCGGAGGTGGCAGAACAAATGAAGCAATCTGACGTATTTGTTATGTTCAGCAGAATCGAAAACCTGCCATGTGCCATGCTAGAAGCGTTTTCCTGCGGTTTACCGGTAATATCTTCGGATGTGGGAGGGATTCGTGACTGGATCAGGGTGGACAACGGGATACTTGTCAGTTCCGGAAATGAGGATGAGCTGCTGAAAGCCCTGATTGCCATGTTTGACAATTTCAAAAAGTATGATAAACATGCTTTGCATCAGTATGCCGTCGATAATTTCAGCCGGACCGTCATAGCCGGGAAATTCCGGGAAATATATCAAAATGCACTGAAAGCATAAGGCCATGTTCAGGAACATTATATCCACTTTTTTCACACGCTCTTTTATTGCTGTTTCTAATTTTCTGGTTGCCGTTTTGCTTTCCAATTATTTGGGGTCTGCCGGAAGAGGGGAGCAAAGCCTGATCATTACCTTAATCGCCTTCATCATCATCATAACCGGACTGATCGGAACATCCTCCATATCCTACCTGATACCGCGCATTCCATTTTCATTGCTGATCATCCCTTCCTATTTGTGGGTTATTTTGGTAACGGCACTGTGCTTTGTTATTTTGCCTTATCTTGACCTGGTGCCGGCGCAATACACATATGATGTCTGTTTACTTTCCCTGCTTTTGGCGGTGCTCAATATCAATATTTCAGTATTGATCTCGCATCAAAAAATAAATGCTGCCAATTTTCTGAATTTCGTCCAGGCATTGATCATATTTCTGTTGCTTGTTGTTTTCTTTGTCTTTCTGAAGCATGAAAGCATCCGGTCATACCTCCTGGCCTTATATGCGGGTTATGGAATTACCTTGCTGTTGAGCTTTTATTCGATCAGAAGTTATTTCAGGGATTTCCGGTTTGAATTCGGCAAAACTGCGATTGAAGCTATAAAAAGGTTGGCCATCCTGGGTTTGTACAACCAGATTGCCGTGTTCACACAATTATTGAGTTTCAGATTAAGTTATTACCTGCTGAATGCATACATCGGAAAGGAAGAAGTTGGCATTTATGCCAACGCAGTTTCCATAGCCGAGTCGGTCTGGCTGTTCGGGAGAAGTATCGGGACTGTTCAACATGCCAGGATAGTCAACAGCAAGGACAACAATTATTCCCTGGCACTTACCTCCAGGCTGAACAAAACAAATCTGCTCATTTCCCTAATCCTTATCACTGTATTGGCCTGTATACCCGAATCGTGGTACAGAGTCTTGTTCGGCGATGAATTTACAAATATCAACCACATTATCTGGACCTTGGGTCCGGGTATAGCCTTCTTTGGCATTGCCCTTATCCTGGGTTATTATTTCTCAAGTACCGGGAAACATTTTGTAAATGCTATTGCAAGTTTTGCCGGACTAATCATAACGGTTACGCTTGGTTTCAGCATCATTCCCTCCATGGGCAGCTATGGCGCCGGAATCACGGCCAGTGTTTCCTATGGTGTGACGGCGCTGGTTGTTATCTATTTCTTCCAGCGTGAAAAAAAGCGATAGCCAAATAGCTGTCAGATACGCCACCATTCACCATTCACCATTCACCATTCACAATTTCCATTCACCATTTACAATTAAAAAAATAGGGTATAAACCAGGTATAGGGTCATTATTACAGAAAAGCTTTTCATTTTCATGAAGGAACGAAATTAAGACATCACTAACATTCAATAAATATTCAAAATTTCAATTATATCGTTATGAAAACAACTACATCAAAAGTAATGAGAGGCCTCGCATTTATGCTGATGTTCATTGCCTTTTCAGCTATGCAGGTCCGGGGTTCAGTGTGGAACCACAGTAAAGCCCCCCAGGATACAACATTTGTTACTTTCACAGGTAAAGTCATTGATAATACCACCCGGAAAGCAGTGGTTTTTGCCAATGTATACCTGATCGGAAGCAGTCTGGGTACCGTGACCAATGCCGACGGTGAATTTGTGCTGAAGGTTCCGGTTGCAGAATTAGGCCGCAAGGTGGGATTCTCCAACCTGGGTTATAAGAACCTGGTGGTTGCATTGTCCGAAATGAAAGCAAAGGACAATCTCATCAGGCTCGAGATCGCCGCGACTTCACTTGAAGAGGTCATCATACGCAGTGATGATCCTATTGAACTGTTAAGAATGGCCTACAGAAGGATCCATGAGAATTACAACAAGGAACCTGAAATGCAGGTCGGGTTTTACCGTGAAACCGTAAAGCAAAACCGCAATTATGTTGCAGTGGCAGAGGCAGTCCTTGATGTCTACAAATCATCTTACAACAGCCTGGTTGATAATGACCGTGTGCGGATATACAAAGGTCGCAAGAGCGAGGATGTCAAGAAGATGGACACCCTGATGTTCAAATTGCAGGGAGGACCTAGAACCAGTTTCATGCTTGATGTAGTCAAGAATCCCGGTGAAATTCTTTCAGAAGAATACCTGGACGACTACTACTTCAAATTTGCCGGTTTTGCCGCAATTGACGGAAGAGACAATTATGTGATCGAATTTGATCAGAGGGAAAATGTTGATTTGCCTTTGTACAAGGGGAAAATCTTCCTCGATACCAAAAACATGGCTTTCTCCCGCCTTGAGTTTTCATACAGTGATAAGGCCCTTGACATAGCAGACAACGAGCTTGTAAGGAAAAAACCCATGGATCTTAAGATTGATGTTCTGGGAGCCAATTACCTGATCAATTACCGGATACTTGACGACAAATGGTACCTGAACCACGTGAGATCGGAACTCATATTCAAGTGCAACTGGAAGAAAAAGAGATACAATGCCACTTATACCACGGCACTTGAAATGGCGGTAACCGACCGCAACTCCGATAACATCAACAAGGCCAAATACAAAGATCAGACCAAGATGACGGATATCTTTGCCGATCAGGTTAATTCATTTAAAGATGAGAATTTCTGGGGTGAGTACAATTACATAAAACCTGATGAATCCATCGAATCCGTGATTAACCGGTTGAACAGAAAGCTCAAATGGCAGAATATCAGTGATAATTAATCCAGCATAATGTCATCATCCCCCGCGAAATACGCTGCCTTTGGTAGAGGAAATTTTTCGGGGGGTGATTTATTTCAACAATCTATGAAATTTCGTTTGACTACAGTATATTTACGATCCTTGAAAAAAACGATTAACGGGGACAGTTTATGATCAGACCGGTTGAAACCGATACAGTAAAGCAGCTTTCATTCATTGATTTACAGTCATTTGAAGTTCTGTTCAGGCAATATTACCAGATGCTGTGTTCTTATGCGATCAGGTTTGTTGATGATGGGGATACAGCAGAGGAGATTGTACAGGACCTGTTTTACAGGTTATGGGAGAAAAGAGCCGAGTTGCAGATCAATACCTCGGTCAAATCATATCTCTTTTCAGCCGTTCATAATCGTTGTCTGAAATTTATCGAGCACCGGAATGTTGAATTAAAATACAGGAATTACTACCTGAAGCATGAATCGGAGATCGACAGTGAACCGCACGATACGCATTCGGTTCACGAGCTTCAGGGAATAATTGATAAAACGCTGAATTCACTTCCCGAAAGGTGCGGCAGGATATTCCGGCTTAACCGTTTTGAAGGTCTTAAATACCATGAGATTGCCCAGAAGCTGTCCATCTCGGTCAAGACTGTAGAAGCCAACATGGGGAAAGCACTTAAACTGCTGAGGAAGAATTTAAAGAATTATGTTGAGGTTGCCTAAAAAAGCAAAGCTATGTTTTCAAAAAATAAAACCGATTGGAGCCTGCTGGCGAAGGAGCTGGCAGGTGAGACCAATGAGAAGGAAAAGCAGGTTGTTGCAGCCTGGCTTGACCAAAGTCCCGAAAACCGGGCATTATATAAGCAAATAAAATCTGATTGGATGATGATGGATAATATGACTTCACAATTTAATGTTGACAACGCCTGGAATAAACTGCATGACCGGATATTGACCGGAGAAACTGAACTAAAAACTGATACTGAGATACGAATGGTTCAGACCCGCAGGTCCTTATTTACACCTTTGCGGATAGCTGCCACCCTTGCTCTTCTTGCTTTGCTTGGTGCATCATTGGCTTTCATTGCGAACCGCTCGCAAAAAATCAATGTTACTACTGCTATTCATGAAAGAGGTAAAAATATTGTTTTGCCTGATGGTTCTTCAGTAATTCTGAACGGCAATTCATCGATCCGGTATTCCAGGAACTTTAACCGGAAAACAAGGGAGGTGAAGCTTGTTGGAGAGGCTTTCTTTGAAGTTTCACCGGATAAGGACAAACCTTTCAGAATATACGCCGACAATGCCTGCATTCAGGTTGTGGGTACGAGTTTTAATGTGGATGCGCGGAGAGAAGATCATCAGGTTGAGGTTTATGTATCCACGGGTATGGTTGAATTATCCGAAGCCGATAACATGAATAACAAGATACTTCTCAAACCAGGCAACATTGGTTTGCTTAAGAACAAAGCCGTAACTGCCAGAATGGCTGAAAACGAGAATACGATTGCCTGGAAAACCGGGGCCATGGCTTTTTATGAAACCAGGTTATCTGAGGTTACATCTGTTCTCAATGATTTTTACAATGTGAAAATTGTTATCCGTGAGAACGGAGTCGATTCAACCCGCATCACCGGTGAATACATGAATGATCCTTTGGATCACATACTCGAAGTTATTTGCAAACAAAATAACCTGATGGTTGAAAAATCGGATAACATGATTTACCTTTCGCGGCAATAATGGTTTCTCTATGTTACAAAGCAGGGTATTCGCAATTTTCCTGTTTTTGGTCCTTGGCTCAGTGTCATTGACAGCACAGGATTCACTGCTTTATCGTGCATTAACATTTCCTGATACGGTTTGTACTTTAGAATCAGCCTTCCGATCTATTGAACGCCAGACAGGACTTTCTTTTTCCTATAATTCAGACCTCATCAGCAAAAAGCGGATTGTTACATTGCAGGCCGGCCAGCACCGGCTTATCGATGTTCTCAAACGGATACTCAATGATCCCGGCCTGGATTATACCATTATCGGCAGGCACCTGGTCATTTTCAAACAGATAAAATCACTGGCATCCAATCCTGAAAGTCCTACAGATTCAGTGAACTACTTTGAGATACGCGGGCGGGTGCTGGACCGGAATGACCGGCAGCCCTTGCCCTATTCCAGCATTTATCTGAATGGTAAAGCCATTGGTACAGTCAGCAACAATGATGGTGAATTTATACTGAAGCTGAGTTCAAGGTTCATTTACGATACAGTGAATATTTCCTGCATCGGTTATAAAAACATCACCTTCCCGGTATCATCACTGATCAATACAAACCGGGATTATTTGCTGAAAACCGATGTCGTTTCCATACAGGAAGTTGTTATCCGCAAGATGAGCCCGGTTTTGCTGCTGCAATCTGCCACTGAAAAAATAAGAGAGAATTTTCCCCAGAAGCCTTCGATTCTTACCAGCTTTTATCGCGAGACTGTCAAACAGGGCAACCGGTTTATGATGGTTTCGGAAGCCGTACTGGAAAACTATAAATCGGGTTATCATGGCACGGGAATAGCTGATCAGGTGAAAATCCTGAAAGGCCGTAAAAACGAAGACATCAATTCAGAAGATACCATTGTTCTGAAGCTTAAAGCAGGTTTAAACACCATGCTGCTGCTCGACGTTGTGAAGAATATGCCCGACTTCCTCACGGGAGAGAGTACTGCGGAATACAATTACAGGTTATCGGACATCGTTATTGATAATGGTCAGGATAATTATGCCATTGAATTCAGTCCCAAATCATTGTCCTTGACTTCCTTTTATTCCGGCAGGATCCTCCTGGGAATTAAAGATCTGGCTTTCAAATGGGTTGAGTTTTATGTGGATCCCGAGCAACTCGAAAGGGCTACTAATCTTTTTGTTGTTAAAAAGCCGTCCTTTCTAAAGGTGAAAGTCTTAAAGGCACATTATAAAGTGGCTTTCCGTGAATCAGCGGGCAAGTATTACCTGCACCTGATCCAGGCAGAAACGGAGTTCAGGGTGCGGAACAAGAACAAGTTATCCGGCAGTGTATACAAGATGGCGCTTGGAATGGTTGTCACGGACATCGACACCGAAAATGCCAGCAGATTCCCGTTCAGGGAGACCGCAAAACCAAATGAGTTCTTTACGGAACAGGTAGGGGAATACGATGAATCCTTCTGGGGGGAGTACAACTTTGTCGCACCGGATGAATCGCTGGAGAATGCGTTGGTTAGACTGAGCAGGCAATGGCAGAAGCAGCAGGAGGAGGGAGCCGGTAATCAGTAGTCAGTAAACCGTAAAGTCATGCAGTCGTGCAGTCGTGCAGTCGTGCAGTCGTGCAGTCATGCAGTCATGCAGTCGTGCAGTCGTGCAGTCATGCAGTCAACAATCACAACCTACAACCTTTACAACCTTTACTACATTTATAAGTAAAATATTACCTTTGTCATGGCTTCAATAGAAAATAATAAAGCTATGGAAGAGTTTAAAAGTCCTGTGGTGAAGGAATTCGTGGATGTTGCCGCTGATTTTTGCCAGGTGGTGGAACAGGCTTCCAAAAAGCGAACCGGTGAACTCTTAAGCAGCCTCCAGCAGTTGTTGCCTGAACTTTATCTGAAAGCCTCCAGGCTTCCAAAACCCAAGTATTGTTACGAGGAAGAAAAGAAATTTGTGGGTGAGGATGATTATGCCCGTATTCACGATACCCTGCAGCAGAAGGTCGAACTAATCAACGGTATCGTTAAAATGTCACCCGGTACACGGCCCGGGCAGCATGAGCTGGTCAGCTTTAATCTGGCGGAAAACCTTGCAGATATCTATGAAGAGCTGAAAAATTTCTGCATGCTTTACGATGTGGGTATTTCTCAGGCTATGAATGATGCCGTGTGGATATGTCGCACCAGCTATGAACAAGGGCTGGGCATGAAACTGATTGAGGGACTTAAAATCCTGCACCCTGTAATTTACAACAGGCATACCGAAGGTTCAAGAGCAGTCCAAGGTGACGATTTTGGTGAAGTTGCCGCAGAAGATGAAGATGAACCCTGGTATTCCGATGATCAAGAAGAAATATATGGAGAAGACGAATAATCTACCTTATTTTAAAGCTATTGAAGATGAATATATGAATTCATTGCCCGTAAAAACTTTTACAGGAACCATTCATTTAATAGATCATCCTTCCACTTTCGATACTTTAAAGAACACACTCAAAGATAAAACCATACTCGGGTTCGATACTGAAACCAAACCCTGTTTTAAAAAGGGCCGTTACCATAAGGTAGCCTTGTTACAACTGTCGACCAGCGATCATGCTTTCCTGTTCAGGCTGAACAAAATGCATCTCCCTGATTTTGTTGTTGATATACTTGAAGACAAAGATATAATCAAGGTAGGTGTTGCACTTAAGGATGATCTTATCGGGCTGCAAAAGATCATTGATATGGAACCCGACGGATTTGTGGATCTTCAGAAATTTGTCAAGCAGTTCGGCATTGAAGATAACGGTTTGAAAAAGCTTGCTGCCAATGTGCTGGGTTTCAGGATCTCCAAGAAGTCCCAGACTTCAAACTGGGAACAGGATGAGCTTTCCCAGGAACAGTTGGTTTATGCCGCCACGGATGCCTGGGTTTGTCAGCAGATGTATGAAGTACTTACCAACCACAATTAGTCTCCAAAAGATATTGGCTTCTGATGAATGCTTTCGCGAAAATAATCCTTAAACCGGGCAAGGAACCGTCGGTTATGCGTCTTCATCCCTGGATCTTCTCCGGGGCCATACAAAAGGCAGATGGTGATCTGCAGGAGGGAGATATTGTGGAGGTTTTTTCCCACGATCGCCAATTCCTGGCCATGGGTCATTACCAGATAGGTTCAATAGCGGTGAGGATTTTTACCTTTCAACAGGTTCTGCCCGATGCTGATTTCTGGAAACTTAAAATTCAAAACGCCTTCAACCTGAGGGAAGCCCTGAAACTTGCCAACAGTGAGGAAACCAACGTATACAGGCTGGTGCACGGGGAGGGCGATGGCATGCCCGGATTGATCATTGATTATTATAATGGCGTGATCGTTATACAGTCACATTCCGTGGGCATGTACAGGCTTCGTGATCAGATTGCGGCCGTGATCCAGGAGTTGTATGGGAACAACCAGGTGACCATTTATGATAAAAGTGAGGGCACACTTCCATTTAAAGCCAACCTGGGTGCAAAGAACGAGTTTCTTTCCGGCAGCACGTCCATAATTGATGTGGTTGAAAACGGATATCAATTCAGGATTGATGTAACCACCGGACAAAAAACCGGATTTTACATTGATCAGCGCGATAACAGGCTCCTGTTAAGCCGTTATGCTACCGGTAAAAGTGTTCTCAACATGTTTTGCTATACCGGCGGATTCTCAGTTTATGCGCTTGGCGGTGGTGCAAACCTGGTGCATTCGGTTGACAGTTCTGCGCAGGCTATCGAACTCACTGAAAAAAACGTGGCTTTGAACGGGGGCAATGACGAACGCCATAAGGCTGTTCAGGCAGATGCTTTCGCGTATATGAATGCCATTGGTGATGCCTATGATGTCATAGTGCTTGATCCTCCTGCATTTGCCAAGCACCAGGATGCGCTTAACAACGCCCTTCAGGGATATAAACGTTTAAATGCCAAAGCCATAGAACAAATCCGCAGTGGAGGAATTCTGTTTACTTTTTCCTGTTCGCAGGTCGTATCAAAGGAAAATTTCAGGAAATCGGTTTTTGCAGCTGCCGCCAACACGGGACGTCACGTAAGGATATTGCACCAGCTGACCCAGCCGCCCGATCACCCGGTGAGTATCTATCATCCGGAAGGGGAGTATTTGAAGGGATTGGTTTTGCAGGTGGAGTAGTGACGAGGGACGAGGGACAAGGGACAAGTAGAGTCAAGTGATTTGGAATTGATAAGAGAATTCTTTTAGGGAGATCACACTCTCAATCTCAAAACTCATGCTATGCCTGTCCCTTGTCCCTCGTCCCTTGTCACTTTTTTAAAACAAGTTTTCCGTTCTCATAAATCCCCCCCTCACTGCTCCCGTCAGCCCAGGTATACTTGCCCTCGCCATGAAGGAGGTTATCTTTGAAATAGCCGGTATATTTATCCCCGTTGGTATAAAAGTAAATGCCATAGCCATTTTGAACGCCGTTTTCCCAGGCTCCTATGTATTTAGCTCCATTGGGCCAAACGTAAGTTCCCTGACCATGGAACTTGTCCTGCACCCACATACCGTCATACCAGCTTCCGTCTGAACCCTTCAGCATCCCCCGGCCTTCGCGCAGTCCGTTTACGAAATTGCCCTCATACCTGAAACCATTCGAGTAAACATAAGTCCCCTTGCCATTTTCGCAATTACCGTATGTACAGCCCTGCTTGTCCTGGGCATGAACCAGGGCCGGGAATATGAGCAGCAGCAACAGAATTTTCCGTACCATAGCATTTTTGATTAAAATTGCATAATATTATTACGGATTTCTTTATTACCAGTTACATATAAATTACATGTTTGCCTTCATAAATAAAAATCGGGGTTTTCTCTGGATCATACTGATCGCAGTTCTTACCCTGCTGGCGCATTTTTTTACATACAACAGCCTGGGTTTCCACCGTGATGAACTACTTTACCTGGCCCTGGGCAGGCACCTGGCGACCGGCTTCTGGTCGAATCCTCCTCTGATCGGATTGATCAGTTACTTGTCACAATTGATCCCGGGTGATACGCTGTTCACAACCCGCTTATTCCCTGCCATTGCCGGTGCGGCAATGGTTGTAATAACCGGATTGATTGCCCGTGAACTGGGAGGCAGATTATATGCGCAGATACTGGCCTGTTTGTCAATTTCTTTCTCCCTGCTGATATTGCGGGGATATTCCATGCTGCAACCTGTTCCTTTTGACATCCTTTTCTGGACATTGATCCTTTATTGGTTCCTGCGGTACATCAACACAGATAAGCCTTCGTACCTCCTGCTTATCGGAGTGGGATTCGGACTCGGTATTCTGAACAAATACATGGTTGTATTTCTGGCGGCGGGAATTGCCCTGGCAATCCTGTTTACGCCTTACCGCCGTTTGTGGATCAAT
This sequence comes from Bacteroidales bacterium, assembly GCA_041737175.1. Classification (GTDB taxonomy): domain Bacteria; phylum Bacteroidota; class Bacteroidia; order Bacteroidales; family UBA10428; genus UBA5072. The sequence goes on from JBGSSF010000025.1 coordinate 283,208, forward strand.
AAATACACCTGGTTGGCCATGGGGATTGCCCTGGTGCTTTTTCTTCCCAACCTGATCTGGCAGATGAATTATAATTTCCCGGTTTTGCACCATATGCAGGAATTGAAGGAATCCCAGCTGGTGAATGTGAAAAGAGCAAATATCCTTATCGATCAGCTACTTATGTTCACCTTTAGTTCTGTTGTATGGGTTTCCGGACTGATCTGGTTGCTGGTAAACAGGAAATCAAAGCACTTTCGTGTTTTTGGCCTGATTTACGTAGTTGTGCTCGTTATTTTTCTGATCCTCCGGGGTAAGAGTTATTATATGGCAGGGCTATATCCTTTTATGTTTGCAGCAGGAGGAGTTGCACTGGAAAACCTGCTCAAAAGGAGAGTCTGGCAGACGGCAGTTGCAGCTGCAATAATTTTACTATCGATCCCGTCCATTCCGGGAGGCATACCTGTTATGCCGGCGGACAGGCTGGCGGACTTTTATGCCAGGATCCCACCCGAAATGGGTACAGAAGCCTTGTTACGCTGGGAGGACGGAAGAATGCATGCCCTGCCGCAGGATTTTGCCGATATGCTGGGCTGGGATGAACTGGGAGGTATTGTGGTCAAGGCATGCGACACCATCAAGGATAAGCACCGCATCATGATTTACGCAGAAAACTACGGACAGGCGGGGGCAATTGCCCTGTGCGGCAGATGTCATAATTTGCCGGAACCCGTAAGTTTTTCCGACACTTATTTACTTTGGATTCCTGATACCATCCCTTCGGGTATTGATTTCTTTTTCTATGTGAATGACGAACGCGGAAGTGATATTGATTCCCTGTTCAACCGCATCGATTCCATCGGCTCAGTTACCAATCCGTATGCCCGGGAAAAAGGCACCACCGTATACCTTTACCAGTCGCCACGTTCTGACTTCCGGCAGTTCTGGTCCGACAGAGTGAGAGAGGTAAAACAGAGCGCTTTTGGTGATTGAAACCGGAGTACAACACTAAGAAAATGACGAAATCCACCGCTACACCACAGATGATTTTTGCTGTTTTAACATGCATTCTATTATCTGATGGTGCATCTGTGCTGGCTCAGGTCCCTGTTAAACAGGTAAACAAAAGCATCAGGCAACGTATATCAATTAACCAGGGTTGGCGCTTTTTCAAATACGAATCAGCAGCTGATGCTGACAACCTGATTTACGATGTTCGCCCCCGAATAGACCATCCGGACGAAGTAAAAGAAGCCGATTCTAAACCTACCGAAGCGGTTGAGATTGAAAACGGGCAAATGGTGCTAAAACCATGGATCCTTCCAACAGGCAACGATTTTATCAAAGATCCTGATAAATGGCACGTTCGCCCCAGGGGAAATCCGGGGAGTGATTTTCCTTTTGTCCAAGCCAATTTCGACGATGGTTCATGGGAGGAAGTCAGTTTGCCCCACGACTGGGCTATCAAGGGACCTTTTCAAACAGGTTTGAATCCGGAGGTGGGTGGAGGAATGGGCCGACTGCCCAGTAACGGAGTGGCCTGGTACCGCAGGAAATTGGATATTGCAGCCTCGGATAAAGACAAATCAATTTTTCTGGATATCGATGGCGCCATGTCGTATGCAATGGTTTGGCTGAACGGAAAGCTTGTTGGCGGATGGCCTTATGGGTACAACTCGTGGAGGTTGGATTTAACACCTTATCTTCAATTTGGAGGCGAAAACCAGTTGGCCATTCGTGTTGATAATCCCAATCACTCGGCCCGATGGTATCCGGGTGCCGGATTATACCGCAATGTGTGGTTGGTGAAAACCAATCCAGTGCACGTTATGCAATGGGGTACTTACATTACTGCCAGCGATGTTTCTGAGGAGTCTGCGAAAATCGATATCGAAGTTTCTATAGAGAATAAAACGCAAAAGAGTGCAGAGATTGAGACGGTTACCGATATTTATTTTCTGGATGAAAATGATCAGGTGGGTGCCGTTGTGGTCAGTTTTGATGCCTTGAAAACAACTGTTGCATCCCATGGAAAAGCAAGGATCAAAGGTTCGGTTATAATCGAAAATCCATGCTTGTGGGGACCGCCTCCAACTCAGCAACCCAACAGGTACATTGCTGTCACTGAGCTCCTGCAAAATGGTGACCTGGTCGATATTTACGAAACAACCTTTGGTATCCGAAAGGTCGAATTTGATCCTGACAAAGGTATTTTTGTAAATGGGGAACACATTCAATTGAAAGGGGTAAACCAGCACCACGATCTGGGCGCTTTGGGCGCAGCATTCAATACACGCGCAGCTGCACGACAGCTTGAGATACTGGGCGAAATGGGCTGCAATGCCATTCGGATGGCTCACAACCCGCCGGCGACTGAGTTGCTCGAGCTCACCGACAAAATGGGATTCCTGGTCATCGATGAAATTTTCGATTCGTGGGAACGAAAGAAAACACCTCACGACTTTCACCTCATCTTCCCCGATTGGTCGGAACCCGACACCCGCTCGTTTATTCGAAGAGACCGCAATCACCCGTCGATAATAATGTGGAGTCTCGGAAATGAGGTAGGCGAACAATATACTGCCGAAGAGGGCGCTGCTGTTGCCCGACGCTTAAACAATATTGTGAAAGAAGAAGACCGGACACGTCCGACCACACTCGCCATGAACTTCGCAAAGCCTAACATGGAAATGCCCAAGGTGGCAGAGGTAATTGGACTGAATTATCAGGGTGAAGGGATTCGACAGGGCCCTGAATTTGAAGGAACCGACCGTATCCGCACCTTACCGCAATATGACGCATTTCATGCGAAATTTCCGGAGAAAGTAATCCTCAGTGCAGAAACTGCTTCAGCATTAAGTAGCCGTGGTTTTTACCTGTTCCCGGTAACCGACTCTCTCAGCTCGATTACACGCGATGGCCGTGGAGGTGATTCAAAATCAGCGCAAGTGAGCTCTTACGAATTGTATGCGGTTGATTTTGGTTCATCGGCCGATAAAGTTTTTGGAATGATCGACCGGCATCCTTTTGTTGCCGGAGAATTTGTATGGAACGGCTGGGATTACCTGGGCGAACCTACTCCCTATTATTCGGCGCGCAGCTCCTATACCGGCATCATCGACCTGGCAGGTTTCCCCAAAGACCGTTATTACCTTTATCAATCGCATTGGAGGCCCGAATATCCAATGATACACATACTGCCGCAGTGGAATTGGCCCGAACGCATAGGAGAAATCACACCGGTGCATATCTTTACCTCTGGCAATGAAGCTGAGCTTTTCCTGAACGGCAAATCGTTGGGTAAAAAGAAAAAAAATGAATACGAGTACCGTCTGCGCTGGGATGATATAACCTATATACCTGGTGAACTGAAAGCTGTGGCCTACAAAAATAACAAGGTTTGGGCGGAACAGGTAGTCATGACTACCGGCGAAGCTAACCTGCTCGAAGCAACTGCCGATCGAACCATGATCAAAGCAGACGGTATAGATCTTTCGTTTATTACCGTGAAAATCGCCGATAACGAAGGTTTAATGGTGCCGCGTACGAATAACCTGATAAAATTCAGCATCGAAGGACCGGGCGAAATTCTCGCTACCGATAACGGCGATCAGACCGATATGACTGCATTCACTTCGCATGAGCGAAAAGCATTCAACGGGGTGGCGTTGGTAATTGTAAGATCGGACGCTGATAAAGCTGGAATAATAACAGTAACTGCAAGATCAGCCGGACTAAAAGATGCCCGGGTAATCATTGTAAGCCAATGATTTCTTCCGTGGTAAACGGTGATGCCGGTAGTCCTTCAAGGTTATAGAGGTTGGCGGAAGCGGGATTGTCCGCCCAGGCATATCGCACGGCAACCGGCTTTAAAATAGCATCATGCCAAACAACCACCCGATTTCCTTTAATCCTGGCATTGGCCCAAACATACTTTTTATCCGATCCGGCTACGGCAAAATGCTTCAGCTCGCCACCTCCTTTGGTAACAAGTCCTCCACCGGTATCTGAAAATAAAAGGATGGCTTTATGGCCTTTGACTTGCATGGATTGGTAGACCGGCCCTGAACTCACCATATTCTTTTCACCATACGCCAGTTTCATGGCCTGCAGCGCAAGTCTTTTCCCCACATCTTCCTTGTTCAGGGGATGAATGTCATTCCATTCGCCGATATCAATGGTAACGGCCATACCTGTATTCTGAACCTTCAGGGTTTTTAACTGCTCATGGCGCAACTGCGCCCAGCTGCTTTCTGATGGTGTATTCTTTCCATCAAAGGAATTGGGTAATTGGACATACAGGAAGGGAAAATCGCCCTGTTTCCATTGTTTGCGCCAGTCATTGATCAGCATTGAAAACAGGGGATAATAAGATTCTGCATAACCGGCATTGGACTCTCCCTGGTACCAGATGACTCCTTGAATGGAGTAATTCAACAACGGAGCTATCATGGCATTAAAAAGCCCTGTGGGCATATATTGAACGGCGGTTGAAGGAGGCATCGGTCCGGTCTCAACGCCGGGCATGTACTGCCATTCACCGGTCAGGTCAATGGTTTGATCGCCGGTTGACAGGAAGTAAGGTTTATCCTGGATAAAACCTCCCCGGCCACCTGTATTTATTACGCGGACTGTAATGATATTCCTGCCGGGTTTAAGTATCCCTGAAGCTACCGTATAACGTCGTGGCGGGTATTGATAGGTTGTAGTTCCCACAAAGGTGCAGTTCACAAAAACAGAATCCCAGTCCACGATTCTGCCAAGCCATAACCGGGCTTGTTTCCCCGTCATGTTTTCCGGAACTGTCACTTCCTTCCTGAACCATACCGTGCCCTGTTTATGAGGTAGTCCGTTATCTTCCCAATAAGCGGGCAGTTGCATGGCTGGCCATTCCGAAGCATCATACAGGGAGTCATGCCATTGTGGCTTGCTTATAATCCCGGGATCATTCCTTCCAACAAAGGAATACCAGGCATTGACAGCCTCAAGTTCTTTCTTTTTTAACTGTTGAACGAAATGGTCGTCCTTAAATGGTTTTACTTTCTCAAGGGCCTCAGGAAAGCTTTTTAAAGCCTCAGCGCTCATCCATGCTTCCACCGGGGTTCCACCCATGCTGGCATTGATCAGTCCGACGGGTATCCGGTATTTTTCATACAAAGTTTTCGCAAAAAAATACCCCGTGGCAGTAAAACGCAGTATAGTGGAGGGATTGGCTGATTCCCATCGGCCCGAAGGCAGGTCTTCCCGGATGCTATTAAAGTCATACTGGTTGGCCACAAAGAAATGACGGATAAACCGGTTTTCGGAAGCGGCGATTATATCGGCGTACTTTTCCTTCACTCTTTCCATGGGCAGTACCATATTGGATTGACCCGAACAGATCCATACATCACCGAAAACAATATCTTTTAATAATGCTGTTTGATCTCCGGCACTGATCTTCATATCGTAAGGACCACCTGCCTGCTGAACAGGCAGTGTCAGGTTCCATTTGCCATCATTTCCTGCATATGTTTTGAAAGCCTGACCTTTGAAGGATACAGTCACTTCTTCACCGGCATTTGCCCAGCCCCAGATTTTAACAGGCACGTTGCGCTGCAATACCATGCCGTCACTTATCAGGCGGGGCAACCGGAGATCGTTGTTCCCCCTGCCGGAAGCGTCAACCGGTTTGTAAAAGCTTTCCGGCGGTCCCAGGTAACTGTCCTTCACTCCGCCTGTGTTCACAACGATTTTCTGCATCACAACTCCGGGATCGATCATCCATATTTTCAACACATGGTATCCCGGGGATTTGATCTCATGTATACTATGTCCTTTGCGCATATTGTCGCTTACTGATTTCTCCCAGTCAGTATTCCCGTTTTGCGCGTTGTAGTTTTCCGGAACCAGGGTGATGATTTGCGGTGTTTCATCGTCAAAGCTGATTCCGTAACGCAGGGGACGATCAGGCAGAAAATTCAGAGTAGGTGCAAAAACAGGATTTATAGTGATATTCCCGGTTGTAAACAGGTACATGTAATATTCCAGGCATGGCGAATCTTTGCCGGGAACGAGAGGTGGCGCATTGGCTGGAAAAGTAGCGCGCATAGCTGAAAGCGTGTGCCCGTAGTCCTCGATCCTGATCCACTGGTTTTCACCTGCGGGAATATTCCGGACAAAATGTTCGGCTTCGATGGACACACAGCCGTTGCTTTCCACATGACCCTGCAGGTTTTCCGGAGTTATTTCAGCCGGTTTGAGAGCTGAAACCGCAATAACAATCTCCTGTCCGGCTCCGGAAACCTTCAGTGTGCCTTTGTTTTTTCCATCCGGTAGCAGGTCCCGGTTAATGCTTACCATGATGCGCTTCTCCTTGTCAATAGTGCCCCTGTCACTGTCAATGCTGATCCAGGGTTCAACGGCAGAAACGCTGAATTCAAATGGAATTTTTCCCTTGTTGAATATTTCGAAGTACCTGGTCTGGTTACTGAAAATATCGAACTCAGGCAAGGCGGCTTCATCCTCTGAACCGGGCCATGCCTCTTCTGAACCTTCCAATGCAATGCCCATGAAGGCTTCATCAGGGATCGCCAGTGTCTTAAGCCGGATTGCCTGCAGGCTGTTTACCGGGGGATCCCTCCAGCTTACATATCCCAGGTGAGCCTGGTCCATGAAATGATTCCATTTGCCCCCGGCGAAAATGCGGTTGTAATATCCCATCAGGCTGGTGTCGGCCTGAAATAAGCGCTGTGTTTCTGCGGCCATATCGTTTGTGGCTGCGCGATTCTGCCTGGCATACAAATAGTTTTTTCCGGCGGTCAGGTACAGTTCATTCACCAGGGCACTGGCCTTTGTCGGGAACAGCACCAGTTGGTAAAATGCATCACGCCTTTCCGGTGGTAATTTGCCGTAAATCTCCTCGGCCTGCCAGGTGATGTTCCTGAAATCATCGACCACTGTTTCGGCTTCACGGTAGTTGACCAGACTGTAAGTTTCGGGCGACAGCAATTCAGGCTTTCGCCGGCCGTTGTATCGGGTGTATTTTGAAATGATATCTGCGATCTCGCCGGAATATTCCTTGCCAAATTGCTTTTCAGACCATTTGCGGGTATATTCCAGGATATTGTCATTTCGCAGACTGTCCTTGTACCAGGCCAGGTTCATGAAGTATTCGAGGGGAAATTCATAGCCTTTGAAATGGCCCACATTCACTATCCAGATCCGGTCGGCTCCATATTGCCGGGCAAGCGACATCTGGTCCCAGATCTTCGGAACGGGACTGGTATTGATCCACTGGTAGCTGCGGGGACCTCCGTGATAGTCAAAATGATAATATATTCCTGCCCCGCCGCTCCGCAATCTTTCTTCCGCGGTGGGCAACCTGCGGACGTTTCCCCAGTTGTCTTCGGCCCAAAGCAAAGTCACATCATCCGGAACCCGCATACCGGCGTTATAATAGTCCTGAACCTCCTTGTAAAGGCACCACAACTGAGGCACAGCGGTAGTGCCGGTATCCATTTCCTCGGCTAATATTTTACGCTGGACATCCACTATGCCTTCCAGCATGGTGATATTGGCTTCAGGGCCACCGGGAGCCATTTCGGTGTCATCGGCTCCGCGTAATCCAATGGTTATGATGCTTTCATAATTTTTGTTACGTCGAATTCCTTCGCGCCAGAAGTCCTGGAGCACCTGAGGATGTTTGGCATAGTTCCAGCTTCCAAGGGTGGCCTTGTACCGGCGGTCCCATTCCTTTTGGGCACGCAGCATGGGTTCCTGATGGGTGGTCCCCATTACAATGCCATATTCATCAGCCAGCCGGGGATTCTCAGGGTCATCTTCGTTGAAAGCATTGTTCCACATGGCCGGCCAAAGGTAGTTGCCTTTCAGCCGAAGGATAAGTTCAAAGAGCCTGGAGTAGAATTCGCGGTTATAATTGGCAACACCCGTTGGTATGGGTGGCTCCGCGCCGGGTTCGACCATCCCGTATTTTTCAGCCACCCAGTTGGTCAGAGCGGGGTATTCATCATTTAAGAATATTCCCCGGTATTTGACCACGGGTGGACCCTGGGTAAATTGGTCACATAATATGTACAGGGTTTCTTTATGTTCCACGGGAACATCGGCCCACCAGTGCCAGGGTGACACGCCCATTGCGCCCGATAATTCATATAGGCCATAAATCGTGCCCCTCTTGTCGCTTCCCAGAATGACAAGTGCTTCCCCAATTCCGGGGAAAGGCTTGTTTACAACCTGTATCCTGTATGTCTCCCATTGTCCGGCAATGCCCTTTGCATCTATCTTCCCGTCCTTCACCAACCGGTCGATCACAGGACTTTTCCCCAGAGTTCCTGCAATGACAGCCTGTTTTGCCTGTGGCAGCCTGCCGGTAAGAAGTTCCGGAACAGCATCCGTCACCCGCCCGATATCAGTCTGCAAGTCCCCGCATGCCCTGATCACACCCGGAAAGTCTTCAGAACTCACATAAATAGGGGCGGACTTTCCTGGAACCGACAGGGCAAATCCTTTTCCGGACTGGTTGACAATAAGTGACCGGGGAGTGGTCTGGGCACTCAGGAAGGGAACCGACAGAATTGCGAAAATCAGACCAAAGGCAGGTTGACACAAGGATATTCTCATGACTGCATCACTGTTTCACTTCTAATAGGATCATTTGCAGATCCTCATCTCTTGATGAACTACCTACCATAATTTCGAATTCACCCGGTTCAACCACAAATTTCATATCCACATTATGAAATGCAAGTTTTTCGGGTGTAATTTCCAGCCTGACAGTCTTCATTTCACCCGGTTTCAGGGAAACACGCTGAAAGCCTTTCAGTTCTTTCACCGGACGGGTGACAGAGCTTACCCTGTCTCTGATATACATCTGAACGATCTCATCACCGGTCATCTTGCCCGTATTGGTGATATTGACCTCCACCCATACCGGTTCATTGGACTTTATAGATTTTTTGGTGAGTACAGGTTTCCCGTATTTGAAATGGGTATAGCTCAATCCATATCCAAAATAAAACAAAGGGTTGATGTCCTGGGAGAGGTAGTCATGAAATTGCGCGCTGGGTTTGTGGTTGTAAAACATCGGAAGCTGTCCCGAAGATTTGGGAAATGTAATGGTAAGCTTGCCGGAAGGATTTACGTCGCCAAAAATGATGTCGGCTGCTGCCGTTCCGGTTTCCTCTCCCATATACCAGCCTTCCAATATAGCGCCGGCTTTTTCAGAAAGCCTGTTCACAGATAATGGACGGCCGTTCATCAGGTAAACAACGATTGGTTTTCCCAGGGCAAGCAAGGCATCGGCCAGTTCATTCTGCTCTCCAAAAAGGTCCAGCGTCAGGTTATCGCCAAGATGGGTTTTGGCCCAGGCTTCACGGCAAAGATGCTCGTTTTCACCAACTGCCAGGATGATGATCTCCGCTTTTTTGGCCACTGTGACTGCTTCCTGGATCAGCTTGAGGTTTTCCTCCCTGGACGCAAATTTTATTTCATCATACTTCCAGTTAAAATAACTGTTGCTCGTATTGGTGGTTAACCGGCACCCTTGCGCAAAAAGGATTTCCGCCTTCCCGGCTTTTTTCCGGATGCCGTCGAGCAGGCTTACTTTTTCATAAGGTTCACCGGCATAGCCGCCGAAATAGATATCCGCGGCACAGGGCCCTATAACAGCGATTTTTTTATACTTATCTTTTGATAGGGGAAGCAAATGGTCATTTTTAAGCAATACTATGGATTCCCGTGCCGCCTGCAAAGCAATTGCCCTATGTTCGGATTCTTTGCTGACCTTGATGGCATTATTCACATCCACATAGGGATCCTCAAATAAGCCCAGTTCAAACTTCAGTTTCAGGGTTTGGGCAACGGCAGTGTCAATATCCGCCTGTTTGATCATGCCTTTCTTTAATAATTCCGGCAGATATTTGTAAAGGTTGGCCTGCGGCAATTCGTACTGGACCCCGGCGTTAAATGCCATCCTGGCAGCTTCCCTGCCGTCTTTTGCCACAAAATGCTTCTGGTAAAGCTGGTCCGCTCCGTAATAATCAGAAACAACCAATCCCTTGAATTTCCATTCCTTTCTCAACAGCTTTCTGATCAGCCAGGTGTTGGCGTGTGAGGGCACACCATCCACTTCATTGTAGGAAGGCATTACCGATACTGGTTTCACCCGATCGATGCACATTTTAAAGGGTGGCATATGATAATCGCGCAGAACACGCATGGAATAGTTGGCAGGGCCCTGGTTTTGTCCACCTTCCGATTCACCGTGACCCACCAGGTGTTTCAGAGTGGCTGCAACGTGATTTCTGGCCACCCTGCCGGTAGTTGTTCCCTGCAATCCCTTTACGGCAGCGCAGGCCAGGATGCCGTTCAGGTAAGGGTCTTCCCCGTAAGTTTCCTCGACCCGTCCCCACCTGGGTTCCCGACAAACGTCAATAACGGGCGTAAGCGCGTGATGCGTTCCCCTGGAGCGCATCTCATGGGCAACAACGGTATATACCTGTTCAAAAAGAACGGGATTCCATGAACAGGCCAAGCCAATGGCCTGGGGAAATACGGTTGAATCGGGACGCATCATCCCGTGTTGTCCTTCATCCACAAACAGGGCAGGGATTCCCAAACGGGTTTCCTCCATGAGATATTTCTGGATCCTGTTCCTGAGTTTGACGGTCTCTTTGATTCCAAAGGGAGCTGGATGGATGGAATGGCAACCGTTTCCGAATATTTCCTTCATCTTTGCCTTGTCGGCAAAAATCTCTTCTTTGAAATCTTCGACACCACCATTCCACAATCCCATCAGTTGGGCGGTTTTTTCCTCAAGGGTCATCCTGGCCAGCAGATCCTTCACTCTTGCTGCGACAGGTAATTTCGGGTTTTTATAAAGTGCGACTGGCATTCGTTTTAAGTTTTAAGTGAATGATTTCATTTACTGGCTTCCGGCTGTATTTTGGTCAATTCGATGACAGCATCATACGCAGGTTTAGGCTGGTAATTCCGGTCAAAAAGCAGGGGATAAGTCGTCCGGCCCGGTATTGGCCAGTTGTTCTTCCAGGAATAGCCATCGTGAATTCCCCAGAAGGTCACCCGGCTTACCTTATCGCTGTGCTTCAGGAACAATCCGAACAGTTCGGCATACCGGCTGGCCAAAACCTGCTGCATGGAATCGGGAAAACTTTCAGGCCATGGATTCAGCTGGCTCTGATAATCCGCCCGCTGTGCAATATCGGCGCCAATAACACCTGAAGGTTCGGGAATGACGTTAACATCCAGTTCGGTGATCATGACCTTCAGACCAAGTTGTCCATATGCCTGAAGGCTTGAATCAATCTCTTGCAGATCGGGTGAGTGCAGGTGCCAATGTCCCTGAATGCCCACTCCGTCAATTTTAATGCCTTTCTGCTGCAGTTCCTGAAGCAGCCTGACAGCACCCTTCCTCTTTTCTTTGAGTTCTATGTTGTAATCATTGTAATAAAGCTCTGCATCGGGATCTGCTTCGCGGGTGTAATCAAAGGCTTTCTGAATATAATCATCACCGATGATTTCATACCACCTGGATTTGCGCAGCTGTCCGTCTTCATCCAATGCTTCATTTACCACATCCCATCCATCCACCTTGCCCTTATACCGGCCGACAACGGCAAAAATATGATCCTTCATGCGTTGGAGCAGAGCATCGCGGGTCAGAGGCTTTCCCTTTTCATCGGTGAAAACCCAATCGGGCACCTGGGAGTGCCATATGAGTGTATGCCCGACTATAAACATGCCGTTGCGCTCGCCAAAAGCAATCAGGCTGTCGGGAACCGTGAAATCATATACATCAGGCTGCGGGTGGATGCGTTCCCACTTCATTTCGTTTTCTGCAGTAATGGAATTAAAATGCTGTACGGTAAAAGCATGTGCCAATGTATCTCTTCCGAGTATCTGTGCTTTATTCAGCGCCACACCGATGAGAAACTTGTCTTTGAAGCTGTCTTTTAAGCCTTCAACCGGTTTCAGTGGTTCGGCGGGTTTTTTGCATGAAATGCCGAGCAGCGCGACTGGCAATGCCAGACAGATGATGAGTTTCATGAAGGACCGATTTGTTAAGGATTTCATTCTGTAAGTTTTTGGTTTATGATATTTTCGAGATTCTTATTCATAGTTTTTACGTCGTTCTGCCAGTTCATCCTGCATCTGGTATTCTACTTTCCGGTTAATGCCATATATAAACAGGGCAATGACACACAGGACCAAAGCTATGACCGGATAAATGCTGACTGTCAGGCGAATTCCACGCAGCGCACCAGCAGATTGGGCAACATTGGAGACGTATCCGTATAGCGACAGAAGCTGACCGGCGAGGAATCCTCCAAGGGCCAGGCCTACTTTAAGTCCGATGACAACACCGGCAAACACAATACCGGTTGCACGGCGTTTGGTTTTCCATTCGCCGTAATCAGCCACATCAGCCATCATGGCCCAGGGCAACGGCATGGTCACACCCCAGGAGAAGTTGAAAAGTAATGAAAGGATACAGGTAAGCAAAATACCGGTGGGAGGAGCAATGACAAATAAGGCTGCAAAAATACCGCTTATGATCAGCCAGGTCCGGAAAGCATCCCTCTTCCCGAACCTGGTTGCCAGGGGTTTTGAAAGGGCGATACCCAGAAGTGAGGCAATCTGGCTAAAGATGTTTATCACACTGAAAGTATTTCCCGCTATGTCGGCAGAAGCGGCTGTCATTCCCATGGATCCCAGGAGCCCGAAAAGCCCCTTGTCAAGGCCCTCGAGGAATGCTCTTTGGCTTTCAACATTCAGGTAATATTTGAAAAAATAAAGCAGGATACCGTTCCGGATGGCCAGGAAAATAAACATAAACACGAAAACAAAGAACATGATCATCCACTGCCGGTTGGTAAACAGATCGGTGATATCCTGTTTGAGCGATGTTTTCTGCTGGGGTGCCGGCTTGATCCTTTCTTTGGTGGTGGCAAACGTAATGATAAAGAAGAGAACAGCAATGGCGCTGAATATACCCATGGTGATCTGGTATCCTTTGGCGCTGTCTCCCTGGCCGAAATGATTGACCATGGGCAGTGCAAAACCCTGGATGGCAAGGGTTGCAAGAACTACAAGAACAAAGCGGAACGAGGAAAGACTTGTGCGCTGTTCCATATCACCTGTTATCACGCCACTCAGGGCGGAATAGGGGATATTGTTGGCTGAGTACACCGTCATCAGCAACAGATAGGTAATATAGGCATAAACGAGTTTACCGCTGGTGCCAAAATCGGGAGTTGTGAATGCCAGGTACCCGACAATGCCAAACGGAACCGCGGTCCAAAGGATCCAGGGCCTGAATTTACCCCAACGGGTTTTGGTCCTGTCGCCGATAGCTCCCATGACGGGATCGGCAACGGCACCCCACAATCTTGCAACAAGGAACAGGGTGGCTGCAGCACCTGCAGTGAGTCCAAAGGTGTCGGTATAAAAACTAAGTTGCAGCAACATCATGGTTTGAAAGATGAGATTGGCAGCGCCGTCTCCCAGGCTGAAGCCGATTTTTTCCTTCACGGAGATTTTTTGGGTTTCCGAAAGCATGTTTATGGTTATTTTAAAGTTAATGATGGGATTGAATACAATCGATTGCAGTTGTGTTTTTTCTTTGTTTTATTGTTGTTTATATTATATTTTAAAACCAAATGATTCAGGCTGACACCGGCTATATGTTTGCAACTTAAAAATAAAAGCTTATTATAGACATTGTTGTTAAAAATAGCCCCATAAAAATAGGAAAAAAATTAATGCAACCGATTGCTAAAAAGTGCCATAGTATTTTCATGATATCCTTTTTTTATGTTTACTTTGTAATAAGCCAAATCAATATGACAACCAACCGGGACGTAACCATTTACGACATAGCTAAGGTATTAAATATTTCAGCATCAACCGTTAGCAGAGGATTAAAGGATCACCCCCATGTCAGGAAGGAGATCAAGAAAAAGATCCTGATGACTGCCCGAAAAATGGGTTACCAGCAAAATAAATTTGCCAGCAACCTGAGGCAAAAGCGGACTTCTACCATTGGCGTCGTTGTTCCGCGTCTCGACAGTTATTTTATGTCGACTGTGATTTCCGGAATGGAAAAGATTTTCATTGAATCGGCTTACCACTTGATTATCAGTCAATCACAAGAGTCCGTTAAAAAAGAATCCGCCAGTATTGCCACCCTGTTCAACTCTCGGGTAGATGGTCTCCTGGTTTCACTTTCCTACGAAACGCAGAATCTCGATCACTTCGGAATACTTTTTAACAAAGGAATCCCGATTGTTTTCTTTGATCGGGTTTGCGATCATCCTAAATGCAAAAGCATAGTCATCAATAATTATAAGGCCGGATACGAGGCAACCTCTCATTTGATCAGCCAGGGCTGCAAAAACATCATTCACCTGGGAGGAAGTCTTATCCGGAATGTATATTCCGAGCGGTTCAAAGGATATCAGCGGGCGCTGCAAGATCATGGCCTTCAGTTCAATGATAAGATGCTGATGATCTCTGATCTCAGCCATAATTCCGGTATTGAGGCAGCCAAAGCCGTTTTGCAGCAAAAACCGATGCCGGATGGCATATTTGCAGCGAACGATATCTCGGCAGTATCTGTGATTTGTGAATTAAAGCAGGCAGGCATCCGCATCCCCGACGATATTTGCATTGCCGGCTTTAATGATGATCCGATTTCCCGGGTAGTGGAACCCAATCTTACCACGGTTCATTATCCGGGCCGGGAGATGGGTGAAATTGCAGCAGCCACCATGATCAGTATCCTCAAAGGTGAACAGTCGGAATTGCTCAACAGCATTGTGATCAGTCATTCCCTGATTATCAGGCAGTCGTCACTTCGAAAATAACTGTACATTTACCACGATATACCCGCGCCTGATCAGCCTTTGGCAGCACTGATGAAAGCATGAATGTTCTTTGACGAAACGGCCGGAGGCATTCCTCCTCCACAGGAAACCACCAGGCGTGTATGATCGGGTGTATCAGCCAGAAGGTCCTGCACAGTTTTTTTTATGATATCGGGCGTTCCGGCTGACAGCACATCACGGGGAGGGATGTTGCCGAGGATGGTCAACTTGCCTTCCGTAACCTGAATAAGTTCTTTAACAGTCATGTGGGTTCCCGGATTGAATAAATTGATACCCAGTTCGGGATAGTATTTAACGGATTCGGTGCAGTCAGCATCGTTGTGGAACAATTTAACGCTCACGTTTACATCGTATAGTTCTTTGAGATAAGGATAGCCAAATTCCATGAATTCCTGTTCACCTATAAAACCTACGATATCGTCCAGCATCATGATGCCATCGATTGTCGGAATGGTCTCCATCTGCAGTTTGTGCCAAGATTTCAGAAAATCGGTGATAAGCCTCAACAGCACATGAACAGTCTCAGGTTCCATCATCATGGTGGTCAGCAGTTCGGTGGTTCCCATGAGAAAAGAAGCCACATTCAGCGGACCGCGTGATACGGAAAAGCGTATCTTGTGACCGGCTTTTTCGATGGCCGGCCGGGTGATGACAAGCCGGTTCAGGGTGAAGGGAAGAAGGCCGTCGGTTTCAGGATTCGGAAGTTTCAGACTTCGAATATTATCCGGAGCGTGAATGACTTTTTCCGCAAAGGGAAAATCATTCTTCCAGAAGATGCATTTGGATCCGAAAGCCGAAGGTTCGGTGCACATGCCGTACTCGCTCCAGAAACCGGGAAGGAACATGACATCGGGAAAAGTCTCAATGGCGCTCAGATTGGATTTCAACCAGAGCTCATCATTGGAAAAGTACTCCAGTATATTGATCCCGTACCAGTTTGGAAGCCATGGGCTGTCAATAATAAAACCAACAGGCAGCGGTTGCCTTTTTGCACCGTTTACTATAGCAACGAGGTCTGTCCATTGTTTGTCTGTCATAACAGAATTGTAGTTTGAAACAATAAATATAAAATAAAGTAAATATAAATATGCGTATCTGCATATGATTTAATGTCATAGTTATAAAATGATAATAACAGAAATAAATCCGGACTATGAACAGGATTGCTGAAAAGATCAGGAACGGGAAGGTGCTGGTTTCGGATGGAGCCTGGGGCACTTTTTTGCAGCAAAAAGGACTCGGTCCGGGAGAATGCCCGGAAATCTGGAATCTAAACCGGGCCGAAGATGTGCTGGCCATTGCAAATAGTTATATTGAAGCCGGCGCGGACATGATTGAGACCAACAGCTTTGGTGGAAATTACTTTAAGTTGTCGTCCTACAACCTGCAGGGAAAAGTCATTGAAATCAACCGGGCTGCGGCTCAGATATCCAGAAAAGCAGCCGGTGCAGATCATCATGTGCTTGGATCCATAGGCCCTACAGGGAAACTGATCATGATGGGTGATGTTACTTATGAAGAGCTTTATGAAGCTTTCACCGTGCAGGCAGTAGCCCTGATGAACGGAGGAGCCGATGCGCTTATTGTTGAAACCATGTCAGATCTGGAAGAAGCCAAAGCGGCTGTCCATGCCTGTCTTGATCATACAACATGCGAGGTAATCTGTACCATGACTTTCGAAAAATCCGGGGAAGATTCCTACCACACCATGATGGGCGTGACACCGGCATTGATGACAGAAGAGATTACCGGCGCAGGCGCGCAGATTATCGGCGCCAATTGCGGTAACGGCATTCGGGATATGATTGGCATTGTGAAAGAGATCCGCAGGGTGAATAGTACCATCCCGGTATTGATTCACGCCAATGCCGGCATGCCCGTTTATAAGGCAGGGAAAACAATATTTCCCGAGAGCCCGGAGCAAATGGCTGAGTTTATCACTTCCCTGGCGGATGCGGGCGCCAATGTCATCGGAGGGTGCTGCGGAACCACGCCTGAGCATATCCGAAGGATAGCTGAGATCATTAGAAACCAATAAGATAAAACCATTGAACACGCTTATGAATAATGATGACTTGTTGACCAGAATCCTTACATGCGTTGAGCTGGGCAAAGTAAACAGGATCACTCCTTTTCCGCCCGATATGAAGGGCATGGATGGCGCGGATGAACTCACCCGGATGGCGCTGGAGAGAGGTTTCAAACCGTCGGAAATCCTTAACGATGCGCTGATTAAAGCTATGGATAAGGTGGGACAGAAATTTGCGGACAAAAAAATATTCGTTCCCCAGATGCTCATTTCAGCCAGGGCCATGAATGCATCCATGGTTCACCTCAAACCCTATTTCCAGTCGGGGGAAGTCAAAAGAAAGGGGAAACTGATCATCGGCACGGTTGCCGGGGATCTGCATGATATCGGGAAAAACCTGGTTGCCATGATTGTTGAAGGTGCCGGATGGGAAGTGATTGACCTGGGAGTGGATGTAAGTGCACAGAAATATATCCAGACCATACAGGAGCATGGAGATGCCGTGTTAGGCCTTTCTGCTTTACTCACAACTACGATGCACAATATGAGGACCATTGTCGGGGATATTAAAAGCAAGTTTCCGGCCGTCACATTGATGATTGGCGGTGCGCCTGTAACTGAACAGTTCAGGGTGGAAATCGGTGCTGATGGCTATGCCTCTGATCCACAGGGAGCGGTTGCTTATCTGAATTCTCTGACACATGAAGTATAAATCACTTACCATTTCTGATCCGGAGAAACTCATTTTCGGTGACGCACCTTTGCCTGTTAAAACCAAACGGGGTCTGATCATTGGCGGAGGCCGGGTATATCCCGAAATCAACTTTACACTTCCTCCCATGGAAGTGTCACTGAAAACATTGCCTGATGTACGGAAGCATTATACCGAAATCACCGAAGGAATACTTGAAAGGGCCATTGAGCTCAACAGCAGAGGACTGGTGCTGGAATTGGAAACCCTTATCGAAATGACCAGAACTCCTGCCATTGGTGTCGAGGTGGTTATGGTTATGAACGAGATCTGTGAAAAATACCATCAGAAATACAACTTACCGGTTGAGATCAGGCTTACACCCAATGACCTCAGGGAATTCGACAGGCCTCCCAGATCGCGCACTTCCTCATACCTCGATTCCATGCTGGAATTGTTCGAACAAGGCGCGAAAGCAGGGGGTAATCTTCTTTCGATTGAAAGCACCGGCGGAAAAGAAATATCAGACAGTGCACTGATGATGTGCGATATGAAAAGATTCATTTTTTCCCAGGCTGTTCTCGGTGTGAGGGACATGGAATTCCTGTGGTCCAAGATAGTGGACATTGCCAGGAAGAAAGGGGTCATTGCGGGCGGCGACACAGCTTGCGGTTTCGGGAATACGGCCATGATTCTGGCAGACCGGCATTACATCCCGAAGATAGTTGCCGCTGTTGCCCGGGTGGCAACCGTACCACGTACACTGGTGGCTGTTGAGCAGGGTGCAACCGGACCCGATAAGGATTGTGCCTATGAAGGGATCTTTATCAAGGCAATAACAGGCATACCCATTTCCATGGAAGGTAAAACATCAGCCTGCGCTCATCTGAGTCCTTTAGGCAATGTGGCGGCCGCTGCTGCCGATCTGTGGAGCAATGAATCGGTTCAGAATATCAGGCTTCTCTCCGGCATGGCGCCTGTTGCTTATTATGAGCAGCTCGAATACGATGTGCGTTTGCTGAATGAAGCCAAAAGTTGCGGAGAAATGGAATCTTTGCTACTGCAAAAGCTGCTGGTGAATTCAGATATAGGTTTTGATCCGCAGGCCCTGGTTCTTGCGCCCAAAAATGTGATCAGGATAGCAGGTCAGATCATCAGGGGGAAGAATTCAATTGATTCAACGGTTTCAGGCTGCAAAGAGGCAATCAAAATCATCCGGGAAGCTATTGACAGCGGACAACTGCTTACCGATGAAAAGGAACTGGTATGGATGGATATGCTTGAGTCAGATATCAACAGTGTTCCCACCGGGGAGAGTGAATTTGTTGAAATGATGCTCCCTGAACTTGGGGATACTTTTATACCTTCGGAATATGGTTTGTAGCATACCTTCTTCCGGTTTGCGCATCAGTGCGGACAATATCCTGAAGTTTTTGGGCGTTCCGGTGGATCAGGCAGATGATTACCTGATGGATAAAATTCAGGAACTCATCCAGCAAAGTGTCGGGATCAGTTCTCCGTTTGCCTGCTGGTCGATTTTCACGGATCCGCACTTTTTGAATGAAAACGGCACCATGAGCCTGGAGGGTAAAGTTTTCCACCTGAACAAAATGGTCACGCTGGCGCTTTTAAAAAGCACCCGCGTTGCCCTTTTTGTAGGTACCTGCGGGGATGAAGTCGAGCTGCTCTCAAAACGGCTGATGAAGGATGGCCATTCACTCGAAGGGCTCATTGTGGACCTTATCGGCTCCGAGATAGCTGAAGATGTTGCAGATTTCGTTCACAAAAAGCTGGAAGAGGATATGGCGGCGGACGGACTCAAAGTGACCAACCGGTATAGTCCGGGATATTGTAACTGGCCGGTGTCGGACCAGCAACAATTGTTCCATCTTCTTCAGGATAATACCTGCGGTGTTCAGCTGACCGGATCCTCCCTGATGCTTCCTATCAAATCGGTAAGCGGCATCATCGGCATTGGAGAGGACGTTGAAAACCAGGGTTATTTTTGTGCCATATGCGATGCAGATCAATGCTTGTACCGCGATAAAAAATAATATTCAGCTTACCCGCTGAATCGTTCACCTTTTGAACATCCTGAGTGGCCAGGGGAGCAGATTGCGCTTTACGGCAGTATAGAAACTTTCGTTGGCACCAAATCCCTGGTTGAAATAGCTGATCCCGGGAAGGTCTGATCCGGCAAAATCATAGACCAGCCCGCTTCCGGCCTTATCCCGCAGGGCATCATCCACAAGCAGGAACATGGCTTGGCTTTTCTTCCCTTCAGGCGTGGAAGCGCATACCAGGAAGGTATATCTTCCGGCAGACTCCATAAACCACCCTGCAGCCACCAGTATGCCACCGGGCTTATAGACCCCCTGGATTTTTCCGGTACCATTTTGTATGCTGACTTGCACAATCTGCTGCAGCATGGGATAAAAATTCTTCCTCAGACCGTTGAGCTTCCGGTCGAGATGTCTGTGAACGAATTGGGTAAAAACAGAGGGGCCGGGTCCGGGTTTCACTCTGAGGCCGGCATGTACGGCCTTCTGTATATTCCGGCGGCAATTGCGGTGATAATTAGCAGATAACTGAATATGGGATTTTGACAGATCCAGGGTGTAGTTTTTTCGCGGCCTGTAGCTGAAACTTGCATCGGTAGGCTGATTACCGGAATTCAGCTGGATATAGATATACCGATAAGTAGCCGGAATGGCAGCCAGGAACCGGTTGATCTCCTCGGAACCGGGGATATCCGTCGAGAACACACCCAACTGCTGAGTAAAATAAGGCTGGTACAGGTAATCAAATCCCAGTTTCCGGTTCCGGGTGAGGGGCATAACGGCACCGTAATCATCCTCTACAAGCGCTTCCCAACCATCACATACCGTGTCGAGCCACCAGGACAAGGCATAAGGCATGCGGTTCACCGATCGCCCGATGCAGCTGTCCCATAGTTCTTTGTTAATTTCGGTATGTTTCAGGTATCTGATCATTTGCAGTTAATTAAACCACCCTTCAAGGGTCTATGGACCGCTTGAAGGGTTAATCATAATTCATAATTCATAATTCATAATTCATAATTCATCATTCGAATCATTTCCTCATACACCCGCCTCCATCCCTTCCAAACTCCATTCTCTGACAATGATTCATTATGCCAAAGGCTGGTAAAGATGCCATTCACTGCTTTAATTTTTTCCACAATAGCGCTGATTCTGTCCAGGGCTTCGTCAGGTTTCAGACCCAGGTATTGCTGCAAAGTCACATCCATTACTATAAAAGGATGGACCAGGAGGTTTGTTTCACATTCAAAGCCCAGGTCATAAAACCGGAACGGTCTGCTGGTGCCTGCTCTGAATCCGATACCCGAAGCATAACCCATGGAGTGATCTTCCTTCAGTCCCATTTTCATCAATCTTCTGTAAGTTTCTGGAAACCGGAGGATCAGGAAATGCTGCCGTGAGGCTTCCGCTTTGCTGCCCAGGAACCTGGAAAAGCGTTCCACTTCGAACTGCAGCAACTCCATGCTCCGGTTGGAACGGTGGGAAGGGTGAATACCCATGGTTCGGCCGGGTTTCAAACGTTTCAGCAGATTTTTAAAGGCCGGGGTTCCCAGGGCGTAATTGCTGTCGTAGCGGTCATAACCACCCGACAGAAAAAAAAAGGAGGACAGAAATCCGTATTGTTTTTCTCTGTCCAGGATATAATCATAAGTATCATAGGGATCCGGTCTTTTCCCTCTCAGCGCATTCAAGCGCAATTTGAATTCAGGATAGTTCATTTGCAGCATGTTCTTAATAAAACCTCCGGCAGTGCGAAAAAACCCTTTGTGCAGGTATGCCCAGGGATTGTCAACGTCAAAAGTGGATTCATAACGGAAATTCCGTTTGACCGGGTTCAGTCCGGGGTACTTATTAACCAGGGCAATCTTAAGCATTTCAATCCATTGATCCACAACGGGCTCTTCCAGGAAACCCTCGCGAAAGGCGAGGCTCTGGTCCGCTTCAAAGCGGCCATGTTCATCAGCTCTAAAAGGAAGGTATTCCTCGTACCTCGCAAGCAGGTAAAAAACAGCGGAAAACAGGTCGAAAGGCAGATCAAATCCTTCGGGGGCAGGGAACAGCATGGTTTGTCTTCCGTTTCTCAGTACCGCCGGTTCAAACTCCCGGATCGCGGTTTCACCGGATAAGCCGGAGGCAAAAATGTTGAATGCGCCGGGAACGGGGACCTGACCATAATAAATTACATTTGGGCTTGTGATGACTTTCGGGTTTCCGGGGTCAAGAGATTGGGTCACCGTGAAGGTGACCCCTACTGTGGATGATAAAAAATCAGCCGTAAACTGAATTCTTGGTGTTACCGCAGAGCAAATAATGCATATTATACTGTTTGATTCCTTCATCTCAGAAATCTAATTTTACTACTGTGATTCCTGATCCGCCTTGTTCCACAAGCTCATCTTTGCAGGATCGCACCACGTCGAGAGCGTTAAGGTACTCACGTACCAGGCTTTTAAGTATGCCGTTTCCTTTTCCGTGAAGGATCCTCAGCTCTGAAACTCCCACCACGGTGGCATCATCCACAAAGTTCCTGACAATATCGAGGGCTTCTTCACCCCGCTTGCCGCGGATATCAATCTCGGATCTGAAATTCAGTTTGCGCTGGCTGATGCTCTGATCAAACTGGGTGGCATGGGATCTCCCGCGGGAACGCTCCTTTTCCGGAATTTTTGTTACATTGTTCCTTTTCACCGAGGTGATCATGCTTTCTCCGTAGGTGACCAGTATATTGTCACCGTTGATTTCCAGGATCTCTCCCTCCGAGTTCAGGTTCAGTATGCGCACCTCATCGCCCGCCATGAGCTGGTCATCCGGCACGGAGACAACAACCTGCCGGGTTTCCGTCTCCTCT
This sequence comes from Bacteroidales bacterium, assembly GCA_041737175.1. Lineage (GTDB taxonomy): Bacteria > Bacteroidota > Bacteroidia > Bacteroidales > UBA10428 > UBA5072. The sequence continues at coordinate 305,724 of JBGSSF010000025.1, forward strand.
CTTTTGTATTTTTTTGCCGTTTTCTGTATTTCACCCAGCTTGTTGTCCAGTTTGCCGTCACCTGCGGTAGCTTCTGCCGCCAGCCTGTTCTTATAAACCTCAAGTTCCTTCCGTGCTTCTTTGGTATCTTCCTTTCCGGCCTGCGTTTCACGGATCACCCGGATTGTTTTTTCGATTTCACGGTTGGTATTCGCCAGCAGGTTTTCAGCTTCATGTTTGGCATTTTCAAGGATTTCCTTCCTCATTTTTTTGGTCATGCTCAGTTCTTCTTCATACTGATCGAGCATGGCGGCCAGGCGTTTTTCCGAGATCCTGATCCTGTCGCGTTTTTCTTCCCAGTATCTTTTATCGCGGAGGATTTCCCGCAGGTGGCGGTCAAAATTGATGTGATCTTCACCTGATTTTTCGGAGGCATTCCTGAGGATATCCTCGGGGAGACCTATCTGCCGGGCAATATCAATGGCAAAGGAACTTCCGGGTTTGCCGGTCTCCAGTCTGAACAGGGGTTTCATCTTTCCGGTGTCGAACATCATGGCGCCGTTGGTGACACCCGGAGCTGCGGAAGCAAAGTGTTTCAGGTTGGAGTAATGGGTGGTAATCACGCCATAGGTTTGTTTGCTGTTGAGCGATTCGAGAATGGCCTCGGCAATGGCACCGCCAATATGTGGTTCCGTGCCGGTGCCGAATTCATCAATCAGGATGAGACTGTGGGAGGACGCATGGCGCAGGAAGTTCTTCATGTTGAGCAGGTGGGAGCTGTATGTGCTGAGGTCGTTCTCAATCGACTGTTCGTCGCCGATGTCGATAAGGATATCCGTGAACACGCCAGTTTCGGAGCTTTCAACAAGGGAGACGAGCAAGCCGCATTGAAGCATGTACTGCAGCAATCCTACCGTTTTAAGACAAACGGATTTACCACCTGCATTGGGCCCTGAGATGAGTAAAATGCGGTTTTTTTCATCGAGATCAATGTCGAGCGGAACCACCTCCAGGTTCTCTTTTTTGTGATGCAGGTATAACAAGGGATGTACTGCCTGTTTCCAGCGGAAACCTGCGGAATTGATCAGGGCTGGCAAGCCGGCATTGATCCTCAGCGCAAATAAAGCCTTTGCCCTGATAAAATCGATACTGCCCAGGAAATCATAGCTGGCCAGCAGGTCATCGATATAAGGGCGGATGGAATCCGTGAAAGCGATCAGTATTTTAACGATCTCCCGGATTTCGGCAATTTCCAGTTCCCTGATCTCGTTGTTGAGTTCAACCACTTCGGCAGGCTCTACATAAGCGGTCCGGCCGGTGGCCGATTCGTCATGTACAATGCCGCTGATCTTTCTTTTGTTGGAAACCGGAACCGGAATCACCTGCCTGCCGTTGCGGATCGAGATGGCTGTGTCTTTTTCAATATAACCTGCATCGATGGCATGTTTTAACAGGCTTTGCAGCTTTTTACCGGCAGTCGCATGTTTTTGCGCAATCTCCTCCCGGATGTGCCGCAGGTCCGTGGATGCATTGTCTTTTATCTTGCCTTGTTTGGAGAGAATAGCGTTAATCCTTTCTTCCACATAACTGTAATATTTTACATTTCCGGCAAGGCTCTTCAGCCGCGGGTATTTCCCGGGGGCCGTATTCCTGAAAAAGCGAAGGATGGCCTTGATGGTTTCAAGCGACCGTTTAAGGTCATTCACCTCTTCAATTTCCAAATAAGTACCTTCTATACGGGCCTTTCTGAGTCCCGGTGTCAGGTCGCGGTAATTATCCACGGGGAAATTCTCCTCGAACAGGCAAATTTCTTTGAACTCTGCAGTTTGCTCCAGCCATTCCCTTAAGAGATCATAGTCCGCCGTGAACCTGACCTCATCCACCTTTTGTTTACCCGGTATAAAAAGGCAATGCTCCTTTACCAGTTCCCTGATCTGGTCGAAACCGGTCTTTAGCTCAAAGTTAGAGGGGTATATCACAAATACAAAAATAGGTTAAATAACCTCTGGTTCTTAAGCCTGCAAAACAAATTCTCCGTCTGGATTGTTAGTTGAATGAAAAGTCTCATATTATATGGAACCTGCACCTCAGACCCGACATCCTGTAGAGCCACTTTACGTAAGAAAAATATACAGGCTTCAGCAAATCAGGCAACTTACGCCGGATACCTATGTCCTGCGATTTGACCGGAACGACATGAATTTCAGGGCAGGTCAGCACATTACACTCGGCATACCCGGAAACAACCAGGTACGTGAATATTCCATATACAGCACAGAGAAGGATCCTGCACTGGAAGTACTGATCAAGGAAGTTGATAACGGACTGGTGTCCAAACAACTCAGAAAGCTTATCCCCGGCGAGCTGCTTGAGGTGGATGGTCCCTTCGGCTATTTCACCATCCCGGAACAACACCTGCATAAAAAATTCCTTTTCATAGGCACCGGTACCGGAATTGCGCCTTTTCACAGCATTACGGGCACTTATCCCAACCTGGATTACGGCATACTTCACGGAGTCAGGTATACCCGGGATGCCTGCGAAAGACATCATTTTCCGAGAAATAAATACTTGCTTTGCGCATCACGGGATACGGAGGGTGATTTTCACGGAAGGGTTACCGATTACCTCAGTCAAATGACTTTGGATATTGACACAATGGTGTATCTTTGCGGGAATTGTGACATGATTTACGAAGTTTATGATTTGCTGACCTCACGCGGATTTCCTTCGGGAAACATCAAAACGGAGGTTTATTTTTGAGTATCGGATGAAATACCACATAGTAACCCTGGGCTGCCAGATGAACAAATCGGACAGTGAACGTGTGCGGACTGTCATTGAGGAGATGGGATACAGCTGGACCGACGAAGAGGAAGAAGCTAATCTTCTGGGCATCCTGGCCTGCTCGGTCAGGCAAAAATCAATCGACAAGGTGTACTCCCGGATCGCCCGTTGGAACAAATGGAAGAACAACCGCAATCTGCTGACCTTTGTTTCGGGATGTGTCCTGCCCGCCGACCGGGAAAAATTTTTGAAATTGTTTGATCTGGTGTTCACCATGGCGGATTTGCCGGAATTGCCGGACATGATCAGGCAGTATGGTTTGGTTACGCGACACAATCCGGTTATTAAAACGAAGGATGCCATCCGGGAGTTCTGGATGGTGCAGCCTACCTATGTTTCGGAATTCGAGGCCTTCATTCCCATTCAAAACGGCTGTGACAAATTCTGCACCTTCTGTGCCGTGCCCTATACGCGTGGCAGGGAGATATCGAGGCCATCGCAGGAAATCTTGGATGAATTGAAACAGGTGGTTGAAAAGGGTTACAAATCCATTACCCTGCTTGGACAAAATGTAAATTCCTACGGGCGCGACAGGCAGGGGACTGAACTAAGCTTTCCCGGCTTGCTGAAAGCCATTGGTGAGTTCGGAAAATCATCCGGAAAGGATTTCTGGGTGTATTTCACATCGCCCCATCCTCGCGACATGAGCGATGAGGTGCTGGTAACCATTGCGCAATATGATTGTCTGGCCAAACAGATCCATCTTCCGCTGCAATCGGGAGATGACAAGGTGCTGACCAGAATGAACCGCAAGCATACGTTGGAAGATTATCAGCGCATCATTGGTTCCATCCGCAGTATCCTTCCAGATGCCACCCTGTTTACAGATATCATTGTAGGCTTTACAGGAGAGACGGAGGAGCAGTTCGAGAATTCCCGCAAGGCAATGGAAACCATCCGGTTCAACATGGCATATATTGCGGTATACTCACCCCGGCCTGGAGCTGCCAGTGCCCGCTGGGACAATGACATTCCCATGGCTGTGAAAAAAAACAGACTGCATATTCTTACCGATGAACTGACAAAGCATACTGCGGAATACAATCGCAATCTCATCGGGAAAACGCTGAAAGTGCTGGTAACGGGACATGACCGGAAAGACGGGTACCTGTCGGGCATTACCGAAGGCCGCATTGTGGTGAGGTTTGCTTCGCAACAACTCCTTGCACCGGGCAGTTTTCTATGGCTAAAGATCACTTCTGCCGCTTCCTATTCTGTTGAGGGAGAACTGGTAAATAACCCGGTTGGAATTCCGGAACCGGCATGAAAAGGAAAGTTGCCTTTAAGACACTCGGATGCCGGCTGAATCAGTTCGAGACCGATTCGGTGCTGACTGATTTTTACAGATCGGGTTATGAGATCGTTGGTTTCAATGAACCGGCGGATGTTTACGTGGTGAACACTTGCACGGTCACCAACCAGGGTGATCATAAATCCAGGACTGCCATCAACCAGGCTGTTCATGGCAAAAAGGATTCCCTGGTAGTAGTTACCGGATGTATGGCTGAAAGTCAGAAGGAATACCTCGAAAACCGCGGTGACATTGCTTATGTTATCGGCAACCGGAGCAAAGCCGGTATACTACCCCTGGTGGAAGCGCATTTCAATGGTGAGATTCTCTCCCCGGAAAGCATCAAAAACGATGTTTTCGGTTTTACTGTAGCGGAGAAAAGCTTTCACACCCGCAGCATGATTAAGATCCAGGATGGCTGCGACAATTTCTGCACCTTTTGCATCGTACCCATGGTTCGGGGCAGGGCAGTGAGCCGGCAGGCACACGACATCCTTGACAATATCCGGCAGGTGCTTGATCTGGGGTACAAGGAGATCGTGCTGACCGGGGTGAACATCAGCCGGTATGATTATGAAGGAATTGATTTCACCGGTTTGTTGGATCGGATCCTCAGCCTGGAGGGGAATTTCAGGGTACGTATATCCAGTGTTGAGCCGGAAGGATTCGGGGCTCCGTTTTTTGACCTTTTCTCGCATGAAAAACTTTGCCCGCACCTCCATCTTTGTTTGCAAAGCGGATCCGACCGCTTGCTGATGCAGATGCGCCGGACATACGGGCTTGCTTCCTACCTGGATATCATTGAACAGCTCCGGAACAGGCATCCTTTATTTAATTTCACCACCGACATCATGACAGGGTTCCCCGGGGAAACCGAGGAGGATTTTGAAGCCACCTGCAATATCATCCGGCAGGTTGGTTTCAGTCATGTTCACACCTTCAAATATTCTGTCAGGCAGGGTACACGGGCTGAGCGGATGCCCGACCAGGTTCCGGAGAAAGTCAAGCAGCAACGAAGCCTTGTGATCCGTGAACTGTCATTGGAGAACAAACAGAAATACCGGCAATTGTTCATCGGAAAACCGCAGACCGTTCTGGTTGAAAAAGTAACAAAAAGCGGCCTGGCCAAAGGCTATGGCGAGCATTATTTGCCCGTGGAATTCAAACCTTCACAGCCGGGTAATAATTATTTTGAAACCGTTACCATTAAGCATATTGCAACCGCTTCGCATGATTTTGTTTTAAAAGGCTGATTATTTCTCCTTCTCACCCATTCCCCCCATTTCCCATTCTCCCCATCTCCTGGTCTCCCCCTCTCCTTGTCCCCTTGTCCCCTTGTCTCCAACTCATCCTATCCCCCTGTCTCAAAATCTCCTGACTAAAAAACAGCTGTTTTTGAACCAATCGAGGTGGAATACAGGCTGCCGTTTATCGTAATTTTCTTAAAGAAAACCTGGTTCAGATTCACATACAATATAGACACCTAAAATACTAAATCCCATGAAAACCAGACATTTTATCTTACTAAGCCTGATGACGCTGTTTGCACTCATCTGCTTCAGCTGCAATGACGATGATGATGAAAAGGAATCCACTGTAAACATGCCGACAGTTTCAATCGGTATTCCAAAAGATATAACAACCTCATCTTTTGGGATTGAGGTCACGGTTGAAAGTGATGGAGACGGAACGGTTACGGAACGTGGGCTCTGTTATTCTTCTACTATTCCGTATCCGACCATTGATGATGAAACTGTGTCGGAAGGCACAGGTACCGGCCCTTTTAATGTTGCTATCAGTGGTCTGGCTGCCAATACATTATATTATATCAGAGGGTACGCAACCAATGAAAAGGGCACTGCGTACTGCAGCAATACCGGTACCGTTGTAACTTCCATTGGATCGGTCACCGATATTGAAGGGAATGTACATGGTACGGTAAAGATTGGTTCACAGGAATGGACGCGGGAAAACCTGAAATCCACCAAGTACGCAGACGGCAGTAATATACCCGGATCCTATCCTGCCGGAGGAGAAGAATCCAACGTGCCGATATACGGGCGGTTATACAACTGGTATGCTGTGATGCACGGAGCCGCCAGCAGCACATCCAATCCCAGCATGGTACAGGGCGTTTGTCCCGATGGTTTTCACGTACCGAGTGATGCAGAATGGAAGGAGCTCGAGATGTTTCTGGGAATGTCACAGGGAGAGGCTGATTCGGAGGGTTACCGTGGTGAAATTGCAGGCAAATTGAAATTAAGGGGAATGTGGTTGCCATCGCCCGGTATTTCGGACAATACGACGGGTTTCTCAGCCTTGCCTGCAGGATACCGGGAACTCAACGGTACATACCAGTTTGCAGACTTTTTCTGGGGAGCCTTTCATATAGCCACGGAAAGCCAGGATACTTCCACAACGGCATCACGTCTGCTGACCGGCGATATGAACGGGATCTGGCGGTACTCCGACAGCAAGAAGTACGGTATGTCGGTCCGTTGCGCCAAGGATGAATAGTTGCCTCAAATTCAATACTAAACCCAAATTAAAAAGCCATGAAAAAACTATCCTGTCTTTTCAGCTTCCTACTGGTGCTGTTTCTGTACACCTGCTCGTACGATGAGGGACTTATCCCTGATCTTACGGCAGATTCTGATCTAAAATGCGCTTCAGGTGCTGTGATTACTGTAAAACCTGGTAATACAGGCAATGATACCCAAGCCCTAATTAATGCATTTGTCTGGGCTAAGGGACAGGGACCAGGATCAATGGTCCGACTTACAGAAGGCGAATACCATATCGGTCCAATTGAAGTGGATGATTTTCATGGATCTTTTATGGGCGCAGGAAAGGGTAAAACAGTGATCATTCCGCTTTCTGATATTATCTGTGATCATTACTGGGCAGATAATATCGTTCCGGAACTCCTGAAATTTCTTCGTGGAGATGTCAAAGTTGCGAAAATGACTTTCAGATATCTCGAAGGTAATACCTGTATTTGGGATTACCTGGGATTCCATGACTGGGCATTTACAGAGTTGCCGGATATCGAGGAAAACCGACATATCAGGGCCATGGTGGATCAGGTGGAATTCATCAGTAACTATTCCCCATTTATGGCTATTTGTGTCAGCGGCGATTTCATTTGGGCAGATAATCTGCCCTATTCCAAGGCAGCTATTACAGTTACAAATTGTAGCTTTGACGGGTTTTTTAATGCTCTGCAGAATCTGGCCATTGATGCAGGTGATTTTGTATTTTCCAAAAATCAGGTTACCAATACTTTTCAGGCCCTTTGGTTACAAAATAATATCGGGGGGAGAACCACGATCGCCAACAACCGGTTTAATCTTGTGGAAGGTGGATCTGGTATTGAAGTAGATAACCTGGTCTGGGATTTATTTACCCATGTGACCAGCAACGGTTGTTCTTATGAGATTACCGGCAATTCCTTTTATATCAATAATTCGACACATACTATCGGCATAAATGACGCACGTAAATTTCAGGGTATAATAGATAACAAAAACCCTTTACTTGTGCTGGTTAGGAATAACCTTTTCGATTTGCGGGGAATCGCTCAGGACGGTATATATATTAATGCATCCAATGATGCTGTGATCAGAAACAATAAGTTCATTGGCCAGGCAACCAGAGCCGGGTTATATTTAGACGCACTAACTGATAACTGCCTCATGCTGGGCAATAACTTCTCTACAATGGTCAATACGCCATACCATATTGTTCTGCTGGGAAATCACTGTACTGTAGTAGGCTGTAATTATAAGGGCGAGAATGTGTTAGACCTCGGTACGGATAATGTGATAACAGGCGCAAAAGTAGTTCATGGTTATTCATCTGTCGGAAAGTCAATGGTGGATAATTTTAATATTATGAAGGAAAACATGATGAAACTTCGCAAACCGTAAACATCACCGGCTTATCCAACCAACCGTTAGCAACTAATCAATCCTGTATGCAAGGCTGCCGGGCACCACAACGGCAGCCTTTTTAAGTGATGCTGATAAACCAGGTTTTCATTTTGAGAAATGCGTTTTTCTTTGTAACTTACTAAAAATCCAATCTTTGAAGACCCTCATTCTGATATTGGCCGGATTCATGCCATTGTACCTCAAGGCTGCCGAAAAATTTCATTTCTGGATAACAGCCCCCTATGCCTACAGGCTTTACCAGATTCACCAGTTCAAGTACAGGTCTGGTTTGGCTGATCCTACCGCATCAAGGATCATGGAAGACAGTTATGGTTTCATTTGGTTTGGTACCGTGAATTCATTGATTTCTTTTGACGGTTATCATTATACGGCCTATAATGTCAACAGCAGGAATTCATCGGGTCTGACAGGACATTGGGTTATTTCGTTGTTTGAAGACAGGGATAGAAACATTTGGGCCGGAACCAGTGGAGGTTTGAACCGGTTAAACCGCACAACAGGACAGTTCAGTCACTTTTATCCGGATACATCCGATATCCGTGGTCCCAATAACGTAATCCGTTATATTGACCAGGAGAAAAACGGACATATATGGCTGATCACGAACAGAAATATTTACAGGCTTGATCCGGTCAACGGTAAGTTCACGGAATTTGAACTTGACAGCCTGGCCTGGCTGAAAAACAATGCTGACCTGGGTTGGGTGGGGATCAAAATCAGAAATGCTTTTTTGCAGGATCAACAGGGGAAGATTTGGATTGGTACGCCCAGCGGATTGTTTTTTTATGATCCGGCCACTGGCAATCATAATGTGATCAGAAAATCAAGAAAAGGGGACTCCGGGTTAAGTCATGATTATATTACCGCTGTTGTGGAAGACGACCAGAAAAACGTTTGGATTTCCACAATGGGCGGAGGCCTGAACCTGTTGACCGACAGAAAGGGCTTTGCATTCAGAAAGTTCCGGCATGATCCGTCGGATACCACCACCGTTTGTTCGGATTCCATCCTTTCATTGTCAAGGGTCCATTCAGGCAAATTATGGATCGGCAGCAAGGGAAGCATATCGCAGCTATCACCCGGCTCAATGTACTTCCGTTCATGGATCATACAGGATTTTCCACAGGGAGCCATGTGGGCAGGAAAAATCAGTGTACATGAGATTTTTGAGGATCACAACGGGGGTACCTGGATCTTTAACCACAACATGGGTGTCGCCAGGTTATTTTTTAATGAAAAGCTTTTGGTTTTCCAGGACATTCCAAGTGATCTGCAGCAGGAAATATGCATGGACCGTGCCGGTTCCTTTTGGATCGGAACTTTTGACAAATATGCCTTTCGTATTGATCTGCAGGCGCCAAAGTTAATGCATTCCCGCTATGACCATATCGGGCCCTGGATATTCGAGGACAGCAGGGGTACTTTTTGGGTCCCGGATTTTAATCTTGTGCTGAATTCTCTTGGAGCAATCTGGAAAGTAAATCCGGCGCATTTACCCGGAAATATATCTTTTACAGCCATGTATGAAAGTTCAGACGGGCACCTCTGGTTTGCTTCCGAAGCTATTTATAAGTACAATCCGGTTGACCGGTCATTGGTTACCTTCAGGCTTACCGGCAGTGTCCTTGAAAAAATAAAGGAGAGTCGTGTAGAATACATCCGGGGAGATCAGAACGGAAATATCTGGTTTGGGAACAAAGTTTTCCTTGCCTATCTGAACACCTCAACGGGTAAGAGCGACTTGATTTCCCCGGTAAGACCCATATTGATTACCGATCATCAGTGGCAGATACAACACGTTCTGGTTGATTCCCACAATGCAGTATGGATAGCAACGCTGGAAGGTATCTGCAGGATTGAACCGGATAAAGGCAATCGATTTACCCGGTTTGTTCATGATCCGATTAAGCAAGGTTCCTTGGGTGATAATGCCACTTTCAGGATCGCAGAAGATCGACTTGGAAGGTTATGGGTGCTGACAATGGGATCAGGATTGCATTTATTCAACAGGGATTCAAGTACCTTCAGGCTCTATAAGCTGTTTCAGGATAAACCGGATATCAGTTTCTCCGGTATGGTCACAGACCTGAATAAAGACCTCTGGATTTTCCATACGGCCGGGATGAGCCGTTTTTCTCCGCGCGATGGCGCTTTTGAGAATTTCAGTCTGCCTGTCAGCAGCCTGAATGCTACGATAAACCAGGTCAGAAGCGGGAATATTTATATTCTTCCGACGGCTGGTGAAGGGACCTACTTTTTTCATCCCGACAGCATAATAGCCAACAATTATATTCCACCGGTGTATATAACATCCCTGTTAATCAACAATGAGCCAATTATAAATATTCTGGCCCATCAGCAATTACCGGTAAAAAGCGTATTAAAGCTCAAGTACAGTAATAATTCACTTTTTTTCACATTTTCAGCGTTGAATTATACCGAACCTGAAAATAACCAATATAAATACAGGATGTTTGGACAGGATAAAGATACGTTGCTTGCCGGTACGAATAATTCCGTGGATTACAGAAACATGCGTCCGGGAAAATACACTTTCTGGGTTACCGGTTCCAACAACGATGGAATATGGAATCCGGCAGGGACCAGCATGAGCTTTATCATCCGGCCTCCGTGGTTCTGGTCATGGATCGCCTGGGTGGTATATGGATTGTTATTTCTGTCTGCTTTGTATGTTTACATCCGTTGGCGCACCAGCGCGCTGATCACTGAGAAAGCAGCGCTGGAAAGCCAGGTAATTAAAAGAACACAACAAATAGAAGATCAGAAGCTCGTACTTGAACAGCGCAATCAGCAGATCCTGGAACTCGACCGGATTAAGACCCGCTTCTTCACTAACATTTCACACGAATTCCGGACTCCGCTAACCCTGATCCAGGGGCCTGTTGAAGAAATGCTGGAACGTCCGGGGCGTTCGGCGCAGGACCGTAACTTCCTGCAGCTGATTTACAGGAATACACGCAGGCTGATGAATCTGGTCAATCAACTTCTTGATCTTGCCAGGATCGACAGCAGCAAGATGAGGCTTGAACTGACCGAGGGGGATGTTATTGATTTCCTGCGCACGGTGGCGGCATCATTCTCTTCTCTGGCCGAAACAAGACATATCGCATACAGTTACCAGCTTCCTATTCTTGTTCGGCACACCTGGTTCGACCGCGACAAACTGGAAAAAATTCTCAACAACCTGCTTTCCAATGCATTCAAATTTACACCCGAGGGCGGCACAATCACGCTGAAAGCCGGTTATGTCAAGGGTATTCATGGAATGCCTGATTTACTCGAATTTTCGGTTTCCGATACTGGAATTGGCATCCCTGCCGGGTCCCTCGACAAAGTTTTTGACCGTTTCTATCAGGTGGAGGAAAGCTTACGCCGTGAGGGTGGAGGAACCGGACTGGGGCTGTCGCTCACCCGTGACCTGACCGATCTGATGCACGGGGAGATCACCGTGCAAAGTGAACCGGAGAAAGGCAGCACATTTAAGGTGAAGATTCCCCTGGGCAAGGATCATCTTCAGCCGGAGGAATATACCCTTATTGCAGATCAGGCAGATGTGGAAAAACAGACGGTACGACCGCAGGCACCCGAGATTATTACAGAATCGCGGAAAGTTATGCAGGTTCAGCCGTCAAGTGTTACAGAGAAGCCAATGGTATTGATCGTTGAGGACAACAAGGACATTCGGCAGCACATCATGCAGCATTTCGACCGGAATTTCAGCCTGGTGGAAGCCATCGACGGGAGGGCCGGATGGCTGATCGCCACGGAAGTAATCCCCGACCTGGTGATCACTGACCTGATGATGCCGCACATGGACGGAACGGAATTATGCAGGCAGCTGAAGACCGATGAGCGCACCAGTCACATCCCGGTGATCATGCTAACAGCAAGGGCCAGCCTTGAGGATAAGCTGAAAGGCCTTGAAACCGGGGCGGATGACTATGTGTCAAAGCCATTCAACATGAAGGAGCTGCTTGTGCGTTCCGTGAACCTGGTGGAACAACGAAGAAAGCTTCGGGATCGATTCAGTCGGGAGATCACGCTTGAACCAAGAGACGTCACCATCACTTCACTTGATGAAAAATTCTTATTGCGCGCCATTGCCATTGTTGAGAAGAATTTGGGGAATGAGCAGTTTTCCGTAAGTCTCTTTTGCGATGAAATCAACATGAGCCACAGTACATTATTTCGGAAGTTGTATGCGCTTACCGGCCAGTCACCAGTGGATTTCATCAATACCATCCGGCTAAAAAAGGCTGCAATTCTGCTGCGCCGGAATTTTGGCAATGTAACAGTGGTCGCCCTTGAAGTTGGATTCGCAAATCCTTCTTATTTTGCGAAGATATTTAAAAAGCAGTTTGGTATTGCACCGAGGCAATATGCCAAGGCATAAATAGGGGATTTTTATTACTTTTGAGCGTAACACCCCAAACGCTCGTTTAAAAGTAGAACACCATGAAAATCCTCTTCACTGTTATCCTGTTCATTCACGCCCTCATTCACCTCATGGGCTTTGTAAAGGCCTTCGGCCTGGCTGATATCAAAGAATTAACCATGACTATCTCCAAACCTTCAGGGATCATTTGGCTGGCCACAGCCATCCTGTTTTTAATTTCTCTGCTGTTTTTCCTGTTAAAGAAAGATTCCTGGTGGATCATGGGAGCAATTGCGATTATTCTTTCCCAGATACTGATCATCATGACCTGGCACGATGCCCGCTTTGGCACCCTGGCCAACGTTATCGTACTTATTGGAGTGCTGATCGGGGCCGGCAGCTGGCAGTTCAACCGCATGGTGCGTTCAGAGGTCAAATCTTTTATGCCGTCTTCGATTTCTGCGGGTATTCCTGTGAGGGATTCTGCCATTGCCCTGATGCCACCCATTGTGCAAAAATGGTTGAAACACTCGGGTATATTAAGGAAAGAGGCCATTCAAACGGTCCATTTATACCAGACCGGTAAGATGCGCACCAAACCGGATGCCAGGTGGATGCCCTTTAAAGCGGAACAGTGGTTCAGAATTGAGGATCCGGGATTCATATGGAATGCAAAAGTGAATGCTCCCGCAGGCCTTAAAATGATTGCCAGGGATCAGTATAAGGATGGGAAGGGGCATATGCTGATTAAACTGGCATCTTTGATACCGGTGGCTGATGTGCAGAATAAAGAGACCGACCAGGGGTCCCTGCTGCGTTACCTGGCGGAATCTGCCTGGTTCCCATCCTCTGCCCTGGAGCCATATCTCAGGTGGGAGGAGATCGACAGCCTGACTGCCAGGGTTACCATGACTTATGGTGGTATTGAAGCATCAGGAATATGCCGGTATACACAGGAAGGTGATATGGTTAGTTTTGAAGCCAAACGCTTTTACGACAGAAAAGGAGGAGCCACGCTTGAGGACTGGTTCATTCAGATTGAACCCGATGGTTACAGGGAGTTTGAAGGAATCCGCATTCCCGCGAAATCTTCAGTTACCTGGAAACTTAAAGAAGGGGATCTGCAGTGGCTGGAACTGGAGATAACGGGGGTTCGCTATAATCAATAATTTGTATTGTTTTTTTGGTAATTGAAAGAAACATCAATACCTGACCCCGGCATGGGTGAGGTAGGGTAAAAGACCCTCCTTCCGGTCATATATAAAATAGACTTCTGATCCGACCGGCCCCATTTGTTAAAAATTACCTAAAAAATGTTAAACGTGCAGCATTATGGGCGTATGTACGTATCTATTGAGGCAAGGCAATTGAAATCAGTTCATGTTATACACCCGGAAATAAAATTATTAACCATCAGATGAAATTTATTGGCATTCTCCTGCTCTTCCTGTATGCAGGAGTCATTTCAGCACAGGAAAAAGATACAGTTGTGTCACGCGCGAAAAAAACTGTTGAAGCACTCAGCATTTCTGCCCCGATAACCATTGATGGTGTTCTTGATGAACCTGCATATGCTCAGGCCCAGGCAGCCAGGGATTTCATGCAGTTACAACCCTATAACGGGAGACCGGCCTATCAGCCCTCGGATGTCTTTATCCTGTATGATCAGACGGCCCTATATGTGGGTGCTATGCTCTATGACAGCTCTCCCGACAGCATTTACAACTTTTTTTCTGAACGTGATAACATCGGCATGTCGGATTATTTCGGTATATATTTCGATCCTTACAACCAGGGTCAACTGGCTTACGGCTTTTTTATAACACCTGCCGGGGTGCAGGTGGATATCAAAGCATCCAAAAGTAATTATGATAATGAGGACAGCAACTGGGATGCCGTATGGCAGAGCAAAACCCGGGTAACGGAAAAGGGCTGGATTGTGGAAATGCGAATACCTTATTCGGCGCTGCGTTTTCCCGAGAACGGGGGCGGTACCTGGGGATTGAATATGTTCAGGAATATTCGGCGTTACAATTCCAACAGTTCCTGGAATTTCATTGACCGTGAAGTTTCGGGGTTCATCCATCAGGAAGGCCAGATAACTGGCATAACAAATATCAAGCCTCCTGTGCGTCTTTCATTGAGTCCTTATGCTGCTGCATATGCTGAATTCAATGAAGGCAGTTCATCGCCTGATTTTACCTATAAGGGGGGTGTTGACCTGAAATATGGGATCAGCGAGGCTTTTACGCTTGATATGATGCTGATCCCCGATTTCGGGCAGATTCAATCGGATGACAAGCAGCTCAACCTTTCTCCTTATGAATTGTATTATTCCGAAAAAAGGCAGTTTTTTACCGAAGGAACCGAGCTTTTCGACCGGGCTGACATCTTTTATTCCCGTCGGATTGGCTCCATGCCGAAATATTCATACAAGGCATATGATGAATTAAGAGAAAATGAGGTGGTGCATTACAATCCAACTGAAACACAATTGCTGAATGCCACCAAGGTCTCGGGACGCACCACCAAAGGGTGGGGGCTGGGAATGCTGAATGCCATGACGCTTCCTTCGCATGCGACTTTGAAGGATACGATAACCGGACACAAACGGGATGTGAAGGTTCAACCCTTTACCAATTATAATGTAGCTGTTATTGACAAATCCCTCAGGAACAACTCGTATTTCAGTGTGATCAACACGAACATCATGATGGTAAGGGATACATTTCTCTTTGACGATCCTTTGCGCGCCAATGTTACGGCCACTGATTTCCAGATCAGGAACAAGGCAAAGACCATAGCTGTGAAGGGTAAGGGAGGCGTAAGCTTCAGACGTAACGGGGAGCAGCAAACAGGTTATTTTGCAGGGCTGGGAGTTGAAAAGAACAGCGGTAAGCTGGTATATGGAATTTCACAATCGATATATTCAGATAAATTTAATCCGAATGACCTGGGATATCTTCAGCGGAACAATGAAATGGAGACAGAAACCTACATTCGGTATAACATTGTTGAGCCATTCGGCATTTTCCGCGAGGTGCATTCAGCCTTGTTCTGGGACCATACCCGCATGTACAGGAACGCCAGCCTGTTCACCAACGAGATCGGTTTCGATACTTATGCGCAGTTCAAGAATAATTACGGCGTTGAGGTATTTGTTGAATTTACCGGCAATAAATATGATTATTATGAACCACGTGTGACGGACCGTTATTATTTTGAACCTCCCCGGTGGACTTTCAATTTATTTGGTTTCACCGATAACCGGAAAGCATGGCGGATCAGCGGTGGCATTGGCGGATATACCCTTCCCGATACAGATCAGTCGGGATATTTTGGCAATGGTTATGCCAGGCTCAGGATCGGAAGACGCTTTGTAATTGATTATGAAATGTATGGTAATCATAATATCAATGATCGTGGTTTTACCGATATGACAAGCAATTCAGATACTATTTACTTTGCCCGGCGGGATGTTAGGACCATCCAGAGTGTAATAGGCACCTCCTATGCTTTTAACAATAAAGCCGGTCTCGACCTGAGGATACGGCATTACTGGTCAGGTGTGATCAATAGGGATTACTATCAGCTGCAGTCTGACGGGAAATTGGTTCATGATCCGACCTATTTGCAGAACATGAACGAGAATTACAATGCCTTTAACATTGATTTGGTCTTCAGGTGGATATTTGCCCCCGGATCCGAACTGTCCGTAGCGTGGAAAAATTCAATCCTCGACACCAGGGATGAGGTAACGGAGAACTACCTGGAAAACCTGGGTAAAACCTGGAAATCAGATCAGACGAACAGCTTGTCGATTAAGGTATTGTATTATATTGATTATAATAATTTGAGGAAGAAGGGGTAAATGTGCCAATGTGCCAATGTGCCAATGTGCAAATGTGCAAGTGTGCCAATGTGCAAGTGTGCAAATGATCAGGCGATTTCAATTCCTGCTGCTTTCAGCAAGGGCTTTATTGTTTTGACATCAATGGCCACGCCAATGCTGCTGCCCTGGGCCTTGTAAATTTCTCCGGCCAGTTGCAGGATCTGTTTTTGCCAGGCAATGAGAACCTGGATAGGGTCAACACCGGACACTTCAAATTCTCCCTGTGCTTTTTCAAGCATTTTAATATTGGAGTTGCTGATCTCGAACATTTTCTCGTAGGACTTGTTCTTGCGATCGAGTTTATAGCCGATGATTCCCAGGACTTCATTTGTTTTCAGGTCGATCAGCGGGCTTCCGGAATTGCCCCAGATCGTGGAACCGTCGAATTGAAGATAACGGTTACCATTGCGGTGGATCACCGTGGATACGATGCCGGATTTGATGGTGAGGTTTGGATTGTCGTATTGATATCCCAGAATGGCAACGGCCTGTCCGATGTAAACATGCCTGTTGACAGCCAGTTCAAGTGAGGGTATTGATTCAAAGGACAGATCAGCGATAGAGATTACGGAAAATCCAGTAATTTCCTGGTCATATGAAGTTATGATACGTTCTGAAAAATCATGAAGGGAAAGTCTCTCAACAGCATGTACAGTATGACCATCTTCTTTTACGAATTTAATCTCAACGAATTCCGCTTTGTTGAACCGGTTCACCATGTCGTGGGTAAACAGGTAATCGCCCGCCTTAAACCCGGTAAGTGAAACCACCTCGATGTCATTGCCATTCAGGAACCGGATGGAACAAACTGAAGAATGACAAGCCTTCCAGACACTTTTGTACAAACTCACCATGGCAGACCGGTAGGGTTGATTTATGAGTACAAAAGAAGTAAAAATTTAATAAATTGTGAAGTCAAAGCGATTAATTTGTTATTTCCCTGCGGATCAAAAAATGGGAGTGGTACAAAAAAAACCAGGGGTCTGAGAGACCCCTGATTTTTAACCCTAACCATTAAACCTAAAATTTACGAAAAAAACCCTGAAAAAACTACTTTTAACCCTAATTAAACTAATTATTAACCCACTGATTAAATAACGAAAACCATGCCATAAATGTTACATGGTTTCAAGAATTTATGATATTTTAAGAAAAAAATTTTTATAGGATAGATAATGAGGCGGTTAATGTTTTTGATACATTGGGGCTGAAGCCCTATTAAAACCTTACATTCAACCCCGCCATAAAATGAATCCCTGCCTGGGGGTAATAATAGGGCATACCATCATACACATATCCATTCGACTCATACAGGGTGCTGAATAGGTTGTTCACCAGCATGGTAAACTCAATGTCAGGCAGTTTCTCCCCGGAAAGCAGGTATGCCAGTCGTAAATCATTCACCAGGTAGCTGTCCAGCATCAGGTCCCTGTTCCCGGTATTGTCGAGGTATTGTTCACCGACATATTTCAGCATCCAGTCTATTTCAAGGTTCTGCACCGGAAAGATCCTGAATTGCATGCCGGCTGTTGTCCGGGGTGAGAAAGAGATATCCCTGTTTTTATATTCTGCAAGCTCGCCATCGCTGTCCTGCTGAGTGTAGTCTGTTTTGTTCATGCTAAATGAAAAATTACCGCTCAGTTCTGCCAGGTTTCTGTATTTCCAGGCCGCACTAACTTCAAAACCTGTCCGGTAGCTCTTTCCGGCGTTCTTACGAACATAGGCTCCGTCATCATTGATTTCGCCGGTTAGCACCAATTGGTTCCGGTAATTCATCAGGTAGAAGTTCATGGCATATTGCAGCCCTGCATCGGATTTGCGGATACCCAATTCCAGGTTGCCGAGTGATTCCGGTTTGGGTTTCTCACCGGAAATGGCATCGATATAATCGTCACGGATGGGTTCACGGTGCGCCATGCTGTAGGATAAGTAAAGCGTGCCGGCTGTCAGTTTATAGCTGATGCCTGCTTTGGGATTCAGAAAACGGAAAGATTCATCAATGCTGACAGGATTCAGGTGACTCTCAATTCCACCGGCGCTGTATGAAATATACCTGTACTGCATATCGCCGTATAGGCTAAGCCGGGGGATTGGCGTCCATGCTGCTTTAATGAAAGTATTAAAGTCGTTCTTAAAGGACTGGTTGTTGTAATATTCTTCTTCATAGTTGCCTGAACCTGCAAATTCAGCCCAGATGATCTCACCGAAATGCCGGGCTTTATCATATTTGTTGTATGCTCCCCCAATGGTCAGGTCAATTTTTTCTTTCTGGTAACGAAGTGACCATGTAAGTCCGTAATACCGGTTATCCAGCCATCTGCGCCGGATCAGGTCGGTTGTGCTGATGGTATCAGTTCCGAAATAAAGTTCTTCCAGGCCATAGTTCGCAAAAGGTTCATCCTGCCGGTATTCTTCGTAATAGCCGCGTCCGGAGGTAAAGTGGCCCGAAAGGTTCAGGTTCAGCGCACGGGTCATTCTTTGTGAAAGGTGCAGCTGGTAGTGGTTCTGCTGGTAGTTATCGGTCTGGTTATCATAGAATCCGGTCACATTCCAATTCTCGTCATAAATGGCACCTGCCCAGTTAAAGGTTCGGTCAGCAGCCATTGTGGCTGCATCGGTGCCATACCAGGCCTGGTATGTTTTTTCTTTGCCGCCGAAAACCACAGCTTTAACAAGGGTTTTATCATTGTAATAGCCACCCTGCAGGAAGAAAGAATTCAATTCAGAAGATGCCCGGTCGATATACCCGTCAGAACCAATGGCTGATCCCCTTCCTTCAAAGTACCAGTGATCGCGGATCAATCCCGTTCCTGCCTGGAACGAGGTTTTCCATGTGTTGAACGAACCGGCTCCCAGGCTGATCTGGCCAAAGGGTTTTGCCTGGAAGGAATTGGTTTCGAGGTTCATGGAAGCGCCAAAAGCTCCGGCCCCGTTTGTCGATGATCCTACGCCGCGCTGTACCTGGAGGCTGTTGACCGAGCTGGCAAAATCGGGAATATCAACCCAGTAAACGGCATGCGATTCCGGGTCATTCAAAGGTATGCCGTTGATGGTGACATTGATCCGGGTAATGTCGCTTCCGCGTATTCTAAGGCCGGTATAACCCACGCCGGCTCCGGCATCGGATGTAGTGACCACCGAAGGCTCCAGGTTGAGCATATAGGGCAGGTCCTGCCCCATGTTTTTCCGGTTCATTTCCTCCTTGTTCATGAGCGTGAAAGTCGTGGGGGTATTTTGGGAGGCCCGCACGGCTGAGATGATCACGGCATCGCTGATCACCGGTGACACCGGGAGGGAAACAGAAATGCTTAGGTCGGTCTGTATGTTCAGCGTTTGGGTGTGAGTTTCATAACCCACATAACTGACCTCAAGGGTGTATGTGCCGGGTTTAATGCCGGAAAAGCTGAACTTTCCGTTTTTATCCGTTACAGTCTGGTAATAGGTGTTGCTGATAACGACATAAGCCCCAATCAGCGATTCGTTTTTTGGATCAGTTACCGTCCCGTTCAGGGAGAATTGCGCATGGGCATGCCACGACACGCACAACCATGCAAGTAATACAAATACCTGCTTCATAGTGTAATTTTTATGTTAATGAAACAGCGGCAACTCATGTGTTTGCCACCAATTCCCTTCGCCGGCATTACCCGGATCAGGTTCTAAGGGTATGATCTCAGCCCGATTTTTTAGGGCACCCCCTTAGTGTGATTCGGAGACAAAGATAGTAATTTAATAAAATGTTTTAATTATCAGCTTTTTTTAGTAAAAGGTAAACGGTAAAAAGTAAACAGTGGCAATCAAACAAACAATCGCCATGACTTCTTTAATCTTCCATCCCTGATCTTCGATCTTGAATCTTGAATCTTCCATCTTTAATCTTGCGCGAAAATTGTATTTTTGACCCCAAAATATTACAGTTCTCTCATGATCATCCCGCTCGATAATAAAATATTCCCGATAATCTCCGAAATAGTTACGGAGCAGAACCTGCCGTGTTACGTGATTGGAGGATACGTGAGAGACCTTCTGCTTCAGAGACCTTCCAAGGACATTGACATTGTGGTTGTAGGCAGCGGCATTGACCTGGCAAAGTCACTGGCCAGGCGAATCGGTAAGAAAGGAAGGGTAACGGTGTACCGGAATTTCGGGACTGCTATGCTGCGGTATAATGATCTGGAAATTGAATTTGTAGGAGCCCGTAAAGAATCCTATCAATCCGACTCCCGCAAACCTTCCGTTGAGAATGGCACCCTGGGGGACGATCAGAACAGGCGTGATTTTACCATCAACGCCATGGCCATCTCATTGAACAAGGAGAGCTATGGCGAACTGTCAGATCCGTTTAACGGGCTGGAAGATCTTAAAAATAGGATCATCCGCACGCCGCTGGACCCCGATGTTACCTATTCCGATGATCCCCTCCGGATGATGCGGGCCATCAGGTTCGCTGCCCAGCTTGGATTTGCCATAGAGGAAAGATCGCTGGCAGCCATTACACACAATAAAAAACGAATAGAAATTATATCCAAAGAACGCATCATCGACGAACTGAATAAGATCGTGCAGGCGCCCAGGCCGTCGGTCGGGTTTTACCTGCTTGAAAATACAGGACTTCTGAACCTGATCTTTCCTGAGCTTTCGAGGATGAAAGGCGTGGCGGTAATGGATAAAAAACGTCACAAGGATAATTTCAGGCACACGCTGCAGGTGCTTGATAAACTATCGGAGAAAACCGATAATCTCTGGCTCAGGTGGGCGGCCATCATGCATGATATTGCAAAGCCGGTGACGCGGAAATACGTTGAGGGACACGGGTGGACATTCCATGGACACGAATTTGTGGGGGCCAAAATGGTGCCTGATGTTTTCAGGCGGCTGCATCTTCCGCTGGGAACCACCATGAAGTATGTTCAGAAGCTGGTGTTACTGCACCTGCGACCCATTGCGCTCGTTGAGGAAGAGGTTACCGATTCGGCAGTTCGCCGGTTGCTGTTTGAGGCCGGAGATGATATTGACGACCTCATGATGCTTTGTGAGGCAGATATTACTTCCAAGAACGATGAAAAGGTAAAACTGTACCTGGGTAATTTCCAATTGGTCAGGCAAAAGCTGAGAGAGATCGAGGAAAAGGATGCCGTGCGCAATTTCCAGCCTCCCGTGGATGGCGAACTTATCATGAAAACCTTTGACATTGGTCCCTGCCGGGAGGTTGGCGTGATCAAGAATACGATTAAGGAAGCGATTCTGGAAGGTATCATTCAGAATGACTATGAGCAGGCATACGGGCTGATGATGGAGAAGGGGAAGGAATTGGGGTTGAAGAGAGTGAATAGTGAATAGTTCTCTATTCCAACAGCTTCATCAGCTCCTCCCCGTCCCCGCTCTTAAACATATTATTCTCCCTGATAAAATTCTCAGCCAGGTGCGATTTTTTTTCCTGCAGGAGCTGGATTTTTTCTTCGAGGGTATCCTTGGCAATAAAGCGGTAAACGAAAACATTTTTCTTTTGTCCGATCCGGTGGGCGCGGCTCATGGCCTGGTCTTCCACGGCGGGATTCCACCAGGGATCGAGGATGAACACATAATCGGCTGAGGTAAGGTTTAGTCCGAATCCGCCGGTCTTGATCGAAATAAAGAACAGGTGGATGTCCGGGTTATCCTGGAAATTCCTGATGATCGGTTCTCTTTGTTTCTGAGGTACTTCACCGGTAAGCAGGGTGTATTTCAGTCCCTCCCTGTCACAGTATGCCGTATACAGTTCAAGATGCTTTACAAATGAGGAGAAGACAAGCGCTTTGTGACCTTCAGCCACCAGGTTATTGATATTGTCGATAATCACGTCGTGTTTTCCGGAGCTTTCGCTGTAGCCAGTGTCGATCATTACAGGATGATTGGCTGCCTGGCGCAGTTTGGTGAGTGATTGCAGGATCATGAACGAGGACTTTTCGATGCCTTGCTGGCGGATGTTGTCGAGGATGAGGTTGCGGGCCTTTGATTTTTCAGTTTCATAAAAAGCCTGCTGGGATTCTGACATGTCGCAGAAAATGATTTGCTGCGTGAGGGCGGGTAGTTCACGGGCCACTTCGCTTTTTGTGCGCCGGAGGACGAAAGGTTTGATCAGGGTTTGCAGGATGTGAGATTGTTTCTCGTCGTTGTTTTTTTCGATGGGTGTGACGAACTGATTTCTGAAGAAATCGAAATTGCCCAGCAGGCCGGGATTGAGGAAGTTCATCTGAGCCCAGAGGTCGGTCAGTGAGTTTTCAATGGGTGTTCCGGTAAGCACAATCCTGTGTGAAGCATTCAGGGTAATAATAGCTTTATAGGTTTTGGAATGCGGGTTTTTAATGACCTGGCTCTCGTCGAGAATAACATAAAGGAAATCATAGCATTTCAAGGCATCCAGGTCATTCCGGATAAGTCCGTAGGAAGTCAGGATAATATCGTAGTTCTCATAATAATGCCGGAAAGCCTTCCGGTTTTGTCCTCCATAGTATCCTGCTTTCAGTTCGGGGGCGAATTTGCCTGCTTCGTTAAGCCAGTTATGAACCAGGGTTGACGGCACAACAATGAGGGAAGGTTTTGCTTTTACCTCAGCAGCGTTCATGGAATCGAATATCGTAAGCTGCCTGTCATAAATGGAATTTGAGGGTCCGCAATGACGTTCTTTTTCGTTATTGATGGCTTGCTGGATAAGGGTAAGCGTCTGCAGTGTTTTGCCAAGTCCCATGTCATCGGCCAGGCAGCCGCCGAAGTCATGGCCATACAGCTTCCACATCCAGCTATAGCCTTTTTTCTGGTAATCCCTGAGTTCAGCCGTAATTTCGGCCGGAACCGGTTGCTCTTCATAAGCAGCCGAGTCGAGCCATTTTCGAAGTTTACCGGCGTAAGATCCGCTAAAACCTTTCAGGCTTTCCTGCAGCAAGGGGAAATGCTGCTTTTCGAGCAGCAGGTCATTATCATTGTCCCGGGCAAAGGAGAACAAATCTCTAAACCGGGCGAACCATTCTTCGGGGAGAACCACGATATGGCCGTCGGGAAGCTCATATTCACGCCGGCCGTCGAGAATGGCAGAGCGGAATTTTATAAAAGGTATTTCAAAACCTTCAAATTGAACAACGGCGTGGATGTCGAACCAATCATTTTTATTTTCCGATACCTTGAGTTTCAGGTCGACCTGTTGCAGGTAATAGGGCCGGAAGTGGCTGTCCTGAAGAATCTCAACGTCCAGTTTTTGCAGTGCAGGTGTGTTATAATTCAGCCAGTTCACCAGGTCATAGGTCATCAGGATATTTTCGGTTTTTCTCGAACGAAGCGGGGCAAATGAGGAGACATCCAGGTTGGCCAGGCCCTGCTCGAGGAGTGATGATATGATGTGGTTTTCGAATGCTGTATCACGGTTCATCCTCTTGAATTCGATCTGATTATTGGTATCCGTCAGCGTAACCTGCAGCTCCGATTTTTTTCCTGCAAAATATTCTGTTTTATCACCATACCTGAAACGAAGCATTAGCACGGGCATGCCTGAAATGTTGTATTCGAGTGAAAGAACCGGCCGGGGTCGTTGGTGAGTATCAGTTATTGTAAAACCTGAAGCGTTGACCTTGTATTTCCGGATAACGGGTTTGGCGAAAGTTTCAAGGAATTTCTTTTCAGTTTCGGGGCGTATGCTGATCGTTTTCCTTTTAAAAAAGGGCAGGAGTTTTTTGCCGTCGATATCGTCGAACTGGAAAATGTGGTTCTCAAGCACAAGTCGGCAGGGATCGTTGGTCAGCACAAAGCCGTGTTTGCCGTTGAGGCTGATGATTTCGTCGTTATAGCTGATGGACAGAAAGTATTGTATGCCTTCAGAATTCCTGTTAAAGTTAAAAACCGCGTTGGCTGTATCTTCCTGAAGAACGAGACGGTCGGTTTCGTAAATATTGTTGTGTTGTTTTTTGTAATAGACCGGAATTTCGGTTCCCGAGAAAAGGTCGATGCAGCGGAGAAGTCTTCTTTCGATGTAAGGTCTGACCTGCCGTTCAT
Source organism: Bacteroidales bacterium (assembly GCA_041737175.1). GTDB lineage: Bacteria > Bacteroidota > Bacteroidia > Bacteroidales > UBA10428 > UBA5072. Next base: position 330,104 of record JBGSSF010000025.1, read on the forward strand.
AAACCGGTTCGTCAATGGATGCCAGGAAGTCCTGTGCGCTGATCCTTTTTTTGGAGAAAACCTTCAGCAGCTGGCAATCGGAATATTCCTCGATGATTTTAACCAGGGAGGTTTCCTCGGGTAGGAGATGTTGTTCATATTGTGGGAGGTTAGCCATTGAAAGCCGGTCAGTAACCGAGTAATATTCGCGGTTTGGACTGGGAGTAATAAATACGGGATTGAACAGGTGACCCAGTATGCGATGCGTGGTAAGCGTTAAGGCAAATTTCCCTTTCATGCCGTAAAAATAGCAGATTGTTGGCAGTTGGCAGTTGACAGTTCTCATTTTTAGCAACCATATATTAACAATCTGCGTTAAATAGTCAACTGTTTATCAGTAACCACAGACTTTTCACATCAAATGTCAACTAATTTATTATATTTGAATGAGGAAGATTGGATAGGTTAGTGAGAAAAGCAGTTTTTAAGCAATCATGAATTAATCCATAATCACGGATGGAGAATTGCAGCCAGCAAGCAAAGGCTGGTTAGGAGTGTTGGTGGGTATGGGATTGAGGGGCACGGAGTGTGCCTGAAAGTTGGTCATTTAGAGGAAATCAAACAGTTAGGTCATGAATACTATTCATGTTGAGTCAACGTTGCATAAGGGTATTAGGAGGATCAAAGTGATATTTGCATATGACTCCGCGATCATTGCAGGAATTAGGGTAATTGAAGGATGCAAATGGAGCAAAACCTTGGGATGCTGGCATTTGCCCTATACTGATAGCAGTATTGAAGCATTATGCAGGATGCAAAAAGATTTGGATTTGAGTATACTGGAAATTGAGGATTTGAAAAACGAAAGGAGGTCGAGGTATTTTGACAAGGAGCTTAGTGATGATAAGCTGGAATTGGTGAAATCTTTCAGGCATTATATGGAAGTCCTGCGTTATAGTGAGCGAACCATTCAAACATATGTTGAGGCCATCAGAACATTTCTGAGTTATTTCAGAGAAAAGAGGGTTGAAGCAATTACAGCAGACGATGTGAGGGATTTTAATTTCACATATGTGATTGGAAATAAATTCTCTGCTTCGTATCAGAACCAGATAATCAGTTCGATAAAGCTATTTTATGGGAATATACTAAAAAAGGAGATAAACATAACCGAAATTCAAAGGCCAATTACCGGACGGAGTTTACCAGGTGTATTTTCTATTGAGGAAATTGAATTGCTTTTAAGAAGAACCTTAAATATCAAACACAAGGCGATGTTAAGTTTGATATATGCATGCGGGTTGCGGCGAAGTGAGCTTATAAATTTAAGAATTAATGCAATTGACTCAAGTCGAAAGTTATTAATTATTAGGGGCGGTAAAGGAAAGAAAGACCGGGTGGTACCACTACCAGAAAGTTTAATTGGGATGTTGAGGGAGTACTATAAATTAAGCCGTCCAATTAATTGGTTATTTGAAGGGACTGAGAAGGGAAGACAATATTCGGAAGCGAGTTTACGGGAGGTTTTTGAGACTGCTAAAAAGAGAGCGAAGATCACAAGGAAAATGACCCTTCACTGTTTGCGACACAGTTATGCGACTCATTTATTAGAAAACGGTGTAGATTTAAGGTTCATCCAGGAGTTACTTGGACATAGCAGTAGCAAGACCACTGAAATATATACTCATGTAACACGCAAATCGATTGAAAAGATAAAAAGTCCGTTTGATAGTTTAAATTTGGAATAATCAATGACTAGCTTTGGATAATAGTAGGAATTCAAACTTCAACCTAAAAATTTAGTAGTGAATAAAATCATGAAAAATCTACTTCTAATTTCCCGTTTTGTGTATTTAGAGATGGTTAACCCAATTCTATAAATGAGTTACCTGCAAAACTAAAAAAGACGACAGTGCAACTAATGAGAGAATTGATAAATTGAAAATAGAAAAACAAAAACAAGACATTAGAGTTATGGGGTTCTACTCTTTTGACTTGATAATCAACTAATCAGAACCTTTAAAAATTAAAATTTAAGTATTATGGACAAATCCGAAATGAATCAACGCATGAAAGGCAGAACGCCTGAGCAAAAAAAAGTTATTAAGTATTTTTATGGAGAGGGTGGTTGCCTATCTTTTTTATCACCCGGATTAAAGGATGAAGATTATGATGCTATGGTAATGGCAAAGGCTAAAAGCATGGACTTCAAACAAAAAGCCCTAAACAAGATTGGTTTGGACGAATCACAAGTTAATGAAATTGAACCAGTTCATTTTGAAGGATATTGGTTTGATGAAAAGAAAACCCTTGCTAAATGGGGGAAAGACAAGGTTTGGCGTAGTTCAGCATATCAGGTTTCATGGCTGTTCTTTAGTTCTTCACAAATTTATGTGTATCAATATACATTTAATATGGATGAGGACGGAAAGAAAGAATCTACAGAAGAGTATTTCTATAAAGACATTACGAATTTCTCCACTTCTTCAGATACAGTCGAAAAATGGGTTCTTGATAAAGTAAGTTGTAAGGGTGAAGCTACTTATGCAAGAAAAAATGTTGATGCAAACCGTTTTGCTATGGTAGTTCCAGGTGATAAATTTTATTGTTCAATGGACCAAAACGATTATACCGAGAGAGCAATCCAAGGTATGAAAGCAAAGTTGAGAGAGAAAAAAGGGTAATTCAAAAGGAGTTTTTCATTCATGGCTATTATAAAATTCCTAACACTGACTCGGTATTCTTCAAAAAATGAAGAAATGCCGAGTCAGTTTGAACAAGATATTTCAGAGGCATATGTTTGTAATCGGCAAATTGACAGACCCGATTTAAATATTTGGACTGCATTAAAAAAAGTTTCGATTATTTCACTGATAACCATATTGATTGCAATTATACTAAATAAAATATTTTTTGCAATAGATATATATACTCATTTGCCGATTGAAACTCAAATATTTCAGAACGAAAATCCAAACTTGTTTTTTTTTCTTTTTACTGTGGGTTTGGGGTTTTTAGTTTTCTTTATTTTTTTGAGAAAAATTTTAATTGGAATTGTTGAGTTGTACCAGCATTATGCCTCTGAGGATGTTCGTAGAAGATGTTTGTTTAAGCCAACTTGTTCGGAATACACAATATTAGCATTGAAGAAGTACGGAGTAATAATTGGGCTTTACAAAGCCTACATTCGCATTTTTAAAAAGTGTAGAGGAAATATTTACCGTATTGACTACCCTTAAAACTTTTAATCATTTAAAACAAATTATCATGGGACTATTCAATAACAAAAATCCAAACGAAACCTCCTTTACAGGCGGTAAAAAGCATTGGGCTGATGTAATCAAAAATACTGGACCCGGTGAACTTTTAATTTGGCGACAACCAGAGGAAGATTTTAATACAAGTTCTACTCTTATTGTTATGCCGGGAGAAGAAGCCATTTTTATAAAAGGTGGTACAGTTGAACAAACCTTTGAAAATGGAACTTATAAATTATCAACTGAAAATTATCCTTTTATTAGTCGTTTAAGAAACGCTTTTACTGGTGGAATAAGTACATTTAATTGTGTCGTCTATTTTGTTCGCAAAGCTCACTCCGAAGAAATTTTGTGGGGTACAGATTCACCAATTCAGGTGCGTGACAAAATGCTTGGAATTGCAACCAAACTTAAAGCAAGAGGGGCATACAAAGTTCAGATTGACAACCCTGTTAAGTTTCTTGAAAAACTGATTGGTAATAATGTGCCTTTTCAATTTCAGGAAGAACTTAGCAAGTATTTCATAAATGAATTTCAAAGCAAAATAAAGTCAAGCATTACAAGAGCCGCAAACGAATCAACACAAGAACTTTTAGGAATAGAAGCCCGCTTAGACGAATTTGCGGATGCAATAAGTCCATTCATGCAGGAAACGCTTAATGATTATGGATTAAAATTAGTTAAGTTTTCAATTGCAGCAATCAATATTGACGATGATGAACTAAGAAGGCGTTATGATGAAATTGGTATGGATGCAATTGCAAAAATGAGAAATGCACAAGCAGACAAATCTGTTATGGGAATATTGGGCGAGGACTGGGCAAAACAGCAACAAGTTGAGATACTTAAAGGTATTGCAAATAACGAAGGCGGTGGTGTTGCCACGGCAGGCGCAGGTTTAGGTATGGGATTAGCTGCTGGAGGTGTATTTGGTGGTATGGCTCAACAAGTTTTTAATCCTTCGCAAAATCAGCAACCTACAAATGTTAACCCAGTTGAAAAAATCAAACAGCTTAAAGAAATGTTGGATATTGGAGCAATTACTCAAGAGGAATTTGATGCAAAGAAAAAAGAAATACTAAGTAAAATGTAAAAAAGGAGGATAAAATGAAAAAAACAAAAATTTTCTGGCACTTGTTAGATTTAATCTTTTTGATTGTTTTTAATCTCTATTTCTTTCTGCTTAAAGGAGTTGAAAATCCTACTTCTGTTTGGATTTCATTCGCCTCAATTCATTTTGCATATTTAATGCTTCTAATAACACCTTTTTTAGTAAGAAGAGGAAGTGTTTCGGCTGATTATGGTCGTCCGTTATTTGTAATTACAACAGGTTACTTTTTTTTAGCTTTAATAGTTGGCGTTATCTTTATAGTTATATCGCCCGAAGTAATTACAGTTGCATTATTAGTACAAGTTACAATTGCTGCAATTTTTGCAATTCTATTGCTTACAAATCTAATTGCAAATGAACATACGGCTGATAATATTGAAAAGCATGAGGTTGAATTAAAATATGTGAAAGAATCTTCTTCAAGGCTCGATGCTTTGCTAAAGCAAATATCAGACAATGCAATTCGGAAAAAAGTTGAAAAGGCTTATGATTTAATACATAGCAGTCAAGTTAAGTCTTCTCATAATGTAAAATCAATTGAGCAAGATGTAATTAGTGAAATTGACAATCTTGAAAAAGCATTGAAGCAAAACAATTTTGAAAATATTCAATTGATAGTTGATAAAATTTGCAATTTGGCTAACGACAGAAACCGACAATTAAAACTTTTAAACTGATTAACCGATTAAATATGGCTCAACAAATAGTAGAATTAACTTGTCCCGGTTGTGGTGACCGAGTTACAACAGGACAGTCCGAATGCAAATTTTGTCATAAACCGATAGTAATATCAACTTTCAATAGTGTTTACTCAATGCCGATGCCAGAGGTAAACAAATACGCAAACGAATATCGTAAAGCACTTTCTGACAATCCCGACAATAAAGACTTGAACACCTCAATAGCAATGTGTTATTTGAAATTGAAATTGTATGATAAAGCTCTTTCGGCTTTTGAAAAAGCAATTGAAGACAATTTTGACAATTCAGAAACATTTTTTTATGCAGCAGTTTGTTTATTACAAGGCAATAAAGCTTTTCTGACACTACGCCCTACCATTGATAAAATTGAAGAGTATATCAATTCCGCTTTAATGATTGAACCTAAAGGAATATACTATTATTTCTGGTCGTATATCAAATATGACTATTTCAATCGCAAATTCTTCAACACAAAACCTACATATCAAGAAGCTTTACAAATGGCAACTGACAACGGAGTTTCAGTGTTCGACAAAGAACAACTATTTTCAATTTTAGGTGTACCAAAACCCGACTGTATTTGACAAAGGAAAAGACGTAAAACAATGAAAATGAAAGAAGTTCAGCAGGTAACAAAGGCTATATGCAATAAGGGTTTCATTGGTAATTCAAGCATTCTGCCCCGCATAAAATTTCGTGTCGGCGGACAGGAAAGTAGCCCGCAATCCCTTACAGCATATAGCCTCAACCGTTGGCAACAAGTGTAAAAAGACAGACGACCAGACAGATACGATAGTGATTAATGATAACGAAAGAAAGGATTTAGCTTTTTGACAGGACAGTGCAAATTTGATGGAAATTTATTTTGTTTTTTTTCTCCCCCCCGCAAAAAAAAGAAAGAAACCCCACCCACATTGCACACATTGCCAAAGCCACACGAGCCAACGCTCAAACCAAAGCTTTGCCAAAGAGTGCAATCTTGCCGACCCACCAAGTGCTATGTTCAGCATAAATATGTAATTTTGACATTTAATTATAAAAATGAAAGAAAAAGACTTAACAGACTGGGTTAACGAATTTACTAAAGACCTTTACAAATGGGCATACTATAAAACTTCTTCTGTGGAAACAGCAGAAGATTTAATTCAAGAAACTTTTTTAGTTGCTGCTCAAAAGATGGATTCCTTCAAAGGAGATAGTTCCCCTAAAACATGGTTGTTTGCAATATTGAACCATAAAATTATTGACCATTACCGAAAGAGTGTTCATAAACCTGTTGCAATGGAAGCTAATACTATTTCTTCATTCTTTGATGTGGATGGCAGTTGGCAACAAGAAAAGCGTCCCAAAGAATGGGAGGACGATGAAACTCATTTGCTTGATGATAATGATTTTCAAAAAGTATTACAAAAATGCCTCGATGCTTTGCCCGAACAGTGGAATATGTGTGTGAAATTAAAATACCTTACCGAAAAAAGTGGTGAAGAAATTTGTCAGGAACTGGGTATTGCTCCTACCAATTATTGGCAAATAGTCCACAGGGCTAAATTGCAATTACGAAATTGTGTTGAAAATAACTGGTTTAAGAATTAAAGCGATGAAAAAAATAATGCACATACTATTTCTTTCCTGTTTAAAAGCTACGGAGCTTATAGAAAAGAAATTTCATTTTAAACTTACGATAAAGGAAAAACTACAACTTAAAATGCACAAAATGATGTGCGAAGCTTGTACGAAATACGATAAACAAAGCTCATTACTTGAAAAAGGAATATCCAAGACGTTAAAAAATAATTATACCGATATTGAGATTGATAATCTTAAATTGATGATACATAAAAAAATAGAACAATCTAAATAAAACTATGATTACCTACTACTTACATTTGGCATTCCAAAAAAGAACCTTAATACGCTCATTAAGAGTTGCCTTATTGGTAGGTATTGTTCTTAATCTTATCAATACGCCTGAACTATTCATTTTATCTACAACGGATTTAAAAATTGGTAAAGTTTTACTTACGTTTCTAGTTCCTTTTTTGGTTTCAACTTATTCAAGCGTATTAAGCAACAAAACAATTAAGTCAGGTACGATTTCAAATCTCGATGCTCTTTTGAAATGCAATAGCTGCAAAAAAACAAATTTTCATATCCATATCGGTCAAGAAGTGGAAGAATGCCCACAATGTAAAGAGAAAACAAACTGGAATCCTCTTAAAGTTTTTACCTTATCAAACAACGAAAACGATTTGCTTAAGAGCCTTGCTCTTTTTGCACGGTATAACCCAATGCCCCTTTTCAGGACAACAGATAAAGGCTCAATTTTGGGTGCAAATCCTGCATCCGAACATTTATTTTCCGATTCTGATTTGATAAATCAAAACATTAAAGAACTTATTCCCGAGATTAAAGATGTAGATTTTGAAGTACTTATGTCTGGTGATAAACTGAAAGAAATTGTAATTGAGAAATCAGGAAGACATTTTAATCTTTTGTTGAGAGGAGTTCCCGCACTTCATTCAATTCATGTATATGGAAACGATATTACCGAAATTGTAAATGCAGAATTAAAAATTAAGCAACAAGCACATGAAATAAGACAAAGCATTCAATACGCTTGGCGAATACAGCAAGCCATGTTGCCTGCAAATGAAATATTGAATCGTTTGTTCCCCAATAATTTTATTTTTTACCGTCCACGTAATACCGTAAGTGGTGATTTTTACTGGGCAAATCAAATTGGCAAACATAAAATAATTGCAGTTGCCGACTGTACCGGACACGGTGTGCCGGGGGCATTTATGAGCATGATGGGTATTTCACTTTTGAACGAAATAATTTTGCGTGAGAAAATCAACCATCCGTCAGATATTCTTAACAAACTTAGGGAACGTTTAATTCATTCACTTACAAATAAAGGGATAGACAGTAATGTTTCCGATGGTATGGACATTTCCTTAATTTCTATTAATACTGAAAGCAACATACTCCAATTTTCGGGAGCTTATAATCCTTTGTATATCGTTAGAAAATCAGAATTACTATTGCTCGAAGCCGACCGAATGCCTATCGGAAAATTTGTAAATGATACCATTCCATTTTCTGAAAAAGAAATCCAATTAACCATTGGCGATAACCTTTTTCTTTTTACCGATGGTTTTAAAGACCAGACTGGTGGTGAAAGAAATAAGAAATATTCATCAAAGCATTTTAAAGAGCTTTTAACCGAAATATCCAAATTCCCATCACAAGAACAGAAGCAACTCCTCGATGCCACATTCGATAACTGGAAACAAGAACTGGAACAGGTTGACGATGTGCTTGTTATCGGTATTGAAATCTTATAAACTTTCCTCGCAAAAATAAATCGTGTCAGGTTTCAGTTTCATTTCGACAATTAAAGCGAATCATAAAATTTTGAAACCATGAAACGATTATTTTCGATTATCATCCCCACCTTTTTATTTTTAAATGCTTGTGGTCAAAATCAGGCTGTTAAACAAGTAAATTCATTAGAATTTGAAAAGCTAACCGGTTCATCAGGTACTTTACTTGATGTGCGAACTCTTGGGGAGTTCAAAAACGGACATATCGACAATGCAGGGCAACTAAATTATTACGCCTTAGATTTCAGGCAAAAAATATTATTACTCTCCAAAAATCAACCCATTTATTTGTATTGCAATACAGGTTACAGAAGCCAAAGGGCGGCTGAAATACTCGTTGAAAATGGCTACACCGAAGTTTATAATCTGCAACATGGTATTATGGAATGGAATTTACAAAATCTGCCTGTGATAATTGAACCCGATGCCAAACCCGATACCGAAAATAAGATGGAATTTGATGAGTTTAACGCATTAATACATTCTGAAAAATTGGTGTTTGTTGATTTTTATGCCCCATGGTGTGCTCCTTGCAGAAAGATGATGCCAATGATTGACAGCCTTAAAACTGAATACCAGGGCAAGATTTCGATTGTAAAAATCAATGTGGATGCAAGTAAAAAGTTAGCGAAAGAATTGGGTATTGCAAGTGTGCCTTATTTGGTTTTATACCACAAAGGTATAGCTGAGTTCTCTCATAATGGACTAATAAAAAGAGACGAACTTGAAAAGATATTTGAAAACAGTATAATTAAATACATTAACAATCAAGGTATTAAGAAATAATTTGGAAAAACTTTTAGAATTTTTGTCAGGTCATCTAATTCACCCGACTGTTTGTTTGAAATTAAATTTTAATCAACATTAAAAATTAGAAATTATGACAAAAATTGCAATCGTAGTCTTTTCAGACACAAACACCATGGAAGCAATGGGGAAACTATCAAACGCATTTATGCTGGCAACTGAGGCCATAGAAGCAGGTGATGAACTAAAAATAATTTTTGAAGGTGCCGGCACTAAATGGATTGGCGAACTTGAAAAAGATGACCACAAACTGCACGGGCTTTATCAAAGTATTAAAGCAAACATTACCGGAGTTTGTAAATTTTGTGCTCAGGCATTTGGAGTGAAAAATGAAGTTGAAAAAGCAGGCGTGGTTTTAATTGATGAATACAAAAGCCACCCTAGTTTAAGAAACCTGTTTGCAGAAGGTTTTCAGGTAGTAACATTTTAATCCCAAAAGGCAATGACACCCAAAAAGAAAAAAATACTGAAAATTGGGGCAATTCTGCTATTAGCAGGATTGCTCATCGGAGGCGGGGCAGTTTTATATATGTTCAATATGCCTCATCGCAATGTACAAAGTACGTCTGCCGATTTTAGCGTAACTGCATCTCAATTGGTAGCCGAATACTTAGAAAACCCATCGCAAGCAAACGAGAAATATCTTGCTGATGATGGCGATTCAAAGGTCTTAGAAATAAGCGGAACAGTTGCCAAGATAAGTGAGGATTTCAACGGTCAAAAAGTAATTCTGTTAAAATCGATAACAGACAAAGCAGGGGTAAGTTGCACCTTCACAAAGGAAACAAACCAAAATGTTTCAACTATCAAGCTTGCCGAATCCGTGAAGATAAAAGGTGTAATCCGTTCGGGTGCATCCTTTGACCCCGACCTCGAAATGTACGAGAATGTGATAGTTGAAAAAAGTGATTTAATTAAATAATATGTAAATAGTTAAAATTCAAATAATATGAAAAAGTCAATTATATTATCAGTAGCAATCGTATTATTCTCGGTTGCAGGTTTTTCACAAGTTTCAGGAAAACTAGTGAGTTCCAAAACACATATCAAGTTCTATTCACACACAAGCGTTGAGGATATACAAGCCAATAACTATGCAAGTGTTAGCACTATTGACCAATCTACTGGGGATGTAGTGTTTTCAGTTCCAATGCAAAGTTTTGAATTCGAAAAATCGTTAATGCAGAAACACTTTAATGGCGGAGATTTTCTTGATACGAAACAATTCCCCAAAGCGAAACTGAAAGGGAAAATTACCAACCTATCGGAAATTGATTTTGCGAAAGATGGTACTTACAATGCCATAATTGAAGGAGAATTGACCATTAAAGGCAAAACAAACCCTATTAAAGAAAAAGGGACAATTACCGTAAAAGGAAATGTAATAAGTGCCGCAGGTACATTTAGTATAGTCTTAGCCGATTATGGAGTAGCTTTTGAAAAAGGTAAACCATCGACCAATATTGCAAAAACGGTTGAAATAACTGTACATGCAGAGTATAAACCTGAATAAACTACAAGTATGAAAAGAATATTGACAATTGCAGCGGGAATCATTAT
>JBGSSF010000003.1:0-265979 GCA_041737175.1 Bacteroidales bacterium
CGAAATTCTACAGGTTTTAAGCATCAATATTCTAGATAAAGAAACTATAAATCAAATACTTGAAAAACCAGATTTACAAAATTTCAAAGAACCTTTATATAAACAACTGACTATCTTTGACTAATATCGAAACGCTAGTGATCACTCATTACTCTTCACTCTTCACTTCAAAGGAGATTCAGGTTCATTTGCCATTTTAACATAGGCTGCGTATTCAAGAAAACGCGGAGCTATTCGTTTGACAAGAGCGGTCATTTTTCCTTCCAGTGTAAGAATTACATAGTTACGTTTCCAGCGAAGAGCACTTGTTATGGCCCTGGCAACATCTTCGGGCATCATCATTTTTTCCTCCTCACGCGGGGTAAAACCCTGCTGGCTTCCATCGGCTGTAAGTGCTTTTTTCCGGATATCCGATTTTGTGAATCCTGCACATAAGATCAATACATGAAGACCATTTTTCAGGTTTTCGATTCTCAGGGTTTCCAGAAATCCGTGTAACGCATATTTTGACGCTGAATAACCTGTCCGACCGGGAAGTCCTACGAATCCGGCAACGGATGATATTCCCACTACGGATCCTTTATTCTTTATCAGGTAAGGCAAGGCATATTTTGTGCATTGCACGGCACCCCAGAAATTCACATCAAAAAGCCGCTTCAACACACTTATGTCTACATCCCGAAATAAAGCCCGCATGGATATACCTGCATTATTTATCAGGATGTCTATCTTTCCGTATTTTTCAACAGTGGATTGTACCAGGCGCTGACAGTCTTCTTCCTGTGTAACATCCGTAGTTACGGCAAAAACATCATAACCGGAGGCTTTGAGTTCCGCTTCGATAGCATGCAACAAGTCATTCCTTCGGGCTGCCAGCACAACTTTGGCGCCTAACCTGGCAAATTCCTTTGCTGAAGCGAGACCTATTCCTGAAGAGGCTCCTGTAATAATAACGACTTTATCCTTCATACAGAAAAAGTATAATGCACTAAAGTAGTAATAAACAAAATTACACTTCATGTTTCAAAAATATTTTTGGCGGCAATTATAAAACTTAATGGTAATTTTACACAGGAATAACAACCTATATGATCGGGACCAATCAACCGCTTGCTGATCGGATGCGCCCTGCTGACCTTGAAGGGTATGTGGGACAAAAGCATCTTGTGGGTGAAAAGTCCATTCTCAGGGCAAGCATCGAAAGCGGGAATATACCTTCCTTTATTTTATGGGGACCTCCGGGTGTTGGTAAGACAACCCTGGCCAGGATAATAGCCAACCGCCTTCATCGCACTTTTTATCAACTCAGTGCCGTGCATTCGGGAGTGAAAGATGTGAGGGAAACCATTGAAAAGGCAAAGCAGCAGCAATTTTTCAATAAACCCTCCCCCGTCCTGTTTATCGATGAAATTCATCGTTTTAACAAGTCTCAGCAGGATTCTTTGCTGGGATCCGTTGAACAGGGTATTGTTACATTAATCGGCGCAACTACTGAGAATCCATCTTTCGAGGTGATCTCCCCCCTTCTCTCCCGCTGCCAGATATACGTTTTAAAACCTTTGGACAGAGAGGAGCTGACCCTCATTCTGCATCAAGCCCTGCTGCAGGATTATTATCTTAAGCAATTGCAGATCAATGTAGTTGAAGATGAGGCGTTATTCAGATTATCAGGTGGCGATGCCAGAAAGCTGATGAATACCCTGGAGCTGGTCATCAATACTTTGTCAACCGACCATCACGGGGCGATCACCATTACCAACCAGAAGGTGATGGAAATCGCTCAGGAAAAGATTGCCCTGTATGACAAGGGTGGTGAGCAGCATTATGATATCATTTCTGCTTTTATCAAATCGCTTCGGGGAAGTGATCCGAATGCTGCTGTTTACTGGCTGGCACGAATGGTTGAAGGTGGCGAAGATCCCAAGTTTATAGCCCGGAGGATGGTCATACTTGCCGCTGAAGATATCGGGTTATCAAATCCCAATGCGCTTTTACTGGCCACAACCTGTTTTGAGGCAGTGAACCTGATCGGCTGGCCGGAATCAAGGATTATCCTTTCGGAAACGGCTTTGTACCTGGCTACATCGCCCAAGAGCAATTCTTCTTATCTTGCCATTAATGAAGCCATAGGCCTGGTTAAAGAAACGGGTGACCTGCCGGTCCCTTTAAATATCCGAAATGCTCCCACTTCACTGATGAAGGAACTGGGTTACGGAGACGGCTATAAATATGCGCATGATTATGAGGGAAACTTTACTACAGAGGAATTTCTCCCCAAAGAAATCAGAAATAAAATTCTTTATGATCCCCAGAACAACCAGCGGGAAAATGATGTCAGGAAGAAACTAGCTGCATTCTGGAAAGATAAATACAATTATTAAATAAAACTCCCCATGGAAACAATTCTTTCAATTCCCCAGATCAGACATGCCTTAAGCGGCAATTTCTTCCTGATTGCAGGTCCCTGCGTGGTTGAAAGTCGTGACCTGTGTTTTAAGATTGCAGGCAGGATCATTGAAATCACCGATAAACTGAGAATTCCCTATATCTTTAAGAGCTCCTACAAAAAGGCCAACCGTTCAAAGCCGGATTCATTCACCGGAATTGGTGATAAAGCCGGACTGGAGGTCCTTCGTGATATCCGCAAAGAGCTGAAAATTCCCGTACTTACAGATATTCATTCTGCTGAGGAGGCGTATTTTGCCTCCCAATATGTGGATGTCCTGCAAATACCTGCATTTCTTTGCCGTCAGTCCGATATTCTTACAGCTGCTGCAAAAACCGGTAAAACGGTCAACATCAAAAAAGGGCAGTTCTTATCGCCTGATTCTATGAAGTTTGCCTGTGATAAAGTTGTCCAGGCAGGTAATAATCAGGTCATCATTACCGACAGGGGTACAATGTTCGGATACCATGATCTTATCGTGGATTTCAGAGGAATCCCGGAAATGAAAAAGCTGGGATTTCCGGTTGTTCTTGATATAACTCATTCCCTCCAGCAGCCCAACCAGGCATCAGGCATAACAGGCGGACGGCCTGAAATGATTGAAACCATGGCAAGAGCTGCCGTAGCCGTCGGTATAGATGGTCTTTTTATGGAAACCCATCCCGAACCCATGCTCGCCAAATCAGATGGCGCCAACATGTTAAGGTTGGATCTTCTCGAAACGATGCTTGAAAAGCTTGTTAAAATCAGGGAAACAGTGAACAGGATAAAAGATTAACCGGGACTTTTCATTTTTAACATTTCGTAAATAACTGGATTTCAATTATTCTAATTCTTTATGCAAAATTTTTAGTGCTAATCTTGTACAGAAATGTAGATCGTATTAACATTTTTTATATTTTTACTTTGCATTAACCCTAACGATTGACCCATATTAGCAGAACCCCGCACCTTGCGGGGTTCTTTTTTAATTGCCACCTGTGGCTTTGCTGTAGCGGTTGCTAACCGGCAGCGAGAAATAGAAGACGGTCCCTCCTCCTTTCCTGGCTTCAAACCACAACCGGCCACCCATGGTTTCCGCAATCTTTCGTGCAAAATATAAACCGAGTCCGGTTCCGCCGTATTTCCTTTTGGACGATTCGTCGAGTTGCCGGAATTTCTCAAAAATCACTTCCTTGTACTCTTCAGGAATACCAATTCCGGTATCTTCAACGTAAAAGACCATATGATTATGATTTTCCCTGGCTCCGAAATGAATCGATCCTGAGTTGGTAAATTTTACTGCATTATCGAGTATATGCCATAATACCTGCTGTAAACGCATAGGATCTGCTACAATGGTTTCTGATTTGTTTTTATTGTTATCCAGAATGATGTCGATAAAAGGCTTATTCTTTCTGGCCATATTATCGATCAAAGGCTCGTTCATCTGGCTCAGAAAATGACCGATATGAATGATTGACGGATGCAACTGCAGGCTGCCTGATTCGATCCTGGACGTGTCGATGATATCTTCAATCATATTGACAAGGATCTTGTTATTCTTAACGACATGGTCATTGTATTCTTTTCTTTTCTCCGGAGTAATGTCTTCTCTCAGCATTAATCCTGAGAAACCTGTAATTGCGTTTAACGGAGTCCTGATTTCATGGCTCATATTGGCAATAAAGGCAGTTTTCAATTTGTCGGATTCTTCAGCCCTGATCTTGGCCTCTTCAAGTTCACGGGTCCTCGAGATTACCCGTTCCTCCAGGTTTTCCTTAATACTGAGCAGTTCCTGTTCAGCCCGTTTCCTTTCGGTAACCTCATCCTTAAGTTTTTCATTGGCTTTTTTCACGGTTCTGCTGTAATAGCCACTCACTGCAATTATAATCAGGGTAAGGGTCACAATGGCTGCCAGTCCAATGGTGCGACGGATTTTAACCCTGATCGCTTCCTGCCTTTCAATCCTCAGATTCTCAATTTCACGGTCCTTTAATTCTGTCTTATAACGCATTTCAATTTCAGCAACATTCTGATGCACGCTTTCATTATACAGTGAATCATGGAGTTTCTCATAAGCCTTTAATTCCTCAAAAGCACTCTTGTGGTCATTCAGGGCAAAATAAACATCAGCCAGTTCATAGTGACAGTCGGCTTCATTTTCCGCAAGAGAAATCATTTTGGAATATTGCAGGCTCTTTTGTAAGAAATCAAGCGCTTTTTCATAGTTGCCTGTCTTTCTGTTCACCATACCCAGGCTGATGTATCCGTATGCAATGCCAAACTTGTTATTTTCCCTCAGGAAGATGGACAGCGCACTGTTATAATAATCAATACTTTTGGAATAATCAGCCTGATCTTCATACAGACTTCCCAGGTTAAGATACATTCCGGCCACAGCCAGTGTGTCTTTCAACTCATTGTAGATTCTCAATGCCGACAGGTGGTAACCCAACGCTTCTTTATCCTTATCTTCGGCATCAAGAATAATCCCCATATTCTGAAGAATCCCGGCTTCATCCAGCCTGTTTTTCTGTACCCTGTACAAATCCAGCGCTTTACTGTAATAATCCATGGCTTCCTCTGACCTGCCCAACTCGGCAAACAATACACCTATATTCTGGTAGCATGTGGCCAATAAGGAATTTTCCCTGTATTCAATTGCCAGTCGCATGGCATTGTGAAAGGCACGGTTGGCTTCATCGTATGTACCGATATTAAAATACGATAGTCCGACCAGGTTATAGGTAAACGCTTTTTTTAAAGAGTCGCCCGTCTGGGAGTACAATTGCAGCAAATGTTTCAGGTGTTTCAGCGCATCCCGGTACCGTTCGGCATCGTAATAATATTGGGCAACAATATCCACAGCCTCGCCTTCAAGATTCATTGAATTATTGGCTCTGGCCAGGTGAATTGCCTGGTTTGCATAAACCAGACAACTGTCACTTTTTATGGATGCCAGGTACGATGCCTTGTCAATCAGCAGTTCAATCTTCTTTTTCTCAGAGGCGAGAATAGGTTTCTCAGTTGACTTGTCATCAATAGGAAATCCATGAGAAACAGCCGGAATTGAGAAAAGAAATACCAGGACAAATATAAGGAACCTGTTTGGCATGATGTATTATATACTGAAACTGACAGTAGTACGAAAAATAATCTAGCTGAGTTGTGTTTTTGATCCCTATATTTCAATGCAGCTAAATATAATACTATTCTGTTTTTGTGCACTGAAAATAAAAAAGCAGTAAACCTGTAAGCCGGATTCTGTTCCCATGTTCCTCACGGAAAATGGGTTTCTACCATTTGTCTGGTCGATCTACCCCCCGGTATCGGACGGGCAGTCCTCAAGCACCGGTATACGTGATCTTTCAACCCGCAAGACGAACAGCCTGCGATGTCGCCACCGCATCTGGTAGGCTCTTACCCCACCTTCTCACCCTTGCCCCGATAAAAAATTCTGCGAGTTTTACAGAGTAAAACCCTGCAGATTCTAAATCGGGGCGGTTTTTTTCTTCTTCGTTACTATGTCCTCACAAACATCTTCCGTTTCGGAAGTGCGGTGCCCTGCGTTGTCCGGACTTTCCTCTCCCCTTCTGCAAGCAGAACTGGAGCGATAGAACGGTTTACTGCTTTTTTTCAATGATCAGATGTACCAGGGTTGCCCCAAAACCATATTCTTTAAATGAGGCATCCTGATAAATATATTGAGGATACTTCTCCTGTAATTCTTTCCTGATTTGCATCTTAAGTGTTCCCTGACCCAGTCCGTGAATAATGACAAGTTTGCGAAGCCTCTTACTTATGGCTTCCTCTATGGCCGAATGAAACCGGCTCATTTGTAATGTCAGGATTCCTGCGGGCGAGTACTGGGTGTTTTGCAGAGCCGCTTCATCCATGTGCAGGTCCACCTCCAGCGTATCTGGTGCCGGCTCCTTCTTTTTACCAGTCTTTTCAGGATTTGCATCCGTCTGCTGCTTAAGCTCCCTGATCTCCTCAGGAACAACAATATCAACAGGGATTTCTTTTGATAATCCGGAATTTATGCTGAAAAGCAAAGCTTTTTCTTCAAAGTAATCGTTTTCACGGTAATAGCTTTCCTTACTGAAATTGACCAGGTTTAAACCGATTAGTTTATCTATTACTTCCTTTCTGTTATACTTCCCTTTACTTACCAGAATCAACTGAACATGGATATCACTGATCTTGCTAATTTCTGTCTGATCGAAACTTATCATGTGATTTTTGGTCTCAGCCTCAATCATACCCGAAGATAGATAATAAAATTCCCCTCCCTCTTTTAAACCGAGGTGATAGTAAGCAGCATATGCCGAGTCATTGATCAAATAGCAGGACAGATCACTGCTGAAAACGGGACCGGGGTTTTCAGGAATAAAACCCAGCAAAAACTCTGCCGGTGCGTTGACAGGAATATTTCCGGGTATCGCCTGCTTTCTTGTAGTCCTTTGACGTTCCTGTTTTCCGGTTTTCTGATCCGGTACCGTAACAGGTTTTATTTCAGGCTCTTCTCTTTCATTGAGTGTAAAGTTACCGGAGAATACCAGTTCCTTTTCGGCAACCGGGATTTCAAATCCATCTTCCGTCAGAACGTACACCTTATCATTGGCATCTATCCGGTTAATAATACCACCGCCCGTTTCATTTAAAAATCTAACTGAATCGCCTCGTTTGAACTTCATGGTTATTCCTTCACTGTTTAGGAATGCAAAATTAGTTATTTTTGCGGGCCAAATGATTTTCCATTGAAACCAATTGCCGATATCAGTCCCCATCAGTTCTCCTATGATCTGCCCGATGACCGGATTGCACTTTTTCCGGCTGAATACAGGGATAATTCACGAATTTTGATCAGAAATGGCGATGGGTCGCTGCAACAGGATACTTTCAGAAACCTGGCAAGTTATCTACCCGGTGACAGTCATATTTTTTTTAATAATTCGAAAGTCATTCCGGCCAGACTAATCTTTACCAAAGAGACCGGTTCCCATATTGAATTGTTCTGCCTGAGACCCATTGACCCGGCTGATTATGTCCGGTCTTTAGCTGCCACTGAATATTGCACCTGGGAATGCATGGTTGGCAATCTGAAAAGATTTACCGGCAATTCTCTTGAAATGAAAGTAAACATTGATGAAAGCACTGTGATTCTAAGAGCTGATAAAATCAGCCTTGCAGGCAATATTGCCATAATCAGATTCTCCTGGGATAAGGCCATCAGTTTTGCCGCCATTTTATACTCGAGCGGTCAGACCCCTCTTCCTCCTTACATTAAAAGGGAAACCACAGAACTGGACCGACAGAGTTACCAGACTGTTTACTCAAAATGTGACGGTTCAGTAGCAGCGCCAACAGCCGGTTTACATTTCACGGAATATATTTTTGATCAACTGCGGCAGAAAAACATTCATTGTCATGAACTTACACTGCATATAGGTGCCGGAACATTTCAACCCATGAAATCCGAAAAGGTCCGCGACCATGAAATGCATGCTGAAACGTTCCGGATTACTGCTGATCTGATCCACACGCTGGCCGAGATGGATACACGGGTAATCTGTGTGGGCACCACTTCGGTACGTACATTGGAAAGCCTTTACTGGCTTGGTGTAAAAATTATTCAATCGGGGGGCAGAATAACCGGTGGATTGCTGCTTGATCAATGGGAAGTCTATGACCTTCCCCGGACATATTCAATGAAAGAGGCGTTCAGGGCATTCCGGGAATGGATCGATGAACAGGATGCAAAGGAACTTTTTGCTTCAACGAAAATAATGATTGTCCCGGGATATGAATTTAGGGTCACGGATACGCTGATCACCAACTTTCATCAGCCACAAAGTACTTTGCTGCTGCTGATTGCCGCCTTTATTGGTGATTCATGGAGGAATGTCTACCAATATGCCCTTGAACAGGACTTTCGCTTTCTGAGCTACGGTGACAGTTCGTTGTTATTTCAATAAACCGGATTTACACAGCGGCAAGAAGTGATTGCAGACAGGTTGTAAAACTTTCGATATCCCCGGTTGTTGTATCGAACGATGTCATCCAGCGCACCTCAGATCGTGCTTCGTCCCATACGTAAAAGAAGTATTTGTCCTGCAATGGTTTGATGATCTCCCTGGGGATTATGGCGAAAACCGCATTGGCTTCAACTTTTTGCGTAATCCGGACACCCGGCAGAACGCTTGTTTTGCGGAATAACAATCCGGCCATCTCGTTGGCGTGTGCCGCATTTGTGCGCCAAAGATTGGTGTGGAGGTACACGTGAAACTGAGCGCCGATATACCGCATTTTGGATGCTAGTTGCATGCTTTGTTTCCGCATGTATTTGAAATTCTCAGCCAGTTCAGGCCGGAAAAAAATGACCGATTCTCCAAAAAGCATACCGTTCTTGGTGCCCCCAAAAGACAGAACATCAACACCTGCCTCAGCTGTAAAAGATTTAAAATCAAGATTCAGCGACACTGCAGCATTGGCCAGCCTGGCACCATCCATATGCAGAAACATGTTGTACTGTTTTGCGAGAACCGACAGGGAGCGGATTTCTTCGGGAGTATATACGGTTCCCATTTCGGTAGGTTGACTGATAGAAATCACTTTGGGCTGCACATGATGCTCAAATCCAAAACCGTGCAGGTGTCTTTCAATCAAAGCCGGTGTGAGTTTACCGTCGGAAGAAGGCACCGAAAGCAGTTTACAATTGCAGAATTTTTCAGGCGCCCCGCACTCATCTATATTGATGTGTGCCGTTTCAGCGCAAATCACCCCGTGAAAGGAATCAATAAGCGAAGATAGACCCAGTACATTAGCTCCTGTACCGGTAAGCACAAAATATACCTCAGCCTCCCGGCCAAAGTAACTTTTCATGGTGCGAACCGCATTTCTGGTATACGGGTCGTCTCCATAGGCAATTACATGGCCTTCGTTTGCTTCCTGAATGGCTTCGAGCAGGAGCGGGTGAATTCCGGCATTGTTGTCGCTGGCAAAACCCCTGAAAATAGCTGTATTCATGATACCGATCCATTAAAGGGGCAATGTACAAAAAGTTTGTCAGAATGCTGCGGCGGTTGGCTATTCTTTCCCTTCGTCAGGAACAAATTCCAGTGCCAGGGAATTGATACAATACCTCTGTCCCGTTGGTTGCGGTCCGTCATCAAATAAATGACCCAAATGAGATCCGCACTTTGAACAGGAGACCTCCGTGCGGACCATGCCATAGCTTCGGTCTTCGTGAAGGTTCAGATTCGTATTTTTGTAAGCATCATAAAAGCTTGGCCATCCGCTTCCTGAATTGTATTTGGTATCAGAATCGAAAAGTCTGTTTCCGCATGCCACACAACGGTAAAAGCCCTTTTCATAGAATTTGTCATATTTACCGCTTCCCGGTGCTTCCGTCCCTTTTAAACGGCACACGTTATACTGTGCAGGGGTAAGGACCTGCTTCCATTCGGTTTCGGTTTTAACGGTGTTATTCTCTTCGGTCATAATGTTGTTGTTTTGCTGCCCGTTGGATGAACAGGATCCTATAAAAATAAAAATAATTGCCCAAATTGAAATTTTCATATAAATTGCTTTAGGGTAAAAACAAACAAAACGGTAAATAGTTAAAATTGCCATTGGTTTTATACATTTGCATGCTGACATTTGCTTTCATTTTTATACAAAAAGCCCCGGGTTCTGTACCATTTTAATCTTTTCCTATGCACCGATCAATTGTTCTCATTCTCGCCCTGATAATGCCGGTTGTGAAAGTTATCGCTCAGATTTCGGATGGCGGGGCACCCTATTCTTCGCTCGTTACCGGATTGAAAAGTACTGTAGCGATTCCCCAAATTCAGCTTAAAAGTTATGATATTGCCGAACTTCTTGCTGAAGATGAATCGAATCCAATCCCCTATCGTTATGCACTTTTCGAGGATACGGTCATCGATATTAAGAGTAGCGGGAAGGCCGACAGGATCGGTGGAAAGGGGAATATCTGGCGGTTCAGGATCCAATCCGGACAGGCAAAATCGATGCAGATCCATTTTAAAAAGTTCGTGTTACCCACGGGGGCCAGACTTTTTATATACAACGAAAGCCAATCCATTATCCGGGGTGCCTTCACCCAAAAGAATATGCTGCCTGATTCCACCCTGATCCTGGCCGACTTTCCGGGTACTTTGATGATTGTTGAATATTTCGAGCCTGATAATCCTGAATTCAGTGGTGAAATCATCATGGGTTCCATTTCACAGGCTTATAAAGATGTTCTAACAGAGCTCAGCGGCGAGCCTTATATAAATATCAATTGTCCTGCAGGGAAGGATGTTCAGTTAAATAAACATGCCGTATCCAAAGTAACTTTCATGTCGGATGGAATATCTTATCTCTGTTCCGGTTCGCTCATCAACAATGCAAGAAACGACGAGACTCCCTATTTCCTGATTGCTCACCATTGCATTAGCAAAGCCAATGAAGCATCCACCATGGTTGCCTATTTTAATTATGAAATTCCGACTTGCGATGGAGAAGCGCTGACACCTCTGACACTCTCCGGCGCGAGTCTTCTGACGACAGCTGATTCCTCTGATTTTACACTTCTTCAGCTTAGCACTCAGCCTCCCAACACATACCAACCCTATTATGCCGGATGGGATGCACGGGATACGGTCGCAAAAAATGTTGTTGGCATTCATCATCCCCTGGGACTGACGAAAAAGCTAAGTATTGATTACGACACTATTTTTGCAACGGATATTGATATTACCTGGGATGAAAGCCTTTCCTTTTCGCCCGCCGGAAGTCACTGGGTAGTTGGCTTTGATCTTGGAATGACGGATGGTGGTTCTTCGGGATCGCCATTGTTCAATGAAAAGAAACAGATTATCGGGCAGCTTCATGGTGGAGGTAACAATTATGATTTATATGGCAGCCTGGCCTACTCTTATGCAAATCCCCCGACCGGTTATCCACCTCTGAAAGAGTTTCTGGATCCCGATAATACAGGCTTGATGGTATTGGATGGTTATTATCCTGCCGATAATCCACCCGATGCTTTTTTCACGGTGCCGGAGTACAAAGTTTGCATTAATGCACCGGTCAGACTCAGGGATTATTCTGTATTTGCACCCTATGATAGAAACTGGATTATTACTCCGACATCCTTTGCCTTTGCGGACGGAACGTCAGAATCATCACCCAATCCGGTAATTGAATTTGCAGATACCGTAATGTATACTGTTTCACTTATCGTCTCCAGCTCCTTTGGTAAGGACACCATGAAAATTTCAGATGGCATCCGGGCAGACAATACCATTGACATAGCTGTAAATAATTTATCTTCAGGTGAGATATGCCTCTGTGATTTCAAACAGATCAAGCTGGCAGCCCTTGGAGCAGATTCTTACAGCTGGAGTGTTCTGCCGCAGGATGCAGATAAGGTGGAAGTGGATGCTGAAACCGGAGATACGGTTACGATCAGTATTTTAACCGGTTATAATCCTGAGGTAGCGTACAGCTTTGATATTATCACCGTCGGACAGCAAGGAACATGTGCGGATACACTGCAAAGCACTTTTGAAGTGCTTAAACCTGAAAATGATGAAATTGCCAATGCCATCCAGTTATCCTATGGCAAGAGTATCCTGTACAACAACATATGTGCTACTGTTGAGACAGGTGAACCCATTCCGCCTTTCACATCCTGTACCTCCCAGCTCTCCTGGTGCGATGAATACGGCACTGGTGAAGATATCGTTGAAAATAGCGTATGGTTCAAATTTATTGCGCCGGGAAGCGGCAAGGTCAGATTGTGGTCCACCGGAATGGACAATGAGATTGCGCTGTATGAAGCCAATTCTGAAGCCGATATCCTGAACTCGAACTATACATTGTTGGGGGCCAATGATGACAGAACAGATACCGATTACCATCCCAATATACGGTCAGCGGATGTTATCCCCGGAAACACATACTGGATCCAGGTGGATGGGAGCGGAGGTGGATTGGAAGATAATTTCTATATGCATCTTTATGAGATGATATCCAGCGAAACGCCCGACCTGTTTGAAAACAAACTGCTGGTTTATCCACAGCCCGCTTCAGATTATGTGTTCCTAAAAGGTGATGTATTAACAACTTTAAATACGGTAAGCCTGGAAATATTCAATGCGGCAGGCACGCTGGTTCTGCAGGAAAACCGGAAAGTAGACCAGGGCACCCTGGTGATTGATGTATCAAACTGGGAAACAGGCATTTATTTATCCCGGGTTCATGCCGGGCAAACGGTCTGGACAGCACGAATCGTTAAATATTAACAATTCCCCCGAGCCGGTTTTTTTGATACCTTTGCCGATATCATAAACCCGGCTTAGTTTTTATCCATGCCTGAAAAAATAAACATTTTTGGTTTTACAATGCAAGAGATCCGGGAGATTTCAGATAAACATGGTTTTCCCGCATATACATCCGGACAGATTTCCGACTGGCTTTATAAGAAAGGGGCTAAAACCTTTGAGGAGATGTCAAATCTGCCCAAGGCCACCCGGCAGCTTCTTATTGAAGAATGTTTTATCGGTATAGCCGGTCCTTCCGATCTGCAGGTTTCAGGAGACGGAACCAGGAAGTACCTCTTTCCGGTAAAAAACGACAAGTACATTGAAGCCGTTTTTATCCCGGAAACCAATCGTTCAACCCTTTGCATTTCATCACAGGTGGGTTGCAAAATGGGCTGTACATTTTGTATGACAGGGAAGCAAGGTTTTCATGGCAATCTTTCTCCGGGAGAAATACTTAACCAGATTTATTCGCTGCCTGAAAAAGACAGCCTTACCAACTATGTATTTATGGGGATGGGCGAGCCGCTCGCCAATACCGAGAATCTGTTGAAAAGCCTGGAAGTTATGACTTCATCCTATGGCTTGGGGATAAGTCCCTCCCGGATTACGGTATCAACCATCGGCATTATTCCGGGTCTTGATAAAATACTGAACCAGAGTCGCTGTCACCTGGCTGTAAGTCTGCACACCCCATTTGATTCAGAAAGATCACAGCTGATGCCGGTTGAAAAGGTTTTTCCTATAAAACGGGTGGTGGATTTTCTCAAACAGAATAGTCAGGACAGACAACGAAGGATATCTTTTGAATACATCATGTTCAGGGGAATCAATGACACGCCAAAGCATATTAACGGACTAACAAGACTGTTGAACGGTCTGCGCTGCCGGATCAATCTGATCCGCTATCATCCAATCCCCGGCGTTCCTTATGAATCATCGGATGAAGAAACCATCCATTGGTTTAAGACCAGGTTGAACGAGAAAGGATTGCTGACGACAATCAGGGCATCCCGAGGTAAGGATATTTTTGCTGCCTGCGGTATGTTATCCACTGCAAAGCAGCAAGCCTGAGATGTCTGATAATGGCAGACGGCTAATTCCCTAAAGAGCAGCTGATCTCTTTTTTTCAAGCAGAGATACTGCTTCCTGTGTGTTGATCTTCTTCCCTTCACTGTACGCAACAACAAAAGCCTTCTTTATATTGCTTTCGATTCTCGTAGCTTCAGCTTCCTCAAGGGTTTTGTACCTACCAATGGAATATTTGTACCAATCCTCTTCAAAGATCATATCGATAGGGATTTCGCCTTTGTAAAAAATATTCAGGTATTCATCTGAGAGAGGCGCGGTATGGGCAGCGATCTGAACCTTAAAAATGATTTCTTTGAAAACCGAAGAATCCAAAACAGTCTCTGTATTCACTGTGGCGAAAATATCGGTTGGAGGTTCATGCACATTCGGATCTTTCATGATCTTTACGATTTCTTCAAGGCTTTTGTCATCCTCCCAACCGTAATTATATTCGACCGGATAATCCGTGCAAATCTGCAGTGATCTTCCCTGGTCGCGGATGGCCAGTTTTTCATACTCTATTGCATCATTCATGATTTCCCGAGAATATTCATACCGGTCGCTTTCCGTGACCTGCATGTGTCTTATCAGGGCGCGATTCTGGTATTTAAGCGCTGAACCTTCATAATATTTTGCTTTTTCCATTCCCGAGGCCCGGTGATTGATCCGATTCATTTTCTGCCAAAAATTCTTGTTTTTTTCATGAAAAACAGAAAATGCCAGATCATAGGCTGTTTTATAAGTCTCAGAACATTCGAAGAGTTTCTTCAAGGCACTATTATAGGCAGAGGAAAGTCTTTCCTTTTTTTCCAGATCAGTCAGGGCAGCATATTGAATATTGGCCTCCTGGAGAAGTAAATCAGCATCGTTAAGCAGATTGGCAGCTCTTTCGAGTTTCTTCATATCAAATGCGTCCAACTTAACATTCAATTCAGATGTAAACCGTTTGGAGTTTTCCTGCGAATGGCCTGCTCCACCTGTAACAACTAATAAGAATAAAGTGAAAAAGTAAATCTTCCTTAAGGTTGATCGTATAAATCCATCTTTCATATCCGGAGTCAAATTTGATCAGAAAACATAAGCTAAAAATCCCTTTTTATTCAGCCTGTTCAAGGAGCCATTTCTCAGCTTCCTTAATATCAGCAAAGATTTTTCCTCTCCCCCCCCGGTTGTATATAACGGTTTCAGTAAATTTATTCATTTCCATCTGCTGATTCTGACTGTCCACGAAAGCTGCCGAAATGTTCCGCGGAGCCATTTCGACCATTTTCTCGCCAAGGATGTACATATCAATGGCAGAGATATTATTTCTGAAGTTTTCAGTGATCAGTATTCTTTTGTAATTTTTAACCTCACTTTCATCGAAAATCTCTTTCCAAAACTGCACCGAAACTTCCAGGGAATCCTTTTCACCGGTAACATGAGCAAATAAATACTTCTCACGGTAATCATAGTGGATGACGTAAGGCTTTTCTTCTTGCATAGGATTAGATTTCATAGTGTTAATCAAATTTACAAAGAAATAAGAACAAATAAAACTTTCACTTCCCATTGTACGCATTTTCCGGTCAATGAGTTGTTGTTTAAGGCAAGTAAATTTACTTACATTTGTACTGAGGCAATTTCTAATTCCTACAAATGAAAGCAGCTTTAATCATATCCATTGTATTTCAGCTTGTTGCTGCTTTTATTGCGCTCGGACTCACCAGGCATACCAAGTATAATGTCAGTTGGATCCTTATCTCCATCGCATTCCTGTTGATTGCTGTCAGAGGGATTTTGGACCTTATTCCCTTCTATTACAAGGAGGTGCAATCTGAGATCTATCTTATTTACAGGATCCTTGAGATCCTGATCGCTGTCCTTCTGCTGGCCGGGGTGATCTTTATCAAACGTTTGTTCAATTTGCTCAAACGGATTGATGATTTTCGCACGGAATCCGAGAGCAAGATATTGCAGGCGATCATGCAAACCGAGGAAAAGGAACGGCGGCAACTGGCCAAGGATTTACATGACGGCATCGGTCCTCTTTTATCCAACATCAAAATGTCGGTTTCGGCACTTGATAAAACCCAGATCACAGGTTTTAACAAGACGGTCATTGATAACATTTCCAGCCTGATAAACGAATCCATCACTTCGTTAAAGTACACATCCAACAATCTTAGTCCCCATATCCTCGAAAGCTTTGGTCTCGCCAGTGCAATAAGTTCTTTCATTGAAAATATCAATCTGCTGGGTAAGATTGAAGTTACTTTTAGCAGCAATATTGAAAGTACGCGCTTCGACAGTCAGATTGAAACCAACCTGTACCGGATAATCTGTGAGCTTTTCCAGAATACAATCAAGCATGCCTCGGCAAGTAATGTATCCCTGCTGATCCATAACCATGAAAACAAAATCATCATCCAGTATTTCGATGACGGTATCGGATTTGAACCGGAAGATTCCGGCATGATGAGTGGTATGGGTATATCCAATATGCATTCACGGCTAAAAGCCCTTAACGGGGACATCGAATTTAAGCGAATAATGCCCAAGGGAATGATGACCAGCATTGTAATCAAAATGAAAACCAAAACAGCCCTGCATGGAAAAGCTTAAAATTATTATTGTTGATGATCATAAACTGTTCCGGGAAGGTCTTAAAATTCTTCTCAGTAGCCTCGAAGAGGTTGATGAAGTTCTAGAGGCTCCTGATGGTGAGGCTTTTCTGAATATGCTTGCCACCTGTCATCCTGACCTGGTACTTATGGATATTGAGATGCCCAGGATCAATGGCATTGAAGCCACCACCAGGGCTATTGAAAAGTTTCCCGATATGAAGATTCTGGCTTTATCGATGTATAGTGATGAGGAGTATTTTCAGAAAATGGTGGATGCCGGGGTATGCGGATTTCTGCTTAAGAACTCGGAATTCTCCGAAGTTAAGAAGGCCATTACCTCGGTTGTGCAGGGAAATAATTATTTTACAGAAGAAATATTATACAGGTTGGTTAACCGATTCAAAACAAAACCGGTGCTAACTGAACCACCCGTTACACTTTCTGATCGCGAGCTTGAAGTGTTGCTCCTGATCTGCAAAGGATTGTCCAACCAGGAAATTGCCGATCAGTTATTCATCAGCAAGCGTACCGTGGATCATCACCGCGCAAGTTTGCTAACCAAGACAGATACAAGAAATGCTGCCAGCCTGGTAATTTATGCTATCAAACATAAGATGATTGAAGTATAGAAAAGGGACAAGGGACAAGCAAAACCAACTCGTCCCTTGTCCCTTGTCCCTTGTCCCTATATTAGGGCGTTATACAATATCTCTACCGGATGCAGGGCCTGCACTCCCGTTCCATCCAGTATCTGTTGCCGGCAGCTGTTACCAGCAGCACTAATAATGGTTCCGGGCTCTGAGTTACGGACAGCTGGAAAAAGAACCATCTCCCCTATTTTCATGGACAGCTCGTAATGCCGCTTTTCATATCCGAAAGCACCTGCCATACCACAGCAGCCTGATTTGATTTCCTCAACCGTGTAGTTTTCCGGAATGGAAAGCATGGTTTTAGCTGCGGTCGTGGTTGCGATGGATTTTTGCTGGCAGTGCCCGTGCAGTTTGATATGTGCCTTTTCCTCCGTAAATGCTTTACGGTCAATTCTGCCGGCGTTGAATTCAGAAGCGATGAACTCTTCAATGGTCAGGCAATGGCTTGAAATTCTCCTGGCATCTTCCTGCAATTCCTTACTTACAAGGTCGGGGTATTCGTCCCTGAACGAAAGGATAGCTGACGGTTCAATGCCGACCAAAATTCTGTTTTCATTCAATAATTTTCTGAATATCCTGGTATTCTCCGTTGCAATTTTTTGGGCTTTTCGCAATAGGCCTTTGGATATGTAGGTTCTCCCACTTTCCAGAGCGGATGAAAAGCTGACTGCATAACCGAGTCCGGTGAGAAGTTTTACAGCCGCAATACCTTTTTCTGCATCGAGATAGTCTGTGATCTCATCCAGAAAAAGACACACTTCAGGTTTGTCTTCCGCTGCAGCAGAAATGCCGGCATTCAGATAACCATTCTGTTTCAGCCATGATTCCAGATTCTTTGGCGAAAGCAAAGGCAATTTTCGCTCCTGCGCAAACCCCAGTACCAGTTTAACAATACCCGAAATGATCTTACTTGAAAATAGGGTATTGTATAATACCGGGAAATAGGAATTGATCTTGTGAATCCTGCCAATATGGGCGATCAGCCATGAAGACATCAGCACACCCTTTTTATCATGATAATGCTGCAGGAATTCCGCTTTCAGTTTTGCCATATCCACATTGGATGGGCATTCGGATTTGCATCCCTTGCATGAGAGACATAAATCCAACAGATCATAAACTGCTTCAAGTGACATGGAATTACCTTTCGCCGGGTTGGTCAGGTACTCTCGTAGGGCATTTGCCCTGGCGCGTGTGGTAGTCTGTTCATCACGGGTGGCCATAAAACTGGGGCACATGGTTCCACCCATCAGGGCTGATTTGCGGCAATCGCCTGAACCGTTGCATTGTTCAATGTGCCGGAGCAAACCCTGTGTGGAAGAGTAATCAAAGACAGTTGCGAATTTCCTCTCCTTCGCTTTGAGATCGTACCGCAACGAAGTATCCATGGCGGGAGTATCTGTTATTTTCCCCCTGTTGAATATTCCCTGTGGATCCCAGGTCATTTTAACCTGTTTCATGAGTTCATAGTTGACTTCACCAACAATGACTGGAATGAACTCACCCCTCAACCTGCCGTCTCCGTGCTCACCGCTGAGGGAACCGCGGTATTTTTTCACGAGCAGGGCAACTTCAGTTGCAACCTTTCGGAACAATTCAACGCCTTTTGGATCTTTGAGACTCAGTACAGGTCGCATATGCAGTTCTCCCGTACCTATGTGCGCATGAAATACACAATCAAGATTATATTCTGCAAGGAGGCTTTTTACATCCCTTATATAATCCGGCATAAGATCAGGCCGGACAGCAGTGTCTTCAACCAGGGAAACCGGTTTGGCATCTCCGGGGATATTTGTCAGAACACCCAGTCCGGATTTTCGAAGAGCCCATACCTTAATGATATCTGCACCGGTAACAAGGGGAAAATGATATCCCAGACCGGCCTGTCTGAGATCTTTCTCAAGATTTTGTTTAATTTCCAGGATTTCATCCATGGACTCCCGGGCGAATTCAACAATCAGAATAGCTCCCGGATCGCCCTGGACAAAGAACCTGTTCCGGCGTTGTTCAATATTGGATTTCGTACAATCCAGAATAGTCTTGTCCATCAGCTCAACAGCTCCGGGATTGTGCCGGAGACATATCAGATTAGCCTGCAAGGCCTCTTCGAGTGTATGAAAGTGAACGCAAACAAGTCCCTTTTCCCTGGGAGGAACAGGCACCAGGTTCAATTTTATTTCAGTGATGAAGGCCAGCGTACCTTCAGATCCGGCCAACAACCTGGAGAAATTGAAGGGCAAACCATTGCCGGTAAAAGGATCGGAAGGAATGAGCAAATCAAGGGCATAGCCGGTATTGCGTCTTTTTATGGCAGGATCCGGAAATTCCCTGATGATCTGGTCCCTGATTTCAGGCTTTGACAACATGTCATAGATGTTCCTGTAAAGTTTGCTTTCCAGGTTTTTTCCCTCCAGTTTTCCTAAAAATGCCTGTTTGTCAAGGGCATTGAAAACAGCCGGCTCTCCATCACTCAGCAGCGCTTTCACCTCCAGAAGATGATCACGCGTACTGCCATATATCAGTGAATGCGAGCCGCACGCGTTGTTGCCGACCATGCCTCCGATCATGCAACGATTGGAAGTGGATGTTTCCGGACCAAAAAACAAGCCTTTTTCGGCCAGTTTCAGGTTCAGTTCATCGAGCACCACGCCTGGCTGGACACGCGCAAAACCATTTGAAATGTCAATTTCAAGTACCCGTGTGAAATACTTTGACACGTCTACAACAATTCCATTTCCAACTACCTGGCCGGCCAGGGATGTGCCGGCAGTTCTTGGTATCAGGGTTGTTCCGTTATCAGAAGCAAAACGGATCAGCTTCTGGATGTCTTCCGGGATGGCCGGACGGGCGACAGCAAGAGGCAACTCTCTGTAGGCT
The DNA here is from genome assembly GCA_041737175.1 of Bacteroidales bacterium. Lineage (GTDB taxonomy): Bacteria > Bacteroidota > Bacteroidia > Bacteroidales > UBA10428 > UBA5072. The sequence continues at coordinate 19,967 of JBGSSF010000003.1, forward strand.
GATGCATCTGTTGCATACAACAACCTGTTGGTCATATCGGTGTACAGATCACCCTGCAGCGACTTTGCCAGGTCATTTAAAAGATTCGTCTTTGTAGTCGTTTTCATTATATCAGAACCTGTGGATAAATAGTATTTTTTAGTACTGTAAAACTAATGATTTAGCCCGTACTTTATATCCCTTACCTGTAAACCTGTGCTTGACTTTTATCACCATCTGTTTCAGAAAAAAGCAATAATTTACAGCCGTGGGGAATGAGACCATTATTTATCATTCCTTTACGGTAGAAAAGGTTTTTTAGTTATCTTTAGAGTCTGGTTAAACCAAATTAACACCTGATATACAATGAATTTGATAGAGCAAATTAAAGAGAATGCAAAATTAAACCAGCAAAGAATTGTCCTTCCTGAAGGTTATGAAGAACGGACCATTAAAGCAGCCGACATTGTTCTGAAGGAAGGAATTGCCAAGGTAACCCTCCTTGGAAATACCCAGGAAATAGAAGATCACGCGAATAAGCTTGGTCTGAAACATATCAGCAAGGCAACACTGATTGATCCCCTGAAATCTGAAAAAAGAGAGGCCTACGCGGATATGATGGTTGATCTGCGTAAATCAAAAGGGCTGACAAAAGACGAAGCATTAAAATTATTGCAGAATCCTTTGTATTTTGCAACCGTGATGATCAAGTACGGCGATGCAGACGGCGAGGTAGCCGGTGCGGACAATGCCACAGGCGACGTTTTAAGGCCTGCTTTTCAGTTTGTTAAGACATTACCGGGCATTACCGTGGTATCCGGAGCATTTTTGATGTTTTTGAAAGACACGGAATTTGGTGAGAATGGTCTGATGGTTTTCGCTGATTGTGCTGTGCACCCGAACCCCAATGACAAGGAGCTTGCTGAAATTGCCGTTGCAACTGCGAAAACAACAAGGGCCCTGGCCCACATCGAACCGCGCATTGCCATGTTGAGCTTTTCCACCAAGGGCAGTGCCAGTCATGAACTGGTTGATAAAGTTGTCAGCGCCACACGCATAGCCTCAGAAATGGATCCTTCGTTACAGATTGACGGAGAATTACAGGCTGACGCAGCCATTGTTGAATCGATCGGCTTAAAGAAAGCACCGGGCAGCAAAATTGCGGGTAAAGCAAATGTGCTGATATTCCCGAATCTGGAATGTGGCAACATCGCATACAAGCTGGTTCAAAGGCTGGGACATGCTGAGGCAATCGGACCCGTTCTGCAGGGGATGGCAGCTCCCATCAATGATCTTTCCAGGGGATGCTCAGTGAGCGATATTGTCGACATGATCGCCATTACAGCCAATCAGGCCATCGGATCAAAGTAAATTACCGGTTTTTAACATTACAATATTCGGATTATGGCAGAAGTTATTGTTGAATCGATTGAGAATTACGGTCTCATTCAAAAATCGCGCCCGAGGACACTTTTCTCAAGAGTCGGAGTTGTAGGATGCGGTACAGTTGGACAGAGCATTGTCCTTCTGATCAGTCAGAAAGAGCTCGAGGTTGTTTTTATTGAGCTGTCTGAAGAGAAGGTCAGCTCAGCCATCTCAAGAATGGGTGAGGAACTGGATAACATGATCGGTCGCTGGGGAATGACACCCGGCGAAAAAAGAGCAATCCTGTCCAGGATCAGCGGACATGTCGGTTATGAACACCTGCGCGGTTGTGACCTGGTGATCGAGGCCATCCGTTCGAAAACCCGTGAGCAAAGGATAACCTGCAGGAAAGAAGTCTTTAAGAACATTGAGAAATATGTCTCACCTGAAACCATTATTGCCACAAATTCCACTACCATAGCTATTACGGAGCTTTCCTCCGAACTTGAATACAAAGAGCGCTGTGTGAGTCTCCATTTCATTACAAGTGCGCCAGGTGCAAAAATGATTGAAGTGGTAAGGAGTCTTTACACCTCGGACGAAGTATTCGACAGGGTTAGCAAATTCATCAACATGATCGGAAAGATCCTTGTGCAGGTCCAGGAATCTCCCGGACTTATAAGCATCCGGCTTTTCGTCACCATGGTTAATGAAGCCTGCGAAATTCTGATGGAAGGTGTGGGCAATAAGTTCGATATTGATACCACCATGCGGGTAGGTCTTGGCCTTTCCCTGGGACCTTTTGAGCTGGCTGATAAGATTGGCCTGGACAAAGTTGAACGGTGGATGGATAACCTCTACGGCGAGTTCGGTGATATCAAATACAAGGCTTCACCGGTAATCAAGAGGCATGTGCGGGCTCATCAGTTTGGTCGTGCCACCGGGAAGGGATTTTATACTTACGACGAAACAGGTAAAAAATTATGTGATTGATATCCCTGCATTTGAACTAAATAATTGAAAAATCAAATTTTGAAATGAAGGTATTGGTATTGAATTGCGGCAGTTCTTCCATCAAATTCCAGTTGTTTGATATGGATAGCACAACAACCATGACCAAAGGCATTGCTGAGAAAGTCGGTCTTAAAGGGTCATTTGTAAAACTGGAAAAAGCGAATGGAGACAAGGTCCGTTTTGAGGGGGAAATACTTGACCATCAGACCGGTATAGAATACATTCTGGGTATTATTACCAGTCAGAAACATGGCTGCATTAAAAATCTGGATGCCATTGATGCTGTCGGCCACCGTGTGGTGAACGGCGGAGAAAAATTTAATAAAAGCGCTTTAATTACCGATGAAGTACTGGTTGAGGTGGAAAAGTGCATTGACATCGCTCCGCTACATAATCCGGCAAACCTGAAAGGCATATACGCGATCAATTCGCTTATGCCAAGCAAGCAGCAGGTTGCGGTGTTTGATACTGCATTTCATCAGACCTTGCCCAAGCATGTGTTTATGTACGCCATTCCCTACTCGCTTTATAAAAAATACGGAATCAGAAAATATGGTTTTCACGGCACAAGTCATTTTTACATCAGCAAACGTGCCTGTGAGATACTGAAAACCGACATAAAAACCAAGCGGATTATCACTGTGCATTTGGGTAACGGTGCATCCATGGCCGCTGTGAAATTCGGTGAATCAGTGGATACATCCATGGGATTTACGCCCATTGAGGGACTGATCATGGGTACACGTTCAGGAGACCTTGACATCGGTGTCCTCACCTACATCATGGACAAAGAAGAAATCGGCATATCTCAGATCGGCACACTGGTCAATAAGCAAAGCGGCATGCTCGGTATTACAGGTATCTCATCGGATATGCGCGAAATTGAAGATGCAGCCTTCAAAGATAAAAATGAGCGGGCCAGGTTGGGATTGGATATGTACCATTACCGGGTGAAGAAATATCTTGGCGCTTATGCTGCCGCCATGGGAGGTGTCGATATTGTTGTTTTTGCAGGTGGTATTGGAGAGAATGCCCCGGAATCGAGGGAAGCAATATGTAATGATATGGAATTCTTTGGAATTGAGTTGGACGCCGACAAGAACAATGGTCTCCGATCCAAAGAGGCTGTGATCAGCAAGGCAGGATCCCGGGTAACCGTTATGGTAGTGCCTACCAATGAAGAACTTGTAATCGCCCAGGACACGGATAGAATCATCTCTGAACTGAAACGCTAAAAAGAAAAAAATGATCCTGAAATCACTGGGCAATTTCGTTGAAATTGCTGCCCAGAAAGGCAAAAAGAGACTGGCAGTGGCCGTAGCCCAGGATGAAGATGTGCTCAAAGCCATTAAATCGGCTATGCAGGCTGGGATTATTATCCCTACTCTTGTGGGTGACAGGCACGAGATATTGATCTCGGCAGAGCATGCAGAACTGGATTTGTCAGGAATTGAAATCTTCCATGAGCCCGACAGGCAGAATGCATGCCTGGTCGCTGTGAAGCTTGTAAGAAACGGTCGCGCAGATATTTTAATGAAGGGACTTGTCAGTAGCGGAGTATTGCTGAAAGCCATCCTGGATAAGGAAACTGGATTGCTCAAAGGCAATTTGCTCAGTCACGTTGCTTTTTTTGAAACAAGTTTTTATCATAAGATTCTATGTATTACCGATGCTGCTTTAAATATATGTCCCGATTTCAATGAAAAATGCGCGATAGTCAACAATGCAGTATCTGTTTTCCACAAACTCGGGATCAGTAATCCCCGTGTGGCTGTCCTGGCTGCTGTAGAAACAGTCAATCCCAGGATGGAGGCAACTGTGCATGGCGCTATGCTTACCATGATGCAAAAACGAAACCAGATTGAAGGCTGCATTATTGATGGTCCTCTGGCTCTTGATAATGCAGTTTCCGCTGATGCAGCAAAACATAAGGGATTAAAATCGGAAGTTGCCGGTGATGCTGATATTTTGGTGACACCTGATCTGAATTCTGGCAACATGCTTTATAAATCCCTCAATTTTCTGGGTGGCGCCTTTGTAGCAGCCATTGTGGCCGGTGCCAGTGTACCGGTTGTGCTGACTTCCAGGGCCGACCAGGATAAAAGTAAATTCATGTCCATTGCCCTGGCAGCTGCCATGACCTGAAAATTTAATTAACCGGTTATGAATCATAAAATACTCGCTATCAATCCAGGGTCAACATCGACCAAAATTGCGGTTTATCATAATGCAAAACCGGTTTTCCTGAAGAACATCCTGCACAATCCGGACCAGCTGGCAGAATTCGCAAGAATAAGCGACCAGTATGAATTCAGAAAGAACATCGTTCTGAAGGAGCTGAAGGACTCTCACATCAATATTGAAATCATTGAAGTGATTGTTGGTCGCGGAGGTCTTGTGCATCCTATTGAATCAGGTGTTTACCGGGTGAATGACCGGCTGAGGCATGACCTGCTCGAAGGCGTGATGGGTGAACATGCCAGCAACCTGGGCGGTCTCATCGCTTATGATATTGCAAAGGATTCGCAAAATTGCAAAGCTTACATAGCTGATCCTGTTGTGGTTGATGAACTGCAGGATGTAGCACGCATATCTGGTCATCCCAGGTTTCAGAGATATTCAATCTTTCATGCACTCAATCAGAAGGCTACTGCACGTGCTTATGCGCGACTTACGAATCACAGGTACGAAGACCTGAACCTGGTAATCGCGCACCTGGGTGGTGGCATATCAGTGGGAGCGCATCGCAAGGGAAAGGTCATTGATGTAAACCAGGCACTGAATGGGGAGGGACCTTTTTCACCTGAGCGCTCGGGAACTCTTCCTGCATTGGCGCTTGCGAAACTCTGTTTTGAAGGTTCCAATACACTGGATGAAATCAAAAGGATGATAACCGGTGAGGGCGGCTATGTGGCGTATATGGGAACGAACAGCGCCTATGAAGTGGAGTTGCTGGCACAGGATGGTGATGACAAAGCCAGGCTCATACAGGATGCCATGTCATACCAGATCGGTAAGGAAATAGCAGCTATGTGCGCGGTTTTACATGGTGAAGTGGATGCCATTATTCTCACCGGCGGTATTTCTCACAATCCCATGGTGGTTGAATACATCAAGAAGATGGTATCTTTTATCGCCCCTGTGGTGATATACCCTGGCGAAGATGAGATGCACGCCCTGGCCATGAACGGACTTATGGTATTGAAAGGCGAGATAAAACCACGGGAATACGATGAATCTACCATGGTGAATGTTCAACTACCCATCTGGGAAGCCAAGGACAAGGAGAAGGATGAAATGATGAAGGACACCAGGAGTGAAGAGTGATGTGCGGGATTTGGGTATTGGGTGTGACCCCACCCCTATACTCAAGACTCAATGCCCACTCATTACTCATCACTCATTACCCATCACTCATTACGGCTCTCAAGGGTTGGTAATAGACACCGGAATAACCTTTCCCCGCATATGCTTATGCCCTGTCAGCGCAAAATGTCCAATGAATTCAGCCATTTCTCCCGGTTGAAGCTGAGCTTTATAGCCCGGGAAAGCTTCTTCAAGCATTTCAGTCTGTACCGACCCAAGCGCAAGACAGTTAAAGGCAATCCGGGTATCCTTGAATTCTTCGCTAAGACATTCAGTGAGACAGGCCAGCGCAGCTTTGCTTGCACTGTAATAACTCAGACCCGGGAATTTCTGACTCCCCTGAAATCCGCCCATACTGCTTATATTTACCACATGGGTTGGTCCCTGTCTGCCCATCAGGGGCATGAGCTGACGGATGAACACAGCAGGAGCGATGAAATTCACATGGAATAAACGGCTGATCTCATCGAGTCCTATATCCATGAAAGGTTTATTGACCAACAATCCGGCATTGTTAATCAGGATATCTATTTGTTTGATATCGCGGGTAAGTTTTTTTAAAGTTTTATCCGGATTCAAAAGAAATTCATCCAGGTCGAAAACCATGGGATGCACATGCGATGACTTGTTTAATCCTGCACATTCAGTTGCAAGCTGTCCCAGACCTGCCTTATTCCGTGAAAGCGCGAATATCTCACAATGTTTCATCCCCGCGAAGTATTTGGCAGTTGCGAAGCCTATACCCCTGCTTGCACCAGTAATAATTACAACCATATTGAAAAATATATATGAATTCGTACTTTTACTTCGTTCTTAATATAAAGATAGAAAAAGAAGTATGAGATTAAAGGGATCGTTGTTAATAATATGCCTGGCTTTTGCAGCATTGAACCTTTCTGCCCAGGTTGAGGAAACCGTTAAACCTGATAAGACCGACCAGGAGGAGAAAGAACGCTTCTCCCAGAGACTTGTATTCGGTGGTGATATCGGGCTAAGTTTCGGCAGTATTACATACATTAATTTATCTCCGGTGATCGGTTACCGGATAACGGACCGCCTGACTGCCGGTGTGGGCCCTATTTATATTTATGAAAAATATAAAAACCTGAATTTCGAAACATCTACCTACGGGGGTAAAGCAGTGGCCTCATTTGCTTTGATCAAGGGATCACCGGAATCAGGCAACTTCCTGGGACTGGGTAATATTGTGCTGCATGTGGAAAATGAAATTACCAATGTTGAACCGCTCTATTACAATGCCTTTACTAACTTATACCGTCTGGGTGACCGGATATGGATTGACAATCTGCTTTTAGGCGTGGGACTCATTCAAACCATTTCCGGGAGGTTCAGCATTTCCATGTTTATCATGTGGGATGTCACGCAGAATGATTATTCCCCTTACAGCAATCCGATATTTAAATTTGGCTTCGGGTTTTAGATCATAAAAAACACCCTTCAAGGGTCCGAGGACCGCTTGAAGGGTGTCTTTTTCCTACAGCCTATAGCCTACAGCCTATAGCCTATCTGAATGTCACTCCCAATCCCCCTGTCAGCACGCTGTAATTGGCCCAGCTGTAATCGAAATGAATAGTGATCACGGCCAGTTTAAATCTTACTCCGGCGCTTAAACGCGGTTTGGTGATACCGCCATCCTGGTTTTTAATCTCCATGTCGATGGGATCTGTCATGGCCATAATACTTGGAGTGGTACCATCCATGTAGACCATGGGGAAGTCCCCTTCAAATTTCAGATTGGTCTTTGTTCTTACAAACCCGAGGCCTCCGTAAAAACAGACAACAGGGAGGTTGGCTGAGAACAGCAGATTGGCTGTCTGGCTTTGCACAATGAGTTTCATCATCTGGTTATCCCAGGCATTGCCTTCCTCACCCGGCAGTGAACCGGCGCCTATACTCCCTTTGTCAATATCAGAGGTAACGAAAGTGTGCAGCCGGGTATACCCGTACATCAGTGACATCTGAAGAACAGGCAGTTGTTTCAAACCCGGGATCCATTGTTTGATATCATGTTTGCCGCCAATTCCCCACAGACCAATTTCATTGCCCTTATACTTAATGTTGGGCAGGAAGCGGAGCATCAAATCGGTTCCCTTGAAAAGCCCGACTCCGGCTTGTACCATCGGCGAAGGAACGTAATTGACATTCAAACCCTGCGGCATTCTGAAGGCATTCTCGGTGTAACCACCGACGGAATAAGCCATTTGGGGACCGGACACTTTGTCGCCCGATACGGTTGGAGACAAGTTTTCAGCCACGTCTGCAAGTTTCAGATTTGTCAGAACCGTGTTGTCGATCTCGAATGTTTCGTATTTCTGTGGAATAATGGCCATATTGACCGTTAGCGTAATATCAAATCCGCCTGGTTTGTGAGATTCTGCTGTATTGTACCATCCTCCGCCCATGGCAGCCCCGAATGCATTAACGGCAGGTGTGATATAAGGTTGGAGCAGGATTTGCGCATCTTCCTTACCGCCGGCCATCAAAAGGCCCATCTCTTCGATCTGCGCATAACTATTGGCATTGCCCAGGAAAACCGCCGCAAGGAGGACCAGTATTCCTGATTTTGAAAATTTACTCATATGGTTTAGGTTTTATAGTTTTATTTCTGACTTTTTACGTCATAACGTGCGAAATGTTCCATTATGGGTCGGAAATATAGCATTCAAGATGAAATCAACGGAATGGTTAAAAATTATGGCAAAATTTATTTTACGGTTAGGAATTAGATACTATATTTGCAACTCTTTAAAAAGCGCAGATTTACTCCATTACATTTACATGAACTGCCTGTTTTAAAGGCCTTCCGATCCAGTAGCTCAGCAGGTAGAGCACATCCCTTTTAAGGATGGGGTCCTGGGTTCGAATCCCAGCTGGATCACAAGCCTAATGATGCCGCCTTTGGCGGCATCATTAGGCTTGTAGGACCCCCTCATCAGGGATCATGAGCGCAGCGAATAATCCCCCAACCTGTTTTGCAGGCACCTAAGTTAAGGGACTTTAAAATACTGGTAACGGGTGACAAGAAGATTGAGATTATGCTTATCTTTAGATAACTTCTCCAGACTCTATGACTACAATAAAAGAACTTTCCAGCCATTTTAAGGTAAATTTACTGTTGCATAAGGGATTGATCTGTTGGTTTGTGCTTCTGCCGGGGTTTCTACCTGGAAGGATTGCCGGCCAGACTGTATTACCGGACACCGCTATAGCGATTGTTGATTCACAGCAGTTCAAGGCCACCTTTTTCGACACCGATGACCTGATGAAAATTGTGTTACGCTTTGATATCACCTACTATAAAAAGAAGAAGCCCACCGAGGAATACCTGGATGCTCTGCTCACCTATTATGTCAGTGAAACCGACTCCATCAATAAAAATATCAAGCTCCGCGCAAGGGGTAACTTCCGTCGTACCTTTTGTGAATTCCCGCCCTTGTTATTTAATTTCCGGGTAAGCGATACCCTTGGGGGAGAATTCCGGGGTATCGACAAAATGAAACTGGTACCCCATTGCAAACCCGCTTTTGAAGCCATCATCTTACGGGAGTACCTGGCCTATAAGTTGTATAATGTGCTAACTGAGAATAGTTTACGGGTAAGACTCATGGAAATCGAGTACATTGATACCCATAAAAAAAGTAAGCCCATTAAGGAATATGGTTTTGCAATTGAACCCTATGAGCACTTTGAGAAACGAACCCATTCCAGGGAGGTCGGTATGACCAATCTGACACAGAAGCATATCCGGACTGATGTGATGGATCGTGTGGCCCTTTTCAATTTCATGATCGGCAATACCGACTGGTCGGTTCCCAACCAGCATAATGTTCAGGTATTTTCGCAGTTCAGCAGTACGGAACCATCCCTGGGCATTCTGGTACCCTATGATTTTGATCATTCGGGTTTGGTGAATGCCTATTATGCATACCCCTTTAAGGATCTGCCCATCGAAACAGTCAGGGATCGACTGTATCTGGGAATCTGCAGGGAAATGGAGGCATACCAGGATGCCATCCGTGAATTCGCGGATAAAAAGGAGGCATTTTATCAGGTTATCCGTGATTTCAAATATCTTCCGCAGCGGTCAAAAAAAGATATGATCAATTTCCTGAATGGCTTCTACGGCAAATTCGACCGGTGGGATACCATCGTATCGGATATGCTGAAAACCTGCAAAGATTTTTAACGAACTTAATCTGCCAAACCCATGGAAACCTTTAATAGCATTGTTACGGAGCTATCGCTGGCAAGTATCATGATGCGGTTTGTATTGAACCTGACGGTCTTGTTCATTTTGATCCGGCTGATCTATTACCGGAATACCAAAAAAGAAGATTACTTTTTCTCTTTTTTCCTGATCGGGATCATTATTTTTCTGATCTGCGCATTTCTCGGAACCATCGACATCAAACTGGGAGTGGCCCTCGGACTGTTTGCCGTTTTTTCCATCCTGCGCTTCAGAACGGTTAGTTACTCCGTAAAGGACATGACCTACACGTTCATTGTGATCGGCGTTTCCGTGATCAATGCGTATGCCAATATCCCTCCGCCCATAGTAGGCGCCATTTCCACCAACTTCATCATTGTAGTGGCCGTGTGGTTGCTTGAGAATTTCCTGCAGAAAAACGGCCTGAGTTCCATGATAGTTATCTATAATAAACTTGAAATGCTGCATCCCAAATCGAGGCAGGATCTTCTGAAAGAGCTGTCTCAACAGACAGGTCTTCCCATTAAAAAATGCAGGGTGCGCAAAATCGATATCGCTAAGGGCAATGCTGAGGTGGAGATTTTTTTCAAGGATAGCACAGAATCCTGAATACCCTAATAATCCCGGTTCTTTCCCGTGACACTGACATATTATCTCTTATTTTCCGTCCCTTCCAGCCAGTTCTTAAAACTATCTATTCTCTCGCGGCTTACAAGAATATTTTCTTCGCAGGGAACCGGGAGTTTCAGCTTCAGCCGGCTGTGTGAAGTTGTTGAGGGTTCTAATGTAGGTCGATTTGTCAGCGCTCAGGAACTTGGCGATCTCTTCAATACCGATCATTCTCAGATGTTCCCCTACCTTCACCACAAAACGCGATTTATATGTATTTGTGAACTGGGAAAGGGCCATTGCGATAGCTTCATGTTCAATTGCAACCGGACCTGCTCAAACCTGCCAGTCTTTCGGCAGAAAGTGAAGGTCAATGTCTTTATTAAGCACATTCAACTGATGGTAAGTTAAATTGATTTTTTCGCTGCTGACTTTGTTTTGGTTGTATGTGGCCATCACATCGTGCCCTTGGCCAGCTAGTTTGTTCGATAACTCATAACCTATCCCGGATGATCCTCCGATAACTAAAATGGCAGCCATCTTTTTACGATTTTAAATTAAACATAAACAGTTATACAAGTGCCAATCAATAATCGCTATTTTTCTTTCCAGTCAACTGCCACAATAATTTCATTTCTTCTGCCCATAAACTGGAATGGAGGGTTATACCCCAGAAATCTGTAATTCCCGAAAGAGGTGATCCCATTTTCTTTCAGAAGATTTTGAAGTTTTTCCGAATAGAACTTCAGATCTTTATCAGAGGCATATCCACCAAATCTTATTACCGCGACATATTCATCTGCCGTTTTTTTTATTTGGACGCTGGGGTCATTCGGTTTTGGCAGGTTTTCTTTTGTATATGCAGAAGGCATTACGAAACTCATTGTAGAAACAGAATCATTGATATCCATTTGAACAGGCGTGGTCATTGAAATTTTTATATTGGACTCATTGCCGCCAAAGATATAGCCTGCAAGTTTTTGAAATCCCGGACCAGAAAGATCCCTGTAAGTTTTCGCATTCGAGTTAATTGCTGCAATCGTTGCTGAGGGATAAAATCTGATTTCAAAATCGTTGTACTTACGAACAAGTGAATATTTTTGTTCTTCAGTTTTATTGGTTGCCATAATTGTAAAAGATTGAAGTACCAAAGTTATTAGAATACTTAAAGCTATAATTTTAATAATCACTTTCATATTTAATTGATTTAGAGTTCATTTTTTCGCAAATTGTCAATGAATGAGGAAAGATCACCGGAGTTGTTGATCAACTCAATCTGTTTATGGACCAGTTCGACTCGTTTTTCATTGAACTTAGAAAGCTCTTTCTGAAAATCGATCTCATCTGTAATTAAATCATAAGCATTGATTTGACCTTTATCAAATCTATCCTGATTCAATGAAAGGTTCTCCTCGTAGAGCTTTATGTTCTGTTTAGATAATCCAGCCTGATATTCAATCTGTTTTATCTCTTCCATTAACAGAAGTATTTTATTACTGAAACTGTTAATCTCATCGTCGAGTCTATATTGAAGTCCCTTTACCTCAAGCTTTAACTGGTTAACCCTGTTCTTTATACTGCTTCCGGAAAGTATCTGAAATCTGAAACTAAGACCCACGTAACTGCTTCCATACCAGCTGTCTGAAAGGATTGGATTAAAGGTATCTGTGAACTGGTTGGCTCCCAGGAATCCCTCAAAACCAATTGTTGGTGTATGTTTCATTCTTTCTGACCGCTGCTGCTGTTCAAGGAGTTCAGCCCTGATCCTGAGGCTTTTCACCGAAGGAATAGAGTCAAACAGAGGATCTGAATTGACTTTTTTCAGTAGATCTTCAGAAAAAGGTGAAAAGTCAAACTTTCCATCCAATAAATTCTCAAGAGAAATTCCTGTTAGGAAGCCCATATAAATCTTTTCCCTTGTGAGGGATGAAGAAACAGCCATATAATTCGAAAGAGCATTATTATGGTTCAGAATGGCTTTGTTGACTTCTGTTTTCAGCACTTTGCCCTCATTCGACTTAACCGTGAAAAGCTCTTTTGTCCTTGAAGTTCGAAACGTATCGAGTTCGGCAGAATGAAGCTGCTCCTCCCTGAGCCATATATTTGTATAGCTCTTTATGACTTCCTGTTTCAGATCCCTTTCAGCGGCTGCAGCATCAGTATTCTTGAGTTTCTCATTAATTCTGCTTTCTGCAACCCGGCTCTTTATCGAAAAGTCGATTAAAGGCTGAAACAGATTTAATCCTGAATTCTGCTGCCATTCAGTACCGAATTTTATCGGCCTTTTTTCATCTGTAGGTATTGGATTGAACTGTCCGACGGGAATTATCTGTGTCGGAATGATAGCATTATATCTGTAGTTATAAGTCAATGAGAGATCAGGCAAGTACTTCTGATAAGCCGATGAAGTCTGAAGCTTAGCTATCTCGATATCAGTCCTCACCGCCCGTATATTTCCCTTATTTGCGAGAGCTGAATCGATTAAGGCTATAAGTTTAATCTCCTGACCGGATAGCCTGTTAGATAAACTGATAAGGAGAATAAGCAGTATGGATAGTTGTATTGATTTCATTTTTAAATTTCTTTTTTCAGCCGCGAAATACTGCAGCCGGTTCAACATTGTTGATTGTTCTTATGGAGAAGAAAAGAGAACTGCCAACCGATATAAACACTGTTACCAGGAAGAGTGCAGCATATTCCCTGATTGAATAGCTGAACACAAGGCCGGCATTGGAAACTCCTGCCCTGAATCCTTCAAGAAGTATCATGGCTATGATAAAACCAGTAACGGCGAACAGGAAGCTCTGTGTGAGTATAAGTCTTGTAATATACTGGTTCGTTGCTCCAATGGCCTTCAAAGTTCCATAATCTCGTATCCTGTCAACAGCTGATGAATATAGCGTAAGACCGATGATAAAAAATCCGCTGATTACAGCGAAAATAACCAGCGATCCGATGCTGGTTCCAATATTTGATGATATGGTGATATAACTGACTGTTGTTTTTCTTAGTTTCTCAGCATTCCATGCTTTAATACCATAGACCGACCTGTTGATATTATTGACAACATCATCAACAGCAAAGCCAGGCTTGACCTGGATAGCTATAGTACTTACTTTCGATTCGGGGAATGATGTATAATAACGTGCCTTCGATAATGTTGTATAGAAAAATGAGCCTGCAAAACCCCTGGCATTTTTTGTCTGCAGTTTTATTGTGGCACTTTTGCCATTAATTTCAACTCTTGTACCAGGTTTTACCGGGTAATCGAATACCGCCTGGTCGTAAAACTCAGCAGACACAGCCTCATCATCATTAAGCGAAAGGAGGTTTCCCTCGTTTATTGATTCCGGCTTTGGACCCGCAATAAACATTGGTGATTCGCTTCCAATCATAAGCACCGGTGCAAGCTTGCCGTTCTCAAATTTGACTGATGCCCCTGAGACTACAATGGGATATGTGTTCATGACCCCCTCGATGCTTCTTAGTTCCCTGACAAGGCTCTCATTCAGTTTAGGAAGTTCATTGGCATTCCTTGTAATATTATCGACAACCCAGATCTGACCAATCTCCTGCCTGGAGTTACTAACCAGGCCACCCATTAATCCAGTCAGAAAGCTTAGTACACCTATCTGCTGACCAATAAGGAAGATGCTGACAACGATACCAATAATTACGCCAATACTCTTTACCTTGTCATACCTTATGAACCTGTATGCAGTTGCGATCATAATTGGGCTTTTTTAAGTTTAATTACAGATTCAACCTTTGAGTTCAGGATAAGCCTGTTATCTCCCTCAAGCTTTATTCTTACTTCTCTAACAAGTCTATCTTCCTGATCATTTGATTTTTGCGAGAATAGTGACTTCTTTTTGAGGTAGGGGGAAAGGAAGATGACTTTTCCCTTTGCAATAACCGAATCGCTACCTACAAATCTGATATCAGCATCAAGACCTTGCTGCAGCCTGCCTGCAAAAAGTTCATCAACTTCAGTTCTAACTGTCAATGGTCCGGAAGGTGCAACCTCTGCATACTTTTCAAACTGGTTTACTGCACTTCCTTTTTCAATATGCATTTCGAGCAAAAGCCCTTCATAAGGTGAACGCAATATCTTTTTAGCGGCTTCGGCCTCAGCATATCTGACCTGTTCAGCCAGCTCCCTTAGCCTGCTGGCAGAAAGGTTTACTGAAGCGCTGAGCTTTTCAACAGTGAGAGAAAGAACAGTGACCTCTGTATCAAGATCATCGAGAGCCTGTTTTGTCTCCGCCCCTTGTAAAGCCAATGTTCTTACCGATTCCAGGAGCTTTTTCTTATTGGAAAGCTTTACCTCCGACTCCATCAGGTTAAGCTGATCAATATCTTCTTGTGATTTCTGTGAATTGTACTGGCTTCTTAACTGCGATACCCTTATCAGTTCAAGCTCATCATCCAGTCTCGCCAGAGGCTCATCTTTTTTGATCATGTCGCCGTCGTTCCTGTAGATCTCCTTTACAACACCACCAGTTGCAGCTGCAAGACTGATTATCTCTTTTTCAGGTTCAACCTTGCCAACCCCTACAACTTCGGAAACATCAACTATTGCACTGTTAATTGAATAAGATGCAGTGGTTGATTTTTCTGCATTTTCTTTACTGCCGCTGCAGGCTGTAATAATCAATGGGATTATAACCAGGTAAATTTTATTATTCATTGCTTTAGTATTATTCTGATTTATTGATTTTTGATTTTTAATTATGAAATAGCTCGTCAGCCGATGGTTTGTCTGAAGCAATCCCATTATTCACATATATTATTCTGTCGGCAAAAGGTTTCAGCCTTAGGTCGTGAGTCACCACAACTACCGATTTTCCTGAATCTGAGAGCATTTTGAGTTCTTCCATTACTATGCCAACGCTTTTAATATCAAGTGATGCAGTGGGTTCATCGCAAAGCATTATAGATGGTTCGGTAACAAGTGCCCGTGCAATTGCCACTCTCTGCTGCTGTCCACCGCTGAGGTTTTTAGGCAGGCTCTTAACTCTGCTTTCCATGTTTACCTTTTTAAGCGCTTCCTCTGCCTTTAGCTTTGCTTCCTTTTTACTGGCACCGGAAAGTCTTAGCGGATGCATGACATTTTCGAGTACATTGAGTGGCGCAAGCAGGTTGAAGCTCTGAAAGACAAAACCGATATTCTTCAATCTAACCCTGGCCAATTCCTTTTCACTAAGATTATTTACCAGGAGGTTATCGATATATACTTCACCTGAGGTAGGAAAAATCACACAACCCAGAAGAGAAAGAAGCGTAGTTTTACCTGAACCAGAGGGACCTATTATAAGTGTAAGTTCCTTCTTCATGAAATCGAAAGTTGTTGGCTGTAGAGCTGTAATTACAGTGTCTCCCGTTTTGTACTCTTTACTTGCATTTTTTATGCTGGCTGCTATTTCGATATTCATTATCATTGTTTATTAAAACAACAATGTAAATTTGAAAATGTTCAGTAAAAAGAGAATAAAAACGGACAATAATAATTATTTCATTAATTGTGTATTTTATTCATAATAAATTATTTAATAGATAACAAGATATCATATGAACAATGAATATCTATCTAATGACTTATACAATGAACAAAATAATTTAAAATATAATGAACATAATAATGAACATATTCTTTTCTGTGATGTTTGAATTGGGTGTGTGAGTCACTAACTATTTAGTGATCAGATAATCGAAAAGCTGATGACACATTACACTTTGTATGAGCTTGAAAGAATTACCGGTATACTGGCTGCTACCATAAGAGTCTGGGAGAGGCGGTATAATATCATCATTCCTAAGCGCACTGGCACAAACAGAAGGTGGTATGATGATAAGGACCTGAGGAGATTAATAAATATCTCCATACTATATCATAGTGGTATTAAGATATCAAAAATTGCCAAATATTCCGAATCTGAGCTGATAGAGAAGGTCGATTACATGACAAGGGATTCTGTCATATCTGACACACATATCAAATCATTAATTGTTGCTATGCTCTCTTTTAATGGTAACGCTGTTCATGAGATTCTCCTGAGGTCAGTCATAAGCATAGGGTTTGAGGAGACCTTTTCCAGTTTAGTATTCCCATTTCTCAGAAGAATTGGGATAATGTGGCATACCGGTTCTGCAAATACCGGTGCAGAGCATTTTATAACAAATATTTTACGTGGAAAGCTAATTGCAGCAATCGATTCCCTTCCGTCAGCTAACGATCCTAAGAGAAAAAGAGTAATCATGTTCCTTCCTGATAATGAATTGCATGAAATAGGGCTCCTTTTTTATTTATATCTGATTAGAAAGTTGGGTCATGAAGTGCTTTACCTGGGTCAGGCGACCCCATTTTCTGCTCTTACTGAAGCGAGCGAGAAATGGCATTCTGATATACTTGTTACAGGGGTATTATCAGAGCTTTCAATTTTTAAACCAGAAGAGTACTTAAATAATTTAAGCAAAGCATTCAAGTCACAAAAGATTCTTTTATCAGGTTCTCTGGCTGATAAACCTGCTATTGAGAAGTATAAAAATATTTATCCAATCAGGTCAGTCAGTGACCTGAAGAAACACTTTTAACAAACCAGCTTTTCATATTTATTTTCAAATCTATTATCAACCAATTAAGTCGGTTACTTTACATTGGCAATAACGCCCGCGTGTATGAGCCGTGCGTGATCAGGGCGCTTACTTATCTAAGTACACCACGGTAATTAAGTGAGCTAACCTAGGCAACCGACCGAAGGGAGCTCACAACTTGTTCATTAAGTAGAATGAATACTAGACGATACAGTAGGCTTCTCAACTTTTCACAGGGCTCCGTTGCACTTGCCCTGTGCTTTTTTACCTGCCGGGGCTTCGCCCCTTACATACCGCGGATAAACGCCGCACTGTCCTTAAAAGTTTCCGGATCCATCTCGACAAAAATGTTCTGTACCCCACCCTTTTTAACAGCTGCGAAGAACTCTTTCCAGTCGACTATCCCCTTGCCCAGCACGACATTCTTTTTTTCGGTAGGTGACCAGTCTGCAAGGTGCGCAGAGATGAACCTTCCGGGGTATTTCTTAAAATAATCGGAAGCCTTGTATCCGGCGCTAATTACAGCTACCTGGAATTGCATTTTGACATATTCAGGATCAAATCTCTTCAGCAATTCATCATAAATAAGTTTTCCGTCAATCTTTTCGAATTCCATATGGTGATTGTGAAAGCCTGTCTGGATACCAGCTTTTTTGGTCTTCATGCCAATGGCATTGAGCTCATCTGCGGCCTTTAACCAGTCATCCAGCGTTGCTTTTCCGGGTAATCCAAAGGTGGACAGGATCATCTGTTTTTGTCCTGATTCCGCGGCAAATGCAATACGATCATCCAGGTTATCCCTCAGCTCTCCAATGCCATAATGGGTGCTTGTAAAAGCCAGGCCGGCGTCATTGATAATCTGGCGCATTTCCTTCGCTTTCATGTTCACCAGGGGTCCAAACCCCAGAGCGGCATATCCGGGAGGCGAACACATTTCGACACTTTGATACCCCAGTCCGGCCATCATTTTCAACGTTCCTGCAAAATCCTTTCCCAGCTTATCCCGGACAGTCCATGTCTGGAAACCGAGAGGCATTTTCACCGGTTTGAAGATGGCTTCGGCATTCAAATCCAGAGGAACCTGCGTGGCCACAATTGCGGTTCCGATCCCCAGGGCACTTTTACCCAGGAATTGTCTTCTTGATATGGTTTTCATAAGTGGTGTTTTATATAAAGTATTCTTAAATATACAATTAAAAAACAACATTTACCCCAAGTGTAAAAGACCGGGTCCTGTACCATGTATCCTTCCTGTCGACTCCCGGGACAAGTGATGTTACATTGTATCCATAATTATCCCAACTGTCCTCAAATCTTGGATTCGGATCCGAACCTTTGTATTTCGTAATATAGAATAATTTATTTCCGGCAAGGCTGATCCTGATCCGGCTGAAAACAGACTTCTCCGGTAATGCGAAATCATAACCCAGGCTCAGGTTATCCAGGGAAAGAAAAGATGCTCTTTCAACATGGTAACTGGATAGCCTGGGCCAGCTGGACATAAGGGCATTTGTTTCCGGATTTCTCATATCCCCGGCTGTTACGGGCAGGTTATAGGAGGTAATCATGGATGGCGCTTCGTAAGAAACCCGGAAGCTATTCAGGAGATCATGACCGAAAACACCCAGGAAAAAAATGTCAAGATCCCAGTTCTTATAGGTGAATGAATTGCCGAATCCCAACAAGGATTTCGGCAGACCGTTTCCGATCACCTGCCAGTCGCGACTGTCAATGTATCCGCTCTCGTCTATATCTGACAGGATCATTTGGCCATCTTCATCAATTCCTTTAAAAACATAGGCATAAAACTCACCGATTGGTTTGCCTTCTTCCAGTTTCACGAGATAGGAGGAACCCGAGCCGGGTCCTGTCGGAAAACCAATTAGTTGTTCTTTATAGTCCAATTCTTTACCATTAAAATTTCCGGAAAGAGAAACCAGTTTGCTCTTCAGGTTGCCGGAATAGGCAATGTGCACACTGTGGGTAAAGACGGAATTCCTGATGATATTATAATTCATGGTTAGTTCGAAACCGCTGTTTCTTATTTTACCCAGATTAAGCCAGACATAATAGCCCATGTTAGGTGGTCCCCATACGTAATTATGGTAAAGTAAATCGCTTGCTGTTGAAGTATACATGTCGAGGGATCCTGATATTCTGCGTTCTGCAAATGAAAAATCGATACCAGCATCAAATTCACTTTTCTTTTCGCGTTTAAGATCAGGATTAGCAATCCTTTCCGGCAAATAGCCGGGAATGAAACGACCCTTAAAGTAAACATTATTCTGTGGAGTCAGCCGGGCCAAAGACAGGTAACTCTCATCAGGCTGATTTCCTGTCACTCCATAATTCATCCTCACTTTCAGGTAGTTGTGGGAATGCTTATTAAATATTTTGTAAAAATCCATCCCGCCCCCTACGCTGCCAAACAGGCCCCACTTGTGGTTAATACCCAGTCTGGATGATCCCTCATACCGGATACTGGCGCTTAAAAACCAGATATTGTTTAAATTCGTGCTTGCACGTCCAAAAAAAGCAACCAGCATGTTGGTGTTTTTGTCGCTTGTTATGGTACCAATTCCATTCTTGAAATCTTGGGCAGCACCCATGTTGTTGAACGTAAAATCATCGGTGAGAAAATCACCTCCTTCGGCATAAAAGCCTTCCCGGACAAAATCCTGGTAGGAATAGCCACCTGACAGGTTAAGGTAGCTGGCAGATCCGAAACTGGCATTCCAATGTGCCGTGGTTTCAAAAAGCTGGCTGACGGAATTCTTTTCTGACCTTGAAGCAAGACCATTCCTGTAATATCCGTCATAATAGTGGTTTTTGTCATAATAAATTCCTGACAAAGAATTGCCGGACTCTAAGGAATACAATACATCAACCTGAAATCCCCTGAAAAATTCATAGGCACCCTTCGCTGATATATTTAAAAGTCTGCTGTTTCCTTCATTCTTGTTCAGCTCCACAAGAGATACCGGATTATAGTATTCAAATACCATCTGCTGAAAATATCCATCATATTGATCAAAGGACGGATCATCACTTTTTACGGGAGCCGTTGGATTGTATATGGCAGCATAACCAAAAGCGTCCTGAAAACTGAATTGTGATTCCCTGCTGGTGGCTCCAAGGCTCAAATTAAAAACAAAGCGATCCCGTAATGCCTTTTGTGTCAGGTTGAGCCTGCCATTCAGCTGTTTGAACCCGGAATGATTCAGGACACCCTGAACATCACGGTAATTGAATGATGCCCTGTAAACTGACTTATCCGTTCCACCTGACAGCGAAAAGTTGTGAGCATGGGACAAGGCGGTTTGTTCAATTTCCTCAAACCAATCGGTTGTTGATCCAAAGTCGGTTCCCATACCTGTTTCCTCTGACAGTGCTCTCCATTGTTCCGCATCCATAAAGGGCGGATTTTTGGCAACCTTTTCAGATGTAAAATATCCATTGTATTCGATTTTTGCACTGCCTGTTTTACCTGTCTTTGTCTTCACAAGGATTACACCTGCAGAACCTCTCATGCCGAATATTGCAGCTGATGCTGCATCCTTTAATACTGTGATGGATTCTATGTCGGAGGGATCAAGGTTCTCGGGTGATGCCCCGATAACGCCATCAATAACCCACAAGGGCTGGGTACTGGCATTGATCGTGCTCAGTCCCCTCATGCGCAGGTAGTACGCTTCATTCGGATTGCCACCGGGCTTTGTAATTGATAAACCCGCAACCTTGCCCTGGATCAATTGTTCAGGACGGTTCACATTTCCCTTGATGAAATCATCTGATTTTACCACAGTAACGGAACCCGTAATGCATTGCTTCACCAAAACTCCATATCCGACCTCAACCATTTCACCGATGCTGTCAGGTATTGATCCTTCTGATTCAGGTGGTTTCTTTTCTCTGACTTTTTTCTCCTGGGCAGTGGACGGACCCAGGGCAAAACAGAATAACAGAGATGATAAAAGCCATTTCTTTAATAAAAATTTGACAGACATTATTTCCTTTCTTTATTTTAACAGGATCTTCTCCAGTTCTTCGAGGCTTTTTCCTTTGGTCTCGGGAAATTTCAATATGACGAAAAGGATCAACAATATACACATAAAATCAAAGATCAGAAAGGCCACGCCCCCTCCCAGACGATTGAGTATTACCGGGAAAACCAATATTACAATGAAATTGGCCAGCCATAAAGCAACTACAGCCACCGACATGGCCTTACTTCGCAACTTGTTGGGGAATATTTCGGAAACAGCCACCCAGGTAACCGGGCCCAGCGATGCTGCAAAAGAAGCAATGTACAGTAAAATAAAAGCGAGAATAAATAAGCCTTCAAATCTGTGGGTATAAAAGGCCAGGCTTAATGCAGAAAGTGAAATTGCCATGCCAATGGAACCAATTACCAGCAAGGGCCTTCTGCCTATTCTGTCTACCCAAAAAATAGCGACCAATGTAAAGATAAAATTAACACCTCCGATAATGACGGTTTGCATCAGCGCAGAATCGGTACCGATGCCCGTTTTCTCGAAAATTACAGGTGCGTAATACATGATCGAATTGATACCCGTCACTTGCGAAAAAACCGCAAGCAGAACACCCAGCCAAAGGACAGGTCTTACTCTTGTGGAAAAGATCTCTTTGTAAGTTCCTTTTTCAGCAAATACTGAATCCTGTATAGCTTTCAGCTCATTTTCGGCAGTTTGATGGTCATTGATGCGTTCCAGGATTATGAACGCATCAGAATCCCGGCCTTTCAGTACCAGCCAGCGGGGGCTTTCGGGAACAAGGAACAAGGTAATCAGGAATAAAAGAGCAGGAATACCCATCACTGCATACATCCAGCGCCAGTTGTTTTCACCGGTGCCGGAGAGCAGGTAATTTGAAAAAAAAGCCAGCAATATGCCCACAACAATGGCCATCTGGTTGAGTGATACCAATTGTCCGCGCCTGGAGGCCGGTGAAATTTCCGAAATATACATGGGCGAAAGCATGGATGCAGCACCTACGGCAAAACCCCCGAATAACCTGAAAATGATGAAAACAGCATGGGATGAGGATAAGGCAGAACCCAGGGCAGATATCAGGAAGAATGCAGCGGCAAACATCAGGGTTCTCTTTCTTCCGAAAATATCACCAGGTTTCCCTGCCGAGATAACGCCCACTATACAGCCTGCCAGCAGACTGCTGACCGTCCATCCCAGTTGAATATCATCCAGGTTGAAATAGGGCTGGATGAAGGGAATTGTACCGGAAATGACTGCCGTGTCAAAGCCAAACAACAGACCACCCAGGGCGGCTACCGAGGCAGCAAGTAAAAGAAAAAGCGGATATTTTGGTTTCATGTGACTGAATTGGATATCACTTTAATTCTGTCGGCTTGAATTCAAAGTAGCTATACTCCGGCAATTCCCCTACCCTGATGTATCTTCGGGAGATTACCGGCTCCACTGCGCCTTCGGGGATAAACTCCGCCAATAGCAGATAACCACCCGGTTTTTCCGGCAAGGTAAAGCCCGAGAGGAACGTTGACCGGGTAAATGATTCCAGATCTACATTCAGGTTATTCACAGTTATGCATTTACCCGTATCATCCAGGATACTTAGCCTGATATTTCCTTTTATTCTTGCCGGATAATTGTTCACCCCTGCCAGGCTGAACGTAAGTGACGAACCTGGTTTGTGCGGCGGGACCTGTTTCATGTACCGTTCATCCGTAAGATTGATGAACACGGCAGATGGAGCAAAACAATGTCTGAACCACTGCAACGTTTCACCCGGCTTGAGATCCTTGATATCATCAATGAACCAATCTCCCGTGTACCCATAATTATTAGCCAGGTAGCAAAATGCCAGAACACCTGCAACGCTGGTATTGCTTCGGAGCCATTCGGTTTCAAGCTGTGTCCAGTACGCCTGAAATCCCCTGTTTTGCCCTGGTGAAGAATTCGGTCCCAGGTAGTATTTGTAAACGTCCACTGTCAGTTTGCTGGGGGTGCCGTTACGCCAGAGCCATATCCATCCATATTCATTCACCAGCTGTGCGGCGGATGATTTCTCAATTTGCCGAATGATATCGGGTTTATAATCCAGGTTTCCAAGGGGATATGGAT
The DNA here is from genome assembly GCA_041737175.1 of Bacteroidales bacterium. Taxonomy (GTDB): domain Bacteria; phylum Bacteroidota; class Bacteroidia; order Bacteroidales; family UBA10428; genus UBA5072. The sequence goes on from JBGSSF010000003.1 coordinate 43,241, forward strand.
GTTTCTCAAAATCACTGATTGGCTGATTCCAGGGGCCTTGATAGGGATGGGGCTCATCCATCTCATCCTGGGCCATTTGCTCCCCTGTCATGTAACCGGCATCCCATATCCTGGTAGGATCGAGTTTTTTTAACTCGGGGATCAGAAAGTTACCTATATAATCGTCCCAGTTCTCGTTAATGGCATCCCATATTACAATACTGGGATGGCTGCCATCACTCCAAACCCAGTCGGTGTATTCCTTGCGGATCTGTTCGTCCCATCCGTGATTTTGCCAGTAAAGCCATTCATTCTGAAACATGATTCCGTTTTCATCCGCAAGGTCATACCAGAAATCCGGTACAATTCCCACGCAAATACGTATGGCATTCCAGTTAAGTTGTTTCGGAATGTCAATCAGGAATTTCCTGACCCAGTTTTTATCCCATACTAGATTTCGGCTGTCAGGATCTTCCAGGAACCTCTGGAGGGTAACATTGGTTCCGCGCAGAAAATATTGCTCCCCGTTCAGGTAAAAGAATTTTCCTTTGCGCGTAAAATCACGCATGCCGAAAGAACGGCTTACCATGTCGTGCTTGTCATTACCCTGGGCAAGCGTGACTTCAGCCAGATAAAGAAAAGGATCTTCAGGTGACCAGGTTGCGAAATCAGGTAAGGGAATTTCCATGGAAATCTCGGTCAGGTTATCACGTTTGGCATTAAACCTGACTTCTGACCATTTGATCACGGAACCTGATCTCTTCTCCTTTATAACAACTGCAAGCTGAACGGAATCATCCATCACATCACCATAAAATATCTGCGCCGGATTAAAATTCCGGATCTGAGCTTTAACGGTTAATTTTTTCTTTTCTACCGAGGGGAGAATCAATAAACGGTTGATTCGCATTGTTCCTGTAAAGGTCATCCCGACATCATCCCATATGCCCGGCAGATAATGCTCCTTTTCCTTATCGGTTCCCCCTGCAGCCTCACTTGGAAGCCAAACCCGGTCGCCTACCCTGATAAGTATTTCATTCTCCTCCCCGAATTTAATGGCATGGGTAGCTCTGAATTCAACCGGGGTATAACATGCCATAGAAGTCCCGAGATCAATGCCGTTGATGAAAACCTGGGTGACATACTGGCTTTTTTTGAGCGTGATCACGGCTTCTGATCCGGCCTTATCCGCTGGTATTACTATAGTTTTCCTGTACCAGCTGTACCTTGGAGTATAATCAATTTCGTAAAGATTGTGCTGATCCTCGGCAAAAACCTGATCTGATCGCCTGACAAATTTATCGTAGTCCGCTATTTTAGGCTCAGCAAGGGTTACCAGTCCGGGAATCTGTATCCTGCGGGTGAACTTCTTGGGAGGAAAGGCAGTTGTTGTTTGATCGAACTCCCAGGTACCATTGAGATCTATGCTGGTTCGCGGATTGATTGCTCCTGCAAACTGTCCTGATACCAGCCCGAACACTATAAAAAAAAGTGAAAGAATTTTCATAATCGTCAGTTTAGTCCTGTTGAACGACACTAAAAGCCCAATATGAAGGTTGTTTTCTCGGCAGGTTGTGAAGATACGGATATACTGCCCCTGTGCAACCGCATGATTTTACGAGAAAGGCTCAATCCGATGCCCGATCCCTTTTCCTTGGTGGTATAAAAGGGTATAAATATTTTTTCCAGTTCTTCCGGAGGAATTCCTTTCCCGTTGTCGGAAATGCTGATCTTAAGTCTGCCCAGATTGTTCTCAGTAATGCTGATCGTGATTTTCTTATGGTCTATGTCCTTCAAAGCATCCACTGCATTATTTAAAATATTGATCATTACCTGGTTCAGTAATTTCTCATCACCGATCAATTCATTCCGGGATCCTTTCTTTACAATTCTCAGGTTAATCTTTTCTTCGTATAGTTTGTCCCTCATTAACAACCGTATCGCATTCAGCCAGTTATCAATGGAGATCGATTTAAACACCGGGCTGGGAACCTTGGTCAGCTTACGGTAATCCTCAACAAACCGCATTAATCCGGAACCGGTATTCTCAATGACCTCCAATCCATGAATAATATTCTCAACATGTTTCCCGGTTATCTCCTGAACCGGTATAGGATGATTATTCCTGATAAAAATGCGCGATAAGGTATTGCTCAGGGAAGTAATCGGTGCAACAGAATTCATGATTTCATGTGTCATCACCCTGATAAGCTTTTGCCAGGAATCCAGTTCATTCTCTTCCAGTTCCGCCTTTATGTCGGTAATTGAATAGAGCCTGTAACTATTGGAACCAAAACTCAGCAAGGCTACTTTCAAAGAAAACAAACGCAGCTCGTTATCGTGAAGCACTTTAATAGTACGGCTCTGGCCAGGCATTATGAGCATCAGCTGTTCAAACAATTCCTTATTCTTCTGCTTCAGCAGATCGATGTGAGTAATATGAGGCAAACCGATGAAATCAAGCGCCGAATCATTAATCTGTTCAATATATCCTTTCTCATCCACTGCCAGCAAGCCTGTAGCAGAGGATTTGAGCATTTCCTGAAAGAACTTTTCGTTGTACTCGTTTTTAATCTTAATATCTGCAATGTGTTTGTTCAAAAGGTTCAGGCTTTGATGTAAAGCACGCAACGACCGGGGGCGAATGGATTCGGAATAATGAAGCGTTGTATCTTCATTGGTGACCGCGTCGAAAAAGAAAGCCACTTTACGGTTGATACCATTCAGAAAATAAATCAGACTAAAAACCGAAATGAGGATTATCAGCACCAGCGGCGCAGCCAATAGCCAGTTTTGCAGGTAAACTGCAATACTCAGACCTGCCGTTGCCAATGCAAAAATGAAAAGCCTTACAACAAGAGACAGGTTGAATGATTTATAAATCATACCGTTTGATTTTATTATATAAGGTCTGACGCGATATTCCCAGTTGATGGGCGACAGCGCTATGTTTTCCCTTATGCCTGTCGATGGCAGTTTCGATCATGTATTTTTCCATCTCTTCGAGTGTGAGAAAGTTTGCCCCGGTGTACTTTCCTGCAGATTTGAAAATAAAATCGTCAGGTTTGAGATTTCCCGAATCACTTAGAATCACTGCCTTTTCGATGGTGTGTTGTAATTCCCGGACATTTCCCGGCCAGGGATATTCTGCTAATTTTCGCAAGGCCTGGGAACTGATTTTCAGTGAAGGTTTGCGGTACTTCTTTTCAAAATAAGCAAGGAAAAATTGCGCAAGCAATTCAATGTCACCGCCCCTTTCTCGCAAAGGCGGAACCTCAATGCAGATGGTATTTATTCGGTATAGCAAATCTTCGCGAAATTTCTGCTGCTCAACCAGCTGTTCCACGTCGCAATTGGTGGCGCAAATAAGCCTGATGTCAATCGGTACCGGCTGATTGGAACCTATGGGTATAACAGTGCGACTCTGCAACGTGGTCAATAGTTTTGACTGAAGTGTAAAAGGAAGGTTGCCTATTTCATCCAGGAAAAGCGTTCCCTTATGCGCCAGCTGAAACTTGCCCATGCGGTCCTCGCGGGCATCGGTAAAAGCCCCCTTTTTATGACCGAAAAGTTCGCTTTCAAAAAGCGTTTCAGGGATTGCGCCCATATCAACGCTTACCAGTAATTCATTGTTCCGTTCCGATCTCCGGTGAATTTCCATGGCCACGAGCTCCTTACCAGTCCCATTTTCACCTGTTATCAGCACGTTGGCATCAGTTTTGGCCACCTTGGCAATGGTCTGCATCATACTCAATATACCCGGAGAGGAACCCAGGATATGTCGCTGCTCCTGGTTGAGTCCGTTTTTTAGGATTTGCTCCCGCTGCTTTAATACTTCTACCTGAATATTTGACCGTCTGAGTTTTAATGCAGCCTGTAAAGTCGCAAGCAGCTTCTCATTCTCCCAGGGTTTTAAGATAAAATCGGCGGCTCCGTTTTTTAAAGCCTTAACAGCCAGTTCAACATCGCCATAGGCAGTAATCATGACCACTTCGGTTGTTGGTGATTTTTTCTTGATCTCACACAACCAGTATAAACCTTCATTACCCGTGTTAATGCCGGCTGAGAAATTCATGTCGAGCAATACAATGTCAAAATCGTCCTTTTCCAGTTCAGCCAGCACCAAATTTGGGTTTGCCAGTGTGACAACCAATTCATAGTCAATCTGTAAAAGCATTTTGAGCGCACTGAGCGCATTTTTATTGTCATCGACGACGAGGATCCTGCCTGATTGCATCATAATAATCTTGTTGATCAAATGTATAGAACTTAATCGACAGGTAATGGAAAGTGTCCAATTATTTTACATAATAACCCATTTTTTTTACAGTCTGCAAAAGCATACTATTTGTATTTATTTGTATATCAATTCTGTATGAATATGGCATTGAATTTGAATTTCTGATTCAGAAAATTTCTGTTTTTAAGATCTATTCATAAATTACATTGCATATTAAAACCAAGCATAATGATTAAAACCATTGACCTTACCAAAGTTTTCCGAACCGACGAGGTAGAGACAACAGCCCTGAACATGGTAAATTTTGAGGTGAAGAAGGGCGAGTTTGTTGCTGTTATGGGCCCTTCGGGTTGCGGAAAATCCACTCTGCTGAACGTTATCGGTTTAATTGACAATCTTACGACGGGACAGTATTTTTTTGCCGGACAGGATGTTTCCAAACTCAAAGAGGGCCAACGCACGGAAATGCGTAAGGGTAACATTGGGTTTGTGTTCCAAAGCTTTAACCTGATCGATGAACTGACAATATATGAAAATGTTGAGCTACCCCTGGTATATATGAAGATCCGGGAATCCGTGCGGAAGAAAACGGTGGAAGGCATCCTGGAAAGAATGAAGATCGGTCATCGCAGGAAACATTTTCCGCAGCAACTTTCCGGAGGTCAGCAGCAACGTGTTGCAATAGCCCGTGCAGTTGTAGCAGACCCCAGGCTCATCCTGGCTGATGAGCCCACCGGCAATCTTGATTCAAAAAATGGTCTCGAAGTGATGCGATTGTTGTCGGAGCTAAATAAAGAGGGCACCACCATTGTTATGGTCACCCACTCCGAAAGAGACTCAGGTTATGCGCACCGGGTGGTAAATCTGTTCGACGGAAAGATCATTACCGAGGAAATGAAGAGAAGCATGGAAGTGATTTACCAGGATAGCGAAGAGATTTAGGAAGAAAGTAAACAGTAAAAAGTAAACAGTAAAAAGTAAAAGGTGAACAGGATCAGCGATGGTATTCTGAAATTTGATAACTATTGAAACAATGAATTAAAATGAAAAGGTTTCTAACATCTATGTTCCGAAATATTAAGCGAAATGCACTTTTTTCTGCTATAAATTTATCGGGTCTGGTTTTAGGCTTTGTTTGCATCGCAATTATTTCTGTCTGGATAAAAAATGAGCTGAGTTATGATCGCTTTCACAAAAACAGCCAATCCATTTACCGCGTTCATCGCTATTTTTATGATGGGAATGGTATGGAGAATCTGCATTTGCCGCAAGTGGCACCCCTGGTGGGACCCCTGTTAAAAAAGGAATTTTCAGCTATACAGATTACCTGCAGGGCTGTTCCAACAAATATTGTTTTCACGCTGGATAATCAAAAAATGGCAGAAAACAATGTCTGCTTTGCAGAACCTGATGTGATGAAGATTTTCACTTTTGAGGGATTACCAGGCGACAGCAACCTTTTAAAGCAGCCGCTTACAGCTATTATTTCGGATGAAACTGCAAACAGGTTTTTTCCCTCAAAAGAAGCAATCGGAAAAACCCTGGAATTCAAAGACAATATTGGAGGGACCCATGTGCTTCAAATTGCCGGAGTTTTTAAAAAATGGAAACAAAGCAGTCATTTTAATCCCGATATATTGATATCCTTCAGCACTCTCGAGGCCGCTGTCGGGCCGGAAGAACTCCGGGACTGGAGCAGCAACAATTATGAAACTTTTGCCATAATTCCATTTTTGCCGGCTGACATGGATCAAAAGCTGGATGCATTTATTGATAAATACCTGGATAATGGCACAAAATGGACTAAAATAAGGCTGGAACCACTAACGGATATTCATTTTAACTGGTACAGCAGCCGCTCATACATCTACATATTAACGTGCATAGCGCTATTGATCCTGATCCTGGGCATTATCAATTATACTAACCTGAGCACTGCCATGTACTCAAAGCAGATGAAAGATATCAAGGTTAAAAGGATTATCGGAGCTCAAAAAAAAGGATTAATAGCCCAAATATTATTAGAATCAGTTGTGTTTTGCACAACAGCATTGATAATTGCATTGTATGTTGCTTCTTTGTTCCTTCCGGTTTTGAATAAGACACTCGGTAACAGTCTTGAATTCATGTTTTCAGAAAATATAGTCTTAATTGCAGGCTTTTTGGTTCTGGCTGTTTTTACAGGCGTTGTTTCAGGCATATACCCGGTCTTAATGCTTTCATCATTCAGGTTAGCCACAACAAGAACTTCTGCATTCGGTAAAACTACCGGAAATTCCTTTCGCAATGGTCTGGTTGTATTTCAGTTCATTGTTTCCATATCGCTGATAATTTCTTTTCTACTTGTTTCAAAGCAACTGAATTACATTAACAACAAAGAACTGGGGCTAGATAAGGAAAATGTCATCGTAATACCGGCAACTCCATTGCTGATTGAGAAGCTGGATGTTTTCAAAGAACAGTTATCACAGAATACTAATATTCTCGGCGTAACCGCCTCAAAGAGAGTGCCTTCTGAAGGATTATGGGACAGCAATGACGCCAGGATCATATCCGGCAGTAGTTCTACACCATTGGGATTCCGATTGGCCAATGTAAGGATCGATGCGGATTTTATTCCCACCTACAGGATAAAACTAGCAGCAGGAAGAAACTTTTACGAAAATAAATCGGGTGATTTCGGCTACATCATCAATGAACTGGCAGTAAAGAAGATCGGTTGGAAATCTCCCGAAGAAGCAATTGGACAGGTTATTGAATATGGCGGTTGGAAAGGAAATGTAATAGGTGTTGTTAAGGATTTTCAATACGAATCGTTGCATAATCCCTTGAGCCCGATAATTATGTATTGCGATCCTTCTGATTTCAACCTGATCTCCATCAGGATTTCCGGATCAGACAGAAGCAATACACTTTCATTCATAGAAAAAACCTGGCAGGCCTATAATAATGTCGATTACTTATTCACCCATGAATACCTGACAAATAAATACAACAATTTGTATCAATCGGAAGAAAACATCCGGACCATTTTTGTCTATTGTATGGTCATTGCGATTTCCATTGCGATTCTGGGTTTAATAGGCCTATCTCTTTTCCTAATCGAACGTCGAACAAAAGAAATTGGAATCCGCAAAGTGAATGGGGCCAAAATTATTGAAATCTGGGCGATGTTCAACAGGGATTTTCTGAAATGGGTAATCATAGCTTTTGTCCTCGCCTGCCCCATTGCATGGTACGCTATGCACAAATGGCTGCAAAGCTTTGCTTATAAAACCAATCTGAGCTGGTGGGTTTTTATAGCAGCAGGGGCAGTAGCAGTGGCAGTTGCATTGTTAACAGTGAGCTGGCAGAGCTGGCGTGCGGCAAGCAGGAATCCGGTAGAAGCATTAAGATATGAGTAGAGACGCATTGCATGCGTCTCCATTGCATGCGTCTCCTTATTCAATACATAAATAAAAACCACAGAAATATACACCATGAATATCAGAAATTTCTTTAAAGAACTCAGAAATAACAAGACCATCACAATCATCAACATCTTTGGGTATTCCGTTGCATTATCAGCCTGTCTGATCATTGGTCTTTTTGTATACAGGCAGTTTACATTCGACAGGTTTAATGAAAATATCGACAGGATTTACCGGTTGAATTATATTGAGAATGAGAAAAAAACAGATAATGCCACAACCAATCACCAGTGGTCGGAAGTTGTACAAAAAGAAATTCCTGGTATTGAAAAAGCTGCCCGCTTTGCCTGGTCATATGAACAACATATAGAATTCAATAAGAAAGACTTTGTTGCAGTGGGAGCCATGGGTGATAATGAGCTTTTTGAAATATTTACATTCCCGTTACTGGAGAAAGAGAGCGATAACTTTTTTGAAAAAACAAACACTGTTGCGCTTTCCAAATCACTGGCAAATAAGATATTTGGCGATGATTCGTCCATCGGAAAGACAGTAATACTGAATTATGGAAAATCATATACTGTCAGTGCGGTTTTTGATGATATACCTGCGAATTCATCCCTGAAATTCGACTTTCTTATTGATGTAAATGAGTTCATAGAAGGGTCCGGAGAACAGATGAAAAATCACTGGACATGGTGGTGGCTAAAGACCTTTGTCATGGTCAACAACGAGTCAGTGGTAGCTGATTTTGGTGCAAACATGAAACCGCTGCAGAAAAAATACGTGGGTGACTGGTATGCCGAGGGCAGGGATTACCATCTGCAACCCCTCAAAGATATACACCTGCGCAGTTCTTCCATACTGGGAAGTTTCAACACCGATATCAGCATTACGCTGATCTATATTTTCTGTTCAGCCGGCATACTGATCCTTGTTATCTCCTGCATTAATTATATCAACCTTTCGACAGCGGGTTTTGAGTCCAGAAAAAAATCAATAGCCATTAAAAAGATCATTGGAGCAGGACGTTCCTATCTTTTTAAACAATACATGTCTTATTCGGTGTTATTGACTTTTTTATGCATTCTGACAGCCATAATCATTTCCTTGTATACTATACCGATATTTAAAAAACAAGGCATCGTCGGCATTGACATACCATTTGACAAACCGGTTTTCTGGATGATCATCGTGATTTTTGGTTTACTGATCGGATTGCTTTCCGGTTTATATCCTGCGGGTTACATCAGCAAAACCGTAATGATGGCCAATCCTAAAGCGCCAAAATCCCGTTCACTTTTCAGCAACGGTTTGATAACCATTCAGTTTTCAATTGCGATCATATTATTAATAGCGGCCGTCACCATCAAGAAACAGTTGCATGAAAGCACCCAGGGAGATTTGGGATACAACCATTCATCCCTGATCAGTTTCGGAGCAACCGAAGAGGTCTATAATCATTCTGAAGCGATGCATAATGAAATCAGGAAAATTCCCGGTGTGATTGCTACCACATCCTGCGGTTTTCAGCTACCCGGTGATCTGGGCAATTACTGGCCTGTTCAGCCGGAAGGAGCAGATAAAATCGATATTTTTCATACATCCGCAGCTTCCAATTTTTTCGATGTAATGGGAATTCCTTTAAAAAGCATGTTGGATGAACTCAGGGAGGATACTGCTTCAGCTTCAGATCTTGCTATCATTAATGATGAAGCGGTGAAACGATTTGGTATAGGAGAAACTGTTGTAGGGAAGACTTATAATCTGGGTGAAACCAGGATGGAAATCACAGGCGTCGTGGAGGATTTTCATATCGGTTCCATGCGTGACCGGATTAAACCCATCCAGTTCTCAATTATCAATAAAAACTGGAATCAAATCATAAGACTGGAAAGAGAAAACCAGGAAAGCTCGATTGCACAAATCCAAAAGGTCTGGGAAAAATTCGAAACAGTGCAGCCTTTTGAATACCATTTTGTTGACGATCTCATTGCCGAACAATATCAAAAGGAGCAATCGCTTTTTAAACTGTTCAATGTATTTTTTACACTGGCCATGGTAATCTCCCTGGTCGGCTTGTTTGGACTGGTTCAGCTCCTGCTTCGCTTCCGGGTTAAAGAAATCGGAATCCGGAAAGTCAACGGAGCCAGAGTCACTCAGGTAATAGCCCTGCTTAACAAGGATTTTTTGAAATGGGTTGTTATTGCTTTTGTTATCGCCTGCCCTATTGCCTGGTTTGCCATGCACAAATGGCTGCAGAACTTTGCTTACAAAACAACCCTGAGCTGGTGGGTTTTTATTGCAGCAGGGACAGTGGCAGTGGCAGTGGCATTGTTAACAGTGAGCTGGCAGAGTTGGAGGGCGGCAAGCAGGAATCCGGTTGACGCGCTGAGGTATGAATAAGTGAATCAATTTATCAAATAAATCAAAGTTCAAGATAATGATCACACTAAAAAGCATTTACAAGTATTACGATTCCAAGTTTCAACGGAATTTCATTTTGAAAGATATCGACCTTGAAGTGGCCGAAGGCGAATTTATCTCCGTCATGGGTCCCAGCGGTGCTGGTAAATCTACACTTCTGAACATTATCGGTTTGCTGGATGATCCTTCCGAAGGGGAGTATTACTTTCTGGAAAGGCCGGTGCATAGATTAAAGGAAAAACAGAAAACGGAATATCACCGGAGCCATATCGGTTTTATTTTCCAGGCCTACCATCTTATTGAAGAACTGAATGTATACGAAAACATTGAAACGCCGCTGGTATACCGGGGCATTAAAGCCAAAGAAAGGCAGGCGATAGTGGCCGATATGCTCGACCGGTTCAATATGGTGGCAAAAAGTGACCTTTTTCCACAGCAGCTTTCAGGAGGTCAGCAGCAGCTGGTGGGCATAGCCCGTGCCATTGCCGGAAAACCCAAATTACTCCTGGCAGATGAGCCCACCGGTAACCTGCACTCCGACCAGGGACGGGTGATCATGGATTTATTGAAAAAGCTCAACCACGATGGCATGACCATCATTCAGGTTACACATAACGAGGAGTTCGCCAAATATGCAGACCGCACTATCAGGCTTGAAGATGGGGTAATCAGATCATAGTCTTTCATTTAATCAGATTAATCACAGTTCCAGAACATGTTCAAATACTTCTCCAAAATCGCGCTCCGCTACCTGTGGCAGCATAAAACGTATAGCGGGCTTAATTATATCTGCCTGACTTTCGGGTTTACCTGTGCGATAATTGCGGTGTTGTACATACTCAATGTCTTCAGTTTCGATAAGTTTCATAAAAATTATAATCGGCTCTATTCCGTTGAGTCCATGGTAACCTATTTCAATAACGATCGCTTTCCCAAAGAATACCTGTCCGCCTCATTAACTGACCTGCTGAAAAAGCACGCTCCGGAAATGGAAGAAATAACCAGGATCGCCGAACGCAGTTACTCCTTCGTCAATGGAGAAAAGACATTTAGCGGTGATGGTCTCTATGCCGACAATAACTTCTTTGATGTTTTCACCTTTCCGCTTATTCAGGGAAGCACTACTAACGTGCTGTCTGATATAAACTCCGTCGCCATCTCTGAGCCCATGGCCATGAAATTCTTTGAAAGCACAGACTGTATTGGAAGAACACTCGTGCTGAACGATGGCAACACGCAGCAAGCTATTAGAGTTTCAGGTGTCTTTGGCAAGGTTCCGGCCAACTCAATGCTGCAGTTTGACTTTGTAATTCCTTTTTTAAAATTCCTCGCTGACAATCCCGGGGCATTGGAAACTGGCGCTACTGCAAATATGACCTGGATCCTGTTAAAAGACAATATTGATCCTAAGCCTGTCAATAATAAGATTAAGAAACTGATCGAAAACCAGGAAGCCAACCTGAATCAGGAACTGTTTCTCTTTCCGCTAAAGGATAAGATCCTGTACAGGTATACCGGAGAGGGAAAGGTTTGGAGAGAGATGCAAAGAGTGGTGATAGTCGGTGCTGTTGGCCTGGTTATTCTCCTGATTGCATGTTTCAATTTCATCAACCTCGCCATTGCTGTGAACATCAGGAGGTATCGGGAAGCCGGGATAAAAAAGGTAATCGGTTCCCGAAAATCTTTAATTATCAATCAGTTTCTGGGAGAAACACTTGTAGTAATCATGGCAGGCCTTTTAAGCGCCATGTTTCTAGTAAGCGCGCTACTGCCAAATCTCAATGCCATATTGCACAGCGATATTCATCTCAGTATTCTGGATCTCAAAATAGTTGCTTTTTTCATGGCTGTCATACTGTTTACAGGATTGGTGGCCGGATTGATACCCGCCTTATACCTGGCATCGTCTAATCCACTGAATGTTCTGAAGGGCAGGATGATTACAGGCAACAGTTTTGGCGTTTTCAGACAAAGCATGATCGTTTTTCAGTTCACCATACCAATTGCATTGATTATATGCATGATGATCATTAAATCGCAAGACAGCTATATGCGCAATTATGATGTGGGTGTGGAAAAGGACAAACTGATCATTCTGAATAATACAGACAACATTCAGAAACATGCAGAAAGTGTAAAGGTTGAGTTGCTCGCCATTACGGGGATTGATGGGGTAAGCTTCACCAACTGCCTCCCGACCCGCGGAACAAGCGTCACAAACGAAGTCAGCTGGGAAGGTAAGGATGCCAGTGAGAAGCTTCATTTCTGGTGTATTAATACTGATTTTGATTACAACAAAGTCGTAAAGATCAATCTGACAGACGGTAGATTCTTCGATCCTTCATTTATTTCTGATTCAGCCTGTTATGTAATTAATGATATAGCTGCTCAGGCAATGAAAATCAGCAATCCAGTTGGCACATCGCTTACACTGGAAGGCAGAAAAGGAACGATCATCGGCGTATTTAAGGACTTTTATGCTGTAGATCTGGCCGGCCCCTTCGCTCCGGTAATCATTCGCATCAAACCTGCCGGACAGCCCATCCTGTTGGTCAGATATTCTTCCGTTACCTACGCTTCCATCACCCATAAAATTCAGAAAGTTTATGACAGTTATAATCCCGATACACCTTATCAGGCCGCACTGTTTCGTGACCTGCCCTCCTTCAGTAATCTGAGTCTCCCTTCCAACCTGATCGGGCTGGCTTTCATTATAGCTCTATTGCTGGCTTGCATGGGATTATTCGGACTTGCTTCGTTTACTGCTGAAAGCAGGACCAAGGAGATCGGTATCCGGAAAACAAACGGGGCAAACACTCCGTCGATTATGCGGTTGTTGCTTTCCAATTACGTCAGGTGGCTGATCATTGCTTTTTTTATAGCCTTGCCTGTTGCATTTATGCTGGGAAATATTTTTCTGTCGAGGTTCCATTTTCACACGCCATTCCCGTTCTGGACATTTCTGGCAGGTCCGGCCATTGCAATAATTGTGGCATTGTCAACTGTCAGCACACAAACGTGGGGGGTAGCAAGCAGAAACCCGGTGGAGGCATTGAGGTATGAGTAGAGACGCACAATTGTGCAGTAGAGACGCACTATAGTGCGTCTCTACAGATAAATTGAAGATTTATTATAAACCCGAATCAAAATGATACCCTATAAATTAAGAGTCGCCTTCCGGTTTTTTTCGAGAGCCAGGAGTTTTACAATCCTGAATATAGCAGGATTGGTGATTGGGATCACATTATTTACACTGATATCCCTGTTATTGAATTATGAATTTTCGTTTGACGGATTTCATCCCAACAGGAATAAAATCCTCCAGGTTTGTGAACATGATCTCAAATCGGGTGAGTTCTATGCACACACAGGAATGCCTTTGCCCTTAACACTTAAGAGTGATTTTCCTGAAGTGAAATATGTTACCGGCGTGTGGAAAATACTTGATAAGGAAAATAAAATCAACTATCAGAATATAGAATATTCGGGATTTACAGGAGCTTCGGTTGATCCGGATTTTTTTAACATTTTTAATTACTGTTTAATCCTTGGTGATATAAAGTCGGTACTTCAAACACCTGATAATATAGCTGTTTCAAAATCATTATCTTACAAAATCTTTGGCAGTGAGAACCCGATTGGAAAAACGCTTTCTTTCAACCAATATAATTTTACTGTGTCTCAGTTGTACGATGATCTGCCGGAAAACTCGTCCGTAAAATTCGACATCCTGTTTTCTGATAAAATCCGTGAAATAATCAACCCGGACTACAAAGTTGCCTGGTGGAACGGTGGCATAAAAACCTATGTAATACTTCAGGATAAAAGTCCGGTTGAAGATTTCAATAAGAATTTGAAGGGAATACCGGACAAATATTATCCTGATTTTTTAAAAGGACGCAGCACCTTCTTTACAATTCCGTTTGCAAAAGCCCATTATAATACTTCCATACTGAACAATGATCCGCCTGCTGTTTCTCACACCTATTTGTTGTTACTGGGAAGCGTAGCGTTCATTATTTTATTGATCGCCTGTGCGAATTATGTGAATCTTACCCTTGCAAGAGCATTTAAGCTGAATGTCGATGCAGGAATCCGGCGAATTGTCGGTGCCCGCTCGCACGATATTATCTCCATACAACTGCTATATGCTTTTCTCAGCATCTCTGCTGCAGTAATTATATCAGTTCCCGTCAGCCAATTATGTTTGCCGTTGTTCGAGAAGCTGGCAGAGCGACCGCTTGCAGGGCAAATGGATAATGTAAATGTGTGGTTGCTTACTCTGGGAGCGTCAGCGGTAGTTGCCCTGATATCAGGATTCATTCCAGGAAAGATTTTTTCAAAAGTAAATCTGGCAAAAATTATTAAAAGCAAGGGAACATTTATATTAACCTACAAGGAAGCCCACAATAGTCTGTTGATTTTCCAGTTTGCACTGACAATTGCGTTAATTATCTCGCAGTTTTTCATTCTGAAGCAAATCTCCTTCATGAAAAATGCCGATCTCGGGTTTGATAACAGCAACCTGTTTTCAGTCAATTTGGGAAATATTGAGGCCGGATATGAAGAAAAATATGTAAAAAGCAAATTATACAAAGAGAAATTGGAGTCTGCCGGTTTACCATTTGGGTTATCAACAGGAACGATCACAGAAAATATACCCGGGTATTATTATCAAAACTCATTTACGGTTAATCCTGTAGATGCTGTTGTGGATGAATGCCTTGTAACCTCGACAGCTGTTGATGAAAACTTCAGCAAAGTATTCAAGGTAAATGTCGTTCATGGAAGGTTTTTTTCAGAAGACTTTGGGAATGACAGGCAGGCTTTTATTATCAATGAAACGGCCCTGAAAAAATTCGGGTGGAAGGATATTGAAGGCAAAAATTTAAAACTGAGCCATGAAGGGGATGTTTTACCTGTAATTGGCGTGATGAAAGATATCCACATCGCCACCCTGAAACAACCCATATCTCCTATGATATACCGCTACGGGCAACACAATAATTTTCCTGCTTTTCTTACTTTCAGGGTTGAACCTGATCATTCCGGTAATGCCTTGGCATTCATGAAGAAAGAATGGACTACCCTGTTTCCCGGAGCTCCGTTTGATTATCTGGAGGTGAAAGAGACCTATTTTAAGAATTATGAAGAAGAACAACGGTTATCGAAGATAGTAGGCATTTTCGCAATGCTTGCCATCACTTTGTCGCTTTTTGGCCTGATGGGATTGATCCTATTTTATGCGGAAAGCAGGACCAAGGAAATCGGAATTCGTAAGGTAAACGGTGCCCGCATAGGACAAGTAATGGCCATGCTTAATATGGAATTTATCAAATGGATTGCCATCGCTTTTGTCATCGCCTGCCCCATTGCCTGGTTCACCATGCATGAATGGCTGCAGAACTTTGCGTATAAGACAGAATTGAGCTGGTGGGTATTTGCAGCAGCAGGTGCAGTGGTGGTGGCAGTGGCAATGCTCACGGTGAGCTGGCAAAGCTGGCGGGCGGCAACGAGGAATCCGGTGGAGGCGTTGAGGTATGAATAGAGACCCATGCAATGTGAGAGACGCATGCAATGCGTCTCTACATACATTGAATTGATTAAATCAGAAATATGTATATGATGAGCATCATCAGAAAATTACAGCAGGGTTTATCGTGGTTTAGTATCAACCTGTTAGGTCTTAGCTCTGCTATGGCTTGTGTGATAGCTACTTTTTTATACGTAGGGAATGAATTAAGCTATGACAGGATGCACTCAAAGGCCGGCAGGATCTATCGGGTGACCACTGACAGTAACGATGGGGAAACCTCCATGCATCCCGCAAGGGTTGCCGGTGACTGGCCGGGACAATTAATGACCGAATACCATGCCATCGAAAAGATGGTTCGACTCGTTCCATTCCGGAAAGCGGTTGTGAAAATTGGTGATCAAAAGTTCTACTCCCTAAATGCATTCTCAACTGACAGCTCATTTTTTGATGTTTTCGATTTTAAAGTTTTATCGGGAAATCGTGAAAAGGCATTCTCACTTCCCGGAAGGGCATTCATCAGTCAAAGCCTGGCTTTGAAATATTTTGGCAGTATTGATGTGACCGGCAGGGAAATTACCATCATTCACCAGCAGGATCCTAATCCCAAGACGTTTATTATCGATGGCGTCATGGAAGATTTTCCGAAAAATTCACATTTCCACGCAGAACTGCTTACTTCTTTCACCACGGTTGAAGACCGGACAACCTGGGCGTATACCTATTTCCTGATGAAAGCGGGTACCGATGCAGAAGCTTTGCGGAATGCCATTCAGAAAAAATGGGAAAAAGAAAACAAAGATAA
Source organism: Bacteroidales bacterium (assembly GCA_041737175.1). Lineage (GTDB taxonomy): Bacteria > Bacteroidota > Bacteroidia > Bacteroidales > UBA10428 > UBA5072. The sequence continues at coordinate 59,635 of JBGSSF010000003.1, forward strand.
ATCGTCGGTTCAAATTCTGCATTTTCAGAAACTTACGGATATTCATCTGTTCAGCCACAAAACACGTGAAATGGAGAAGAACGGAGATATCCGTTCCCTCATTCTTTTAGGAAGCGGCGCATTTATCATCTTGATGATCGCACTCATTAATTTTCTGAACCTAAGTCGTGTTCAATTCATCTCAGGCATCAAATCCATTAAAGTCAGGATGATCATCGGTGCTTCAAAGATCCGTATAGTTGGTGATATGTTAACCAATTCTTTAGTGCTGTCAGTCCTGTCCTTCCTCGCCGGAATAATTATTGCATTGGAGATTGGCAGGGTTCTGGGAACCAGAATCATCCAGCCTTATCAGATCACAGGCCTTGTTTTGGTTGCTTTTGGATACATCCTGATCATTGGGCTGATATCGGTATTGCCGCTGTTCATCTCAGGGTTCTCCTTAGATAGAAAAAACACAGGAATCAACCGGAACCTTTATGCGGCTCCTCTGATTGTGCAATTTACCCTGTCTGTAATTGCCATAACCTGCACCATTGGTTTATACCGCCAGATGAATTACCTGCGCAGCCAACATCCTGCCTCACGCAATGCAAATATGCTGGTGATTGCGGATAATCCCTGGGAAACAATACAACGATACGAAACCTTTAAAAGCGAGCTACTTGATAATACTTCAATTGAAAACGTAACAGCAGCTATGGAAGAGCCTGGCGGAGACATCCTGGATAATTGCCCTTTTAAAATGGAAGGACTGGATACAAAAGAAGATCAGGCAATAAACATTTTTACCATGGATGCCAACTTCTTCAATTCTTTGGGAATACATCCGGTAGCAGGGACAACCAACATTGATCCTGCGACTTCTCGGCAATGGGAGTCCGATGCAATAGACTTAAGCAACCTTAGGAAAGCGGAAAACAGCGATGAACAGGCCATAACCGAAATGGAAAGAAAACTTGGAAATTACCGTGAGAAATACATTCTGAATCAAAGCGCCCTTAAAATGATGGGGATATCAAATCCCCAGGATGCCATCGGGAAAGGTTTCAGGCTTACGTTCTTTATCCCTGATCTGTTCCCCGAAGGTGAAGTGGTCGGGGTTGTCCCGGATTTTCATTACACCAACCTGTATAGCGAAGAAAAGCCTTTGGCTATTGCTGCGCGAAAATTGTTTAATTATTGTTTCATCATCACCATCGATCCCCGGCAACGGAAAAAGGCGTTAGAAACATTGCAGGCAACCTGGCAAAAGGTCAATCCTGAATTTCCATTGCAATACGAATACATAACCGAAAGTTACCAGAAAGTATACACGACAGAACAATCACAAACAAAGGTTTTATCGCTCTTTGCGCTGATCTCAGTTACTATATCCGCTTTGGGGATATTCGCCCTGGCCGCATTCAGTATGCAACGCCGCACCAAAGAAATCGGTATCCGCAAGGTAAATGGTGCCCGAGTAGTTCAAATCATGGTAATGCTCAATGAAGATCTCATCAAATGGGTTTTTATTGCATTTCTTATTGCCTGCCCCATTGCCTGGTATGCCATTCATAAATGGTTGCAGAACTTTGCTTACAAAACTGCATTGAGCTGGTGGATGTTTGCAGCGGCAGGTACAGTGGCAGTAGCCGTAGCGCTGCTAACGGTGAGCTGGCTGAGTTGGCGGGCGGCCAGCAGGAACCCGGTCGAGGCATTGAGATATGAATAGAGACGCATTCAATGCATAAAGACGCATGCAATGCGTCTCTACGAAGCAACCCCCTTTGGAAATTATTGTCTTTATATCTGACAATAATACCTAAAACTATGAAAACTCTGAAAATTTTATTGGCCTTTGTTTTTATTATGGTTGGTAAAACGTCGTGGTGCCAGGAAACCGGTTACAGGCATTTCCCCGTTCAGGTTTCCTTTGTCTATCCAATAGGACTGCACGGTGCACGAAGCACAGATTATACCTATGACTTCTCTCTTAATATGCTGACAGGCAAGACAGGCAACATTGAAGGATGTGAAATCGGCGGATTGCTCAATACAAATCACGGAAATGTGTCGGGTATTCAGATCGGAGGTCTCGGGAATATGACAAAGGGGAATGTAAATGGGTTGCAGATAGGAGGTTTATACAGCCTGGCTGATAGCGTAGATGGACTTCAGCTTAATGGTATATTCAGCAAAAGCAGTGAGTTGGATGGATTACAAATTTCGGGCATCCTGAATTTGTCAACATCTTCCGAATCTTCCATTGCCGGAATTGCCAACATCAACACCGGTAATCAGGATGGAATTCAACTGGCAGGTATTTATAACCAGGCAAAAACTTTGAATGGAGTTCAGATTGGACTGGTCAATGTCATTGACTCGATAAGCAGCGGAATTTCCATCGGATTGGTCAGCCTTGTGCGTAAAGGCGCTTATGATGAATGGAACTTTTTTATTGCAGATTATATCAATATGGGAATAAGTTATAAGCTGGGTATCAAACAATTCTACACAATTTATACTGTTGGCATGAACTTCTTTGAAGACCAGTTATGGGTAGCTGGTTTAGGTTTCGGACACCTTAGTGAGGTGAATCCAAAGTTCAGCTTACAACCTGAAATAGTATGTTATACCTATTTTCCAATGAATTTTCAAAGACACATAAGGGATACCTATGTTTATCATTTTAAATTCGGTCTGGTTCGAAATTTGAACGAAAGAATGGCCATCTCCTTTGCTCCCAGCATTTATCTTGCACACAAGTCCAACCGGCAGAGATATGACCAGTACGGGTATGAACAAAGTCCAATCGGAGAATTATTTGATATTCATCCGACAAGAAGCAGCAAACTGGAATGGGGTTTTGGGTTGAGTGCTGGATTTCACTTCAGATAAAATTTATGTTTCACAAGGCAACCATTTGCCCCTTTCAATCATCTTGCTGATATATATTCGAATCCTATGAAATCCACACCAGCAATTGTTTACATTTCACTCATATTCATTTTGTTCTCATGTGAAAATGAAAATGGAAGTCAGAATTTGCCAGAATTGTCGGTTAACCTGGTCCATCATTCTCCCTGCAAAGGCAGTAAATCGACCTATCAGATAGCAGATATACCCAGCAGCCAATCTTGCCTGGAATACTCCTATGATGCAGCAAACAAAGTTTTAAGACTGAAACATATTAATGCAGGTTTCAACTGTTGCCCCGACAGTTTATATTGTCATGTCGCTTTCAATCAAGATACTATCATTATCAGTGAATTTGAGGAATCTGCGCTTTGCAATTGCGATTGCCTGTTTGATCTGGAATTTGAAGTCAGCGGTGTTGAGATGCAGCCCTGTCAGCTGAAATTGATTGAACCATATGCCTCTGATCAGGATAAAATCGTGTTTGGTATTAATCTAATTATAGACCAGGAAGGTACTTTTTGTGTTTCCAGAACCCAATATCCTTGGAACATCTGAATCCCTGCGACCTCTCTGCTCTTTTGCGGACATAGTGCCCTATAGCCTACAGCCTATAGCCTACAGCCTATAGCCTATAATTAAATACTTGCTTTTTGCCGCATATTGAAGTAATTTTATCATGCCTGTTTAAATTTCCCAGTCATGAAAGCAAAAGCATTCAATATCCTTCTTCTGGTAATGTTTTTACCGACAGCACAATGCAGCGATCGCCAAAAAGAATATACCAGGTTGGATGTCAGTACAGTTGCATCTGACGAAGGGGATACTTTAATGAACAGAAAGCCGGCCGTAGCCGGAACTTTTTACCCCGGAAGCAGGGATGCGTTGATGAGACAAATCGCCGGTTTGTTTAAGGACGCCACACCCCATAAAAAGCTTGACCATGTTGTCGCCCTGATCTCACCACATGCCGGGTATGTGTACTCGGGAAAAGTTGCCGCTTCTGCTTTTAACCAGCTTTCCCCTGATCAAAAATATGACAACGTCTTCATTATCAGTGCCAGTCATTATGTTGGCTTTGGCGGAGCCGCCATGTATTGCGACGGAAATTTTACCACACCCCTGGGTATCGCAATGGTAAATATTCCACTTTCCAGAAAAATCATACAGGAGAATCCCACCCTCTTTGTTTCCAACCCGGATGTACATTCGCCCGAGCATAGCATCGAAGTGCAAATCCCGTTTCTGCAATACCTTTATAAGGATGAGCTGCAGATCATTCCCATTCTGCTGGGCACACAAAAACCGGCAACCATAAAAAAAATAGCTGAGGCGCTGCGCCCCTATTTCAATGGCAACAACCTTTTCGTGATCAGTACTGACTTTTCGCATTACCCGGTTTACCAGGAAGCCTGTCAAGTGGATGCATTGACTGCCGATGCCATAGTCGGGAATTCATCCGCTGAATTCCTGAAGACAATTAAAACCAATGAAAGCAAAGGGATTCCCAATCTGGCAACCAGTATTTGTGGCTGGACCGGTGTTCTGACCCTGCTTGATATCACTGAAAATGATCCTGGCATACATTTTACGAAGCTGAATTACATGAATTCCGGAGATGCTCCCGGGGGAGATAAAACCCGCGTAGTGGGTTATCATGCCATTGTTGTGACCTCAGATACTAACGTTTCAAAAGCAAATCAAAGTAATTATAGTCTGACAAAAGGAGAAAAAGATCAATTACTGCGCATTGCGCGAAAATCCATTGACAATTACCTTGAATCCGGAAATGTAATGAAAATCGACAGTAAAGGATTTTCCGATAAACTTCTGATGCATGCCGGTGCTTTTGTAACACTTAATTTAAACGGGCAATTAAGAGGCTGTATTGGTCAGTTCACTGCTGATATTCCTCTTTACCAGGTTGTACAGGAAATGGCCATTTCCGCAGCCACGCGGGATAATCGCTTCACACCTCTTTCGACTGCTGAATTAAATCAGGCAGATATTGAGATCTCAGTCCTGACCCCTATGCAACGGATCCAATCGATAGATGAAATTGAACTGGGACGGCATGGTATTTACATCAGAAAGGGCAACCGCGGCGGAACCTTTTTACCTCAGGTAGCCCATCAGACCGGTTGGACAAGGGAAGAATTCCTGGGACATTGTGCCCGTGACAAAGCCGGTATTGGCTGGGATGGATGGAAGGATGCTGAGATTTACATTTATGAAGCATACGTTTTTGGTGAGTAATGGATTCCGTGCGGGAAATCAACAGAAATCGAATCCTTACAGCCCTGTTTGTGCTTGGTTTAACCAGCATCATGTCACAACTTATTGTTATCAGGGAATTTCTGAATATTTTCCAGGGGAATGAGCTGATTATCGGGATGATTCTTGCCATATGGATGCTGCATACCGCCCTGGGATCAAAACTGGGAAAAGGACTTACAGGAAAATCAGGTAACAGTAAAATTATAGCCCGCATGTTTTCACTGGCCGGCCTACTTCCGGCATTGACTGTCATCCTGCTGTACGTGCTCGAAACACATCTGTTTCCACCCGGTACAACCAAGAGCTTCATAACGACATTCCTCTTTTGTTTTTGTTTATTATTGCCATTCTGCATTATTTCCGGTATGCTGTTTACCATGCTTGCCACTGCATTATCTGTTGCTTCGGAACAAAACAAGATCTCAGAGGCATATGGCTGGGAATCTTTTGGCAGTCTGGCTGCCGGCATTCTATTCAGCCTTTTGCTGTCACGCTGGCTGGGGACTTTTCAGCTGTTAGCCCTGATTATTCTGATCAATCTGATCATTTACATTTTGTTCATGCCGGGTGTCAAACCATACCGGAAGATCCTTCCGATACCAGTTATAGGGACCACCTTAGCTTTATTGTTCATTGTGACTCCTGCCGAAGAACGGATAAAATCGCTGCACTTTAAGAACCAGGATCTGGTTTACACAAAAGACACTCCTTATGGCAACGTATCAGTCACAAATACAGCCGGACAATTCAATTTTTATGAGAACGGAGGTTTATCATTCACTACAGAGGTTCAAATCATGCCTGAAGAAGCAATTCATTTTACGCTTTTGCAGCATAATTTGCCTGAGGATATTTTGATCGTATCGGGAGGCATAAAAGGAATGACAGGAGAGGCATTAAAATATCAATCCATTCAGCATATCGACTATTTCGAAATCAATCCCTGGCTGATCCAGGCAGAAAACCTCTTCTCAGATCCCTTACTTTCCGCGAAACTCAACGTAGTCAGCAAAGATGCGCGAAGATGGATCAGTAAGACCTCATCGAAGTATGATGCCATTATCGTTAACACCCCTGATCCATCCAATGCGCAGATAAACAGGTACTATACCCTTGAATTTTTTGCTGAAACGAAAAATGCCCTCCGGCGCAACGGAGTGCTCTCCGTCAGCCTGAGTCCGACTATGAATTACATGAGCGAGGGTGCAAAAGAAATCAACAGTGTCATTTACCAAACGCTTAAAAAGGTATTTCACCAGGTGTTGGTCATACCGGGGGAAAGGAATTACTTCCTCGCCTCGGATAATGAGCTGCATCTTAATATTTCAAAGGGAATTGCGGCAGCAGGGATCGAAACAGAATATGTCAACCCTGGTTATATCGAAGATGATCTGCTTAAACAGAACAGTCAGCTTATTATGCGTGAAATATCCGGCGGATCCGCCAGGATCAATCAGGATTTGACCCCACTGGCTTACTTTCTGCAGATCAACTATTGGTTAAGTATCTGGCAGGCAAAAGTCTGGGGCATTATAATTCTGTTGCTTCTGTTGCTTCTTATCTTAGTTCTTTCAAAAAGCATTAGTGCAGTAGGAGCCGGCATCTTTGCCGGCGGATTTGCAGGCGCTTCAGTTGAATTTCTGGTTATCATTGTTTATCAGATCCTTTACGGCTATGTATATCAGATGCTGGGGATCATTATTGCATTTTATATGACCGGACTGACAGCAGGCGCATTCATGGGTATTCGTTCGGGGACAGGAGTTTCTTCACGATCCTACATTTTCATGCAGCTCATCCTGTTACAAACGGCACTCTTCTTCCCTTTCCTGATCCTATTCCTGTCTCAATTCAGCAATTTGCCGGAATGGACCGGACAGGCATTTTTGTTAATCATAACGGGGCTTATTTCATTTGTTACGGGTCTTGAATTCAATATGGCCAGCAGGCTGGAAAGGCAAAAAATCGAAAATACAGCAGGTAATCTGTATGGCATTGATCTGGCAGGAGCCGCTTCGGGGACTCTGCTGGTTTCACTGGTATGTTTTCCGGTAATGGGACTTTTCAACACAAGCCTGCTTATAGCCGGATTAATTCTCACAGGAATATTGGTGATGGCAATCTATGGCAAAAAGTATTCCTGATGCAGCATTTGCCGGCTGATTCCCGGAAAAATTAAGTAACTTTGGTCAAATGCCGATCCGATGGGGATAAATATCAGCAAGAGGGCGTTTATTAAGAGTGCATGTTTTGCAGCAGCAGGGACTGTTTGCATCGATCCCCTTTCTGCATCCGTTGCTGGAATATCCGGAAAGGGCAGTTCTCCAGCCAATGATTTATGGAAGTGGAGTAAAGAATGCATGCATTATGAAATAACACCCAAAGGAACCAGATGTCTGATCTGTCCCAATGCATGCGTGCGGATGAACGGAGAGACCACTCTATGCAGGAACAGGGTTAACTACAAGGGAAAACTGTATACAATCGCTTATGGCAATCCATGCGCCATGCATGTTGATCCGATCGAAAAGAAACCTTTGTATCATTTTTTGCCTGGTACGCGTTCTTTTTCAATCGCAACCGCCGGATGCAATTTAGCCTGTCTGAATTGCCAGAACTGGTCCATTTCCCAGGCCAGTCCCAAAGAAACCCGGAACTACAGCCTGATGCCGGAAAAAGTGACTGAACAGGCCGTTTCTAATAACTGTCGATCCATTTCCTATACCTATTCAGAACCCATCACCTTTTATGAATATGTCTATGATTCATCGGTAATTGCCAGGCGTAGCGGCATCAAGAACGTGCTGGTTTCCAACGGGTACATCAATGAGAAACCTTTGCATGACCTTTGCCAGGTACTGGACGCAGCGAACATTGATTTGAAATCGTTTGATGAAAACATTTATTCAAAGCTTAACGCCGGTAAACTTCAGCCGGTTCTAAATTCGCTCAAAATCTTTAAACAGGAAGGCGTATGGCTCGAAATAACCAACCTGGTGATTCCGGGATGGACCGATAACCTGGAAATGATCAGGAAAATGTGTGACTGGCTTTACCAAAATGATTTTCAGGATACCCCGTTGCACTTTTCACGATTTCAACCTTTGTATAAATTGAATCACCTGCCTCCCACCCCTGTCGCCGTGCTCGAAAAAGCAAAGGCCATCGCGCTGAATGCCGGTTTGAAATTCGTTTATATCGGAAATGTATCCGGATCTTCCGCCATCAGTACAATCTGTCCGAAGTGCAAAAAGACCCTTGTTGAACGGAATGGTTTTTCGATTGTCAACAATGCCATCAAAAACGGAAATTGCAGTTTTTGCGGAACAAAGATCCCCGGAAGGTGGACCTAATTCGCAAAGAAAATAAGCATTGCAGCAGCCGAAGCGATGATAAGGGCCCCCGTCGGCAACACCATGCGAATCAGCTGTGCGGTTGACATATTCTGCCTGTGCCAGGTCCTTCTGAGGTTCCTCAGGCTGAAGTGCAATCCCGTTAATATCAACAAAGTCTGAAGCCACGGTACCAGTCTGGGTAAAAACTGATGCCAGGGAATATTGGCAGTTCCGAAAAAATCCCATCCCCAGCCAAAAGGGTCAGACGCGGACTGGATGATGAATGTGATATTGACAAACAGCATGGGAATGACAAAGGCGATCCACATCATCAGACCCAAAGGAAGAATTGCCCCGGCAGAATTTAAAAAGACTTCTTTGATAGGCAGCTTTGTTTTGGTCCATCTGGCGCTGGCCCATGAAAGCATGTATACCAGTCCGGGAACAATCAGCAGAGCGAGTGTCCAGATAATCATGGCGTATATGCCGAACAAGTCCCAGTTCTTTTTATCGAGGATGTTGACGTAGTCACGGACCAATGGCCAATGGCCTTCATACAGAACACTGTATACAATAGCCAGCGTAAATATGGCCAGGGTAAGCCAGGCTTCCCCCAGGTTGCGGCTTCCAAGTTCCGAAGCAAATGATCCTTTCGATAATGTCACATTGTTATAAAGGCAACTGCGTGTGCACTCCATGCAAAGTCCGCAATCCGAATTCCCCTTAATTTCGCCCACATTAAGTCCGTAAGGGCAACCCCAACCTTTCGGACTTCCTTTCTGACAATAATGGGGTTTACATTTATCACAGACTGCCTGTGACCGGCTGCGGATGCCCAGGGGACTCATCCTGGAAAAAGGACCTACGAATACACTCACGGGACATACGTACCTGCAGAATGTCCTGATTTCCCATATCAGCGCCATAAATGTTGGCGCCAGCAAAAGTCCCAGAACAGCAAATCCGGAAATCCGTGGTCTTGCCACAAGTGTGGTAGAGAATGTAGCCAGGCACATAAAAACAAACAGTTTCAGCCAGTCATTGCTCAGCCGGGCAGGCCATTTCAAAAACAAGCCTGAATATTTATGGTTATACTCTCTGATTTTACCCTTTAACGGAGTAAAGAATGATTTACGCTGCAGTAAATCACCAAAAAGAGGTAATGGACAGATGGTGCACCATATCCTTCCCAGGAAAGGGGTCAGCAGGGCAACGAGTACAAACAGCCAGATGGCCCACATCATGAGCACGCCCAGATTACGGCCTGACATCTGGGTACCAAACAGGCAGGTGAGAATGACAATGTAGATCATCATCATTGCCAGGATAGTCAGAATCGTTTGCGGCCAGCGGGAAATGAAAATTCTTTTCAGGAAAGGGAATTGATGGAAGAGATCTGTGAAATCTGACTTTTTAACTGCTGGTTCAATACCCCCTCCCGAATTCCGGTAAAGTCCGATAATCCATAATAACAATATGCCAACAAGACAACCCAGGCTGAAAATTAAAAGTGTATTGGGCAGGATAACCAGTTTTCCGGATTCAAAAGCATGCATGGGCCCGCACCAAACATGGCACCGATAATTGCTTTTTGATACCAGGTAATTTAATACTCCGGCATGCCTGGCAGTAAATGTATATTCACGGGTTATTTTGGATTTCCTTGAAGGATCTTTGGCGCTGAAAACCTCAACTTCATCACGGGCAGGACTTACTTTCACATCCATATCAAATTCTTCCAGGAAAAAGGAGTGGCCGGTATCATCGGTTGAGAATGTCAGGTGCAGGCGGTCTCCCCTCTTGCATCGAATAACGGAGGGATCTTTGCCATAACGGAAACTCCTGATATGTATGTACCGGTCAACCGGTTCTTGTGTAAAAAACTGTGCGATAACAGTTGGAACTAACCCAAAACCAAAAATGACGGTAATTCTGAAAAGCGCCTTGCGAAAATCTTTCATTCCTCTTAATTCTGATCAATAATAATTATTCTTTTTAAAAGAACCATGCGCCAATATACAATTTGACTAGATTTGTGGTGTAAAAGCATGTTTTGTACTCCTTATTGATTATGATATGGTAAATGGCAGCGTTCCCAAAAAAGTAATAAACAGTTTTAAAAACGCAATTCCTTACATGCTTGTCCTGCTCTTACTGGTTGGTGTACCCATGCTTTTTTTGAATTACCAGGCTAAACACAGCGGCATGACCTGGGGCGGGGTCATTAAAAGGATTATGACAAAGACAGGTGATAAAGAGGTAGGATCGGAAAGCATTGCTGGCAGGAAAATTGATTTTCTGAATCCCAGGCCCATCGGTCAGGGATTTACAGAACCACCTCTTATTTCTCATCTTCAGGTAAACGATCTCGATAATGACAGCCTGCTCGATGTATTGGTATGTGATGCCAAGAGCAATTCCGTCAACTGGATCAGGCAATATCCGTTGGACACTTATACAGAATCTGTGCTTTCAGGTGAACTGAATGCCCCTGCACATATACAGGCAATCGATTTTGACAGTGATGGTGATCAGGACCTGATGGTAGCTGTTTTGGGCATGCTGTTCCCGAACAATGACAAGATTGGTTCAGTTGTCATACTGGAAAATGACGGAAAGTGCAATTTCAGCAAACATGTTATTGTAGAAAAGATTGCGCGGGTGTCTGACGTGCGGGCAGGCGACCTGGACAATGACGGGGATATGGACCTGGCCGTTGCACAGTTTGGTTATGATGACGGGGAAACACGCTGGATTGAAAATCTGGGCAACTGGAAATTCGAAAGCCATATACTCCAGAACCTGTCAGGTCCCATCAATGTGGAAATCCTGGATATCGATAAAGATAATGATATGGATATCATTTCTTTGGTAAGTCAGGAATGGGAAGAAATTTATTGCTATGTCAATGATGGGAAAGGTGTCTTCCAGCCCAACCTTCTGTATGGATCGAGTAACCAGGACTTCGGATCCAGTGGCATTTACATAACCGATGTTGACCAGGATGGTGACGATGATATCCTTTACACCAATGGGGATGCATTTGATTATATTCCGCCCCAGGGAAGACCATGGCATGGTGTTCAATGGCTTGAGAATAAAGGAGGCCTGAAATTCGAGTACCACAGGATTTGCACTTTTACAGGGGCCTACAACGCGAGACCTTATGATATTGATGACGACGGAGACCTGGATCTTTTTTCTGTAAGTGCTTTTAATTTATGGGATAAACCTGAATCCCAGAGTTTCATCTGGATTGAAAATACAGGAAACATGCAATTCATAAGGCATGATATAACAAATAATCCGACTCACATCATTACCCTTGAACTGGGGGATTTTAACAGGGACGGACTGATGGATATGGTGTCAGGAAACATGCATACCTATCCGCCATACGACCGTATGAGCAGAATTACACTCTGGACCAACAACGGAGGATTGTCAAAAAAACAGTAGCTGAAAATAAACTTTAGCAGTACTTTTGAACGGTCATGAAGTATAGCAAAAAAGTTGGGTTGTTATACCCTGCGTTGATCATCATGTTTGGATTATCAATGCAGGCGCAGGTCTTAAAGGATACTTCCACTTTCAGACTGATGTGCAGAGGTGTGGATTACATCTATGATCAGCAATTCATTCAGGCCCGGGAAGTATACAATCAAATCGAGACAAAGTATCCGGGCCATCCCATCAACTATGTTTACAGGGGCCTGATAACTTATTGGGAGCACTACCCGTTGGTTCCATCATCTCCCAACCATGAGTCTTTTGAAAATGATCTGTGGAAGGCTATTGAAATATGTGAAGAGAAATCCCATCCGGCTGACGAAGCCGAATACCTGTTGACGAATCTGGGAGCCAGGGGATTGTTGCTTTTGTATTATGCTGATAATGATGAGAGCATGGACGTCATTTCCCTGGCCTCCGGCACCTATCAATACTTAAAACAGGCATTCGGTTATACCAGTACATACGGTGATTTTTATTTTTTCACCGGTCTCTACAATTATTACAGGGAAGCCTACCCGGAAGCTCACCCGGTTTATAAGCCGCTTGCCTTTCTTTTTCCAAAGGGGGACAAGGTTAAAGGGCTGAAAGAGCTACAGATCGCCTCAAAAAAAGCCATCGTACTTAAAGCAGAAGCCTTTTCCTTTCTGGCCGGAATTTATATCAGTTTCGAGAACAATTTTGAACAGGCTTATAAATTCAGTAAAACACTTCATGAATTATACCCGCGTAATATGCAATATATGGCGGTTTACATTAAAAACCTGCTCCTTGTAAAACAGTACAGCGAAGCTGAAAGCATGATCAATTCAAGCCGAAAGAACAGCAATAACGCCTACTTTCAGGCACAGCTGTCAATTCTGAATGGAATCCTGTTCGAGAAAAAGTACAATAACCTGAAGCAGGCACAGACCTATTATTCCCGGGGATTAAAGGACATGTCCCCGTTTGGAGAATTTGGCAATGAATTCAAGGCCTATGCCTATTTCGGCCTGAGCCGTATCAGCGAAGCAAATGGTGATAAGCATTACAAAAAGCTTTACAGAAAACAGGCCATGGATCTGGCGGCCTTTAAGAAAGTGAATTTCGATGAATAAATTCAGACAAATTTCTCTCTCTGCTGGAGATTCATCAATCCCCACAACAGCGCAATGATGGATCCGATTCCCAGTATTAGCCGGTTCTGATGTACCACGTTCATCCACACGGAGAGGTTCATATCTACAGGCACATTGTAAGGATTTAAAAACAGGTTCCACTTGCTTTTCTCGAGCGGTTCATTCATGATGAAAAACACCAGGCCGATGATGATCATGACGACCGCTGCACCATTGCCATTCCGGATGATTGTGGTGAACATAAAGGTAAGACAGGCCAGAAAAAACAATGGACTCATGAGCTGAACCACCATTTTCAGAATGGGTATCTGAACGATGGAAAACCAGGAAAACGCTGACATCAGCAGCAACAAAAAAACAAGCAGGAGCATGGACATGACAAAACGCAAAACATATACCTTGTACCGGTAATCCGGCACCCCGAAAATGATCTCGAGCATACGGGTATCCTTATCGTTCTGAATATTATATACCACAGGGTAAAACATAATCAATACACCCGGAAATAGCAACAGGTCGTAAATATCATAGGTATCAATCGAGTTATCAGAGAAAAGCATAATGCCTACTATCACCAGGAAAAACAACCATGCTGCAATCAGAAAATAAATGAACCGACCTGAAAATACTATTTTCAGATTGTATGATGCTATGGTATAGAGTAATCTTAAGCGTTCCGGTATTTTCATGGTGCCTCTATTTTTCATGAAGTAAACACAGGTAAGCGTCCTCCAGGTTTGCCTTCACCGTATGAGCGCCCTCAACCGGGCATTCATCGGCCATACAGCGTACGCGGATGTTATCGCCATCCCGCATATGATGAATGATCACATACCTGTCTTTTAATGCTTCGAAGGTTGCCATGCCAACATCGGCCATCCATACCTTGCCCTGGGCAATGTGTGCCATCTCCACCGGTTCACCCAGGTAAACCAGCTCCCCGCTCCTTACCACCGCTACCTGGTTACACGAACTGGCAACATCCTCGATGATGTGTGTAGAGAATATCACGATACGATCGCGGCTTAATTCCACAAGCAGATTGCGGAAACGTATGCGCTCCCTCGGATCCAACCCGGAAGTGGGCTCATCCACCACCAAAATCCTGGGCAGATGAAGGAGAATCTGGGCAATCCCAATTCGCTGTTTCATCCCACCGGAGTATGAACCCAGTTTTTCATGCTTATGACTTGCCATGTGAACCGCGTTCAGTACATATTCAATGCGGGCTTCCCGCTGTTCACGGTTGTACAGCTTCTTCAAAATGCCCATATAATTCAAAAACTCCCAGGCTGTCAGATTTTCGTAAACGCCGAATTCCTGGGGAAGATACCCGATCAAACCCTGCAATTCTTCCCGTTTTACTTTGGTGTCAATACCATTGATGGTTATCTGGCCGTAACTTGGTTCCAGAATTCCGCAAACGATGCGCATGAGGGTTGATTTACCGGCCCCATTGGGTCCCAATAATCCAAACATACCATGTTCAATTTTAAAGGAAACTCCCTTTAAAGCTTTAAAAGGTATTCTTTTACGGCCGATCAAGGGCACCAGCTTTACCATGCGGTAGAATGCCTTCCGCGGTCCTTTGAATCTTCCCTGGAGACGGTTGATGTTAATCTGTTCCCGATATAACTTATCCGACGTCACCTTGATGAGCAGCAATAAATACCAGATAACAGCTGCCGGTATTAACAGTCCGATCAATTTGTATTTCTGATAAAATAAAATCAGCATAAGGAGCGGCATTCCCCAGTATACCCCAGTATATAACCCATTGAGGAGACGCTGTGGCCATTTTCTTGCTCCTGCTCCGGAGAGCTTCAAAGCAAATTCTTTCACAGGTGAAACTGCCCCGAGCACCATCAGGTACAAACCGACAGGAAGCAGAAAATACCAGAAACCATTTTCAAGATAGAAATAGATAAAATAGATCACAAAACCTATCAACGGCAAAAGCCATAACAAATAGTCAAAATCTTTCCAGCTGTTGACCGTTCTTGCCAACCCAAGGCGCTGCCTGATCCGCAATCCTGATTTCCATTCTCTCACAAACCGGCTGTCCCGGTCGTAGATTTTTACCAGGTTACGCACGTGAATATACAATGGTGTGGACTCATCAATCAGTTTTTCATTGGCTTTCCGCAAACTGTTTTTAATAAAATACAGTGTGGCGGGTGTAAGGATAATCAGCAGCAGAAAATCGATAATTTTCCATACGAGGGCATCTACTTCTGTGAATATCAGAAAACTTCCTCCAAGATAGACCATCATGATCATCAACTTTTCCTGCCACCTTCGGAGAAATATCCAATGCAATGCAGTATGAATTCCTGTATTGAGTGTGGGAATGAAAACCAGTGTCAGCAGTGTGCTCAGACCAAGACCTCCGATGATGGTTATGGCGAAGGGTGCGCCAATCTCAGTGACATACTCGGCCTTGCCCATAGCAAGAGGAAACAGTGCAATGATAGTTGTAAGTGATGTGATCAGTATGGGCCGGACCCTGGCAAGTCCCGCCATCATTAAAGAACGGGATGTTCCGTATCCCCGCTTCATCAAAACATTGGCGTAATCGAGCAGGATAATCCCATTGTTTACAACAATTCCGATCAGTATTACAAAGCCGGTCAGGGTATTGGCATTGAGAAGTGAATTCCCGGTAAGGATAAGGGCAATCAATGATCCGGTTGCTGCCAGCGGAATGGCAAACAAGATAACCACCGGTCTGCTGAATGACTCAAAAACAGAGGCCAGGATCATATAAATCAGGATCAGGGAAGCCAAGATTAGAAAGCGGAAATCACTTAAATCCTGCTGCTCATGTATAACCTCAAGTGTCACACCCGATGGAATTGCCATATTACTTAAAAGGGACTCCACTTCGAGCCTCGAGGTGGTCAGCAGATCCTTGTCATCCCTTACCTGCCTGATAAAGGTATATTCTACCTCAAGTTGTTTGGCCTGGTTAATGCGTTTGATGGTGGGAGCGCCCTCCGTGATACTGAAGGAACTTATGTTTTGCAGCTCGAATTCCGCATCATTCCTGCCTTTAACAGTAAGCTTCTTTAAATCGCCCAGATTTCTTTCGGTTTGTTCGGCAGGAGTTTCAGTGCGTATTTGAATATCATACTCCTCGGTGCCCTGTTTAAACTGAACTCCCGATGAAAACTCGTGCGGGAATGAGCCCAGCTCGGTGAGTACAGTGACTGCCTGGATATCATACAAGGCCATGATCTGCTTATCGAAGTTTAACAAAACTTCGGGCCGGGCAGAGGGTATGTTGATATTTACCATTTCAACGGACTGCTGCTGGGTGAGATAATATTTTACCAGATTGGCCTGGGTTACCAACTGCTCGTAATCCTCTCCCTTGATGATTACTTTTTCGGCCTCTGAGCCTATTCCCAGTATGCCTTCCATGCCGCCATCCATATCACCGCCCTCTCCTCCGAAACGTCGCGCCGAAGCGGGAGGTTCCCAGCTGAAGCTTCCTGGTTCCAATCCGGACATGCTGTTCATAATTTCCTGCTTGATCTTGGGGACTGAATAATTCCTGACTTTTCTGTATTCCTTTTCCAGCACAATGGTTATTTGGGCTTCCTCTTCATAAATCTGGCTGATAATGTCCTTTTTTTCCTTCAGGTTCTCCAGTCGTTTCTCTGCATCTGCCACCAATAGGTCCGTATTGTCGAGGGTAGTACCGCCCGGCATGGTAACATAAAGTGCCAGCTCAATGATCTCCGGTTCCTGTGTTTTTATGAAACTCAAACCCAGACTTATGAGCAGGGTAGCAAAAAAAACGCCGAGGGCACCCAACGCAGTTCCTGCAGGATTCCGCATACAGGTTTTAAGGATTACGCGGTAAACCTGCATGAGCCTGTTATGGAAGGCTATTGCGCTGAAACTCTCTGCCTGTTTTCCACCGCGATGCTTCAGTATTGTGTGGGTGATCATGGGGATAAGCAGCATGGCTACCACCAATGAAACCAGCAGTGTAGATATGATGGACACACCTATGTGTTTACCCAGAATAGCAACTAAAAAATTCTTCGAAAAAGCAAAAGGAAGGAATACCACTACCGTGGTGAGTGTGGCTGCAAAGATAGATCGCCAGACTTCTGTTGTTCCCTGTATTACTGCCTTATCGGTATCGACTTTTTGAGAGGCCAGGCGGTATATGTTTTCCATGACCACCACGCTGTTATCGAGCAGCATACCGATAGCAAGGGCCATACCCAGGAGTGTCAGGCTGTTGATGGAAATGCCGGCAGCGTAAAAGAAATTGAAAGCAACATAAATGGATATGGGCATTGCCAAACCGATAGCCAGCACCAACCTCAGATTCTTTAAAAAGATCCAGAGGATAAAAATAGCCAGGATACCGCCGACCAAAGCCAGTTGAATGATCTGGTCGATATTGCGTTCCATACGTTCCGCTGAATTATTCTGGATTACAATTTCAATATCGTTGTCAGACAGGTCCTTGTTTAGCTCTGAAATTTCGTCCTTGACCCGGTCTGCCAGGTCAATCATATTCGACTGGGTATCACGGGTCAGTTGTATTGTCACGGCCTCTTTGCCGTTCACCCGGCTGTAGGAGTCCTGGTTCTTAAATCCAAACCGTATGTCAGCAACATCCTTTAATATGACGGATCCCTGCTCCCTTACTATTAATTCACTGATGACTGACAGATCTGAGAACTCAGCAACCACATTGACAAACACCATTCGGTTCTCCTGGGTGACCATGCCTGCAAATGCCCGTGCCCTGCTGTTCTGGTTAAGCACATTCCGGATGGTGGCTGCTGTAATCCCGTAAGATTTGCAGATCTCGTCCCTGAGCCTTATCTCAACCGACTTTTCACGACCCCCAAAAACAGCCACATTGGCAATACCATTTACGTTCAGCAGCCTGTTGTATATATCCCTGTTCACAACCTGGCGTACGCGGTCCACTCCTCCTCCACCCCTTACCTGTAAGGTCATGAGGTTATTATTGAGCATTTCCATATCGAACCGCAGGGCCTGAACATAAAAATCGGAAGGAATGTTGTTTTTTACTTCCTCTACCTTTTCCAGCAATTTCAGGTAGGCGATCTTAATATCCGTATTCTGCCGGTAGGATATCTGAATAAAAGCCTGCTGCTGATCCACCGTGGATTCAATTTTTTCCACGCCCTTCAATGTCCCGATGGCACCTTCCAGTGGAATAACAGCCTGGTTCTCGATGTATTTCGGGTCCATTTCGAGACTGGTACCGATCTGAACGAAAAGATAAGGGATCTGCGTATTGGGAAGCAGTTCAACCGGCAGCTGGCGGTAAGAAAACACTCCCAGCATTGCCAGCCCGGCAAATAACATGGCGATAAGAACCTTACGTTTGATGATGAAATGCATGGCTACAAATTAAACTACTGCAGGTTCAGAAGCCTTCTTTTTACGGTCGAAAATATAATATACACAGGGTATTACTATCAGGGACATCACGGTAGACGCTGTTAAACCTGCTATTAATGCGATCGCCAGAGGTGAACGAAGTGCTGCGCTTTCTCCCAGTCCCAGTGTAAGAGGCAACAAACCCAGGATGGAGGAGAAACTGGTCATAAGTATCGGCCTGATTCTGTTTTGTGCACCTTTCAGGATAGCCTCACGCAAGGAATAACCCTCCTCCCTGAACTGATTGATGGCGTCCACCAGAATGATGGAATTATTCACAGCAATCCCGCCAAGCATGATGATCCCGATATAGGCCATGATGTTCAGGGATTTGCCCAGCAGGAAAAAGGCCCATATTGAACCTGCACCTGCAAGGGGTATGGTGAGCAATACCGTAAAGGGGTGAATAAGTGATTCGAATTGTGAAGCCATGACCATGTATACCAATACGATGGAAAGTAGTAAAGCGAATCCCAGACTCGACATGGCATCTTGCCGTTTTTGCTCCTCGCCGGTAATATGAATGGTGTATTCAGCCGGCGGTGTTACGTTGGTTAATCGTTTCTGCACTTTCTCAATCACCTTATCAAAGGCGACAGTTCTGTCAACATCAGCCGTGACAGTTCCCACGCGATTCTGATTGTTGCGAAGCAGTTGCTTTGGGGATACCGATCTTTCAATCCGGGCTACCTCATACAAAGGGACATCTCTTTGTCCGCCCTTTAATGTGATACTGTTGAATTCTGCCAGACTGATTTCCGGTAATCTCACAGTAATGTCATTCATTTCTCCTGCATCATCAAACTTACCGGCCGCTTTCCCCATAAGTTTATCCTTTAACTGAGCGGCAATCGCATCAGCAGTCAGGTTATACATCGAGGCTGCATACCTGTCAATGATGACATCAACCTCAGGAGCACCTTCCTCGATGCTGGTTTTCAGGTTATAAATCTCGGGGATACCGGAAAGCATCTCCTTGATTTCTTTTGTCAATGTGTCCAGCACAGTAATATCTCTTCCGGTAACCTCCACCATCAGGGGCGATTCATCGGTTCCAAGGGTAGATTCGAGCGCAGTTTCATTCTGCACCACTGTCACTTCTGCATCGGGCAGGTTTTGCGTAAGTTCACTGACCTGGGCGATGATTTCAGCGGAATGCTTAACAACCGATGATTTAAGCCGGATCTTAACCAAAGCCGTATTTTCACTTTGAAATACTGATCTTTCGGAATTTGAACTGCCCGTTGGTCCTACCTGGCTGTATATGATTTCAGCCCTGTCCCCCAATACCTCCGTGAGCATGGCTTCCAAGGTCTTAACCAGGCCTTCGGTTCGCTGCAATTGCGTGCCCTCTTTCAGTTTGATTTCCAGGCTGAATTCATTGGTGCAGCCCTGGGGTATATACTCATTGCCAACGTATGGCAATATAAAGGCTGTTCCGATAAGGATCGCCACGGCGATGATAACCACCCTGCCCCGGTTATCGATCAGGCGTGACAGGAAAGAAGTATACCAGCTGAAGCGGAGTGATTTAGTGGCCGTAACCGTGCTTCGTTTGGTATACATTGTATTGAACAGCATAGGAATAATCAGGATAGCCACGATCAGTGAAATTACCTGCGTAAATGCCACTGTCCATGCCTGATCTTTAAACAGGGCTCCCGATGCGCCATGAAGGTAAACAATCGGCAGAAAAACAACTATGGCGGTTAAGGTGGAAGAAATAATGGCACCTCCGACCTGTGATGTTCCTTTAATGCAGGAATCCTTCACAGATTGCCCCGTTTCCAGGTTCCGGAAAATATTTTCCACGATGACAATGGCATTGTCAACCAGCATACCCGCGCCCAGTGCAAGACCGCCGATTGTCATAATATTCAGGGATAATCCTGTGAAATACATCACCACGAAAGTGGCAATGATGGAGATGGGCAGGACGATAGCGACTATTAAGGTAAGGCTGGTCCGCCTAAGGAATACGTAAAGGACAATAATCGAGAACAAGGCACCCAGAAAAGCGGTATCGCGCAATTCCCTGATGGCATTCCTGATAAAGGATGCCTGATTCTGAACAATGGTAAACTCATAGCCAGGTAATGCTTTCCGGATGGTTTCAAAAGATTTGTTGAGTTCTTCAACAGCCTTTACAGTATTGTAACTGGTTTCTTTATAGATGGAAAGCCCGACGCATCGTTTGCCATTGACCCGGACGATATTCTCAGGCTCTTTGTTGGTGAAACTTACACGGGCGACATCGCGAAGAAAGACGGGAACGCGGTCCGCGGAAGTGGCAGTGGAAGTAACAGTGGCAGCAGCAGTGGAAGATTGCTTGTAAGTTACCACTATGTTGTTCAAGTCGTTTTCATCCGCAAGCAGTGAAGTTCCTTTGATGATGTATCGTTTTCCCATCTCCACAATGCTTCCGCCGGAAACATTCCGGTTCATGCTCGTGATCTGCTGAACAAGATTGTCTGTGGTAAGTCCGTATGCGTTCAAACGGTATGGATCTGTCTCCACAACGATTTCTCTTTCTTCGGTACCTGTTAGCACAACATCTGCAACTCCTTCGAGACGTATCAGCTCGTTCCGGATGTAGTTATCCCCTGTCCTGCGTAATTCATTCATATCGGTGATGTCAGGATGATACATCGCCATGATCATAACCGGTGAAGCATTCGGATCATGCTGGGTGATCACAAACTCATCCACGCCGTCCTGTTGTCCATAGCTGGTCAATGCTTTCTGCAAATCCAGGAAAGCATCGTCCATATCGGTCCCCCAGTTATACTCCACCTTAACCCGGGCAGCCCCTACCATGCAGGTGGATGCCACCTGGGAAACACCTTTTAATCGCATGGCATGCGATTCAATTCCCTCGACATACTGTTTCTCAATTTCATCAGGCGGGCGCTCCCCTGCTTTTAACTCGACAAAGATCCGCGGAGCATTGATCTCCGGAAAGAGGTCAATACTGAGTTTTCCAACAGAGATATAACCAAGCAGCAAAATGCCCAGGATGATCATGGAAATGGTCACCGGGTAGTTGACTGCAAATTGTACGATCTTTTTCATGCCCTGGCAGCTATTTCATTTCTTTTACCTTAGAACGGTCGCGCAGTGTCTCAAATCCTTTGACAACCAGCATTTCATTTTCTTTCAGACCAGAAGTGATCTGTACTTCACGCGGATTTTCAAGACCGAATTCAACGATCCGTTCAAAAGCAATACCTTTTTCAACAACAAATACGCTGTTGCCGCGCTGTTTTGAAACAATGATCTCTTTCGGAACTACAATGGTATTTTTGGCAGAGGCGACAACAATCTCACCTTTCACGAACATACCCGGACGTAGCAGGAGCTTCGGATTGTTTATCAGGATCATTCCCTTGTATGAGCGGGTTTCAGGATCGATGGCAGGAGAAAGCTGGGTCACCGAACCCATGAGGGTATCTCCTGGCAGGGTGTAATTGGTAACCCTGACCAGCTGACCGGATTTGGTTTCACCCATGCTCTTCTCAGGCAGGTTCACTTCCAGGTGTAGCTTACTGTAATCCATTATCTTTACCAGCAAGGCATTGGCATCAATTTTCACCCCGGGAGTAAAATAGGGCAAATCAATGATCACACCGGTAAAGGGTGCCCTGACATGCATTTTCTGCAAACGGATTATGGCATCTTCATAATTGTAATTGGCGTTGATATAATTGATCTCGGCGTTTTTCAGTTCGCTCAGAGTCACCCCTCCCTTATCGTACAAAGATTGCTGCTTATCGAAAACCTGTTTGGTGATTTCAAGATTCAGTTTGAGTGAACTCAGCTTGATGTTATTCTCGTATTCCTTATCGGAGATCTCAATGATTTCACTGCCCTCATTTACCCGGTCACCCAGCGCATAGGGTCTGCCGGTCGAAGGATTGGTCTTCAGCAAATAATTGCCGGTAACCTCCGCTTTCAGCTGTACCTCCTTGATGGATTTAACAGCTCCGTTGATATCGATGAATTCCTCAATGGTGCCTGGCTTCACTTCTGCAACGGTAACGGGAACGGTAATGTCTTTGCCCAGGTTGTCCTGCTGGCGGTTGCAACCGATTATCATTAAGGCAATACAGAGAAATGTGATTGGGTTTTTCATGGTTTTTATAAATTATCAACTTTTCATATTTCTTAAATCTCTGATCTTAGATCTTGGATCTTCAATCTTAAATCTTAAATCTTCAATCTTAAATCTTTATTCATTCATAAGGTTTTCCTGTAATTCCTTTGGCACAAAGCTGGTGTTATTCTCGAAGTCCCAGAGCGATTGAATTTTCATGTTTAACAATTCCAGTTTGTATGAAATCAGGCTGTTTGCCAGATTCATCTTTTTTTCTGAGAGCTGATTCTGAAAAAGATTCAGGTCCATGCCGGTCAAATCTCCGTTCTTGTATCTTTCCTGGTTTATTTCATAGGTAAGCTGGGCATTTTTTTCATTCTGGCGGGCAATCTCAATCTGCATGCTTAAATTCTGCAGGCTCCTGAATGTCTGACGGATGGCCAGCTCAACGTTGGTACGTTCAGAGGCGAGATTGATTTCTTCAATCTTTATAGCTGCCTCGGCGGCTTTGATCCTCGATTTTCTTTCTCCCCAGTCCCAAACCGGTATATTAAAGGTCACCATTACCTGCGGTGAGCGTGTAGGTCTGTCGTAGATTTTTGCCAGATCAGGATCTTCGCCAATTACACCTATTGAAAGATCAACAGTGCCTGCAAATTCGTTGGTGGCTTTTGCCACAGTCAGCTGATCCTGGCTGTTTTGGAGGTTTATCTCCCGCTGCCTCAGTTCCATACGGGTTTCAAGGCCATTCTGAATGGCCTTTTCCATATCCACAAGTACTTCTTTGAATTCAACATCAGTTATGATATCGAATTCCTCGCTCAAAGGCATACCGATATACTGGCGGAAATCATCCTTGGCATTGGCAAGATTAACCTGCGCGTTCTGAAGATTCGACTCACTTGTAGCCAGGTTTAATTCAGCTTGCAGCAATTCCTCTCTGGCAGACAATCCCCCTTCTACCTTGCTTTTAATGATCTCATAACCGGCCTGCTGGTTTTTCAGCTCATCCTCGGCAACCGACAAAGCCATCTTACGTTGGTAGACCGTGTAAAAGTATGTAGTGACCTGTCTTTCGAGAAATAAACGCTGAATGGCATAGCTCAGGGTTGAATTTTCGAGTGACAGTCTCAACTGATTCAATTCCATCCGCAGTTTATTGTAAGTAAATACCGGTTGGGAATAACTCAGAAACAAATTATTGCTGTAACCCTTTGAACGGGAATCTGTGAAGTCACTGGATGCATCCTGGTATGAAAGCTGATTCTGCAGGGTAATCCTGCCATCAGTCAGTTTAATGGGTTGAGAAACAATAAAATCTCCGTATATCTTTTTGGTCTCCGTTGTGCTCCATGAGGAAAAAAGACTGTTGAACGACCTGGTCTGATTGTAATAGAAAGGTGTCAGCTGAAATTTAATAAGCGCTTTTGTTGCTGCCTCCCTTGCATTCAGGTTTTCTTTACTGATCGTCATGCTCAGCTCAGATTTCATAATTTCCGGACTGTTTTTAATGGCTGTATTCATGGCATCCTCGAGTGTGAGGATTCGTTGGGAAAACAACGGGTAAGTCAATAATGAAAATAATATCATCAAAGCATATTGTTTTCCTTTGATAAACCTATTTGATTTCATATATAAATATATATTTCCTGTTATTTATCTTTAATTACCCTTCAAGGGTCTTAAGACCACTTGAAGGGTCTTAGGACTGATTGAAGGGTCTATTGATTCAGCACCCATTTCACCGCATCTGCAAAGACAATGTCTCCGTTACTTTTATTGGAAAGTTCAATTTTCCCGGTATCTGATGAAATATACCAGGTTCCGATGTAATTCCATCCGTTATCCACATTTTCTGTTACCTGGTTGACCTTGTCTACGCCATTGTCATGGTACACAGTGATATTGTAATCGGGTGATTTATTGGAGCGTCTCCATCCCAGATTCACTTTATCAATATAATAGTAAATATCATAGGAACCTTTCGCCGGAAGCGCTGCCTTCCAGTATGCAGTGCGTTCACCCATGCCGCCACGGGTATAATGGGCAGAATGAACATAGTTGCCGTAAAACTCGGAGCGTAAACTGGCCCGCCATTCTCTTGGCGGGTTCCATGCCCAGATGGCAGAATATTTATAACGGTCATCCTTTTTACTGTTGATGAGTGATTTCAGGTAAGCCTGGTTTGTTGCCTGTACAAATCTGAAATCCTTATCCTCGTTATCTGCAACAATTTCATTACTGCCGGTGCTTTTGTCGAAAAACGGCATGGGAACAACTCCATCAAGCGGAGGTATATTCCTGGTTTCATGAAATCCCGAAAAACCATAAATCAGATTATTGGGCAGATTCTTTGAAATATGTGTTACCAATGACATCCGGGCTGGTTCTGTATTAAAAACAAAGCCCACATCGAATGATGAGCGGGCAGGCAGAAAAACTTTCTGAGAAAAGTCAACGTTGAAGTTTTCTTCGTAAAATTCATCGCTATTCCGGTTCGGATCATTCAGTTCAACATTCAATGTAACAATGCCGCTGGTGTTCTCGGGATTGGAAATCTGGAAACGTACCTGGAATTTGCTGATCTCAGCTTCTGTAATCTTATAGCTGCTGATATTCCGGATAATAAAACCGGGAAGCGTGTTTTGCACATACCATGCCTGAACCTCCGCTGCCAGATCAATTTCAAATTGGCTTTTGAACCGGTCGTTTAACTCTTCAAAGGGAATCGGGCGGTGAGGATGATCCAGAATAAGCCGGGTCAGAAATGTATCCAATGCTTCATTGCCCTTCCTGGAACCAAAAAGATTGAACAAATGAAGTCCTTTCACCTGCACCAGGTCCCTGATGCTTATCGGGTTTCTATCATCGTCTTCATAAGGCTCAATGCCTGTCTTCAGGATCTGTTCCAGGGAAGCATCCATAAGTTCAATGCTGATCTTTTCACTCTCGCTGAGATCCTCATACCACCGTAATGTCGCTCCCTCCTTATTATTGCGCTCGCTGATGTAGGTTTCCATGGCAATTCCCAGAACAGGCCACTTTTCACTTTTAAGCTGTGTAAAAAATGTCATGTAGTCCGGAAAGAGTGAATAAGTTTGCCAGTTCATCAGGTAGTAATAGTTCTGTCCCCGTTTAGCCATAAAATTGTCACGGATGAACTGGGTGAACATATCTGCCTGAATCACCACAGGAAGAACTTCTTCGTTATTGTTTTTCAAATCTCTTTCCAGCCTGTGCTTCCTGCCTCTGAAGTCCGATGAGTTGAACAAAACCCCCTTTTCGGGACACAAAATCATTTCGGGCTGGATGGCATCACTGGCATAAGCATAAAGATGCTGATCCAGCGTAAAATCAACAGGTACCTCAGCAAGCATCAGTCTGTTAAACGGGTATTTCAGTCCCAGATTGGCTTCGTATTCTTTTTTAAGGTCCCGGATGAGTGTCGTTAGTGTATCCGTAGCCTGGTCAAAGAACTCAGTGAAATAGTCATGTCCTTTTATAGTATAAATCCCGTATTCGACAGAATCAACTACAATGGCCTTCTTAACATAGTCACCGATGAGCAGGCTGATCCTGGGCAAGGGATATTCCGGCCGGAATTCATATAAACCTTCTTCCGTTTCGGTCACCTTGCCTTGTGATAGAGGCACCAGTTGAGGGCTTGTTCTGACCCGGAGAGAATACCGGGTAAAATCAGTATTGTACTGCAAAGGAACGTCAGGAGCATAACCGGTTCCTGTCACCGGATACCACATCGATTCAGAAGTCAGGCATACATAGTTCTTTTGCAGAAATGCGTATCGTTTGCTCAGTCTGAAAACTTCAAAATTGGGATTGGCGTCGAAATCTTCATGGCTTTTATCCAGGAAGGCAAGACTTTCATCGATTTTTCCCCTGTACTTCAGGTTAACCTCAATACTGTCACCGCATTTCATGGGTTCAGGCAGGATAACCTGAATGATATGCACATCCCTTTGAAATTTGGAAGGTTGGCTGCTAACCAAAAGGTTTTCCACGCCAAGACCTGGATTCAGGCTGAAAATAAGTGTGTCAACCGGTCGTATATTCGTATTGTGCAAAGTAAGTCTGGCATTTACTGCGATCTGTCCTCCCTGGTGTTCAAGTTCCAGGCTGCAGGACTCAATAGTTGGCCTTGGAAAATGCGAATACCTGTTATTGAGTGCAATGGCCTGATCTCTGAAGGCATGCAATGAATTCTTGTTGTCGAGGTATTTCCATATCATGATCGCGCCTGCAGCCAAAAGGCAGAGTCCTATAAACAAGGGCAATCGTGAATGCCTCGGCGACTGAGGCAAACGCTGCAGTTTGTAAATCGTAAGCAGTATCAATCCGATACCCAGTATGAGGTATATACAGCGGTGAAGAAGGATCTGGCTGAAACCGGAAAATCCACTGATGGATGAATACATCATGGGTACCTGGTAGGCGATATAATCAAAGAGATGATAAGCTTTCTTGTTCAGATAAAAAACAGTGAGCGCGATATAACCGATCAGAAGTATAAAAGTGACAGCCTGGTTCCTGACAAGCACCATAATGAAAAAGGATAAACCAAGTATGAAAACAAGAGTAGGCAGACTGATCAGGAGAGGATATGTGAAATAGGCAAGCACATTATGCGATGTTGCATTACTCAGGAAAGAGAATCCGATTCCCATCACAAGAACGATAAGGTTCAATACCAGGAATACAGCAAGAATGCCCAGGGTTTTTCCCAGGATGTATTCTCCGTTTGTCATGGAGCGGGCATAGATCACCTCAACCGTATCGTTCTTTCTATCCTGTTTCAGGAATTCCGAGGCCAGAAATACGGCTACAATGGCCTGGCCAAGGTTTAGTATGATCAGGTTGGCATAGGGTATGGAAGCAGGAAGCGCTTTGTAAATCCATGGAGCGCCACTGGATACGACATTCACGGCAATATTAAAGATTCCCAGTCCGAACAGGACACCCGCAGTAAAAATCCTGAAGAACCAGCTTCGCAATAAGGTCCGCATTTCATAGGTTGCAATAATACGAATTGTATGGAATGTCATAAGAGCTAATTTAGGATTAACCAGTAACCGATTCCATAAAATACACATATGCATGTTCAAGGTTGGGTTCAATCTCAATTGCCGAAGGCAAATCGAGTTTTTCACCCACCAGCTGTATTTCCCATCCGTCCTCCGAGGGAATCGTAGAAGTTACTGCATATTTTTCCTTAAGAATATCGTATTCAACACCGGCTGTCTGAACCTGCCAGACATGTCCACGTGCCTTCTCAACTAGAACTTCCGGAGGTCCGTTGAACTGAATCTCACCTTCATTTAAAAGAGCAAGTTCACGGCACATACTGGAAATGTCACCCACAATATGTGTTGAAAGAAGAATAATGATATCCTGCTGGCTCAGCTCGGAAAGGATGTTACGGAATCTGATCCTTTCCTCGGGATCCAGACCTGTGGTAGGTTCATCCACAATAATGATTTTAGGGCTTCCGATCAATGCCTGAGCTATGCCCAGCCGTCGTTTCATACCTCCTGACAAATTGTTTGCCAGCCGGTCCCGGGCATCAAAAAGCCCTACCTTTTCAAGCCATTCATCCACCTTTTCGCGCCGGATTGATTTTGAACGGATACCGGCTAACCCGGCCGCATAATCGAGAAATTCCCAGGTCTTCAATTTGCTGAAGAATCTGAAATCCTGGGGAAGATAACCCAGGATACTGCGGATTTCACCCCTGTCTTTCATCAAATCGAATCCATTAAAGGAAACCCGTCCCGTGGTTGGGGTTAATAGAGTAACTAAAATTCGGATCAGGCTGGATTTACCAGCTCCGTTAGGCCCCAAAAGTCCAAACATGCCGTTTTCAATGGTCAGGTTGATGTCAGATAAGGCATGTTTTCCGTTCGGATATATTTTGCTTAAACCACGGATTTCTATTTTCACATGTCGGGTGTCTATTTATAATATTGACGCATGAAGGTAGAAAAAAATTACATTTTGAACGTAAATCCTCAACATTATCCTGTTTCAACTGTTTAAAAATTTGTTAAACAAGAAAGTATAATACCAACTTGTTAAAATAACTGATATTTTTGACCTCTTAAAACAAATTAATGAATTATGAAAGTAAGTAAAGTAGCTCTTTTTATTTTTGCTGTCACATTGACAGGAATCGGAATCTTATCGTGTAAACCTAAACAGGCTGAAACACAGAGTTTGGCCCGTGTGGAATATTACCGCAATCTACTCTTCAGTGAGACCAGTTATGACCTTGAAAGAGGCTCACATTCGTTGACTCCTGAGCAAGCAAAATCCATCAACAGTTATAAACTCACCTATGACAGTATCGGCAGATTGGTATCGGTGGAATTTGTGAGGAATGATGTGCTTCTGGGATTTTCTTCCCTTCGGGAGGCCTCCAAAATTGTATATGAATATACCGACGGCAAGCAGATCAAACATTTTTTCAATAAAGATAATCAGCAGATAAAAGTGGATGGCGGAGTATATACCTATGAATATTCGTTGGATCCGACTGGACAGCGCTCCGGCCTTAAATTTTATGATTCCATTGGCAATCCTGTTGAAAACCGCAACAAGATCCATTCTTATACCTGGTCGAAGCTTCCGGATGGAATGCTTAAAGAAAACCGTTTTACACTGGCCAATGAAGAAACCATCATGAGTGAATTTTGTC
Organism: Bacteroidales bacterium; assembly: GCA_041737175.1. Lineage (GTDB taxonomy): Bacteria > Bacteroidota > Bacteroidia > Bacteroidales > UBA10428 > UBA5072. The sequence continues at coordinate 89,014 of JBGSSF010000003.1, forward strand.
CGTTTTATGAACTGCGGTTCACATATAATGACCAGGGCTATGTTACCCGAATGGCCAACTACCAGGGAGATACCCTTTACAATTGCACCGCGGAAAATTGCGGCGACATCGGGGTTTCCTACTTTGCTTTTGAAACCACAGATCAGGGTGATGTGACCAGTTTTGAGGTGAAAAACACTGCAGGTCACCTGTCAAACCTTTACTGGGGATGGGCAAAACGAATCAACAAGGTTGATGAAAACGGGTATGTGATCGAAAGCATGGTGTATGACCAGGATGATGAACTGGTGGGCGGTAAAATGATACCCATCACCCAGAATTCCTATGATGAACATGGCGCACTGATCAAATCGGTGAATATGGATAAGGACAGGAATGTAGTCAACCATCCGGAAAGCGGAATCGCCTTTACGGAGTACAAATACGATGAACAGGGCCAGCGAACTGAAACCCTTCATTTTGATAAGAATAATGTTGCAGTGACTCCGCAGGGATTCTCCATGTAATTTGCAACCTATGAAAAAAACACGGATCACCGGGACAGCCTTTTCCCTTCTGATTATTATTCTTTGGGCGGGATGTTCCGGTAACAAACCCGTTGATAATTTGAAACCAGGTCCGGCAGAAACAACGGAAACAAATGTTTCTGCCGAGCCTGTTGTCATTGACAATGAAACCTTGCTTTTGCTGAAGGATCTGACCGAAAATGGCGATTATGTAAACAGCCGCGAGTTTCCTTCGCTCATTAAAGCTTCTGTGGTATATGAAAGCCTGGGTGGGAATATTCATATCATCGACCTGAGGTCTCCCCTGTTCTTTTCTCAGGGTCATATCAAAGGAGCTGTAAACAAACGTTTTGAGGAGTTGCCGGCCTATTTTGAAACCGGTATAAAACCATTTGAATTTGATAAAATCATCGTCGTCTGTGATGATGGTCAGTTGTCATCTTACACAGTATCTCTGCTCAGGCTGATGGGATACGGAAACACATTTGCTATGCGATGGGGTATGAGTTCCTGGAACAGGAAATTTGCCGAAGCCGGCTGGTTAAAGGGTTTAACTGCAAAATATGAATCCACGCTTGAAAAGGCTTCTCATGAAAAACCTGCTGCCGTTGGTATGCCTGAGTTGAAGACCGGACTGACTGCCGGCGCCGAAATCTCAGCCGAAAGATTCAGGATAGTCTTTGCAGAAGGCTCCGGAAATGTACTGATTACAGCTGATGAGGTTTATGCGGATCCCCAGAAGTACTTCGTTATGAATTATGAGCGAAAGGACAAGTACGACGATGGCCATATTCCGGGTGCAGTGAGGTATAAACCAGGCGCAACACTGGGTCTCACTTCCGAGATGTCAACTATACCATCCGGTAAGATTGCGGTGGTGTATTGCGGGACCGGTCATAATTCGGCGTTTGTCACAGCCTATCTGCGACTTTTCGGCTATGACGCGCGAACGCTGAAATACGGAAACAATGCATTTATGGTTGACTGGATGAGGAAAGATGCCGCAACGCTTTCATGGCTTCCCTTTTCCGAGGCGGATATCCATGATTTTCCGGTGGTGAAGTAAAATTAAAGATCTAAGATCTAAGATTCAAGACAAAAGACTAATCAGTTTTCACAATTCCGGCCTGGTTAACGTATCAGGCTGGAATTTGTATTTTAACACTTCATTATCAGTGCTGTCACTGAGAATAAAGAGCTTTTTATAGCCCATTTGGCTAAGCATCATCCATATTCTGGCAGACAAGGCAGGATCATCAGAAACCAAAACAATATTTCCACCGGCAGCGCGCAGTTTTTTCTGATTGTCTTTTTCCAGCAAATCATCCGCCGAAATATGAATCACCTCGCCTTTTATTCCGGTTGTCTCTGCAATGTCATCCAGTTCGATAATCAAGGCTTTTCCGTCAGATTTGTCAAGTTGTTTTGCTGTTAAAATATTGGTTTTATGAATCGACCGGTCTGCCCATTTTGCAGCATTATTCCGGAAGTGATCCCGGGTGATTGATTTCGTCAACACCAGAACCAATATGGGCAGTACAACTGCCAGAATCATGAAATATTTCTTCATTTTCAATGGGTATTATTCACAACCGCCATCCAGCTTTTTCCGCTCAATTTCCTTGGACTCCCTGTATTTGACTTTTAAACTGTCAGGCAGACTGTTCAGTTCCGTAAACATTTTCCGTGCCTTCCGCCTGGTTTCAAAAAGGGCATTTTCCCGGGCTGAGATCCTTTCCCCGGTGAACTCACTGTTCATTACAGTCCTGTACCATTCATTCAATCCCCCCTTCATAACCATATTGTTTTTAAATCCCAATCCCCTGGCGAGGACCAGTGCATAATTTGCCAGGTAATCACCATTGGCATAAAAAATATTCTTTACATCACGATCCAGGTAACTCTCGAGGTTCAGGGAAAGCATGCTGCTGTATGGAATATTGATGGCTCCCGGAATGGAAAAGCTTTCGAATTCATCGGCAGTCCGGAGATCTACCAGTTGCACGGTGCTGTCTTCTGTGACCACAAAACGGGCCACCTGGTCGGGCGTACAGGATGTATTTTCGTCCAGGGTTGCAACCAACAGTTTTCCCGGTTTCCCGTGAAAGGAATAGTTCCCTGACAATGGCAGGAATGCAAGGATGAGTCCCAGCAAGAAAAGAATTGTAGTCAGAATTTGTCGTGTGTTCATAATTCGTTTGATTTTCTGAGTGTTGGTTCTGGGTGCTTGGTTCTTGAATCTTAGATCTTTGATCTTTGATCTTGAATCTTCAATCTTAAATCTTCAATCTTAAATCTCCCCCGTAATATCCGGTCTCGCAAATTTTTTCTCTGCCAGTTCCGCCACCCAGAACATGCCGGCTGCTGCGATGACAAGCAATAATGTAAAGAGTCCCGGTGAAATTCCGAATACATCGTTGATTTTTACTGGTCCGCGATAGGCATTATCGGCAAGAGGCTGAATCAACGGATAGGTCTCGGCAAACAAAAACGCACCGGCCAGGCCGCCCAGCACATAAAACAATGCATCAATCTTACCGATGGACATGGCGCTGACTCCTGTACCCGGACAAAACCCGCCCATGATAAATCCTGCCCCCATGATGACACCACCCACTATGGAAGCCGTTACGTAATATTCGTTCACGAAAACCAGGTTCAGGTTGAGAAGGCCAAAGTAACTCAGGAATTGTGACCCAATCAGGGCTACAATGGCGGCAGTAAAGAATACTTTGAGCACAGTGGTATCATAACCGTAAAACATGCCGGCCAGCTTTCGGCTGGAAGAGAATCCTGCCTGTTCAAGGCTAAAACCAAAACCAATGCCAATCAGAAAGGCGATCATCAGGTCAAGCCATACCGGAAATCCAGGTGATGAAGTTATAGGTCCCATAATTTTTAATTCACAATTTACAATTCACAATTCATAATTTTCTACCCTAAATCCAGTTCTTCCTGAAAAACCAGGCAAAAAGGTATGCCGATCCAAATATCGCCATCATGGTTACAAACCCGGCCACCGAAAGCACTGCCATTCCCGAGAGAGCCGCACCACTTGTACATCCGCGGGCCAACTGCGCACCGTAAACAAAGAATGCACCACCGATAAAGGCAAAGACCAATCGCCGGGTATTGGAGATCCTGGGAGATTTTTCAATTTTAAATTGAAGGCGTTTAGAAACCGCTCCGGAGATAAATCCTCCGGCCAGCACCCCGAATATGATCATGGTAAGCCAGTTGAACAGCGGTTTTTGTCCTTCTTCGAAGTATTTGCTATAATACACTGATTTCTCGGCATGTGGTTTATCAACCGCACCAACGACAGACACCACACAGTACTTAAGTCCCCCACTTGCCCCTAAACCACGCCCTGAAATGTACATTGCCGACAGCAGAACCAATCCCAGCAATGTGCCGGCCAGATAAGGATTCATGTATTTGGTTTTCATAGCCAATAAATCAATTAAAGGTTAAAGATAAATCATATGGTATGTAGCTTGTATGGATTAACAGAAAATTAACAATTCCTGCGCTTCAATCCGTTATTAATGCTATTTTTGAATGAATAACAACCTACAACTTACAACTTACAACATTCAAAACCCATACCATGCGCTTCATTGGAAACCTGATCTGGCTTTTATTCGGCGGTCTGTTTACCGCGATTGAATATGTCCTCTCGAGTGTGGCCCTCATGATCACCATCATTGGCATACCCTTTGGCCTGCAGACGTTAAAACTGGCCATGCTGGAACTTTGGCCTTTCGGAGCTGAAATCCGGATCAGGGAAAATCAGCCCGGATGCCTGTCAACTTTGATGAATTTCATCTGGTTTTTCGTCGGCGGTATCTGGATTTTTCTTACACATATGTTTTTTGGGATTCTACTGGGCATAACGATCATTGGGATACCTTTCGCAAAGCAACATTTCAAATTGGCCGGCCTGGCACTTACTCCTTTTGGCAGGGAAGTGATTTACAAATAACTATTTTCATTTAAGCTAGTAATACGGAAGCTTAAATCTCCAAAACAAAGGCTGTTAATGCTGTGTCAGAAGTCATTACTGTCAGCGATCCCTGATGCAGTTTAATAATTTCCTGGCATATACTCAATCCAATACCGGAACCGTTTTTTTTAGTTGTAAAGAAAGGAACGAATATTCTCTCACGAATCTCAGGCTCAATCAACGGCCCGTTGTTGCTTACAATAATACGAACGCGATTTCTTGATGCCGGAAGAATCCCGATTCTGATCATTTTTTCTCCTGGATTCTCGTTTACTGCGTCAATAGCATTATTCACAAGATTGATCATGACCTGATTCAGCAGTTTCTTATCCGCCAGCAGAGATTTTGCCTGGGTATCATGGTCAATCTTGAACGTAATATTGCGTTCTTTCATTTCTCCTCCATACACGATACCGAGCTGTTCGATCCATTCCTCCAGGTCGAATGGCCGGATGTCCGGTTGCGGAATGCGGGAAACCTTCCTGTAATTATCAATGAAATTAAGGATACTGTTGGTTTGTTCTTCAATCACCTGCAAACTGTTCAGGGTGGTTTTCAACACCTGGTCGTCTACTTCGGCGATTCCGATAGTCTGTCCGCCTTTATGATAGGTAGTATACAAGGCCTTGGAGACAGAAGTCAGCGGTGATGTCAGATTCATGATTTCATGGGTCAGCACGCTGATCAACTTTCGGTATGACTCCAGTTCTTTCAATTCCAGTTCATGCCGTATGTCTTGAATGGAGACGAGTTTCACGGTATTCTGATCTTTCGTCAACAATGTTGCCCTGAATAAAAGGAGTTGCAGGTTGCTTTCAATAACATGCCTGTATGTGACATCTTCACCTGGTTTAAGGTTGCAGATTGCCTTATAAAACATAGGGTTCCTGATCTTCAGCAGGTTCGGATTGGTCGAATCCGGAGATATTCCCGCATACTGACAAGCAACCCTGTTGATAAGCTCAACCTGATTGTCGGAATTGAGGACTAAAAGACCGGTAGCTGAATGTCTGATCAGGGTTTTATAATATTTCTCATTATACTCATTCTGCAATTTTATGGCCTGGAAATGTCTGTTCAGGTCATTCATGCTCTGGAACAAGCTTTTAAGACTTTTATTGCGAATCTCAAGGGGCAACTGTGCAGTTGTGTCATTATTTCGCAGGGCATTGAAAAAGAATGACAGGGCTTTATTCGTTCCGTTGTATAGGGCGAAAATCAACCAGGTTGATAACAAAGCCGCACAGAAAAACAAGGCTGATGGCAGGTACTTTTCCCGTGCAAAGAAATAGCCTGTGCTCAAACATCCGGCAATAACCGCTAATTGGACAGCATATTGAACCCTGGAATGAAGCAATCGTTCAGATACCATATTTCTTTATTTTATTGTATAATGTCTGCCGGGTTATGCCCAGTTGTTCCGCTGTGATGCTCTGGTTTTGTGCATTTTTTTTCAGTGTTGAAATAATCATTCTCCTCTCCATATCCTCTAGTGTTTCAGCTTGTGCAATGAAACCCTGATCATTTACGCCATGAAAGAAATCTCGTACAAGAAGTTCATTCGAGTCGGTAAGTATCACGGCTTTTTCAACAGCATGCTGCAATTCCCTGATATTGCCCGGCCATGGATTGCTTTTGAGCTTGTGCAATGCCTCATCCCCGATGGATAATCCTTCCTTATTGTACTTTTTGCTGTAAATTCCCATGTAATAGATCACAATTTCTTCAATATCCTCTGTTCTTTCACGAAGGGGTGGCAGATGAATCTGAATTGTATTCATCCTGTACAACAGGTCCTGCCTGAACTGGCTTTCTGCTATCATCTGCGCCAGATTTTTATTGGTGGCACTTACCAGCCTGATATCCACCGGTAACTCCGCATTGGAACCAACAGGTATAACTGTTCTTGTTTGCAGAACAGACAGCAACTTGGATTGCAGATTCAGCGGAATATTTCCAATTTCATCCAGAAACAAGGTGCCTTTGTCTGCCAAAACAAAGCGACCGGTTTTATCCTCATAGGCATTGGTAAACGAACCTTTCTTGTGCCCGAACAGTTCACTTTCAAACAAGGTTTCAGAAAGTGATGATAAATCGACCAGCACAAACAACTCATTCTGCCGGTAAGATAACCGATGAATTTCCCTGGCAATTAATTCCTTACCTGTTCCATTCTCCCCTGTTATCAGGACATTGGCATCAGTGCCGGCTATTTTTCTGACCACCTGAATTACTTCCTGCATGGCGGGTGACTTACCAACCAGGATGGGTTTGTTACGGTTGGTCTCACTCTTCAGCAAATTCTCCCTGGTTGTTAGCCTGGTGATTTCCTTGTTTGATTTTCTTAACCGGTATGCTGCCCTCAGCGTGGCAACCAGTTTTTCATTATCCCAGGGCTTCAGCACAAAATCAGCGGCTCCCTCTTTCAAAGCTTTCACTGCCAGTTCGACATCACCATAGGCAGTGATCATAACCACTTCGAGATGGCTGAACTTTTTCCTGATCTCCCTGAGCCAGAATATGCCTTCATTTCCGGTGTTAATGCCTGCTTTGAAATTCATGTCAAGCAGCACGACATCATAATCATTACCTGCCAGCTCTGACAGGAGCATGTTTGGACTGGATAAGGATTTAACCTCCGAGAATTCATTCTGAAGCAGGATCTGCAAAGCGTTCAGAATGGATTTGTTGTCATCCGCAATGAGGAGTTTGCCTTCTTTCATAAGTGTGACTCGTGACTGGTGAACAGTGAATGGTTAAATGTAAAAAATTTTAACTACATATTGTAAAATTTTTTTACACTTGGAGTATGACTTTTTTCATAAAACACTGAAAATCTACATATAAATACTTATGGCATGTCTTTCGCATCTGTGAAAAAAAAATAATTATGATCCGAACTGTAAAACTCACCAAAATATTCCGGACTGAACTGATTGAAACAACAGCTTTGTCAGAGGTCAACTTTGAAGTACAGAATGGAGAATTCGTAGCCATCATGGGGCCATCGGGATGCGGCAAGTCAACCCTGCTCAACATACTGGGCTTGCTGGACCAATCCAATTCAGGTGAATATTATTTTAACGGAACCGAGGTATCTGCCTTCAACGAAAGGCAGCGAACCCTGTTTCGAAAGGGCAATATCGGTTTTATATTTCAAAGCTTCAACCTGATTGACGACCTGAACGTATTTGAGAACGTGGAATTGCCACTTATTGCATTAAGTGTTTCAAAGGTCAGACGAAGAAAAGCGGTTGATGAAATGCTTGAAAGAATGAAGATCGGACACAGGAGAGATCATTTTCCCAGGCAGTTGTCAGGGGGTCAACAACAGCGGGTTGCCGTGGCCAGGGCCCTTATCACCAGACCAAAGCTTATACTGGCAGACGAGCCTACCGGAAACCTTGACTCCCAAAACGGAGAACAGGTAATGCAGTTGCTGGAACAGTTGAATGCCGAAGGCACAACAATTGTCATGGTAACGCATTCCCTGAGCCATGCTGAAAGGGCGCACCGGGTCGTAAGCCTATTTGACGGGAAAATTATCACCGAACAGGTAGACCGTACTTTTGAGCCCGTCACAAGATTTTCAGAACCTTTTTAACATCCAATCCATGATCGGACAATCATTTCTTATCATCATCCGGCGGTTCTTCAAGGATCCTGTTTTCTCATTGGTCACGCTGATGAGCCTTACAATCGGATTTGCCGCCTTTGTGCTGTTGGGTCAGTATATGAATGGCATTTTGAGCTGGGATAAATTCAATGAAAAATACGACCGCATATACCGGGTACAATTGTTCCAGGATCAGAAAGAAAATGTCGTAGTTCATTCTCAAAGCGTCACTGCAGCCTTAAGCAGGCATGAGCTACTGAAATTGCCTGAGGTGGAAAAAATCGTACTGATGCATGATGTGGGTGACAACAATAAAAACGGCACCTTCCTGTCAGTAGATAAAAAAAGTCAATTCCTGACCCGTTACGGATATTTTGCCGATCAGACAGTTTTTGATGTTTTCACTTTCCGGTTCCTTGAAGGTGATCCGCTACAGGCCCTGACACGGCCATTTTCAATAGTCTTGTCCAAAACTCTTGCCAACAAGCTTTTTCCGGGTTCAAACGCCCTGGACAATCAGGTATATGGCGAAAATAAGGTTGTCTTAACGGTTACAGGCGTCTATGAAGACTTTCCTCATAAATCCCACTGGCAACCGGCTTACCTGTTGCCCATGCTATCCTACACCGCACTGACCGGTGTGGAGAATTATGAAGACAATTACATGAGGTATTCATTCCAGACTTACGTTTTGCTCAAAGAAAACGCCGACCCTGAACAGGTCAGCGTAAAAATACACAACGCCCTTAAAGATTACAGAAAAGAACATTTTCCCTATCTGAGACCCATGTCCAGGTTGTATATAGAGCCCTATTTTCAGCCCGACTTTTATTACGCTTTGGCCATTCTGGCATTCAATGCATTGCTTGTGTTAATTCTGTCTTCCATTAACTACATCAATCTGCAAACAGCCAATGCATCCACACGTTTTCGTGAAATTGGCATTAAAAAAGCGGTTGGATTCACCAAAAAGCAACTTTGGTACCAGTTCATATTTGAATCAGTTGCACTTTCTTTGATTGGAGGTCTCCTTGGCCTTTTACTGGCTCATCTTGCCACACCCTTTTTTAACAAGCTCATCGGGGGAGATAAATTAACTCTGTTGTTCTCCGACTGGAAACTGGTGGGTGTTGTTTTAGCTGCAGCGTTTTTAACAGGTCTTCTTTCGGGAATACATCCTGCCTTCGCGATATCCTCGTACAATCCTGTTACAGCATTAAAGCAGAAATTCATGCAGGACAGGACAAACGGAATTAACCTTAAAAAGATCCTGGTCACCGCCCAGTTCAGCATATCCATATTTCTGCTTATCGTGGGCTTCATCATGTACAGGCAAACCCATTACATGGTAACCCGGGACATGGGCTTTGAGTCACACAATTTGTTGTTTGCCAATATCGTAACCTCTAAAACCGGACCAATTGCCGGATTGAGGGAGCGCCTGCTGAAGCATCCGGAGATTCAGGGCGTCTGCCATTCCGATTATATACCTTATATTCTTCCTGGTGGCAATGAGATAAGCTGGGAAGGCGCATACCCCGATCAGAAAGTCTTTGTCAGGTACAGCAATGTGAGTTACGATTTTGTTCCCACCTTTGACCTGAAAATGGCAAGGGGAAGAAATTTTTCACGGGAATTCCCGGCTGACAATACAAAGTGCCTGATCAATGAAACCGCTGCCCGCGTATTTGGATGGACCGATCCTATCGGTAAACAGATGGAGGTGAATAAAACAAAGTATGAAGTAATTGGTGTTCTGAAAGACTACGTGGTATTTTCGGTGTATAATCCCCTGGAACCCCATTTGTACAGGCTTATACCCGACTCCGTTGTTTCGGACAGGGTGTATTCGGTTCGTTACACTCCCGGACAGGAAGTTAAAGCAAAAGAAATTGTGCAACAGGAATTTGAAGCCTTCTTTCCTGATGACGCTTTCGAGTTTACCCATATTCAGGATCGCATTCAGAATGAAAATGCAGTGAAGGAGTGGAAAAGCCTTATGAAGGTGAACATCGCATTCGCAGTCATGTCTCTGATCATTTCTTCAATCGGTCTCTTCGGATTGATCCTGTTATTTACCCGCCATAAATTAAAGGAAATAGGGATACGAAAAGTGCTGGGATTCTCTTTCAGTCAGCTTTACTATACACTCTCCTCAGGATTTGTAAAGCTCCTGCTTATATCAATCATCTTCGCCTGGCCGGTGGCATATTTAACCTATCACATCCTTCCGGGTTCAGATAAATATCCCCTCCAGATCTGGGAATTCCTGGTTGCCACAGTGATCATCCTCATCGTTGCAGTGGCCACCATAAGTTACCAGATCATTAAAGCTGTGAGGACCAGAGTAGTTGAAGTTTTGAAAGATGAGTAGGTTTATTCAATCATAAAATTAACCGGAAATTGCTTAGGAACATTTGAAAAAAACCTTTAGGTTTGTCTGCATAAAATTCAGCGGACTCATGCATACTTATGTCCAGCATGTTATACTGTTTTTAAAAAGGTTTTTAGGACTTCTGATATTGTATTCCGCATCCCGGCTGTTCTTTTATATCCTCAATGCCGGATATTTCAGTGACATACCGAACAATCAGGTAATGAGCGCATTCGTGACCGGTATCCGTTTTGACATTGCTGCCATTGCATTCACGAATGTTATTTTTATGCTGCTATTATTACCCGGCGGTTACAAGAATAATAAACCGTTGCAGAAAGCCGGCAATGTATTGTTTTTTACCATCAATGCTATTGCACTGATGGGAAATTTTATTGATGCCAAATTTTTCGATTTCATCAACAAGCGCTCCACCTCTTCCATTTTTTCACTGATGGGCGCCAACCGGGATGTCTGGCTAATGATCCCGCGATTTATGGTTGATTACTGGTATGTAGCGCTTACCTGGATCTTCGTTATGCTGGCTTTTTGGCGATGGATGCCAAGGTTACGGTATGACAGGCTTTCGAACGAAACCTTTGTGTTGAAAAATGCTGTATTCCAGTCGCTTGCATTTTTGGTGTTATTCGGTTTCATGCTTTGGGGTGCCAGGGGAACCAGGCTCAAACCCATAGGCATTATTGACGCTGCTGCCCATACCGAATTAAAAGTGGTGCCATTGGTACTGAATACACCATTTTCCATACTTAAGACCCTTGAGAATGAAAACCTGGTTGACTATCCATTTTATCCAGAGGATACCCTGAAAAAATATTACAGTACAATTCATCATTATGCTTCAACTTTTGACATGAAAAAGATGAATATTGTGGTAGTCATGCTCGAAAGTTTCTCGAAAGAATACTCTGCCTTTCTCAATGATGGTGAAGGGTACACGCCTATTCTGGATTCCATTTTTCGACAGTCTATGGTATTTGAGAATGCCTTTGCCAATGGCACTCAGTCCTACGAGGCTTTGCCGGCCATAATTGCCGGAATACCTAGTTGGATGGACAGGCCTTACAGCGGATCCAATTATTCAGATAATGTGATTGAAAGTCTGCCTTCCCTCCTGGGGAAAAACGGTTACCATACTTCCTTTTTTCATGGTGGAAATAACGGCACTATGGGATTCGATAATTTTGCCCGTGCAGCTGGAGTAGCTAACTATTACGGACGTGATGAATACAACAATGAAGCAGATTATGACGGTCATTGGGGAATTTGGGATGAACCCTTTTTACAATATTTTGCCCGGCAAATCAATACATTTCCGCAGCCTTTCTTTGCTTCTGTATTTACCCTGTCATCACACCATCCTTATAATATTCCCGGGAAATATAAAAACAGGTTCACCGAAGAAACGCTTCCCATACTCAAAAGTGTGAAATATGCTGATTTCGCGCTTGGAGAATTTTTTAAAACTGCCAGGCAAATGCCCTGGTACAAAAACACTTTGTTTGTATTTACAGCTGACCATGCTGCACAATCGGTTGAAAAAATTTATAACAGTACAACCGGTATGTATGCTATTCCTATTGCTTTTTATTGCCCATCGGATACTGCGTTAAAAGGAATTGACAATACGATCGGACAGCAAATAGATATTATGCCCACTGTGCTGGATTATGTTGAATACCAGGAACCTTTTTTTGCTTTTGGCGTCAGTCTGCTTCAACCCGATATGCCTCATCGGGCAGTCAGTTATGTCAATGGCATATACCAGCTGGTTGAAGGTGATTACGTGATGCTGTTTGACGGAAGGGAGGTCACCTCATTTTACACTTGGAAAGGGCAGAATGAAAACAAGGATTTTGATACACCTGGACATATTGACGATGCTCAGAAAGCGGTGATCTACCGGAAAATGGAAAGTTCGATCAAGGCTATTATCCAAACCTACAATAATTGTCTGATCCGCAACCGGACAACCTTTCAACAAAATAGGGATTCACTGGTGCAAAATCCTTTTGAAATTCAATGAAAACATTTACCTTAAACTCAAATTTGTACTGAACTAAAATTACAGTAATTATGGAAAAGCCCAACAAGAACAACGCCTCAAATGCAGTTGGATCAACTAAGAACTACTGGACATCAATTGCCATCATTGGCATATTGTTTTTCATCTTTGGTTTTGCAACCTGGCTGAACGGTATTTTAATACCTTATCTAAGAATAGCCTGCGAGTTAACGACCTTCCAATCCCTGCTGGTAGCATTTGCCTTTTATATCTCTTACTTTGTCATGGCCTTGCCTTCTTCGTGGGTATTGAACAAAACAGGTTTTAAAAACGGCATCATGTTGGGATTGTTCATTATGGCGGTTGGCGCCTTGATTTTCATTCCTGCCGCTATGACCAGAACTTATGCTCTTTTCCTGGGCGGTTTGTTTGTTATGGGAACCGGTTTGGCACTCATGCAGACTGCCGTAAATCCTTATATCACCATAATAGGCCCTCGGGAAACTGCAGCAACACGAATCAGCATCATGGGCATCTGCAACAAGATTGCCGGCGCAGTGGCTCCTGTTATCCTGGCCTATTATATTCTTAGTGACGGAGATGCATTCGTAGCAGGATTGGCAACCATGACTGAAGCTGAAAAATTAGTTGCACTTGATGGTCTGGCAGCCCGGGTTATCGCTCCATACATAGTTATCGCGATCACACTGGTGGTTCTCGGGATTATGGTCAAATTCTCGCCTTTACCGGAAATTGAAACCGAGCCGGAAGAGGAAGCTGAGCCGTCTGTTGAAACGGCCAAAACCAGCATATTCCAGTTTCCGCATTTATGGCTCGGCGCTCTTGCATTGTTTCTTTATGTTGGCGTAGAGGTAATTGCAGGTGATACCATCATCCGCTATGGCATGTCGTTGGGCATACCCATTGCCCAGGCCAAAGTGTATACCAGCTATACCCTTATCGCTATGGTCATTGGTTATATACTGATCGGCCTCATCATGGTTCCCAGGATTATTTCGCAAAGAACGGCTCTTAAAATCTCAGCCATACTCGGCGTGCTATTTACGCTTTGCGCAATATTCACACAGGCCAAGACATCAGTGCTTTTTGTGGCTTTGTTGGGTTTTGCCAATGCACTCGTTTGGCCTGCCATGTGGCCGTTGGCTATCCATGGCCTGGGCAGGTTCATTAAAACCGGGTCATCCATTCTGGTGATGATGATCGCCGGTGGTGCATTATTGCCTTTGTTATGGGGTAGACTGAGTGACGTGTTCCCAAATCATCCGCAGTATGCGTATTGGGTTTGCGTACCGTGCTACCTGTACATTCTGTATTATTCCATCTGGGGATTCAAAGCCGGACTGAAAGGAAATCACCTGGAATAATCATGTATGGGCCGGGGTTTTATTTTTCCAGATTCACCCGTATTACCCAATCCTCCTTGAGCCTCGATGACAGCCAGAGCGACTTTACAGTCGGATCAATCGGAGTGAGACTGGTTTCACCATGGGTTGTATTGATGATTACCCTGAAATCGGGATTTCCATCCAGATTATAATCAATGGTCTGGTCGATCATACCCGGCAATTGCCCTCGTTTGGAAAAACTCACCTGAACCATTTGTTTCCTGTCTCCCAACAGAACAGTTGAAACAGGATTGTTAATCGAAATGAGTAGGTCGTCTTTCTCATAGGTCCGGTTGATCTCACCTCCGCTATAAACGGGATGTACTTTCATAAAGGACAAAGTTGCCAGTTGTTCGGCAAAAGCATCATTCCTGACAAATGTGACAGGGATCAGCAGAAAGCAGGCAACTGCCCATAGATATGCAGGTATGGCAAGAATCTTTCTCATGGTATTGTTTTTAATGGATCAGGGTACCGGTTTTTATCAGGTTGATTAAAAGGATAATCCCGGTTTGCATGGGACCACCTAAAAATATCACAAGCAGCAGAAACGCCGGGTATAAGAACAGGTTTCTGGCCCAACTGAAATTCTTGTTCACCGGGGTTCCCTTAATATGATAATGGATGGCCTGTTTTGAACAGGCGTCTATGCATTTGCCGCATTTCATGCAGGTTATTGAGGGTTTGCCGGCAGCCATTTCTTCTTTGTTGAGTGAAAGTGTCGGACAGGCAGCAATGCATTTTTCACAACTGCTGCATTTCTCTTTGTCAATACGCACATCAAAGGCATTGATCTTGTTTGTAAGCGCCATCAGTGCGCCCATGGGACAAAGGGTGGTACATTGAATCCGCTTGCCGGTAAGGACCGGCAAAATAATCACCAACGCGGCAAAAAGCGATAGAAAAACGATGGTCTTCATGAGAACGGTAAAAGAGGTCACTTTTTCAAACTCGGTAACGGTTTTAAATGGGCAAAGCCAGTCGCAATATACCGGATTCAAAGACGCCGCAGAAATAAGAGCGACCAGGAGCAGAACGGCAAAAGAAATCCACCTGAAAACGGGATTGATCTTTTTGATTTTTGGTTTCTTCATGATCCGGGATGCACCGTCGTCCCATCCGCCGTAAAAGCAACCCCAGCTGCAAAAGCCGCGACCAAGCGCCAGGCTGACACCAATCACAATCACCAGCATGGAAGCAATGGAGGCAAAGCCGCCTATGATGCTTCCGGGAAAGATGATGGATTTGGTAAGCACTGCAGGTATTATGACCATGGTAGTTACCATATGGCAGAATGGTATTTCACAAGCCAACATGGTCTCATTGTTAAAAGTCATGGATCCCCTTGTCTCGACAAGGTTTACAATGAAAGTCAGGGCAAAAAACAAAGCCAGTGTAATAAATCCCATGGCCCTGTAACGGTCAGTTTTACCGGTATACAGGATCAGGAAGAAAAGGGAGGTCAGAAAAATAAAAGTTATAAGAAAGGAAATGGCCTTCTCAGGAGCAGAGAGATCCGGCGGACCACCGGCAATAAAGATCAGAATCATCAGGATCATGGGAAAAGTCAACAGAATGGATCTCCAGATACTGCCTTCGGTCCAGTACACACTTGTTTTTTTCATTCGTACTTATATTAACATAATAATTCCTTTATAAAGATAAATCATGCCAGCAAGAATAGCAGCGAACTTACCAATAATTCGCAACACCTGCTGTTTGCGGAAGAAACCGATAAACGGAAGCGGGATAAAGTAAACGGATGTACCGAGAAAGAAGAGAAAAAAGAACAGAACACTGCCGGCAATTTTTCCGGTTTCCATTGCCCCGGTAATTGCCAATAAAAATGGCGGACATAAATTCAAGCCAGTAACAAAACCTCCCGAAAGCGGAAGCAAATAGGGCCAGCGACGGGTGTGATTTTTTTGGACCATTAGCTTGCTTCGCCCCAGGCAAATCTCTCTAAAACGGTGGAAACCATATACAATCATTAAAAGTGACAAAATTATATACAGGACACCGATAAAGACAGTTTTAGAAGCAGAGGGTTGCAGGATGACATGACCAATCAGTCCGGCCAAAATGCCAACAAGCAGATAGGCTGCCAGCCGGCCCAGTAGAAAAAGAGATACTGACCCTATATTCTTGTAAAATCCCTTGCCCTCCCCCATCAGAAAAGGGATCAGCACCGGGCCGCAGTATGCGAGGCAAACAACCCCGGTGCTTAATCCAAGGATAAAACCCGAGGAATACTGCATTTATTTTGTGTTCTGCAACTGGCCGGCCGTGTAACTGATTGCACCTGCGAGAAAAACAAGTGGTGCATTCCAGTTTATGGCAATTTCATTGGTGGAATAACTGCAAAGTTCATCCACATAAGATAATGCCGGTAACAAGCTCCGCTTGATATCAGGGCAATCTGAAAAAACAACCGTATTGGGACCGCCTGCCAGAAATCCGGGAACAGGATCGCTGATTTTATCACTGCCCGAAACCCGGTGATGGATGTTCATGGGGGATTTCTCTCCAAATCCGGTAATAAAGCAGTATCCGGTCGGATTTACTCCTGCCAGGTAATTCATGTCATTTACCGCAGAATGCAAATATTTCACATCTTTCCGGAAAGTATAGGCGATCATTTTCAGGAGACCCTGATTGGCGATGTCGCTGTTGCTTCCCCATGCCCAGTAATCAAGGCTTACCGGCCAGGCCGACTTATCGGCCAGGTGAATGAGCTGGTCCACATATGTATAAAAGACAGTCTGGCATCGGGTATAAAGTTCCGGCTTGATTTTCCCTGAATTATTAAGCGCCGTGATAAGACCCAGCGGTGCAACGCCCCCCCATGAGGGAGTCTGAAACTGCAATTGGTTCAACAGGCTGTCGGGGAATGCCGATCCCGTTAAAACTGTCATTTCCACTCCTGCCCAGAACCATTCGTCACGTATATCGCCATCGCCATAAGCCCCGGTGGAAATATCCGGAGGTTGCCGGTACAGGATGCCCGGATTCTTTTTACACCAGTTCCATGCAGCCACGGCAGCTTTACGACAACTGTCAGCCAGTCCGGGAAGCTCGGTTGAAAAGTTCGCCAGAATACCTGAGGCATGAGCCATTGTAGCGGCAAAATCAAGCGAAGCAGCAGTGTTCTTCTGAATCACATACCTTTTTTCATGTGCATCAGCGGGCATAACAAAAGGTTCAAAACCCAGGGTGGTCAGTTTGTGATAAACACCTCCGTCACTATCCTGCATGGTTAGCATCCAACGCAGGTTAAACAGTGTTTCATCGAGCAGGTCAGGCAGATTGTTGCCGGATTCGGGAATTGCCAGGTTTCTGCTTTTCCAGTACGAAGGAAAATATTCCAAGGCCAGCAGCATGGTATAGGTTGTTATACCTGAATTGACGATGTACTTGTTATAATCTCCGGCATCATACCATCCGCCCGGGCTTGATATGACTGTACCTTCAGGGCGATATTCAGATGCTGCGGATTTATGTACATATACTACCTTATCAGTGTGTCCTGAACCGCGCTGAAAAACACCGCCATATTCAGGCAGAACGGGATAACTGCATCGGTTGTAATAAAAGGCTTTAACGGCAGCATCCGCTATATCTCCATAGGGATCATCCTGTATGCTGAACCGCCGCTGTTCTTTTGTACCGAGAAGGGTAAAATAATATTCACCGGGTGTCTTCAGTGCAGAAAAATCAGCTTTCTGCACCCAGTCACCCGAATAGGGCCAGTATGCAGGGCCCTGTAGTTTTCCCCTGAAAATAATGTGATCATCCGGGCTGGTAATATAGAAGGAATCAGCCGGCGTGCGTACCATGGCAATCTTATTCAGACCGGCCACGAATCCGTTCTGAGGCAGTAAAATTCTGTCCTCCTGATCATTCCCGGCCAAGGTTTTGATAAACAGGCCTGTGATCAGTACTCCGAAAATACAAAGCTTTTTCATCATAAGGTTACCTCCACTTGATGTTCTTTGTGATCATTAAAAACAGGCAATATGTTTCCTTTCACTTTTGTGCCATCCACTGTCATTTCAGACACACCCCGGCTTTTAGCTCCGGGATTCCGGATTATTATCCGGTAGACTGCATTCCTGAATTTCCGGGTAACCTGAATCTCTTTCCAGGTTGCAGGAATGCACGGATCAACGCACAGACCGTTAAACTCTGGCCGGATGCCCAAAATGTGCTGACTGGCAGCCACAAAGGTCCAGGCAGCCGCACCTGTTAGCCATGAGTTTTTGGCTTCTCCCGGCCTGAAGGCTTTCTTCCCGGCCACCATCTGGGCAAACACGTAAGGTTCTGTCTTGTGAAGCTCTCCTTTCTCCTCTGTGTGTGCCGGAGATATGCGTGTAAAGTAGTCGAATGCCCTGTCACCATTTCCGTTCATGGTTTCTGCAATGATCACCCAGGGATTGTTATGGCAGAACACGCCGGCATTTTCCTTGTATCCCTGGGGATAGCTGGATATTTCACCATATTCAATGTAATACTTTGTAAACGCAGGGTAATTAAGCACGATACCATGTTCACAGGCCAGGTATTTATTCACTGATTCCAGTGTTTTTGAAGCACGGCCGTCATCGAGGCCCAAACCAGCCATAATACAAAAGCCCTGGGGTTCGATGAATATTTTGCTTTCTTCGCAGGTATGACTCCCAACCTTGTTCCCGAAGTAATCATAGGCCCTCAGGAACCAGTTTCCATCCCAACCGTGCTTATTCACGGCATCCACCATGAAAGAAACCTGCTGTTCTGCATTGTCGGCATCCTGGATTTTGTTGATCAGCCGGCAAATATCTGCGTATTCCCTTCCATATTTAATGAACATACCGGCAATAAAGACCGATTCAGCCACCCCCCCGCTTTTGTTTTCAGTGATCTGGAAAGATTCATCGGGATTGTTTGAAAAGCAGTTCAGGTTCAGACAGTCATTCCAGTCGGCCCGTCCGATCAACGGCAGGTCATGCGGACCCTTGTTATTCACAACATGGTAAAAGGATCGTTTCAGGTGCTCAAACAGACTCGCCTTGTTGTTTTCATTGTTGTCAAAAGGCACCGATTCCTCAAGAATGCTCAAATCACCGGTTTCCTTAATATAGGCGGCCACTGCAGCAATCAGCCAAAGGGGGTCATCGTTAAAATTTCCTCCGACATCACTGTTACCGCGTTTGGTAAGCGGCTGATACTGGTGATAGGCCCCGCCATCCTCAAATTGCGTGGAGGCAATGTCAATGATCCTTTGCTTTGCCAGGTGCGGCATCATGTGCACAAAACCAAGCAGATCCTGGTTTGAATCGCGGAAACCCATACCCCGTCCTATACCCGATTCAAAATAGGATGCGCTTCTCGAAAAATAATAGGTAATGACGCACTGGTACTGATTCCAGGTATTCACCATGCGGTTGAATTTCTCGTCGGGTGTATCAGCCTGGTAACCCATAAGAAGCGTATGCCATTTCTCCTTTACCTTCTGCAGCGCTGATTCGGCCTTTTGAGGCGTATCAAATTTCGCGATGATATTTCTGGCCGGGGTTTTATTAATGATCTGGTTTCCTGTGAACTTTTCCTTATCAGGCAGTTCAACATATCCAAGAAGGAAAACCAGTTGTTTTTGTTCCCCTGGTTTTAGGGATACTTCGAGGTAATGCGAGGCAATGGGACTCCATCCGTGTGCTTCCGTATTGTATGCGGTTTGATTCACAACCGCGTTGGGAGCTTCCAGTCCGTTGTACAAACCCAGGAATTTTTCCCTGTCAGTGTCAAATCCTTTTATAGCGCTATTTGCATGGTAAAATGCATAATGATTCCTGCGCTCCCTGAATTCTGTTTTATGATACAATGTGCTGCCGTCAATTTCGACCTGTCCGGTAGAAAAGTTACGCTGGAAATTCGTGGTGTCCTCCAAAGCGTTCCACAGGCACCATTCCACAAAAGAGTGAATTTTAAGGATTTTGTTTTTCCCGGAAAGATTCTCCAGTTTCATGAGCTGTACTTCAGCATGGGCATCATCAGGAACAAAACACGTGACTTCAGCCCTGACCTGGTTCTTCTCACCCAGAAAATGGGTGTACCCAAGGCCGTGCCTGCATTCATATTTATCGAGGACAGTTTTTACCGGTTTCCAGGAAGGCGACCAAAGAACATCTTCATCCCTGATATAGAAATACTTGCCGTTTGAATCGAGCGGAATGTTATTGTACCGGTATCGTGTTATACGCCGCAAACGGGCATCACGGTAAAAACTATAACCGCCTGAAGTATTGGAGATAATGGAAAAGAAATCTCCGTTTCCGAGATAGTTGATCCAGGGATATGGAGTTTGCGGAGTCGTAATCACATACTCCTTGTTCTTATCATCGAAAAATCCGAATTTCATGGTTTGATTTTTTTTTTAGGTTAGTCCTTGAGCTTATTCCACCAGTTGAACTTCAGTATTACCGAAGTAACTGCAATGATTGATATGGCAATCACGAATGGTTTCCATTCGCGCAATATGAGGAATACCGGAAATGCAACCAGAGAGGTTTGCCATACAATACCGATCACCACGTTAAACATATCTCTCTTAAAATCTTTGTTGCCTTCAAATGAAGGATCCTCCTGTATCATCATTTTATGGACCGGCTTCCAGAAACCCCATGGTCTGACTGATTTATAGAATTTCTTCAGCGTTTCATTGTCTTCGGGTTTGGTGAGCAAGGTACCCACAATGCAACCGATAATGGAAATTCCGAAGATTATCGGGAAGGCATTCATATTGAAATTATTGGCGATCGGGAACTGACTGAGCGACGAATGGCTGAAAAAGGGCATGACAAGAGCCGCTGCCAAACCTGTAACCATCCCCCAGAAATACCCATAACCATTAAACCGCCACCAGTACCATTTCAGTACATTGGCAGCCGTGTAGCCGCCCCACAGGGCCGATGTGATCCAAAGAACAACATCGTTGATGGACGTTATCAGAAAGCCGATGGAAACGCCGACTATTACTACCGCCAAAGAAGCGACATAGCTTAACCTGACGTATTTCTTCTCACTGGCGTTGGGATTAATAAACCGCTTGTATATGTCGTTTACAATATAGGCCGGGGCTGCATTCACGGTCGCTGCAAAATTACTCATGAAAGCGGCCAGCAATCCGGCCATCAGGAAACCTAACAAACCAACCGGAACATACGTGGCCAGTACTTGTGGCAGGATACTCTCAAAATCAGGTTCGGTCAGTGACGCCGTATATAGCGTGTCAAAATGGACCAGGGCCAGTAAGGTGAGGCCAGCCACCATGAAGTAACGGGATGGATTCAGGACTACACTCACCAGTGAACTCATTTTGGCTGCCTCGCTCGGACTACGTGTTGATAAAACGCGTTGCATGTCATAGTTGGGAGCTGGACCGGCAGCGGAAAGGAAGATACCTTTAAACAGCATCATGACAAAAAACAATCCGAACATTTCATACCCATCCTTGGCGACCCAGTCGCTGAATGCCGATAATTTCGTCGATGCCGTGCCGGACAGGTTGCTCCAGTCGAGCCCGAGATGCCAGCCGAACCAGATGTTTTTCCAGCCATCCGGGATCACGGCGTTAATGGCATCGGGAGAAATATTGGTGATGGCAATAATACCGATGGCGATTGCCGCTATGGTCAGGATTCCGTATTGTATTACCTCTGTGATGACCACACTGAACATACCGCCTTTCACAACATAAAACGTAGTAATGGCCATGAGGATGAGGGCATAAAGGTTTTCATTGATCTGCGGATGTCTGGCAAGTGTTTCCACATTAGAGATAAGCGGAGGCAGAAAAGCCGTGGTAAATTTGCCGATACCCTTGAAACCATAGGAGAGGAATCCGATAACACTAACCAGGGCAAAAATTACCACCACGATATGACTTAATCTGGCTCCCATGCCTGTGCCGAAACGTGTCTTGATCCATTCTGCACCTGTCATTACATTGGACCTTCTTAACCAGGCCGAAAGGTAAACCATCAGGAAGATCTGGTTAAAAACAGGCCATACCCAGGGGATCCAGACGCTCTTCAATCCATACAGACAAAGCCAGTAAACCAGGAGCATGGTTCCGGCAATGTCAAACATTCCGGAAGCATTGGACACCCCGAGAAAATACCAGGGCAGGCTGTTGCCCCCGAGAAAATAGGATTTGATACTTAACGAGGCTCTTTTGGATACCCAGTATCCGATTACAATAGTTGCAATCAGATAAAGAATTATGATACCCAGGTCAATGTAATGTAGGTTCATAGTAAGTGATTTTATTGGTTTATGGATACTAGTATTATATTATAAAACCGTAATGTTCCTTGCGGGTTCTTTCATAGACGTCCCTGCTGAAAATATAAAGTTGAGCCGGCTTATGGCGAACAGCAGTCTGTTTCTCATCGAGCGGTATGACATATTTCATCATGGAGATTTTCTTCCTGAAATTCCGAAGATCGAATTTTGTATCCAGGATGGCTTCATACAGGTGCTGGACCTGGGTAAGTGTGAACTTTTCAGAAAGTAATTCAAAACCAATAGGTTCCTGTTTCAATTTCAGCTGCAACCGTTCCAGTGCTTTCAGAAGAATTTCGGCATGGTCAAAAGCCAGTTCGGGCAACTCGTTGACAGGAAACCATTTGACATTACGCGACAGATGATTGGTTATCTCAACCGATGTGCAGTCGATCAGGGAATAATATCCAACGGTAATCACATGATTTGCAATATTCAGGCCCAGACTATGGATCCAGAGCTGGTCCTTTTCTTTTAACAATCTGTCAGTACTGCCAAAGGTGTGAAATTGCTCCAGGTAAATATCATGTAAACCGGTAAGGTCATTTAAAATTCTTACAGCCGCATCATCCGGGTTTTCTCCTTCCCGCACATGATTGCCGGTAAGGGTATAGTCGGAGAAAATGATGGAATGGTCGTGTTTATCTGTTAATGTTCTTTCTACAAGAAGTACATTAAGATCCTTTGAGTCAAATCCAAAAACTACACAATCAACAGAAAGATTAGGAATGATTTGCCCCGGCATACATTGTATTTTATACAATAAGTACTTTTCGGAAAGCTAATTTAGGAAAAAAAACAATAGGTTCTCACCCAGGTTGGAAATTTATTTGCTTTTATGGGGTTGTATTAAAAGATTGTTGCAAAAGCGTAGTTGCAAACTACGCCATGCGCAAGGGCAGCCACACGGGGCTGCCGCTGCTGCTGCTTCTTCTCCCTACTCCCTACTCCCTACTCCTAACTCCCCACTCTCCCCCAACTCCCCCTCCCATCGCGCTATCACTGCCGTGGCCAGGCAATTGCCTATTACGTTTACGGAGGTACGCGCCATATCCATGAGTTCATCAATACCCAGAATGATATATACCGGCCAAGCCGGCAATCCGAAATTGGCAGCGGTAGCCAGCAATATCACCATTGAGGCTCTTGGCACACCGGCAACACCCTTGCTGGTAAGCATCAAGGTGAACACGATCAGCAACTGCCGGTCGAATGACAGATGAATACCCGCAACCTGGGCAACGAACAAGGTCGCCAGCGAAAGATAAAGGGTTGTTCCATCGAGGTTGAAACTATAGCCGGTAGGCATGACAAAGGCTACAATTTTTCTTGGAACGCCAAATTCTTCCATTCTTTCCATGGCAACAGGCAATGCCGATTCCGAACTTGTGGTTGCAAAAGCAATGGATACAGGTTCTGAAATCGCATGGATGAATTTTTTTATGGAGATCTTGAAAAGCAAAGCTACGGGAAGAAGAACCACCAGAAGAAAAACGATCAGTGAAACATACAAAGTCGCGAGAAGTTTGAAAAGGTTGAAAAGGATATCCAGGCCCATATGGCCAATACTGTATGCAATTGCTGCAAAAACGGCAAATGGCGCAAAATACATTACGAGTTGCGTGAATTTAAACATAGCTTCTGCAAGGGCCTCTGTAAACCGGATCATTGGACTTTTAAACCTGTCCTTAATCATGGCCACCGCAATACCGAAAAGAATGCTGAATATCACAATCTGCAGTACCTGTCCCTCATAAATGGATTTAGCAATGTTTTCGGGGAATACATGCAGGAGGATGTCACTACCGGACTGTACAGCCAGGTTTTGGATGTTTTCGGCCACGATACCTTCCGGTTGCTCTACCCCTGCACCCGCACGGCTGATATTAATCGCGAATAATCCAATGAACAAAGCAAGGGTCGAAACAATTTCGAAGTAAACCAGTGATTTCCATCCCATTCTTCCAACCTGCCTGAGATTGGAATGGCCGGCAATCCCCACCACGATGGTAGCAAACAGCAGGGGCGCAATAATGGTTTTAATCAGGCGAAGAAAGATCTGGCTGATGACCTGAAGATGAAAAGCCACCCCGGGCAGATCATATCCAAACTCAGCGCCGATAATCATGCTGATAAGTATCCAGGTTGTAAGGGATTTGCGGACAATGGCATAACCGATAAGTGAGAGAATTACCAGCCATCGGCTGATCATAAGGATAACGGGAGATAATCCCAGCAAGGTGAAATGATTGATAACGGCTAGTAAAGATGCCAGGAAAAGCGTAACAAGAAGTGATATCCTGATGCCGGAATTCATGTGAAGGCCTACTTGTTAATGAATAGCTTTTACAAACATAGATAAATCAATTTAAAAATTGGTAATTTCCCCAACCAATAAAACTGCATTGGCTATTCTTAAAATCATCCGGGCATCAGCTGGTTCGGGCAAAACATTCAGTCTTACCCACGAGTATCTCAGATTGTTGTTTGCCGAACGGGATAATTTCATGCATATTCTGGCCGTGACTTTCACCAACAAGGCTACGGAAGAAATGAAAAGCCGTATTATCCTGGAGCTTTACATGCTTTCAACCGGTAAACCTTCCCAACAGCTGAACGGCCTGGTTCATTCCACAAAACTTTCTGAAAAACAAATTCGTGAAAAGGCTAAGGTGATCCTGAAAAGATTGCTTCACAATTATTCACGTTTTTCAGTAAGCACCATCGATTCATTTTTCCAGCGGATTATCAGGGGATTTACCCGGGAGCTGGGAATACAGAACGGATATGCCATTGAACTGGACACGGACATCCTGCTGACCGAGATCATCAACAGGCTCCTGCTCCGGGCTGAGACAGACAACTCACTTTTATCCTGGCTTACAAAATATGCTGAATCGCTTATAGAAAAGGGGGAAAGCTGGAACCTGAAAAACGGAGTACGAACACTGGGCTCGGAAATTTTCAGGGAGGAATTCAGATCAATGGAAGAAGAAGCCATTCAGCTTTTCTCGGACCGTGATCTCCTAAAGAAATACCAGGCGGAATTGTATGCCCTGGTCAACAGAATCGGAAGCAATTACCGCAATCATGGCATACGTGCCAGAACCATACTGAATGCCTCAGGATTGTCCGAAGAAGACTTCAGCGGTAAAGCCAGGGGTCCTGCAGGTTTCCTTTTAAAACTCGAAACCGGTGAATTTAAATCGCCTACATTTACAGCCATTAGCGCTGTAGCGGGCCCCGAGAAATGGTATACTGCAGGTTCATCACTCAAGTCGCGCATCGCGGATGTTGCCAACAGTGATCTTATCCCTTTGATGAAGGAGGTCATCAGCTACTATGAGAAGAACAGCAGGGTTTTTTTTACAGCCAGGCTTATCCTTAAAAACCTGTATGCACTGGGTATTTTGACCGACCTCTCAGAGTTGGCTGTTGCATGGTGCAATGAGAACAATACCTTTCTGCTATCGCAAGCGCCAGTGTTCCTAAACAGGATTATTGCCGGAAATGATACTCCCTTCATTTATGAGAAGACAGGATACTGGTACCACCATTTTATGATTGATGAATTTCAGGATACTTCCTTCCTCCAATGGCTCAATTTTAAGCCACTGATAAGCAACAGCCTGTCCCAGGATTATGATAATCTTACAGTCGGTGATGTGAAACAGTCCATATATCGCTGGCGGAACAGCAACTGGGAAATTCTTCAAAATCATATCATCACGGATTTTCCGCCAGGGATCACACGCGCCGTGACCCATCAAATCAACTGGCGGTCAAAACCTGAGATCATTGGGTTTAATAACCGGTTTTTCAGATCGGCCTCAGAAATCCTTCAACAACAATATGATCAGGCCAGGCAAGAGGGACACTATGTTTCGGACCAGACTGACGAATCTGTAATTGCCGGGCTTTACGGTGATATTGATCAGAAACCCATTGACAGCAGCAGTTCCGGAGGTTTTGTGCAGGTCAGCTTTTTAGATGCTGATGATGAGCTCGATTTTCCTGACATGGTGCAAAAACAGCTTGTAAACATGCTTCGCGAGCTGCAGGACAAAGGCTATCATTTAAGTGATATCGCCCTTTTGACCCGAAAAAACAGTGAGGCAAAACAGCTTGCCGATTTTTTGATGAAACATGCTCATGATAATCCCGATCCGGCATACCGGTTTGATGTGATATCGGATGAAGCGTTGAGATTGGGGAGCTCAACCCTCGTGACATTCATGATTTCCCTGCTGCAATATTGTATCGATCCAACCGACAGGACCAATGTCTTCCTGCACCAGTGGATTTTCAAAACCTACATATCGCCGGGTGAGAGTATGGAGCAACCGAATTACAGTCAATTCCTTGAAAAACTGGTTAGCTATTCTCTATCCGAGATCACAGAGCGGATGATTGCCTTCTTTGGTCTGGAAAGGTTTAAAGGTGAAAGTGTCTATTTGCAGGCCTTTCGCGATATGATCCTGGAATATTCCGGAAAAAGCAATGGTGATATTTCCCGTTTCCTGGAATACTGGGAAGATAAGGGAAAGGAAAAATCAGTCTCTGCTCCTTCCAATCAGGATGCATTGAGAATCATTACCATCCATAAATCCAAGGGACTTGAATTCAAAATCGTGATCATTCCATTCTGCACATGGGAGCTGAATTCATACAGGGATATTTTCTTATGGTGCAAACCGCAGGAAAAACCGTTCAACCAGATTGACCTGCTTCCACTTAATTTTTCAGCGCAACTGAAGGATACCCTTTTCACAGCTGATTATTTCAGAGAATACCAGCACCAGCTCATCGATAACCTGAATTTGCTGTATGTGTCATTTACGCGAGCCCGGGAAGGACTGTTTGTGATATGCAAATCAGGTGATAATGGCCATCTGAGAACCGTATCTGATCTTGCCCGCCGGGTTTTGGGCAGGACAGGTTTTTCAGCGGGAACCCTGGTTTCAACGGCGCGCCTGGATGCTCCTAAAGTACAGGCAGAGAAAGATTTTCAACCCGTTTCAATCCGGATTGCAAATAACCGGATTAAAATAGCCTTCCAGGGTAAATTAAGCATTGATCCGAATCTGGATAAGCCCGCACGGCCTCTCCATGAAGGAAAGATCCTCCATGATATTTTCACGCGGATTCAAAATGCAGGTGATGTCCGGCCTGCTGTTGACCGCTTGTTGCTGCAGGGTCATATTTCCCGGTCGGAGCGCGACAAATACATTCAACTTATCGAACAGGCTATCAGCAACCCGGATGTGTCCATGTGGTTTTCAGATGACTGGAAGACACTGAATGAGGCAGAAATAGTCCTTCCCGGTGGAGACCTGAAACGGCCCGACAGGGTTATGGTCTGCCAGGGAAGAACCCTTGTTGTGGATTACAAGTTTGGGGTTCTTATGAAATCAGTCCATGAAAATCAGGTTACAGAATATGCCAGGTTAATACAGACCATGGGGTATGAAAATGTTGAAGCATATTTGTGGTACGTTAGACTGGGAAGGGTTGTAAGATGCAACTTCATTTAGTCTTGCAGTCTTGCAGTCTTGCAGTCTTGCAGTCTTGCAGTCTTGCAGTCTTGCAGTCTTGCAGTCTTGCAGTCTTGCAGTCTTGCAGTCTTGCAGTCTTGCAGTCTTGCAGTCATGGATTATAAATTAATTTTTAATTCAGAAGTATGAAGTACCCGTGGGGTCATACAAGAAGGTTCAACAATTATACCGAATATATCCGAAAGTTATTTGGCGGACGGGTGCAGAAACTTACCATTGATGCAGGATTTTCATGTCCGAACCGGGATGGGACCAAGGGAACAGGAGGCTGTACTTTTTGTTTGAACGACGCTTTCAATCCATCCTATTGCCAGCCGGACAAACCTGTTTCACAGCAAATTGAGGAAGGAATTGCCTTCCATGAGAAACGTTACCGGAGGGCAACCCAATACCTGGTCTATTTTCAGGCTTTCACCAATACCCATGCCCCTGTTGAAACCCTGGAAAATATTTACCGGCAGGCCCTGGATTCACGGGGAATTGTAGGTCTGGTAATCGGAACCAGACCGGATTGCGTGGATGATGACAAGCTGGCGCTTTTACAGGAATTATCGCGGAGGTATCACGTTATGGTCGAATATGGTATTGAATCGGTTTACAATAAAACCCTCCGGCTGGTAAATCGTTGCCATACATTCGAAGAAACCACAGATGCTGTTTATCGGACAGCAAAAAGAGGACTGCCTGCAGGAGGACATATGGTATTCGGCCTTCCCGGTGAAAGCCGGGAGGAAATGTTGCATAGTGCAGGAATAATCTCAAAACTTCCGCTCACCAGCATCAAGTTTCATCAGCTTCAACTTTTTACTGGAACGGCAATGGCTGATGAATACCTCATGAATCCGGACGCCTTTCATGTGTTTGAAATGGAGGAGTATCTTGAATTTATCATCGAATATATTGAGCTGCTCAATCCCCAAATTGTAATTGAACGGATTGCCGGTGAAACCCCTCCGCGGTATGCTTTGATCAGGCCCTGGGGACCAAGGTATGACCAGATACTCGCA
Organism: Bacteroidales bacterium; assembly: GCA_041737175.1. Lineage (GTDB taxonomy): Bacteria > Bacteroidota > Bacteroidia > Bacteroidales > UBA10428 > UBA5072. Next base: position 117,829 of record JBGSSF010000003.1, read on the forward strand.
AAGTTCGAAAAAATGCTGGAGGAAAAAGACAGCTGGCAGGGGAAGAAGTATTAGGTTAACAAAAAAGGTATTTCATTCGTATACTACTTTGTAATTTTAATGCGGGCAGTTATTGAATAATTAGATATACTACCATGAAATCCAGTAAGTTACTATTAATATTCTGGATCCTGTTTTTGCTATTAACCGGAATCACAGGATGCAATGCCGAGAAAGAAGCCACAGAAAGAAGAAACCTGATGATGCCTAAAAAGTCTGAAATGTCCAGGAATTCCCGTTATAAAGAGGTGGAAAAGAGAAAGACCAATAAAGTCAAGTTAAACAAAAGCAAGAAGAAGAGTCTTTTCTGATCTTTGTTAATTCCGCTATTCTTAAAATAATCAGAGATTCATCAGGTACTGCCTCATGATATAAAAGATAATCAACAGAATTATCAGGGAGATAAAGACAGAAAATGCTATCATTACGGGAAGCTGCTGGTTACTCCTGCGGGTAGAGGCATAACGCTTTCTGATCCTTCCGGAAAGAAACTCAATGTCACTTTTGAGGATATCAGCATGCTGATGTCCCTTAAAACCATCCACTGCTTCGGAACAAATAGGACAATGTCTGAGATGTTTCTCCACCTCGAGTTTTCCGGTGATCCTCAAAGATCCATCGAGGTAACCCCTTATGGCATATGCGGTAAGGCAACCATTGGGATTAAACAAACCGTTTCTTATTGGTGTGACCATTTTGATTGAGTAAGTAGTTTTTCAGGTTTCTCTTCCCGTTTTGAATATGGCTTTTTACCTCATTCAGGGTAAAACCGGTTATTGCTGATATATCTCTGTAACTCATATCATCGATGTACATCAGCCTGATACATGTACCCTGTTCATGATTCAGTTGTTCCACTGCAGACACCAGCACGCCTTGATTCAGCATGAAGTCCTCGTCTTCACCGGCAGAATCCGGGTCCGTCTCCTCAGTTTCGGTTTTAAGCCTGTTCTGCACCCGGTGAAGACTTCCGGATCTCCTGATTGACATCAGGCAGTGATTGCGGGTGACACTGTAAAGCCAGTTTCTGAAGTTCGATACCCTGTGCATGGCAAGTTTATCGAACAGACTTTCGAATATGTCCATTACCGCATCTTTGCATTGCTCAGGTTCCTGCAGGTAATTCAGACAAATACCATAAACCAGGTGGGTATATCGTTCAAACAATACGGCAATCAATTCCTTGTTTCCAGACTCCAGGTATTGTGAGACAAGCAGCTCATCAGACAGGTTATCCAATAAACTGATGGCAGGTTCCTTTCTTTTAAGCTTGATAAACATATTGGGATGAATTGCCTAAAAACCTGATTCAAATTTACTTACTATTCCTGTTTTTTCGTTTTTTTTTATGGAATTTATGACCAACAGGCATCTATTAGATGTGAAGCGCTTAATATAAACCTTAAAAGATGCCTTATGAAAAGCCAACCTGTTTACAGCAACTCCGGAACCATCGAGGACATCGTCTTTGAATCCCGGAATAAAGCCTACGGGGCTTATGACCTGAACCAAAAGAGAAGGAAATACCTGGTTATTGCCTTCTTTATATCATTGACTGGTGTTTCATCCGCGATTGCGGTTCCAATGATCAAAGCTTTTAAAAATGAGGTTGTTCCTATATCCTTACCAACAGGAGGAAAAGTTGAATTGACCGGAATTGAGGACGAGATTGATCTTCCTGTAGTGCCGCCCCCTCCTGTGTCGGATGAAGCATCTAAACAGTTTACATATGCCCCACCTCTTGTAGTTGAAGATGCCCCTGAAGATGCAGTTGGAATAATAGTTGATGATCTGCTCAAGACAGTTCTGAACCCCCCGGTTGACAGCATACCGCTGATAATCGAAAAACCAACCGAACCGACCGGTATTGATGAAAAACCGGAAGCATTGGTACTCTTTCCGCAGGAAAGGGCTACATTCCTCGGAGGCACTGAAGAAGATTTCAGAATCTGGTTGATTAAAAATACAGTATATCCACAACAGGCTAAAGAACTCAACATTTTCGGAAAAGTGATCGTTCAATTTTGCGTGAACTCGAAAGGGAAGATAGTTGATATTCAATTCGTCAGAAACCTTGATCCATTGGTCGACAATGAAGTTCTCCGCGTTCTTTCTTCTTCTCCTGACTGGACACCGGCCAAGCAGGGGGGCATACCGGTCAAAACCAGTTTTACCATCCCCGTTTTATTTCAGATGCAATAGGTGTTTTTGAGTAATGTTTATGGATATGAAGGGATCCCGCCTTTTCGGCGGGGTCTTTGCTTTTATAAAGATTCATCGTAAATTTGAATAAAACCCTTCAAGCGGTCCCAAGACCCTTGAAGGGTGATAAAAGCAATACAATGAACAAAAAATCCTATTACGCCTACATAATGATTTTGGCAATCCTTGTCTCCACCTATATCCTGGGTCCCCTGGTTGCCAGAAATCATGAAAACGTCAGATTGATCGGCATGGATTTGTTACTTCTGTGGCTTTTGGGGTTTTTCGCGCTGATTTTTCAGAAACAGGCAGGATTTCCGGAACCGATGGACAAAGCAACTGCACCTTTGAATCGCTTCGGAATACCTCTGATAATCGGAATGTGCTTTGGAATTGCCGACATCCTGGTTTTCGAGATCATTCTGAGCCATCCCTCCTATACCGTTTTACCTCCTTTTCTGCAGCCCTTTCCCTATTCAATTCTTCTGTACACATCCGGAGCGGTTTATGTGGAAATTCTTCATCGTTTGCTGCCTCTGACACTGGTCATGCTGCTTTCGAGGTGGTTACTTCGCGGAAAGTATCAAAATCTGATATTCTGGATTTTTGCAATCCTGACTTCTTTATGGGAACCTCTTGAGCAAATGCCTTCCGGATCATGGGGACTGATCTTATACTCCCTGGTTTCAGGATTTGCCTTTAATTTTTTACAGGCTGTGTATTTTAAAAAGGCCGGATGGCTGGCAGCGCTTTTTATACGTTTGGGGCATTACTTGCTTTGGCATATATTATTGGGAGTGTATGTACAGCATTTTGTTTTGTAGTTCTAAAAGTTCTAAAATCTAATTATTATAACCTTTACAACCTTTACAACCTTTACAACCTTTACAACCTATTCTATCATCTCCCCCAACGAAACAAACCTATACCCTCTCCTTTCCAGTTCTGTTATCAAATCATCCAGCCTGTCATAGAATTTATCGGGCCGGCGGGAATCGGTTCCGAAATGGGTAAGCAGAAAGAAACCGCTTAACCTGCCGGGTGATTCCTTTTCATAGCTGAGAATTCTGTTAAAGATAGCTTCACTGCTGATGTATTGACTTCCCAACCCGGGGTAGGTCCAATCCTGGTTGGAAGAGGTTCCCGGTGTGAAATTCACCAGGGTGAGCCCATACTGGTTGCACCAGGCGGCAATTGAATCGTTATACCATTCATAAGGGGGAAGGAAAAACCGCGCCTCTTCGGGCTGTATTTTAAAACGGCCCATGGCGGCATAATTTGCTTTCAGATCAGCCACGAACGATGTTTTGTTCACCAGCAGCGAATCCCGCTTATTCCAGTCGCAATACAACAAATGCTTGTCCGAATGTGCACCCAGGTAATGCCCGTCTTTTCGAATGGCTTTGATCATGCCGGAAAATGAACGGTTCCGGTAAAAATCACCTGTCAGGAAGAAAGAAGCCTTGATGTTGTGAGATTGTAAAACGGATCTCACCGTTTTAAATCCGTCGGCAAGGTCATGCCCGGTAAAGACAAGGGTAATCTGCTTCCTGGTGGTATCACCCCGAATGATCGCCCCGAAACTGTATTCCAATTCATTTTTAGGCTTTACGTCAGCCTTTGATTCCTGCTGCATGGCTGACAAGTAATAGGTAAAATCAGCCGTCCCGTCCATTGTCGGCTCGTTTGTTGAATAATCGGCATGATCATCGTGGTAAACGGTGTGATTCGACTGGAACATTTGGTATTCGTCCCCGCCTGCCATAGCTATACCTTTCAGATTACTGAAAATGGAATTGTAAACCGGACCGTCAACCAGTCCCCCGTCCAGTGCATACCCATGAAGGACCGACAGGGATGAGTGCGGATCTGCAGGATAGTCACCGTAAGCCGGAAGACCTATGATCATGCTGCTTCCCCAGGGATTGCAGCCGAAAAGCCAGTCACGCAGTGCTGCTTCCATTTCATTATAGGTCCTGTCACCGGTAAGCCCGGCATACAAATGACACTGGGTAAGCAAGGCCACGGTAAGATTATTCGAGCACCAGATACCCGGCACACCATTCAGAAAAGGATTGTTCTTTCCTTTATTCCAGACATTTTCAATGCCTTTGCGCCAATAACCTGCGAATTCAGCTGCATAAATCTCATCCGATGATTTGCCGATTCCCCAATGTCCCATATTCAGGAAGGGATACCACTGGTAATGACGGGCTGTGTCTGCTCCCATCCAGGGAGTTACATGCTCCTGCCTTCCATACATGACCGCCTCTTCCAGATATTCCTTTTTACCGGTCAGTTCATAAAGCACTGAGCCGGCCAGCTCCATGTCATCCGTCCAGTTATCCTCTTCGTAAAAGTAGGGAGCAGTGCAGGGAGCGGTTTGACAGGCACCGGGATTCGCTTTCCCGAATTCCCAGGCATCCATGGCTTTATTGGTGAGTTGCCTGCTGAAGGCCATTTCAAAATCTTTCAATACCAAAGCCCCCATAGCAAAGGCTGAGGCAAACTTACCGGCCGTTGAAGCAATACCGGTTGTCCTGTTCTTGTATTGCCTGACACCCTGAACTTCACCGGTGCAAAAATACACCGGTCTCTCCAATCCCTTGCCATAACTGACACTATCTTGGTTTGGCAACCTGAATCCCTGGTGATCACGGTCATCAGCAATCTGATTGTACATTTCACCGCTGTCGGGATTCATTTTAACGAGCCAGTCGAGGCCCCATTTTATTTCATCGAGAATATCGGGAATTCCATTACTCCCGCGTTCTCCGTTTGCAAGGTATGCATCTCCGAAAGCATCTGGATTTTGAAGGTAGGCAAGCAGCATCTGGTAGACTGCGTTGGCAGATGTGGCTGTGTATTGCAGGTAGTCCGTTGCATCATGCCATCCGCCTGTAACGTCTATGCGGGATGAATCTGAAAGTGGATGATAGATCCGGTATCCGTCTTGTGTGTGACATGAATCGTGCAGAAAGGGGTTATAACCGCATCGTTGCTGCCGCATATAGTGCAGTAAAAAATCAGCCGTTCCGTCATAGACACTTTCTGAAATATTGAAAACAGGAGATTTCACACCGGCAGCCTCAATATATACAGGGCCCTGCTGAATATAGTCAGAAAAATCAAGCCGAAAACCCGATTCAAATGCGCCATATCGTCCGAAACCTTTAATCTTGTCTGATTTATAAAGAACCTTGCCCGTAAGCGCATGATGCAATTCAAATTCTGTGGGGATGATCCTGTCTTTGCTTACCAGAACGGCAACTTTAACAGATGCCGGAAGATATCCCAATTGGTTGATCCTGATCCAGGACTGGCACTTCAATAAAGAAATACCAGAGAAGGCAAGGATTACTGTCAGGGAAAGGAGACGTATCTTTTTCATACTTGCAGTTTGATCATTTTTGCACTGATTTCATGGATGCTGAATGTACCCGGTAAATACCAGCCAGAATAGCTGCTTCGCCGGCCATAAAAATCCACCAGTTAAAGCGCCCGGGAACATAGTTATTCATCGCACTTCCTATGTCCGCAGCACGAAACAGGCTGGCCAAAGGAAAATGATCCAGCATATGGCCCGAAAAATCCCATATAAATGACAGGAACACCAGCACTGACCCCGAAATGATCAGCGCACGGCTTAACCTGCGACCGGAGGACCGGTGGCTTTCACCTGAAAACAACAGGATGCAGGATAACAGGATCATGGTTGCTGAAACGATCAGGGGCGTGATCACAGGACCGGTCCATGCCACCGGTATGAGGAAAAGCAAATCCCAGGTGAGAAAAGATTCAGGCCAGCGGATTAGAACCTTCAGAAAAACATAGTAAAAAATGTCCCAGACTGCAAAACAATAAATAAAAACGGCAAACCGCTGTCTGAGGTTTTTGCCGCCAAGAAATCCAACCGATAAAAGCATGAGGATGGTGGCAGTTTCACGAAGCACTTCTGTCAGGCCGATTTTCCCTGACAACGGGTTAACCGGAAACGCAAAGCCTGAAGGATAATAAATTTCCCGCAGGTAAATCACTACGGCGCTTTCCAGGAAACCCATGGCTATGCTGAAGATTGTCAGATAAAGCAGCAAATTTCCAGATTTATACTGAGGCATTCTTTATAGCTTTTAACAAAATTAATAATTATGGCTTCAAATTCTTATTCAATCCCTTATCTTTGAATCACAATAATCAAACCGATGCTTCGTTTTTCCAATATACCTGTTTGTACTTCCATGAAAGCAATCCGCACACTGATCCTTCTGCTGTTATTGACCTGCAAATCCCTGTTCATTCTTGCCCAGACATCAACCTACCCCGCTCCCCGTTTGTATTATGTGACGGTTAATCCCGAAACGGGTCATGATAGCCTGATCTGGTTTTCGATTACCAGCGCCTATCCCGAAATTGATTATTACATAATTGGAATTTCGACTTTGCGTAATCCTGGTGAATTTCCGCCGGATTATGGTTTTACCGGAGTTGGACAAGTTTTTGTCCCTGATACATTCTTTATCAACACCAATCTGGAATCCTCCGTTCATTCTGTAGGATATACAGTATGGGGTGTGAACGATCTGGGGGGAGGACCAACAACTATTCAGAATGGCGGTTTTGAACAGCCCCCTGACAGCACCATTTTTCTTGAAGCTGATTTTGACACCTGCCTGGGTACCATCACTCTGAACTGGAACAACTACAATAAATGGCGGGGTTCAACCGATGAATTCAACATTTACCGGAGAACAGCGCCCAATGTATATAGCCTGATTGATCAGGTTTCCGGAACCACCACGAGTTATGTCATGACCAATGTTACCGGCAACCAGACCTACGAATTATTCGTTGAAGCAGTAAACAGTGACAGGATTCGGCGATCCACATCCAACCGGGTGGATGTTCTTACCACCATGTCGCTACAGCCCAACAGTGTCAATGCAGATTATGCAACCCTTAGCGCCGGAAATTCAATTGACCTTTCCTTCACCATCCTGGGTGCGCCTTTTAATACACAGTACAACCTGGTGCGCAGCAATAGTCCGGCAGGCAGTGATCCTGAAATCGTTACCACCTTCATTACCAGCAACAATCGGATCACTTATACCGATAATGTACCTTTTACATCAGGTATTTATTATTATCATCTTGAGGGAATCAACAATTGTGGTCAGGCTTCCTCCATATCCAATACGGCCAATAACATCATCCTCAACGGGACCCTGGCAGGAACCAATATTTCCGTTTCCTGGAACGAATATGAAGACTGGTCAGGTGACGTGGAACGTTACCGGATCATCAGAACGAGCGGTCGGGAAAACCCGGTAACCGATACCATTGATCTTGGATCAACCACTACCTATTACATTGATGATATCGGCGCGTTGGCCAATTACGCCGATCCGGTCAGCAGCCTGGTTTGTTACCAGGTGGATGCCATTGAGAACATCAATATGTATGGTCTGCAAGGCAAGAGCCTGTCTAACCGCCTTTGTTTCTCATTAAATCCTGATATCCGGATGCCCAATGCCTTTATTCCCAATGATGGTGATCCTACAAACCAGGTTTTTGAACCCGTATTTTCCTTCGAGCCGGAACAATATGAAATGACCATTTATAACCGGCTGGGGACAAAAATCTGGGAAGGGTCCGAACCCTGGGATGGAAGGGCAAACGGGAAATACGTTCCTGAAGGCGTTTATCTGTATTATATCCGGGTGTACAATTACAGCACCGATTATAATGAAATGAACGGAAGCGTGACCGTCCTCTACCGTTAATCACTTCATCACCTTATCACTTCATCACCTAATCACTTCATCACCTAACATTGGTGCAAAATCGCTAATTTTGCACTATCTTCAACGCCTTACTTTTTTGTGCATTCCATGAGTTCCACCCTTTCAGCAGAGGAGATTAAAATCAGGCATGAATTCAATGACCTGCTTGAAAGTTGTATCCGTTGTAATAAACGGACTGATAAAGCATTGATCCGCAAAGCCTTCAAAATGGCAGACAACGCACATAAGGGTGCTCTGCGGTTGTCCGGTGAACCCTATATCCTTCACCCCATTGCAGTGGCCAGGATCGTAACACAGGAGATGGGACTCGGGGTAAAGGCAGTTGTAGCATCTTTGCTTCATGATGTTGTGGAAGATACCGAATTTACATTGGAGGATATTGAGAATCATTTCGGGCCCAAGATAGCATCCATCGTTGACGGCCTGACAAAAATATCAGGTGTTTTCGACAAGAATTCCACATTGCAGGCAGAGAATTTTAGGAAAATGCTTCTGACGCTGTCGGATGATGTCAGGGTAATTCTGATCAAGTTGGCTGACAGACTGCATAATATGAGAACCCTCGGATCGCTGCCTGTCGCCAAACAGATGAAGATTTCCGCGGAGACTCTTTATCTATACGCTCCCCTGGCCCACCGTATGGGCTTTTACACCATCAAGGACGAGCTTGAAGATCTCAGTCTGAAATACCGGTATCCCAAGATATTCCAGGAGCTTTCTGAAAAGCTGAAAGGCCAGGAAAAAAGCCATCAGGTTTTTATACAGGAATTTGCCAGACCAATTAAAGAGCAACTCGAAAAGAACAGCATCAGTTATGAAATCAGTGGCCGTTACAAATCCATTTATTCCATCTGGCATAAAATGCAATCCAAGAACATTCCGTTCGAGGAGGTGTATGATCTGATGGCCATTCGTATTGTATTTGATCCGCTGCCGGGAATACCTGAAAAAACGCAATGCTGGAATATCTATTCCATGATCACGGATATCTACATGCCTAAGCCTGAGCGTATCCGGGACTGGGTCAGCACACCCAAGGCAAATGGTTACGAGGCCCTGCATGCAACCGTAATGGGCCCAAAAGGTAACTGGATGGAGGTTCAGATCCGTTCAAGAAGGATGGATGATATAGCCGAACGCGGATTTGCAGCGCACTGGAAATACAAGACAGATAGTTCACATGAGGGGGAACTCGATAAATGGCTGAAAAGGATCCGCGAACTGTTGGCCAATCCCAACTCTGATGCGCTGGAATTCCTGGATGATTTTAAACTTAACCTGTTCGCTTCTGAAATCTTTGTATTCACACCAAAGGGTGATACAAAAACGCTTCCTGTGAACAGCACGGTTCTTGACTTTGCTTATGAAATCCACAGTGAGATCGGGCATAAGGCGATCGGTGCCAAGGTCAATCACCGGTTAGTGCCGTTAAACTATGCTTTAAAAAGCGGTGATCAGGTTGAAATAATCACTTCAGATACTTACCGGCCCCGTCTGGAATGGCTTGATACGGTGATCACCATTAAAGCCAAATCTGCCATAAAGGACGCCCTGAAGTCTGAGAATAAGAACCGGATCGAAAAGGGTAAAAAACTGCTCGAAGACAGGTTGCTGGAGCTAAAACTGAGACCCAATGCACGCATTATCCGCAAATTATTGCCGGCATACGAATTATCCAATAAGGACGAGCTATACAGTAATATCGGTACCGGTATTATTCAACTCGAGGATATGGATCAGGTGCTCCGGCAAAACACCAAGAACAAATGGGTCAATTACTGGAGTCTCCAGTTTGGAAAGACTTCCTTGAGATCGAAGAAAGCGGTATCGCTTAACAGCGCACATCAGAGGTACAACCTGAAAACACCAATCCTGCTGAAGGAGAACCTGGGCAGCGCTACCACGGATTACGCCATCGCCAAATGCTGCAACCCCATTCCGGGTGATAATGTAATCGGCTTCAGAGATTCGCTGGAGGGTGACAATATCACCATACATCAGTCCAAATGTTCCACCGCCATCCGGCTTCTATCAAGCCAGAGCGAACTGTTGGTTCCCGTAAAATGGACAACTCATAAATTTCTTTCTTTCCTTGTAAAGGTGGCCATGAACGGAATAGACCGGTTTGGCGTCTACAGCGACATTACCCATGTTATATCCAAAGAGCTCAATGTGAACATCCGTACGATCAACCTTTCAAGCCACGACGGAATCTGGGAGGGAACCATTGACCTTTATGTGCATGATGCAAAGGACCTGAACAACCTGTTGATGAGCTTAAGCAAAATAAAAGGTGTTGATGCGGTGAAACGGGTCGAAGCCGCGGGTTAAATTAATTTAAAATAATTCTAAATAGAGAATTGTGTGTTTAAAAATTAATTAATTTAGCTCCGGCAATTAATCTGAACTGGTTATGGTTTCTGCTGAAACAAAAGAGACTGTTAAAAAGATCTTTATCAATTACCTTGAGAAAAAGGGGCATCGTAAAACTCCGGAGCGTTATGCCATTCTCGATGAAATTTATTCCCGCGAAGGGCACTTCGATATTGAAACGCTCTATCTTTTCATGAAGAACAAAAATTACAGGGTAAGCCGTGCCACCCTTTACAACACCATTGAACTTCTGCTGGATTGCAGCCTGGTGGTAAAACACCAGTTCGGTAAAAACATCGCCCAGTTTGAAAAGGCTTATCAGTGCATGCAACATGACCATCTCATTGATATCGATACAGGTAAAGTAATTGAGTTCTGTGATCCCAGAATGCTGGAGATCATCAATACAGCTTGTGAACTCAACGGATTTGATCCTTCCCATCATTCTTTATACATTTACGGGAGAAAAAAAGAAACTCCCGATAAAAGGAAGAAGCCGTTTCATTGAAAAAATTATTACCTTAGAAGGCATTTTTTAATTCCCGGGAACAGTATGAAAGCAGACGTTGTATTAGGCCTTCAGTGGGGTGATGAAGGTAAAGGAAAAATAGTGGATGTATTAACTCCGGATTACGATGTGATAACACGATTCCAGGGAGGCCCCAATGCAGGACACTCACTGGAATTTAATGAAATAAAGCACGTTCTGCACTCCATTCCGTCGGGTATCTTTCATGAGAACCAGATTAATATCATCGGAAATGGCGTTGTTATCGATCCTGTGATCTTTAAAAAGGAGACAACATCGATTTACAAACTTGGTGTTCAATTGCAGAACAAGCTGCGGATATCCAGAAAAGCGCACCTGATCCTTCCTTCTCACCGGATTCTTGATGCAGCGTCAGAAGCCGCCAAGGGTTTGACAAAAATCGGAAGCACACTGAAAGGCATCGGCCCAACCTATATGGATAAAACCGGAAGAAACGGATTAAGAGTCGGCGATATCCTGCAATCTGATTTCAAAGAAAAATACAACCATTTGAAACAAAAGCATATAGCTCTGCTCCGGATGTATAATTTCAGTTATAATATAGAAGAACAGGAAGAAGAATGGTTTGAAGGAATTGATGAAATCCGCAGATATACCATTATCGACAGTGAATACGAGGTGAACCATCTGTTGTCCGATGGCAAAAGGGTTCTTGCCGAAGGAGCACAGGGAACCATGCTGGATATTGATTTTGGTTCCTATCCCTTCGTAACCTCATCCAACACCATCAGTGCGGGTGCATGTACAGGACTTGGCATTGCCCCTTCGCGGATCGGCGAAGTATTTGGAGTTTTTAAGGCTTATTGCACACGTGTGGGAAGCGGTCCCTTTCCAACGGAACTAGATGACGAAACCGGAAACACGCTTCGGGAAAAGGGACATGAATACGGAGCAACGACAGGCAGGCCTCGCCGTTGCGGATGGCTCGACCTGGTCGCTCTCAGGTATTCCATACTGATCAACGGTGTGACCCAGCTGATCATGACAAAAGCAGATGTGCTTTCTGATTTCGATATCATAAAAATCTGCACTGGATACAAGGTGCAGGGTCGGATCGTTGAGCAGATTCCTTACGACCTGCAGGCAGTCGATTCACCTGAATATATCGAAATGAAAGGCTGGAAAAGGGACGTATCCGATATTACCGAAAAATCGGACATACCTGCAGAGCTTATCCGGTATATAGAGTTCATAGAAAAGGAAACCGGTATTCCGGTAACGATAGTTTCATTGGGACCGGACCGGAGACAGATTATCTTTAGGTAATTGTAGATTGTAGATTGTAAATTGTGAATGGTGGATTGTGGATTGTGGATTTTCATTTACAATTTACCATTCACCATTTACAATTTACCATTTACCATTAATTTACAATTTTCTTTCTGCGCAATTCCAATCCGTACCCCGATGTTTTATCTTCTTTCCGCAACAGGAATGCAAAGAACAGAGCCACAATTCCCAGGCTGGAAAACAGGACCATGGTTACTGTGTAATTCAGCGGCTGCCCGGCGGCAATATCCTTGTTGGTAATATCGAGAATGCGTCCTGCCAGGATTGGAATGGCGAAAAGCCCTAGATTCTGAAGACTGAACATGATTCCATAGGCCGTGCCAAGTCTGTTTTCACTAACGATACGGGCAACACTGGGCCACATGGCGGCCGGCACCAGTGAGAATGCAACTCCCAGCAAAATACATAAAGGATATGGGTTGAATTTTGTAAAGGCAAAGATCAGGTGGACCGCTATTAGTATGATAGATCCGAGGATCATAAGGCTTGCTGCGCGTCCCCGTTTGTCAACCAGCCAGCCGAATATGGGTGTAAAAAGGACTGTGCCGATGGGAAGCCAGAAAGTTATATCACCGCTTGTTTTGGGAGACACGCCGAACTTATTGAGAAAGAAATCGGGAGCATACTTGAGGAAGGGAAAAAATGCCGCATAAAAAGTTACGCAAAGCAGGGCAATGTATATAAATGATTTGATCTTTAACAGGTTGGTGACATCCGTGATCCGGAATTTTTCAGTTTCATCCATTTGTGGATTATCATCCTTGATCTGCCGGTCAAGCCTGTAATCATTTACCAAATAAATCAGGAAAGCCAGGAAGGTAATTGAAAGCAGCAATACACCAAACCAGATGGGCATCAACCAATCCCTTTCGGCAAAACGGGGACCAAGCTTAATGGCCAGGGCGGTGCCGAACCTTGCGATGCCCAGATTAACGGCAAAAGCCAACGCAATTTCACGGCCCTTAAACCACTTCACGAGGATCTTGTTAAAAACAACAATACTGGTCTCCGCGCCAAGACCAAAAAAAAGCATGCCCAGGGCCATCATTTTTACGGATGGTGAAAATTGTTTAAGAAAAGAACCCATGAAAGCATGGCCGGGTCCGCCGTTGTTATAAACATCCGAAGCACCGTATAAGGTAAGCCACGCTCCAATCAGCATGAAGGTCACAAAAACGGTTCCCGTTACCCTGATTCCGATGCGGTCAAGAATAATTCCCCCCAGGATTGCCATCAGTAAAAAGGTGTTCGGAAAGGCATAAAATCCCTGAACTATTCCGTAATCCGTGGAGCTGAAACCAAGATGTTCTGAAAGCACTGATTTTATAGGAGTTAAGGCGTCATAAAAATAATAGTTGGCAGCCATTACCAAACTGACCAACAGTAACATACCCCACCTGAACCAGAACTTGTCACGTAAATAGCTCATTTCCCCTGTTTTTAATTTATGGAGTCAAATATATGGTTTTTCTCACACCAGCCTGCTGACAATAGTAATATTGTTGAGCCTATGATTACAATTTTAAAATATATTTACATCTTTGCAAACCTGAATTTTATATAATTCTATACTCAACAAATAAGCTAATACATCATTATGAAAGAATCAGTCGCAATCTTATGTGCCGGCGGTCCCGCACCCGGTATAAACACGGTAATCGGATCGGTGACCAAGGTTTTTCTGAATGCCGGGTATGAAGTTTTGGGGATCCACGAAGGTTACAAAACTATTTTTACCGATAAACCCAATTTTGAAAAGCTCGATTTTAATTTCGCGGACAGTATTTACAGCAGGGGCGGTTCAGCCTTAAAAATGAGCCGTTACAAACCCAAGGATGAGGAATTCAAAACCGACTTTTTTGTAAACAACAACATTAAGTTACTGGTGACTATCGGCGGCGATGATACGGCTTCAACAGCCAACAGGATAAGCAAATTCATGCAGACCAACAAGCTAAAGCTTTCCAACATTCATGTTCCCAAAACCATTGACAATGACCTTCCTTTACCTGAAGGCACTCCCACGTTTGGTTATCAGACCGCAAAGGAAGAAGGTGTCAGGATCGGTACCACGCTGTATGAAGATGCACGCACCAGCGGGAATTGGTTTGTGGTTTCAGCCATGGGCCGTGAAGCTGGGCACCTTGCACTGGGTATCGGCACTGCATGCCATTATCCCATGATCATTATTCCTGAAATGTTTAACAAAACCAAAATCACGTTCGATGCCATTACCAGAATGATCATTTCATCCATGATCAAACGAAAGCTGCTGGGTATAGAATATGGGGTAGCTATCGTCAGTGAGGGTGTTTTTCACTTCATGAGTGATGAAGAAATTGAAGGTACCGGAATAAACTTTACATACGATGATCATGGTCATCCCGAGCTGGGCAACGTAAGCAAGGCCCATATCTTCAATATGCTGGTTCAGCAGAAACTCAAAAAACTCGGCATTGAGGTAAAAAGCCGGCCCAATGAAATCGGTTATGAACTCCGTTGTGTACGGCCTATTGCCTACGATCTTTCCTATGCGACCATTTTAGGTACAGGAGTAATGAAACTGTTCCAGGAAGGTGCAACCGGTTGTATGGTGACACAGACACCCCAGGGCGATGTAATGCCATTGTATATGAAAGATGTGGAGGATGAAAACGGAAAAGTCAGAACCCGCCTGGTGAATATGGATTCAGAAAGAACCAAACTGGTATTCGACAATAACCTGCACTACATCACCAAGAACGATTATAAGGCAGCCAAACAGTATATCTCTGATCCCGAGGAATTTGATTTCAAGAAGATCCTGAACTGGTAGCTAACCTATAAAAAGCCAACATTTTTAGGCGGAGTTAAAAACTCCGCCTGGCATAACAAATAGATTATCTGCATAATATGCTAAGCGTAGTTTGTAACTACGCTTTTTTTTATCAAACGCTAAGCGTAGTTTTCAACTATGCTTTTTTTCAATCTTTTGACACAACCTCTTTATTTAAAAATTTCTCTATCTTTATTGGGATGAATTTGTTAAATCCGATAAATCATTTTCCATGGCTCAGACAAATAAGAAAAAAGGCTCTATTGCCATTCTTACAGGAGGCGGTGATGTTCCAGGTCTTAATCCGGCCATCAGAGCGATAACAATCAGAGCGTTGCGCGAAGGTTACCAGGTTATCGGCTTACGAAGAGGTTGGGCGGGTATCATGGAATTGGTTCGCGATAAGAAAGCCGATAACAGTGACAAGTATATGGTGCTGACCGAAGAAATCGTCAATAAAGCAGGCCGTACAGGGGGGACATTCATACATACCTCGCGAACCAGACCAAGTCACGTTCAGAAGGCCAATGTGCCACCGCAATATAAGGACAAGTACAAAAATGAGGTAAATGACCTGACCGAAGAGGTTATCAAAAACCTGGAGTACCTGGGCGTGGAATACCTTATTCCCATTGGGGGGGACGATACACTCAGCTATGGCGTCAGATTGTATTCCGAAGGTGTGAAAGTTGTGGCCATTCCAAAAACCATGGACAATGATGTTCCCGGGACCGATTACTGTATTGGATTCAGTACCTGCGTTACTCGTACCATTCAGATGTGCAACACGTTGCGTACTTCAGCCGGCTCTCATGAACGGATACTGGTTATCGAGGTCTTCGGCAGGTACGCCGGATTTACTGCCATGCTCCCCACCATGGCAGGGGCAGCCAATCGTTGTGTTATCCCGGAACACAAATTCGATCCGGATCTTCTGACAACCCTGCTCATCGAGGACCGGCATAAAAACCCCAGTCATTATTCAGTAGTATTGGTTTCAGAGGGCGCCAAAATGATCGGCATGAATGAACGAACCCTGGTGAACGATAACAAAGATGTATATGGTCATAGCTTGCACGGGGGCATTGGAGAATTGGTCTCCGATAAAATCAGGGAATTATCTCCCAAGTATTGTAACGGTCAGAGAGTAAATACCATCTACCAGCAACTTGGCTATCTTGTCAGAGGTGGTGATCCCGATGCCATTGATTCCATAGTGCCCATGGCATATGGCAATCTTGCCCTTGACCTGATCCTGAAGGGCATACATGGCCGGCTCGTGGTATTAAGAAACGGAAGATATGACAATGCGCCTATTGATGTGGTTACAAGCACCAACAAAGTAATTGATATTAAAAGGTATTACAATGTGGAGCGGTACCGTCCGCATTACAAAAGCTTTGAATTCCAACCGTTGTTTATAATGACCGGGAATTCGTAAAGGTCATCGTTGCAGGTAAACCCAGGCATTGGGCGTTACCTCGTTGCGGAATTTATCCAGATCGGCCACGCTCTCACGGTAACTGTTGTAAGATTTTGCGGAAACCATCTGGAAATTGTTGCTTCCCGAAATTATCTGCGGATTATACCCATTACCCCTCAATTTCTCTGCAAATTTGTCGGCATTATTCTGAACCGTAAAACAGCCAACAATCATGTAATAGGTTCCGCCTAAAGCACTTGTCCTTTGTGTAACAGGTGTTGATGCAGGCATCTGGAAAGCCGGCGCTGACTGTTCAGTAACAGGCGCATCCCCCATTCCCGTATATAAGTCAGCAGAGTCAATGATTTCTTCCGTAGTTGTGTCGGCAGTTATGGTATCAATGGTCTTGGCAGATTTGCCCCTGAAAAACTTGCATCCGTTGCAAAGCAATAAACTCATGACAAGCAGAAAGAGTATCTTTTTCATCGGTTTGGGTATTGTTAGATATAACTCAGAAATTAAACATTCAATTAAAACAAATTTAGGAAAATTAGGTTATTGACAATAGCCTTTTCATGGTAACTTTTAATAAATTTACTTATAATAATTAAAACAACCCGTATGGCTGATTTAACAACTGTTTTTGCAGGTCTTAAACTGAAAAATCCTGTTATTATTGGCAGTTCAGGACTTTCTGATACCATTGAAAACATTCAGGAACTTGAAAATAAGGGGGCTGCTGCAGTAGTTCTCAAATCTCTCTTTGAAGAGGAGATCCTGAAGGAAATGAATGCCAATATGCACCGGATGAGTTCCGAGGGATTTCTGTACCCTGAAACAGTAGATTTCTATGAATATATGGAATCACCCGACGAACCTGCCACCAAATATCTGGACTACATCCGGAAAGCCAAAAAAGGCGTGAACATCCCTGTTATTGCTTCTGTTAACTGCATTACCGCTTCGCAATGGACCTATTTTCCGGGTAAGATTCAGCAGGCAGGCGCCGATGCCATCGAACTGAATGTGTTTATCCTTCCCAGCGATTTCAGCCGCTCTGCAGAAGATAATGAAAAAATCTATTTCGATATCATTAAAGAGGTGAAAAAGCAGGTCACCATTCCTGTGATTGTCAAACTCAGTTATTATTTTTCCAACCTGGCCTCTTTCCTGCAAAAGATCTCCAATTCTGGCATTGACGGGCTTGTTCTATTCAATCGTTTTTACAATCCCGATATCGATATTGACTCTCTTGAGTTCACTGCCGGCGCAGTACTAAGCAATCCTTCCGATCTTTACCTTTCATTGCGCTGGATTGGCATCCTTTCAGGCCGGTCAGGTTGCAGCCTATGCGCTTCCACAGGGGTTCACGACGGGTCCGCACTGATTAAGCAATTACTGGCCGGTGCAGACGCCGTTGAAGTTGCTTCCACAGTTTATGTCAACGGACCGGATCAGATTCAGATGATGCTGGATGAACTGGAGAAGTGGATGGTTGATAAAAGTATGGACCAGATCAGCCAGTTCCGGGGAATTATGAGCCAGGCCAAAACTGTTAATCCGGCAGCCTATGAAAGGATTCAGTTTATGAAGTACTTCAGGGGATTTCGGGGTTCCTGACGGTTCCACTTGATGCTCAAACTGCCTTTATGCCAGATCCCTGGCTTCAGCAGGCATCCAATGCGGATCCATGCCTTCCCATTTGACGTTGCATCCGATCGGGTTTGTCAGTTTGATGCTGATTTCCTTGCCACTGGTGAGTTCTTCCAGCGCGCGGTCGAGATCGAAAACCTTTGAATTCTTTGCATCCTTTGGATTATCAACTCCCCTTCCCGTGTAAACCATTCTCCTGAGCTCATCAAAAACATAGAAATGAGGAGTCCGTAATGCTCCGTACTTTTTAGCAATTTCCTGCGTTTCATCGTGGAGGTATATCCACGGGAACTCATATTGCCGCATCCGTTTTACCATATGTTCGTAATCATCTTCACGATAGGTATTTGCACTATTAGAATTGATGGCAACGAAATCGACTCCCAGTGGCTTATACTTCAGGGCAGTTTGCCTGGTAATTTCATCGGACCCCAGCACATAAGGACAGTGATTGCAGGTGAAAAAAACCACCAGGTACCTGGATATGTTAAAATCCGACAGCCTGTAGTTTTTACCGTCAGTGGCTTTCAATTCAAAATCAGGCGCTTTAGCACCAAGATGAAGGGTGTAATCCATAGATGAAGGTATTTTATATTTACCATTAACAATTAAAACAATTGATTGTTCTGGAGTCAGATGATATTTAGCTCACTCATGCACTCTTTCATTTTTTCCACGGACCGGTTGATGTTATTATCCAGGCCGATGGAAAATCTCACCAACCCCTCAGTTAATCCAATTTTACGCTGCAACTCCTCAGGAACCTCCGATGATGTGCTTTTGCCTGAATTGCTGAAAAGCGTTTTGAAGTAACCCAAACTTACTGCCAGATAACCAACGCCTTCCATCTGCATCATCCGCATGAATTCATTGGCCAGTGCTGAGGAATTCAACTCCAGGGTAATCATTCCTCCATAACCGTATTCCTTGTTGATGATCCCGTTGAGCATGTTATGCTGAGGATGATCCGGAAGTCCCGGATACCGGACAGCCAGACCTAATTTCTTCAGTTCCGATGCAACATACATGGCGTTGCTGCTGTGCTGTTTCATCCGGATGTGCAGGGTATGGAGGTTCTTTAAAATGGAGGATGACCGCATGGGATCCAAGACCGGTCCCAGCAGCATGGCCGTACCATTATTTACATTGGACAGACTGTTTACAAAATCCAGCGAACCACAAATTGCACCGGCAACACAGTCGTTTTTTCCATTGATGAACTTGGTCATGCTGTAAACCACTATATCTGCGCCCAACCTGGCCGGCGTTATCATCATAGGACTGAAAGTATTATCCACCATAAGAATTATGCCCCTGTTCCTGGCGATGGAAGCCAGAGAAGGAATGTCAGATACCTGTAACAGCGGATTTGTAATGGATTCTGTATAGATAAGCCTGGTATTCGGTCTGATTTCACCTTTAACACTATCGAGATCGGTAATATCCACAAAGGATACTTCAATGTTAAATTTGGGAAGATAATTCTTCAGAAAGGCAAATGTTCCGCCATAGGTTGTAACACTTGTAATGATATGATCACCTGCTTTGCATAGCTGCAGTATGGAGCATGTAATGGCTGACATACCTGATGCTGTAACCCATGCTGACTGTGTGTCCTCCATGGCTGCAAGCGTGTCAGCCAGGAATTTATTACTGGGATTCCAATGCCTCGAATACAGGAAACAACCTTCGGTATGCCCCAAAAATGTTTCGGTCATGGTTTCAGCATCCAGAAATGTATAGGTTGCGGAATCGGTAATGGCCGGATTAACGCCCCCAAATTCATCAAACTGAAGCATATCCTGGATACGGGATGCCGGATCAAAGTGCTCTTTCATAATGTTTAAATTTAAAATCATAAATTACTACAAATAAAGCGATCGGGCAATGACTTTATGCATACCTGATAGAGAACCGGGAAAAATGCGCAACCTGAACCCGGAATTTTTAGTCATAGAAATGGTAGCGTTTAACCTAAAAGTGTCATGATTCATCAAGTATCTTTCACACCATTCTCTTTTTAAACGTATATCTGGTCAGTTAAGCATTAAACAAATCAAAACAATATGTTACAGGACTGGAGCAACCGTACATTTCTGATCGCAGAGGATGATGAAATAAGTTTCAAATACATGGATCTTATCCTTTCACGCAGAACCAACGCGAATATCTTATGGGCTATCAACGGACAAATGGCTGTAGAGTTCTGTAAGCAATATGAACATATTGACCTTGTTTTAATGGATATTCAGTTGCCTGTGATCGATGGCATTGAGGCCATCAGGCAAATCAAAGCCTTCAAGCCCTCTTTACCCATAATCGTGCAAACTGCCAATGCCTATGGTGAAGAATCCGAGCATTGTTATAAAGCCGGTTGTGATGATTTTATAACCAAACCGGTGAATCTGCAGCAATTGCTGTATAAGATAGAAAACCTGCTTTCGCTGGTGGTTGTACGATAATAGCTGCATTCCCTTCCGGCACCAGACAATACATCCTGTATTTTTAGTCCCTCACCCTCCTTTATTGCATTACTGCATTCAGTTTTTTGTTATATTGCAGTATATTTCGAATATAACTGCAACATCATGAATACATTAATTCAACTTTTCGAAGATTGCGTGAAGAGATACAGCGACAATGTATTTCTGCTCGAAAAAAAGAACAACAAATACCAGGGGACTACTTTCAGGGAGGTGCAGGAAAAGGTGCACCAGTTTGGGGCAGGTTTGGTCGCACTGGGTGTCCGGAAAGGTGACAGGCTTGCTTTGTTGGCTGAAGGGAGAAATGACTGGGTAATCAGTGAACTGGGCATTTTATTTGCCGGCGCAGTAGACGTGCCCTTGTCACAAAGGCTTAGTGAACCGGCTGAATTAAAATTCAGGATAGAACATTCGGGATGCAGATTTATCATTGCCTCTAAAAACCAGGCAAAAAAGATCGTACCAATTATAGATTCTATCAGGACTCTGGAAAAGATCATTTTACTCGATCCTCAGGAAGAATACAGGGATTTTGAAATATTATACACAGATATCATCAACAAGGGGAAGGAATTGCTGAGCAATAATCCGGATACTTTCCGGGAGCGGTATATGTCGGTCCGGGAAGATGATTATGCCAATATATGTTACACTTCAGGTACTACCGCCGATCCCAAAGGAATCATCCTGAGCCACAGGAATTATATTGCCAACATCAATCAATCACTCAGCTTGTTTACAATACCCAGGTACTGGACTACCCTGTCATTTCTACCCTGGGACCATGCTTTCGCCCATACATGCGGCATTTACACACTGATGACCTGCGGTGCCAGTATGGCTTCATTACAGATCGGAGATACTCCATTGGAAACGATCAAGAACATACCCATCAACATCAAGGAAAACAGGCCCTATTTTCTGATGAGTGTGCCTGCCATTGCCAAGAACTTCAAGAAGAACATTGAAAAAGGCATAAAGGATAAGGGCCCGGTAGCTGAAAAGCTGTTTAACCTTGCTCTTAGGATTGCCATTCTTCATAACGGGACAGGATGGAACAAGGGCAAGGGCCTGAGGTTTCTGTTAAAACCATTGCTGTTTCTTTTTGATAAGATACTGTTCAGTAAAGTGCGGGAAGCTTTTGGCGGTAGACTCGAATACTTTGTCGGCGGAGGTGCCCTTCTGGATATCGATCTGCAACGTTTCTTCTATGCAATCGGAATCCCCATGTATCAGGGATATGGTTTGACAGAGGCCTCTCCTGTTATCTCGTCCAATAACCCTGGCAAACATAAAATGGGATCTTCCGGAACACTCGTGAACAATATGGAACTGAAAATCTGCGATGCTGATGGCAAGGTACTTCCCCTTGGAGAAAAGGGTGAAATTGTGATAAAAGGGGGCAACGTCATGGTGGGATATTGGGCCAATCCCGAAGCGACACGCGAAACCATCAAGGACGGATGGCTTTATACGGGAGACATGGGCTATATGGATAAGGATGGTTTTCTTTATGTGCTGGGAAGATTCAAATGCCTTCTGATTGCCGATGATGGTGAGAAATACAGTCCAGAAAGCATTGAAGAAGCGCTTGTTCAGCATACAAGATGCATTGAACAATGCATGTTGCATAATAACCAGAATGCATATACTTCTGCGCTGATCTATCCCAATACCCAGACATTGAAGCATTGGCTGGCCGGCAGGAATATTGCCGCTGATTCCGAAAATGCTGCGGAGGAAGTTCTGAAACTTATCAAATCACAAATCGACCAATTCCTCCAGGGTGGAAAATTCCAGGATCAGTTTCCACATCGCTGGCTACCTGCCACATTTGCTGTTCTTGATGAAGGATTCTCTGAAGATAACCATCTGGTGAACAGTATGGCTAAAATGGTGCGACCAAAAATAGAGGCATTATACCATGACAGGATCAGCTACATGTATACTCCACAAGGTAAAAGTATTCTGAATGACTTAAATATCAAAGCTGTTAAGAATCTCCTGAAATAGTTTTCGGACTCCGGTATTTTTTTTCGGTAACTTTGCATTTTTAGTTACCCAATATTTACATTAGCCCGATCAAATAGCGCTATATGCAAAAACCTCTCCTATATGATCTGCTGAAGCAGCGTATACTTGTTCTCGATGGTGCCATGGGAAGTCTGGTGCAAAAGTACAAACTCACTGAAAGTGATTACAGGGGTGAACTGCTCAAAAATTTTCCGCATGATGTAAAAGGCAATATTGATTTACTTTCGATCACAAGGCCGGATATCATCCGTCAAATCCACCTATATTATCTTGGTGCAGGTGCCGATATCATTGAGACCAATACCTTCAGCGCATCTTCCGTGTCACAAGCTGATTATCATCTCGGTGACATGGTGTATGAAATGAATGCTGCTTCTGCCCGTATCGCTGTCACGGCTGCACAAGAAGTCACCCTGCAGGATCGGAACAAACCCAGGTATGTGGCCGGATCAATAGGTCCTACCAATAAAACAGCCTCTCTTTCACCCGATGTCAATGATCCGGGGTATCGCGCCATAACATTCGACGGTCTTGTTAACGCCTATGGCGAACAGATCAGGGGACTGACTGACGGTGGCGTCGATCTCCTGCTGATAGAAACCGTGTTTGACACACTCAATGCCAAGGCAGCACTTTTTGCCTGTGAAAATATTTTCCGGGATACCGGCAGGACAATACCTGTGATGGTTTCCGGTACCGTTACTGATGCCAGTGGCCGAACCCTTTCGGGGCAAACCATTGAAGCTTTCTTATGTTCCATCTCACATGTCAATTTGCTCAGCATTGGCATCAATTGTGCCCTTGGGGCAAAAGAAATGCTTCCATACGTGACTGAGCTCGCGCGTCGCGCCCCGTTTTACGTAAGTGCACACCCGAATGCCGGTCTTCCGAACCAGTTTGGCGGATATGACGATACGCCTGAAATCATGACTTCCCAGATCTGTGACTTTCTTGAAACAGGATCCATAAATATTATTGGCGGCTGTTGCGGCACAACGCCCGATCACATCCGTGCGTTTGCCGAGCTTGCCTCACATTACAAACCACGTAAAATACCCGATAACGATCACATTACCCGTTTAAGCGGCCTGGAAACCCTTGTGATCAGCCGGGAGAGCAACTTCGTGAATATTGGTGAACGCGCCAATGTTGCCGGTTCAGCCAAATTTGCCAAATTGATCAGGGAGGAAAAGTTCGAAGAAGCGCTGACAGTTGCACGTGAACAGGTAGAAGGCGGCGCGCAGATTTTAGATATTTGTATGGATGATGCCATGCTGGACGCTGAAAAGTGCATGGTCAGGTTTTTGCACCTGATCATGGCGGAACCCGAAATAGCCAGACTTCCGCTTATGATCGATTCTTCCAAATGGTCAGTTCTTGAAGCCGGATTGAAGTGCGTTCAGGGAAAATCAGTTGTAAATTCAATCAGTCTGAAAGAGGGTGAATCCGTTTTTCTTGAGCAGGCCGCAAAGGTGAAACAGTATGGAGCTGCAGTTGTTGTAATGGCCTTTGACGAAAAAGGACAGGCTGATACATTTGAAAAACGCACAGGGGTTTGTAAACGCGCCTACGATCTACTTACTTCCAAGGTTGGCTTCGCGCCTGAGAACATTATTTTTGACCCCAATGTATTGGCCATCGGAACCGGTATTGAAGAACACAACAATTATGCTGTTGATTTCATCAATACCATATCCTGGATCAAAAAGAATCTTCCTCATGCAAAGGTCAGCGGAGGCATCAGCAACCTGTCCTTTGCCTTCAGGGGCAACAATACCATACGGGAAGCCATCCACTCGGTTTTCCTGTATCACGCCATCAAAGCGGGTCTTGACATGGGAATTGTCAATCCCGGCATGCTGACCGTTTACGACGATCTTCCCCCTGATCTTCTCGAACTTACTGAAGATGTTGTATTAAACAGAAAGCCTGATGCGACCGAAAGGCTTATTGCCTTTTCTGACCAGCACAAAACCCAGGATAAAAAGGATGAAAAAACAGATGAATGGCGCAACGGTTCTGTTCAGGAACGAATTAACCACGCGCTGATCAAAGGTATTGTTGAATATATCGAACAGGATGTCCTGGAAGCCCGGACTCAATTCCCGCGTTCCCTTCAGATCATCGAAGGACCCCTTATGGATGGGATGTCAAGGGTCGGCGATCTGTTTGGTGAAGGCAAAATGTTCCTGCCACAGGTGGTAAAAAGCGCGAGGGTGATGAAAAAGGCTGTGGCAGCGCTTCAGCCGTTCATTGAACTGGAAAAGGATGCCGGCTCACCTGCAGGCGACTATAAAGCGGGAAAGATTCTGCTGGCCACTGTAAAAGGCGACGTGCATGATATTGGCAAGAACATTGTGGGAGTTGTATTAAGCTGCAACAACTATGAGGTCATTGATCTCGGAGTCATGGTCCCCACTGAAAAGATCATTGAAGCGGCCATCACACATGATGTTGATATCATCGGACTGAGCGGACTGATCACGCCATCCCTCGAAATTATGTCGGAAGCAGCCAGGCAATTTGAAAAACAAGGATTGAAAAAACCCTTGCTGATAGGTGGGGCAACAACTTCAAAGATCCATACGGCAGTGAAAATTGAGCCGCATTACCACGCTCCGGTCATCCATGTAAAGGATGCCTCCAAGAGTGTTGGTGTAGTAAGCAATCTTCTTTCACGATCGCTTCGAGAACAGTTTACCGAAAATGCCAGGAAAGAGTATGATGATTTGCGAAAAACCTATCTGCAGGTTAAGGAGAAAACAAAGTACATATCCATTGAAGAGGCCCGCAAAAACCACCTGGGAATTGACTGGAACATGGAAAACATAGTGGTCCCGAATTTCACGGGCATTAAAATCCTGGATAATTATCCCCTTGAAGAAATCAGGGAATATATCAGCTGGGTATTCTTCTTTGTGGTCTGGCAGCTGCGTGGCAAGTATCCGGATATTCTCGATGACCCGCGCCAGGGAGAAGAAGCCCGGAAGCTTTTTTCAGACGCCAACCGGATGCTCGATAACATCATAAATAACAGATCCCTGACAGCCAATGGTGTTATTGGCATATTTCCGGCCAATTCCGTTGATGATGATATTGAAATATACAGCGATCCATCCAGGAATCAGGTAATCGCGAAGTTCTGCAATCTCAGGAACCAGGAACTCAAGACCGACAACGCTCCGAATCTTTGTTTATCCGATTTCGTCGCGCCCCTCAGTTCCGGGAAAACCGATTATGTGGGTGCTTTTGCCGTAACTGCCGGTTTGGGAATACAGAAAATGGTGGATCAGTTTGTGCATAACCTCGACGACTATCACGGCATTATGGTAAAGGCGCTGGCTGACAGGCTTGCTGAGGCTTTTACCGAGCTTGTCCACCTGAAAATCAGGAAAGAGTTTTGGGGGTATGCCCCGGATGAATCCCTTTCACTTGAAGAACTATTGCTGGAAAAATACCAGGGTATCCGGCCTGCGCATGGTTATCCTGCCAGTCCGGATCATTCTGAAAAAGAAACGTTGTTCCGCTTATTGCAGGCTGAGAAAAACACCGGAATTACCCTGACCGAAAGCTATTCCATGGCTCCTGCTGCATCGGTGAGCGGACTGGTATTCGCAAATCCGCAATCCCGCTATTTCTTTGTCGGGAACCTATCTCCGGATCAGGTCAGCGATTATGCCAACAGAAAAAAAAGGACCGTGCCATGGGTTGAGTCCCTGCTGGCATCTAACCTGAATTACAAGTAAGATAAGACTGCATGAAAATCACCGATATTTTTAATACTTCCGACCGCACATTCTCATTCGAGTTTTTCCCGCCCAAAGACGAGATATCCGCTGTTGATTTCGGGATCAATGTAGGTCAGCTCCTTAAGCTGGATCCCTCTTTTGTATCGGTTACCTATGGTGCCGGGGGATCCAGCCAGGAACGCACATTTACACTGGTGGATTACCTGCAGAACAAGATCGGGCTGAATACCATGGCTCATTATACCTGCGTGGGTTCTTCGAGAGACAAGATCGCTGCTGATATGCAATACCTGCATCAGTTGGGAATTGAAAACGTAATGCTCCTGCGCGGCGATCCTCCCAAAGGGAGTGAGATCTTTCTGGCTCCGGTGAACGGATTCAGGTATGCCAGCGATCTGATCTCTTTCGTAAGAAGTCAGTTTGCATTTTCAATCGGCGCGGCGGCCAACCCCGAAATGCACCCCGAGTCGCCGGATATGGAAACCTACCTGAAAAACCTGAAGGTAAAATACGATGCGGGAACCCATTTTATGATCACCCAATTGTTTTTCAATAATCAGGCTTATTTCAGGTTTGTGGAATATGCCCTTCAGAACGGGATAACCTGCAGGATCATACCCGGAATCATACCCATTACAGCATATAAACAGATCCAAAGATTTGTTGATATGACTGCCACCTCATTCCCGCCTGACCTGCTTGAAAAGCTGGAAACTTACCGGGATGATGCCGACAAGGTTCATCAGATCGGTGTTGATCATGCCATTAAGCAATGCATTGATCTGTTGGAGAAGGGAGCTCCCGGCATTCACTTTTATACGCTGAACAAATCGAGGGCTGCGGTTGAAGTCTTTGAATCCCTGCCACACACGGTAAGGACATGAGGAAATATTTCTGTTTTATGATCGGTTATTCAACAGAAATTTGTAAACTTATACCACTTTTAACTCGAATGTTTAACCTAAAAATTACACAATGACACAGCAGAAAAATACACAGGCCGTCGGTATGGCCTTTATGGGGATGATCTTTTTCATCTTTGGATTTGTGACAACATTTAACATCACCCTTGCAGACAAGTTTAAGGCCGTATTTGATCTATCCAATTTCCAGGCTCAGTTGGTCAACGGTGCATTTTTCTTTACTTATTTTGTGCTTTCCTTTGCCAGTGGCAGTATCATTAAAAAAATCGGGTATAAATCCGGTGTGATTCTCGGTCTTGTACTGGTTGCCGCCGGCAGTTTCCTGTTCTTTCCTGCTGCCAAGGCACTTTCATTTCCGTTCTTCCTGTTTGCTATTTTCGTTATGGCATGCGGCGTAGTTTTTCTGCAGGTTGCTGCCAATCCGTATGTTACTGCGCTAGGTCCTTCCGAAACTGCATCAGGCCGGTTAAATCTCACCCAGGCCCTGAATTCAATCGCAACTACCATTGCACCCATCCTGGCCAGTATTTTTGTATTCAAGGTAGCCGCCGACAGCGCCCTAGATGCGGCACTTACACCTGAACAGGCTGCTTCTCAGGCTGCCCAGACGGTTCCCATGCCCTTCCTCATCATTGGCATCCTGGTGCTGATCATTGCTGTGGTTATCTATTTCCTGAAACTGCCCACAATTTCCACAACAGGAGTTGAAGGGAAAAGCGTATGGAAATATCCGCATGTGATCCTGGGCGCCCTGGGTATATTCTTCTATGTTGGCGCTGAAGTGGGAAGCGCTGCCATGATACAGCGTTATCTGCAGGAAGCCGGTGACTTTACCCGGACCGAAGCCGCTAAAATGATTGCCCTGTATTGGGGTGGCGCTATGGTTGGCCGTTTCTATGCTTCTTTCATGCTGTCGAATACCGAGAAATCCAAGAAATACCTGTATACCGCATTGGTTCTGATTCTGGCTTTTGTTGTAGGCTGGTACATCAGGCGCGAAGTAACGGATGGCCTGATCTTCGTCGGCGTTGCGCTGATCAACTATCTTGCCATGCAATTGGGACAAGGCAAAGCAAACAAGACCCTTGCAGTTTTTGCTGTGATTGCTGCGCTTCTTGCCCTTGCAACCATGTCCGTTCCGGCCAACATGATCCTTTGGGTAGGATGTTCAATCGGATTCTTCAATTCGGTGATGTTCCCGAACATTTTTGCCCTTGGCGTAGACGGTCTGGATAAAGGAGAACTGAGCACGGCTTCGGGAATTATCAATACGCTAATCGTGGGTGGCGCCGTAATACCCGTATTGATGGGTAAAGTCGCCGACGGATTTGGCGTTAAGTTCGCCTTCATCCTCCCGATCATATGCTATGCTTACATTGCATACTTTGCATTGGTAGGCAGCAAACACAGGTAAATCTTCAGCATTTAAATAAAAAAAAAACCTGGCCGCTTTGCCAGGTTTTTTTATTGTATTGCGTTAAAAATATCAATTACTTTCCAAATTTGTAGCCTATTGATAAACTGATCACCCTGTTGCTTTCTTTATATCCATTTTCAGTATCAACAGCGATATTTGCCAAACCCAGGGAATAATATGCGCCAAAAGTAAAACCCATAGCTTCGGCACCAATTCCGAATTTTGCGCCGTAATCGAGCGGTTTTGCATCATCATCATCACCACTTCCCCATTTGATATCTTCGCTTTCTTTCTCACCAGCAATTTCCATAGTATATTTGCCGGCAACACCGAATCCAACGTAGGGACCTGCTGCAGCAAAAACTTTAACGGGGCCGAGTGTAGGACCGACTTTAACCAGCACAGGCACGTCAATATACAATGCGTTGGCCTTAACTGAATAGGTCTCACCCATATAGTCTTCTTCCAGTTTGAAACCTTTGGTATCGGCCATAACACCGGCCTCCAGGGATAAAAGGCCGCCAAGTCCGATCTCGACCGTTGCACCGGCATTGAATCCAAGATTCATTTTAAACTCGTCACTGTAAGTATCATCATCATCTTTGGAAACCATATTGGCCAGGTTTATTCCACCCTGTATACCAACTTTCTGTGCAAAAGTCTGCATGCTGATCACTGTTAACAAACTAAAGAACAATACCTTGCTTAAATTTTTCATAGTTAGTTGATTTAAAATGCGCCTACTCTATGGTTTTCGGCTTCCCCTGCAAAAAAAAGAACAGTTCGATGTTTTACGGCAATTCCTTAAAAAGGTTATAACAACCCGGGAATAAAAAAGGTTCGCGGGTTGTTTAAATCATATTGGCTTCCCATAAAACGTAGGCAGAGACAGCAAATTTGATAAAGCGGGAGAGCGACCAGTAAATGTAGTTTTTTACGGGATAATGCACCGAGCCAACGAGCATGGCCACCCCTGAGAAGGGTATCGGTGTAAGTGCAGCAACGAGAATTAAATATAAGCCATATTCCTGGAGCAGGATTTCAGATTTTTGTAAATACCGGTCCCTTAAATAACAATACAACCGGGTATTATGCAGGAAACGGCCAAAAAAATAGGCGGCCAGTCCGGCAAAATAGGAGATTATTGTCAGAATTATGACCCAGAACAGATAGTCGCCAAGTATTCCTGAACGCAAGGACCAGATAATAAACACCTCAGGCGGAATGATTCCGATGAATAATTCAGAAAATGAAAAAATAAGCAGGATTAAACCTGTTTTTTTAAATAAAGGTTCAAAACGTTGGATCAGCTCCTTGTCAACATTGTGATTGGCAAAAACGAACAGGGCAACAATTACGGCGAGCCATGCCAGTCCCTTCAGCAGATTGCGGTAAAAGAATGTGGATTTCCTTTCTCCGGAATCCATCAGTGCAACTTTAAGCCTATCATGTGAACGAATTCCTCGCGTGTACGGTTGTCCTTCAAAAAACAGCCCGTAAAAGCCGAAGTTGTGGTGACTGAATTTTGTTTCTGAATACCCCGCATTACCATGCACAGGTGTTTGGCCTCAATGACTACTGCAACACCCAGGGGATTTAACACTTCCTGTATGCAATCACGGATTTGCATGGTCAACCGTTCCTGAACCTGCAGCCTCCGTGCATAAGCCTCAACGACCCTGGCAATTTTGCTAAGACCGGTGATATATTCATTGGGGATATAGGCAACATGGGCCCTGCCAAAAAAAGGAACCAGGTGATGCTCACACAGAGAATACAATTCAATATCCTTGACAATAACCATCTCCTGGTACTCTTCATGAAATCGGGAAGCTCCCAGTATTTCTTCGGGTTTGATAAAATAACCATGCGTAAAATACTGCATGGCTTTGGCTACCCGTTCCGGCGTGTCAATAAGTCCTTCACGGCAGGGATCTTCACCGAGATTTGTCAGGACCTTGCGGTATAGAGAGGCAAGAGATTTTGTCTTGCGCCCGTTGAATTTATCCAACCGTTCAAAACCGGCTTCGTAAATTCCCTCGATTACTGGTTTCTTTTCTTCCATGATAATCATTTATTAAAGATTGTACAATAAAAAATTTATTCGGGCGCTTATTAAAATGTT
The DNA here is from genome assembly GCA_041737175.1 of Bacteroidales bacterium. Lineage (GTDB taxonomy): Bacteria > Bacteroidota > Bacteroidia > Bacteroidales > UBA10428 > UBA5072. The sequence continues at coordinate 148,706 of JBGSSF010000003.1, forward strand.
TTATCTTTAGAACATCTTGGTGCATGACAAAATTAGAAACTTTTTGATATGCTGCCCTAAAAATTGATTTTGCTATGAAAATCCTTCTTGTGGCATCTTCGAACAGTGAGGTCAAGCCTTTGCGTGATAAATTGACATTTGTCGCAAGATTGAATTATAATCTCCATAATTACAGGTTGGGGACACTGGACATTGATATCCTGATTACCGGCCACGGAAGCGTATTTATGGCGCACCATCTCACAAAAATCCTGCAGTTATACAGCTATGACCTTGCCATCAACCTGGGCATTGCAGGCAGCTTTGATTACTTTCTGGAAATGGGATTTGTTGTGAATGTTACCCAGGATCAGTTTGCTGATCTTGGTTTTGAAGAAAAAGATGCATTTTTTACATTGGGTGAAAAGGAATTGCTCAATGAGGATTCCTTCCCCTTTACGGGAGAAATATTGCGCAGTCTCGGGAATTTTGAGATCGATGTTGTTGAATCCCTGATACCCGTTAAGGCCATTACTGTTAATACCCTCCACGGCACCCAGGAAAACATTCAAAAAGTCAAAAGTCGCTTTAAGTGTGAAATTGAAACCATGGCAGGCGCCGCTTTCTTTTATGTCTGCCTCATGGAAAAAATACCATTTCTGCAGATCAGAGCCGTTTCCTACTTTATCGAGATCCGTAAAGTGGATAACTGGAATTTGCCCCTGGCCCTTGGTAATCTTACTGCAACTGTTTTGGAAATTCTCGAGGAACTTCGGGCAGATTAATGGGATTGCTGAAATGAAACATAAATTTACTTTCTTTGCCTGGAATACAATTCTGGAAGCATATGATCATAATCACCGGAGCAGCAGGTTTTATCGGAAGTAATCTCACTGGTTTCATGAATGCCCAGGGGTATCTGAACCTTGGTCTTGTGGACTCCTTTGATAATGAGAATAAAAGCGGGAATTTAGCCGGTAAAACATGCAAAATCAGGATACACCGGGATGAATTCTCGTCCTGGCTCGATCAAAACAACCACAAGGTCAGGTATATCATTCATCTGGGCGCAAGGACCGATACCGCCGAGTTTGATAAATCGGTTTTTGACAAACTGAACCTGGGTTACTCCAAGAAAATCTGGACTGCTTGTTCGAAATATGCTATTCCCCTGATATATGCTTCATCCGCCGCCACATACGGCAACGGGGAATTTGGTTATCGCGATGATCATGAGATCATCCAAAAATTAAAACCATTAAATCCTTACGGTGAGTCGAAAAATGATTTTGATAAATGGGTGCTGGCTCAGTGTGAGACACCACCATTCTGGTCAGGCTTAAAATTCTTCAATGTATACGGTCCCAATGAGTATCATAAAGGACGGATGGCTTCCGTGGTATTCCATGCCTTTCATCAGATCAGACAAACCGGGGGGATGAAATTGTTCCGTTCGCACAAACCAGGCATTCCGGACGGTGGACAGGCCCGGGATTTCATTTACGTTAAAGATGTGGTAGATGTTATTTTCTGGCTCTTCACACATCCGGCGCCTTCAGGTATTTATAATCTGGGGACCGGCAAAGCCCGCACATTTCTTGATCTGACCCATGCGACATTCAATGCCATGCATCTTGAACCTGCCATCGGGTATATTGACACTCCCCTGGATATCCGGGATAAGTACCAGTATTTTACAGAAGCCCGAATGGAAAAACTTCGCAGGGCAGGTTATACCGGGGAATTTCAATCGCTTGAAGCAGGTGTGGAGGATTATGTCCGCAATTATTTATTGGTAAACAGCTATTATTGACTGCAACAATTCCTGCACATGCTTGTTATTTATTAGACTTTGCAGGTATCAGACTGCCTTATTTTTCCCTTAAAGTTTAGTAAATTTGAACAGACAGCTCAGCATTGTATCAATCTAACCTAATTTTAATGGACGGGTTTTCATTCTTGGGAAACAGTGAAATTGAATCTATTGACCGGCTTTACAGCCAGTTTTTGGAAAATCCGGAATCACTCGATGAAAGCTGGCGGACCTTTTTCTCAGGTTTTGATTTCGCCAGAAGGTTTCAATCTCCTTCACAAGTTGGGAACGAGCATCTGGACAAAGAATTCAGGGTTTTGAATTTCATTGATGCCTTCAGAAAAAGAGGGCATTTATTCACCCAGACAAATCCGGTAAGAACCAGGAGACAGTACTTCCCCACCCTTGATCTTGAAAATTACGGGCTTTCTGCCGGTGATCTGAATACGGTTTTCCATGCCGGAACCGAGATAGGACTTGGCGATGCCACGCTCCGGGACATTTTTGATCACATGCAACAAACTTATTGCCAGTCCATCGGAGCAGAGTATATGTTCATCAGAACACCTGAAAAAATAGAATGGTTGCAGAAACACATCGAAGGCAGCCGCAACACCACTTCGTTCCCTGCGGACATTAAAATGAAGATCTTTCATCACCTGAAAAAAGCAGTAGGCTTTGAAAGTTTTATACATCGCCGGTTCGTTGGCCAAAAGCGTTTCTCCCTCGAAGGTACCGAAGCACTCATACCTGCCCTGTATTTTCTGATCGACAAGGGATCTTCATTTGGAATTGAGGAGTACATCGTTGGCATGGCGCACAGGGGACGGCTCAATGTGCTGGCCAATATCATCGAAAAGCCCTATGAGAATGTATTCCAGGAATTTGTGGCAGAGGAATATGAAGATACGATAGCACTTGGAGATGTCAAGTATCATCTCGGCTATTGCAATGATATTAAACTGGATAACGAAAAAACGGTAACACTGAACCTGGTTCCCAATCCTTCTCATCTTGAATCCGCTTCACCGGTTGCTGAAGGAATAGCACGATCGCGGATCGATAATAAATACAAAGGAGAGTTTTCAAAGGTATTGCCTGTTCTAATACATGGTGATGCAGCAATTGCAGGACAGGGCGTAGTGTATGAGGTAGTTCAGATGGCTGATTTACCCGGTTATAAAACTGGAGGGACCATTCATATTGTGATCAATAACCAGGTAGGTTTTACAACAAATTATCTGGATGCCCGTTCCAGTACCTATTGCACCGATATTGGCAAAGTAACCAAAGCGCCCATTTTTCATGTAAACGGTGATGATGTGGAAGCTTTGGTTCACACCATGAATATGGCGATGGAATACAGGCATGCCTTCGCCTCTGATGTGTTTATCGATATTTTGTCATACAGGAAATACGGTCATAACGAAGGTGACGAACCCCGTTATACACAGCCTACCTTGTACAAGGCCATTGCCACACACCCGAATCCACGGGATATCTATGCAGAAATCATTATTTCACAGGGTATTTACACTCGCGAAGAAATTCAGCATCAGCAAAAGGACTTTGATGTGTTCCTCGAAGAAAAACTAAAGATCTCCAAAGAATTGGGTAAGGTGCATATTCAGCGCTTCCTGTATAACGACTGGAAGGGATTTAAACATGCTGCGCGCGCTGATTTTGACAAACACTACCCCAACGAGCTGTCTGCTGAATTGCTGAAATTCATCGGTGAAAAAGTAAACTTCCTGCCTCCTTCTGAAAAATTCATTGATAAAACCGTCAGGTTGGCCGAAGAGCGTCGCAGGATGATGACAGAAGGCAAAATTGATTGGGCACTGGCAGAATTGCTGGCATATGGAAGCCTGGTTTATGACGGACATCCTGTTCGGCTGAGCGGGCAGGACTCTGTTCGCGGAACCTTCGCCCACCGCCACGCCGCGCACGTCATTGAAGATACGGACTCGATTTTTGTGCCCCTTAAGCAAATATCACAAAACCAGGCCTCTTTCACAGTTCTCAATTCCCCGCTCAATGAATACGGGGTACTGGGATTTGAATACGGTTATGCTCTCGCCAATCCGCAGGGACTGACGATATGGGAGGCGCAGTTCGGAGATTTCGCCAACGTTGCCCAGGTGATCGTGGATCAATACATCAGCTCGGCAGAAGAAAAATGGGGATTGATGAATGGACTTGTACTGTATCTTCCGCACGGATTTGAGGGCCAGGGACCTGAACATTCAAGTGCCCGGATCGAGCGTTTTCTTCTTCTGGCTGCCAGGAATAACATGCAAATCGTAAATCCCACGACGCCTGCCAATTTATTCCACCTGCTCCGGCAAAGCATATACCGCAATTTCAGGGTACCCACCATCATCTTTACTCCCAAAAGCCTGTTGCGTCATCCGCAATGTGTTTCAAAACTGGAAGAACTCACCGGTGACAGATTCAGAGAGGTCATTGATGATCCTGAAGTCGATATTAAAGAGGTGAGACGACTTGTCTTTTGTTCTGGTAAGATATATTATGACCTTCTCGCACGCAAGACCGAATTTAATGCCCGCGATGTTGCCCTGGTGCGGCTGGAACAATTGCATCCCTTCCCTACCCAACAGGTGGATCACATCATCAGGAAATATCCCAATGTGATGATCACCTTATGGGTTCAGGAAGAGCCGGGCAATATGGGACCCTGGCGGCATATCCATCATGAGTTCCGGAACAGAGAGATCATCCCGGTTTACCGGCAGCCCAGCGGCAGCCCTGCAACCGGTCTTCTCAAGCTCCATCAGTTGAGTCAGGAAGAGATCATCGGGAAGGTATTCCGGAAATGTGAGTGTGATCTGAAAAGAAAGTATTGCGGCCTGCAATGTTCTGACGGCAGCATCAGACAGAACATTCTGAAACAGTACAATTATTTTCCCGAGAAAACATAATCCGATATACTGTATATGATCATTGAGATTAAAATACCCGGCGCAGGTGAATCAATAACTGAGGTTGCCATTGGGAACTGGCTTGCAGACCATGGCAGCCGGGTTGAAAAAGATCAGGAAATAGCCGAAGTCGAAACCGATAAAGCAACACTGCCTTTGATTGCGCCGGAATCAGGACAATTGAATATCCTCGTTAAAGCCGGTGATAAGGCACAGGTAGGTGATGTGGCATGTACGATTGATACGGAAGGGAAGGGAGAAGCGGCACCGAGGAGTGAAGCGACGAAGGCCCCGCCAGCGGCGGGGGCGGCAGCAGCAGTAGAAGAAGTTACTCCCAAGCCCACAATAAAAGCGACTCCCCTGGCGAAAAACATCATGCAGCAGCACAATCTCGACATCGATGCCATCATCCGGGGTTTAAGAAAGATCACCCGGCAGGAGGTTGAAATGGTAATAAGCAATCAGTCCGGGGTACCCGCCTCACCCGCTGTATTCACCTCCGGCCGTGATATCACCCGAACGCCCATGTCTCCCCTCCGACGGAAACTCAGCAAGCGGTTGGTATCGGTCAAAAATGAGACCGCTATGCTCACCACCTTTAATGAGGTTGACATGAGCGCTGTTATGGATCTGCGGAGGAAATACCAATCGCTGTTCCAGGAAAAACACGGACTGAAACTGGGCCTGGTGTCTTTTTTCACAAAGGCATGCGCCGAAGCGCTGGCACTGTTTCCCAGGGTTAACTCCATGATCGACGGAGACGACATTCTCACGCCCGGTTTTATTGATATCGCCATCGCCGTCCAAACTGATAAAGGCCTGATGGTGCCGGTTATACGCGATGTGCAGCATCTCAGCATTTCCCGGCTTGAGATTGCCATTGCCGAACTGGCGCAAAAGGCAAGGATCGCCCGACTTTCCATTGAAGAAATGACAGGGGGAACATTTACAATCACAAACGGCGGCGTGTTTGGTTCCATGCTTTCAACACCGATTTTGAATCCTCCCCAATCCGCCATTCTGGGTATGCACAATATCACGGAGCGCCCGGTGGTTATCAGCGGGAGCATCGTGGTAAGGCCTATGATGTATCTTGCCTTATCTTACGATCACAGGTTGATCGACGGCCGTGACTCCGTAAGCTTTCTGGTTAAGGTGAAAGAGTTCATCGAATCACCGCTCAAAATGTTGAAGGAAGGTGAGGAAGGCGAGAAATTATTGCTGGATTTATAGTCTGACTGTGTTCTTTTTAATAAATTAGACGGGGCTTTAAACATAATAAAAAATGGAAAATCATGTAAGATCCAAAGGATCCATCATCTCAATGTATGGTTTCCTGTTGTTACTGTTAATTTTTGTGGCTGTTTCCTGTAATAAGGAGGATGATAACCAGAACAATGATGATATTTTCCTCCTTGATTATTCCTCAATCGGTCTTTGGCCTGTTGATCTCGTTAAATCATCCCTGTCCAGCCGGGTTGGCGAATACCCCGAAATTGCTGATATTATTGACCATGCCCGGTATGGCGTGCAGGTTTATTCCATCGAATATGAAACCCATTATCTCGATTCGGTGATAACGGTTTCCGGTTTGGTTAGCATGCCCGTGGCGGATTCAAAATTCCCGGTCATCAGCTTTCAGAACGGGACAAATACGGCGCACGATGATGCACCCACCAAAGCTCCATTAAATGAAGCATTCGTTTTGCTCCAGTTTTTGGCAAGCAACGGGTACATCATTCTTATTCCCGACTACATCGGGTTTGGATCTTCCGAAAGTATATTACATCCATATTACCATCGCGTCAACACCAATAATGCCGTTATCGATTTGTTGCATGCCTTAAAGGAAATGCAGCTTAAAGATGATGTACTTGCGGAAAGCAACGACAGTACTTTCCTGATGGGCTATTCACAGGGTGGTTGGGCCACCCTGTCAGTCCTCGATGAAATCGAGAACGGTGAAGCGACAGATTTTGACATTACAGCTGCCTCCTGCGGTGCAGGTGCATACAATTTAATGACCATGGCGAATTACATTTTTGATGTTGGCAATTACCCCGGACCTCTGTACCTGCCTTATTTTTTATATTCACAGATAGATATGGGATTGCTTACGGATCCGCTTGAAAAGTATTTTAAGTCTCCCTATTTTGAGAAAATTCCACGGTTATTCGATGGCTCCTATACCAATGGTGAAGTAAACAGCGAGTTAACCGATCAGATCACCGATCTGTTAACCGAAGACCTGATTGACAATTTTGCGGCAGGTCAGGATTTCAGCCAATTGCGGCAACTTCTTCAGGAAAATAGCGTGAGTGCCTGGAATTCAAATGTCAGGATACAATTTTACCACGGCTCGGCTGATCTTACGGTACCCTCCGCACAATCTTCAGCCATATACCAAAGCTTTATCAACGCAGGCACTGATTCTGAGACAGTTCAGTTTTTCGAATTGAACGGATTGGATCATACCACCGGTCTTATACCCTGGGGCATTTCAACCTTGAGCTGGTTTAATGAATTAAGAGATAACAACTGATTAATATCTTTCTATGATTCAGCAATTTAGTCATCGCAGATTGAATATTCTCACAGGGGAATGGGTTTTGGTGGCTCCACACAGGACCAAAAGACCCTGGCAGGGACATGAAGAAGGGAAGGCCATAAAAAACGCTTTGCAGCACGATCCGGCCTGCTATCTTTGTCCCGGTAATACAAGGGCAAACGGAATCACAAATCCGGCCTATACCTCCACATATTCCTTCGTGAATGATTTCAGCGCCCTGATTGACAATGTTCCCAAATTCGGAGTTCAGGAATCCAATCTATTGACAGCGCATTCCGAGCGCGGCATATGCAAGGTGATATGTTTTTCACCCCGACATGATCTGACCCTGGCAGAAATGGATGTACCCGGTATTGAAAGCGTAGTGCGTACCTGGCAGGAGGAATACAGAACCCTGGGATCGCATCCGTTTATCAATTATGTTCAGATATTTGAGAACAAAGGGGAAATCATGGGGTGCAGCAATCCGCATCCGCATGGACAGATATGGGCGCAGGAAACGATCCCTGTTGAACCCGCCAAGGAACAAGCCCATCAGCTCAAGTACAGGAATGATCACCGTGCTTCGATGCTACTTGATTATCTGCAGCTTGAATTGAATAAAAAGGAAAGGATCATTTACGAAAATGAAGGATTTGTCGTACTTGTGCCATTCTGGGCGGTGTGGCCCTATGAGAGCATGATCCTTCCCAAAAGAGAAATCCGGCATATCCTTCAGTTTGATGCTGCGGATATCCGCAATCTGGCCAGGGCTATCCAGGTTATCACCATCAAGTATGACAACCTGTTCCGGGTATCATTCCCCTATTCCGCAGGGATCCACCAGGCTCCCACTGACGGGCTGGAACATGATGAATGGCAAATGCACATGCACTTCTACCCACCTTTGCTGCGATCGGCCACCATCAAAAAATTCATGGTGGGTTATGAATTGCTGGCCAATCCCCAGCGTGATATTACCGCGGAAACGAGCGCAGCCATTCTGAGAGAATTACCGGATAACCATTACAGCAGGGATTAGAAACTACAGAAAGTTTTTATTGACAAATTCCTGGAACTTTTCCTTGTACTGATCACTTACGGGAATATACACTTTACCGAAAACAATCCGGCTGCGTTCGATTGTATCAATTTTTTCGAGATTGACGATAAAGGATCGGTGGATCCGCATAAAGGTTGATTCGGGAAGTTTCGATTCAAGCAATTTAAGTGATGTCAGCGATAGAACGGGCTTGGGGTCATTTTTCGTATAAACCTTGACATAATCTTTGAGACCCTCTATGTACAGGATATCATTGAAGTTAATTCTTCTGATCTTATATTCCGATTTCAGAAAAAGAAATTCACTGTTGGCATCCACCTGATTCATTTCGGCTTTCTGCTCAAGCCGGATAAGCCGGAGCGTTTTTTGCACGGCCTTGAAAAACTCCTCGTAACTGAATGGCTTCAGAAGGTAATCAACCACGTCGAGCCTGTAACCCTCAAGTGCATATTTTTCATATGCCGTGGTGAAAATAACCTTGGGACCCTTTGCCATGGCCCGGGTAAATTCAATGCCCGTGAGATCGGGCATCTGAATATCCACAAATATCAAATCGACCGTCTGATCAGCCATGAAGTCCACGGCATCCAGCGGATTGTCGAACTTCCCAACGAGAACCAGGCCGGGGGTCTTCTCAATATAACCAGCCACCAACTGCAGGGCAAGAGGTTCGTCGTCAATGGCAATTGTATTTATCATGCGATCAGCCTTTACCTAAGGAAATTTTTACCAATACATTGAAGACTGAACCGGTTTGGTCTATCTTTAATTCATGCCTGCCCGGGTAAAGAAGATTCAGCCGCTTGCTGATATTCTCGAGACCAATGCCGGTATGCCCGTCTTCGGTTTCATCACCGTTGTTTACAATACTATTGTGACATTTGAAGATAATAAATTCTTTTGACACTTCCATGGCAATATCAATGAAAGATTTCTCACGATAACTGATGCCATGTTTGAAGGCATTTTCAATAATCGTAATGAACAGAAGCGGTGGAATGGCGGTATTCTCATACTTCGACGGAAACGCAACACTTAATTTTACTTTATCACTCATTCTGAGTCTCATCAGATCGATATAGTTATTCATGAAATCAATTTCCTGGCTTAGCTGTGTTTCTCCGCTGTCTGATTCATACAAGAGGTACCTCATCATCCGGGACAGTTTAAGCACCGCATTCTGTGAATCCTCTGTATTGATGCCGATCAACGCATAGATATTGTTCAGCGTATTGAAGAAGAAATGCGGGCTTATCTGATTCTTCAGAAACGCGAGTTCTGAATTCAGTTTCTCTTTTTCCAGTTCCTTCTGTTTCTTTTCGATGTGGGCATGACGCTCCAGGCTCCTCAGACCAAAAGCAAATACTGTAATGACCAGGGCGGTAAAGGTGAAATTATATAGATGCATCGGTCCAAAGGGCCTGAAAACACGCCTGTCTTTAGGTGGCCCGGGGTCCTCACGATTTTCGATCGGCCTTCTGCTCATTTGATCTTGACGTTCATCGCGGATTTCGCGATTAAATATATAGGAAAAACTGAAAAATGTTACCAAAAACAGGCAGACAGCCAACAGGGTTGCTGACAGGTAATATTGGGCCCTTCTGTTGCTGAAAAAATACCTTGGAATTAAAACAAGATAGTTGGTGTAAAAGATAATGCCATTAATGGCTGCGCTAATATAATAAACCCATAAAAACTCTTTAGGGACATTCCACCGGTTAAAGTTATATAAAGGCAGACCCAGTAAAATACACCATGCGGCAACATGCAACAGGACCTGCATTTTCTTTCCTTGTAATCTTGGAGATTTCATAAGAACATTTTTGTCAGACTACTCATACCGCAACGCATCGATCGGATTCAGACTGGCCGCTTTCCGGGCCGGATACCAGCCAAAAAACACACCAATGGCGAAACACACTGCAAATGCAAGTACTACAGATTGTGTCTGAACATAAGCTTTGGTGTCCATGAGCGAGCCCGCGCCCTTCGCAATGATGTAGCCTAATATTACACCAAAGACCCCTCCAAGGATGCTCAGAATGATGGATTCTACCAGGAACTGCTTGAGAATATCCTGGCTGCGACCGCCAATGGACATGCGAAGTCCGATTTCACGCGTACGCTCTGTAACCGAGACAAACATGATATTCATAATGCCAATTCCGCCTACCAGGAGAGATATGGCAGCAATGGCCCCAAGGAGATAGGTCATGATGCTCATCATGGAAGTCAATGTTTCCATCAGCTCCGATTGTGACATGATCCTGAAATCGTTCTCATCGGAATCTTTCAGCTTATGTGTCCTGCGAAGGATCTCCTCTATTTCCGTCTTGGCAGCATCACTTTTCTCTTCACTTACAGCGGATGCATAAATGCCGTTTATATAATCGATGGCAGCCAGACGTCTCTGGACAGTTGTCCAGGGTGCAATGATCAGATCATCCTGGTCCTGTCCCATTCCGCTCTCACCCTTTTCCTCCAACAGGCCGATGATCAGAAATGGAATATTCTTGATCCTGATGGATAATCCAACCGGATCCGTGCCTTCGTCAAAAAGGTTCTCCACCACTGTTTGTCCCACAAGACAAACTTTTGCCATACTCTTTTCCTCAGCTTCCGTAAATACCCTTCCACTCTTGATCGCAAACTTTCTGATTCCGAGGTATTCCTCGCTGGCGCCATAAACAGAGGTTTGCGCATTTTTATTGCCGTAAATGACCTGTCCGCCGCTCGAACGTATTTCAGGTGATACAGCAGCCACATATACGGCTTCATTACGCAGTGTGTTGACATCGGCTATTTTCAGTGTCATGGAACTGCCACTTCCCAGGTTTACACCTCCCCGCCGCTGGAAATTGGGCATAACCATGATCATATTGGTACCCATGGCGGACATTTCTTCACGCATGCTTCTTTTGGAGCCCTCACCCAGAGCGAGCATGGCGATAACCGAAGCCACACCGATGATAATTCCCAGCATTGTCAGAATTGCCCTTAACCGGTTCCTCACCAGGGCTCTGACGGCGATTCTTATTAGATTCGAAAAACTCATAGTGTATGATTTATTTTATGAATCAAATTCTTCAATAATTTCTACAGGTAACGTTTTCAGTACTTCTTTGGCAAAAGTCCTTTCTGTTACCATGTTCTCCCGCTGGATCAGCCCGTCGCGGAATACCACATTGCGCGTGGCAAACCTGGCGATATCCGGTTCATGGGTGACGTATATAATAGTCCTGCCCCGTTCATTCAGATCCTGGAACAGTTCCATGATCTCGAATGAAGTGCGTGTATCGAGGTTCCCGGTGGGTTCATCGGCAAGGATCATCACAGGATCGTTCACCAGGGATCGCGCAATGGCAACCCTTTGCTGCTGACCGCCCGAAAGCTGATTGGGCATATGGTGCATGCGGTCTGCAAGTCCTACTGCATCAAGTGCCTTAATGGCACGTTCCATTCTCTCTTTCGATTTTACCTTTGGATCATAAAAAAGCGGGAGTTCGACGTTCTCCAAAGCAGTTGTCCTGGGCAATAGATTGTATGCCTGGAACACAAATCCCAGCTTCTGGTTACGCAACCGGGCAAGATCATCTTTTGATAGTGTGCGTATGTCGACTCCGTCCAGGAAATAATCTCCTTTGGTCGGAATATCCAGGCAACCCAAAATATTCAGCATGGTGGATTTTCCCGAACCGCTTGCGCCCATCACGGCCACAAATTCTCCCGCTTCTATCTTCATATCAATTCCACGAAGCGCATGAACGGTAACCTCACCCACATGGTAGTCCTTTCTGAGGCCTTTGATCTCTATTATCGTTTTAGTCATAATCTAAGTTTTACGATGAACATTTTAGGATAATTTAGAACGGGAAAGGACCACGGCGACCCTGATTCTCGCTCGAGGATTCGGCGGCATCTCCGCTACTCATGGATATGACCACCTCATCGCCTTCCTTGAGTCCTTCAAGTATCTCAACAGTGGTTCCATTATCAATGCCAATCTTAACACGATTTGGCCGTATGCCTCCTTTATCGTCCTTCACCCATACCATCTTGGAACCATCGGGAGCGCCGAAGCTTCCGAAACCTCCCTGGGGCATGGCCGGCATTGTGCCGGATGAAGCAATCTGGCCTGAAGCAGACTGAGCAGCATTGGCCGCTGTTGTTGCGCCTGGTCTTGCTACGCCAGCCGGAGGAGCACCCTGTGGCACAGAACCTGCCGGCATATCCTTCATCATCTTTTCAAACTGCGCTTGCATGTATGCCTGATCCGGAGTGAAACGCATGGCTTTACCGGAAAGAACCAGCGTATTCTGCTTTTCATCAACAAAGATGGTGGCGCTGGCTGTCATACCGGGCATAAGCTTTTCATCGGGATTGGGAGCGGTCAGAATTACCGCATAGGTAACCACATTGTTGGTGGTGGTTGGCTGCAATCTGACCTCGGATACCTTACCTTCAAACTTCAGATCGGAATAGGCATCTACAGTAAACTCAACCCTTTGCCCTTCCTTTACTTTTCCAATGTCAGCCTCATCAACGCTGGTCTCGACTTCCATCTGAGTAAGGTCGTTCACAATGGTGAAAAGGGTTGGCGTGTTAAAACTGGCTGCTACCGTCTGACCTTCTTCTATGGCCCGGTTAAGAACAACACCGTCAATGGGTGACGTAATGGTGCAGTAGTTCAGGTTTACCAGGTTCCTGTCGTAGCTCGATTTCGCATTTTTTAAAGAAGCCTTGGCATTATCATAGTTGTAAAGTGCCTGGTCATAATCCGACTGGGCAATCAACTTTTTTTCATAGAGGACTTTTAAACGGTTATAGGTCGCCTCCTGGTATGTCAGCTGGGCTTGTGCCTGGTTCAACGTTGCCTGGCTCTGTTCCAACTGGGCAGTAAGCTGTTTCTTGTCGATCATGGCGAGCAGCTGTCCCTTTTTGACCCTGTCGTTAAAATCGACATAAATATTATCAATAATTCCCGAAACCTGCGTACCTATATCAACCGATGTAACGGCTTCAATAGTGCCGGTTGCGGTAACCGTATTGGTAATATTGCCCTTTTCCACCTTCACGGTACCAAAGGATACTTCGGCTTTCTTTTTGCCAAAAGGTTTTATAATCAGCAAAGCAATTGCAGCAGCAATAACCACTCCGGCAATTATGAACACTTTCTTTTTCATAGTTTTACTTTTTATATTGTAAGAGATTATTTTACAGACTTAATGGAATTCCCAGGTAGAAGTCCAGGATTTTATAGCGGAAAATTAAATTGTATTTTGATTGTAGTAACTGGCTTTCAGCCACAATGAGATTGGTTTTGGAAACCAGGTAATCCACTGAATTGATAATGCCCTGCGTGAATTTCTCATCAGAAAGAGCTGCGGATTCCTGGGTTGCCTGGAAATTTTCCTGGCTTGCCTCGTATTGTATCTGCGCTGAAGTGACATCCAGGCAAGCCTGTTCAATGCTTTTTCTAAGCTGGTTTCTGGTATCAGTCTCACTCAATTCGGCATTCTGGTATCCGATCTTAGCCAGTTCAACACTGGTTTTAACCTGTTTCTTCTGGTAGATGGGAATGGCCAGTGAAAAACCAACCGAGGGTGATAAACCGTTGTCCAGCTGGCTAAAATACTCGTCATCGGTATCACTGGAGAAACGTGTACTTGCACCGGCGCTGGCTGACAAGGTAGGAAAATATCCCGCCCTGGCGATTTTTTCATCAAGCGCAGCTATCTCTTTATTGATAGCGGCATTTTTTACCTGTGGTTTTATGGAGAGCGCCGTTGCAAAAACCTTCTGAACCTCGGGCGTTCTGTCCTGGTTTAAAGATTCTTCCAGGTTGGGATGTGCAATGGCAAAGTTATCAGTTACGGGTAATTCCATCAGCTGCATCAGGATAACGCGGGCTATGGCGAACTGGCTGACAGCATTGGCGAGATTGAGTTTTTCACTGGCCAGTTGTGATTTAACCTGCGAATAGTCAGCTTGTGAGATTACCTGCAAGGCCAGTCGTTCAGAGGCCAGGTTGAGCTGCCCGGAAGTGGATTCAATCTGTTTCTCGCTGTTTTTAACCTGCTCTTCAGCGTATAAAACCTGGAGAAATGCATCCAGGATGCTTAAGCTGATGGATTCCTTGGTGGTTTCCAGATTGTACTTTCCGCCTTCAATATCCAGGTTGGCCTGCTTTATCTGGTTGGACAGCTTATTGGCATTAAAAACCGTAACTCCTGAATTGATTGAATAGGTGGTTCCATTGCTACCGTCCAGGCCATTACCATAAACCGTATTACCGAATCCGTCCATTGAAGAGGATTTGTACCAGTTGAAATTCTGGTTGACGGAACCGCTTACCGAAGGAAAACGCTGGGCTTTTGTCTGTTCAGCCTGATATACCAGAGACTGATTGGACAAACCGCTTTTCCTCACCTGAATATTCTGTTCCAGCGCATAGGCAATGCATTCCTGGAGCGTCCAGATGCTGTCTTGCTGTGCTTTAATCCCGGATACGGACCAAAGAATGCTTAAACAGAGAAGAAAAATTTTAGGATTCATAACATTAATTTTAATTTGGTACTAAAAGTACGCGCAAAAATGAAAACCGTTTAACACAATAGAAGTATATCCCTTATTTATAGATAAATCAGGAGATTTTAACTATCAACGCCTGCCCGCTGAATTCTCTTGCGCATAAATTTCCCTGCAAGCTTATTATCCATCTAGTTTTATACTTATTATCACAATATTTTTCTTAAAATTGTAAGATGAACTTGATAGACAATATAAAAGTTAAGATAGGCGCCAGAGTATTGGCCAGTAAATACCGGCATCAAACCCGGGTGCCTGTTCTCTGCAATATCAGTGATGCAAAAAGTATTGGAATTATTTATAATGCCACCGAGTACGTCAGTTTTGAAATTATCAGGAATCTGGTAAAGGAACTTTCACAGGATGAAAGGAAGGTGGCGGTTCTGGGGTATGTCGACAGTAAGAAGCTGATTGATCATTATTTGTACAGAAAAGGCTTTGACTTTTTTTCAAAGAATGAGTTGAACTGGTATTCCAGGCCCATATCCCCGGTTGTCGAGCAGTTTATTAAAGAACCATTTGACCTTCTGATCAACCTGAGCCTGGAAGATTATTTTCCGATCCGTTACATAACCGCGCTTTCGCCGGCCAGATTCAAAACCGGAAGGTTCTCCCCCGATGACATCTACCTCGATCTCATGATTGATATCGAAAAGGAGAAGCTTATCATGAAAGATCTGCAAAAGGAAATCATGACAGAAACTGATCATAAACCTGAAAATCATGAAATAAAGGCCGATCTGGATAAAAAGACCGAAACGGAGCTTCAGATCAGTTTCCTCATCAACCAATTGTTACATTACCTTTCCATTTTAAAAAAATAAATTTTTATGGAACAAAAGAAGTTCACAGGCACGGGAGTTGCCATAGTTACACCATTCAGAACTGACGGCAGTATCGATTTCAAATCGCTTGGCAAACTGGTGGAGCATGTTATCAAAGGCGGCGTGAATTATATCGTAGCCCTGGGAACTACCGGTGAATCCGTGACACTGTCAAAAGATGAAAAGAAAGCCGTGTTGAGCTTCGTAACTGATACTGTCAGTGGCAGAATCCCTGTTGTGGTTGGTATTGGTGGCAACAATACGCAGGAGATCATTGATACCATAAGCCATAACGATCACTGCGGGGTTGATGCCATCCTGTCCGTTTCACCTTATTACAATAAGCCCTCCCAGCAGGGATTATATATGCATTTCAAGTCGATAGCCGAGACCAGTCCGCTGCCTGTTATCCTGTATAATGTTCCGGGAAGGACAGGCAGCAACATGACGGCAGAAACCACCGTGAAACTTGCCAGGGATTTTAAGAACATAATCGCAGTCAAAGAAGCTTCCGGAAACCTTTCACAGGTGATGAGCATTGTTAAAAACAAGCCTAAAAATTTCCTGGTTATTTCGGGTGATGATGCCTTGACCCTGCCCATTCTATCACTGGGCGGATCCGGGGTGATATCGGTGATCGCCAATGCATGTCCGAAAACCTTTTCCGAAATGGTCAGTCATGCCTTGCAGGGCAATTATGTTAAGGCAGCATCGCTGCACTACAAGCTTTTTGACCTGATGAATGCCCTTTTTGAGGAAGGCAATCCATCGGGGGTAAAAGCCGCCCTGGAAATTCTCAGGGTAACGCAGAATAATTTACGCCTGCCCCTTGTTCGGGTTAGTGAAACCTTACACAAGAAGATTGAGGGATTGCTGAAAAACTGCTAATTGTTGATCGAAACCTGCGTTCCGTGGCAGTGTTTGTATTTTTTACCGCTTCCACAGGGACAGGGATCGTTTCTTCCCACTTTTTTCTCAACTCTGACAGGTTGAACGTGCTCATCTTTTTTCTGGCCCGGTTTGCCACTGTCCGGTTGAAACTCCTTTTTATTGGCTTCCATCTGGCTGAAATCAGTCCGTTTGGGAGCCTGTGCACGCTGAACACTGCTTGCGTCGCGTATGGGTATCTGACCTTTAATAAGAATACCTACTACTTCCCGGTTAATCTTATCGATCATGGTCCTGAACAACTCGAAGGATTCGAATTTGTAAATCAGCAATGGGTCCTTCTGTTCATAGGTGGCAGTCTGCACAGATTGCCTCAGGTCATCCAGTTCACGGAGGTGTTCTTTCCAGGCTTCATCGATGCTGCTTAGCATAATCGATTTTTCATACGACCTAACCAGTTCCTCACCGTTCGTCCGATATGCCTTTTCCAGGTTGGTAAGTATGTGATACACCCGGCTACCATCGGTAATGGGAACCACAATATTCTCATAAAGTTTTCCCTGCTTTTCAAACACATCTTTGATAACCGGAAAAGCCTGCTTGGAAATTATCCCCTGTTTTCTGAGGTAAGTTTCCCGAAGCGTTTGATAAATGCTTTCAATGACTTCATTGGAAGACCATTTCACATATTCCTTGGCAGAAAATGCAGGATCAATTGAAAGAAGACGGAGTACATCAAATTTGAATTCCTCAAACTCAACCTGGCCATGAAGTTGGTTAACAATACTTTCGCAAACGTCATACATCATGTTGGCGACATCCAGCTGAATGCGCTCGCCATACAAGGCATGTTTCCTTTTTGTATAAATAACCTCGCGCTGCGAGTTCATCACATCATCGTACTCAAGCAAGCGTTTACGGATGCCGAAGTTATTTTCTTCCACCTTTTTCTGGGCTCGCTCGATAGACTGCGTGATAAGTTTGGCCTGGATGGGTTCGTTTTCGTTCCATCCCATCTTAGCCATCCATCCTGCTATCCGGTCCGAAGCAAATAGTCGCATGAGATCATCCTCAAGCGAAACATAGAATTGAGAGGAACCGGGGTCACCCTGACGGCCTGCGCGTCCCCGCAACTGTCTGTCAACCCGCCTCGACTCGTGACGTTCAGTTCCGATAATGGCCAAACCACCTGCTCCGCGGACATCGGGACTTAATTTAATATCCGTGCCCCTGCCCGCCATGTTGGTGGCTATGGTCACCGTACCTGTTTGTCCGGCCTCTGCCACGATTTCGGCTTCACGCTGGTGCAATTTGGCATTCAGAACATTGTGCTTGATGCCTTTCAATTTCAGCATCCGGCTTAGCAATTCGGAGATCTCAACAGAGGTTGTTCCAACCAGGGAAGGACGTCCGTTGTCATGCAGATTGACAATTTCATCGATAACTGCATTGTATTTTTCCCGCTTTGTACGGTAAATAAGGTCTTCGCGGTCATTGCGAACCACCGGCCTGTGTGTGGGAATTACAACCACATCGAGTTTATAAATATTCCATAATTCGGCGGCTTCGGTTTCTGCGGTACCGGTCATACCTGCCAGTTTATGATACATCCTGAAGTAATTCTGCAGGGTAATGGTAGCAAAAGTTTGCGTAGCTGCCTCTACCTTTACCCTTTCCTTTGCTTCAATGGCCTGGTGAAGTCCTTCGGAGTATCTTCTGCCTTCGAGAATACGACCGGTCTGCTCATCAACGATCTTGACCTTGTTGTCCATAACCACATAGTCCACATCCAGTTCGAACATGGTATAGGCTTTCAGCAACTGGTTCACCGTATGAATGCGGTCGGACTTTACGGCATAATCCTGCAGGATCTTGTCCTTTTGTAGCAGCTTTTCTTCCGCGGTGATGTTCGATTTTTCTAGTTCTGCAATTTCCGAACCTATGTCAGGCATGATGAAAAAACCCGGATCAGAGGCAGATCCCGTAATAACGTCCAGTCCTTTTTCAGTAAGTTCAACCGAATTCAGCTTTTCCTCAATGATAAAATACAGGTCATCTGTTACGATATGCATGTTTTTGTTGTTTTCCTGCATATAGTAATTTTCAGTCTTCAATAACAGGGCTTTATTGCCCTGTTCACTCAAAAACTTAATCAGAGGTTTATTCTTCGGAAGACCTTTAAAGGATTGTAAAAGCTTGAATCCGCCTTCTTCCGTTTTGCCTTCTGCAATCAGTTTTTTGGCCTCGGCAAGCATGTTTGTGACCAGGGTTCGCTGAATGGATACCAGCTTTTCCACCTGGGGTTTGAACTCCTCAAATGACTGATCTTCGCCTCTCGGCACGGGTCCTGAAATGATCAGCGGTGTCCGGGCATCATCAATGAGCACGGAATCCACCTCATCAACGATGGCGTAATGGTGTTTTCTTTGCACCAGGTCAGCCGGACTGATGGCCATGTTATCGCGAAGATAGTCAAAGCCGAATTCATTGTTGGTGCCGTAAGTTATATCAGCCAGATAAGCTTTTCTTCTGCTCTCTGAGTTGGGTTGATGCTTATCAATGCAATCTACTTTCAATCCATGAAACTCAAAAATCGGACCCATCCATTCCGAGTCGCGTTTGGAAAGATAATCATTGACAGTAACAATATGAACACCTCGACCGGCAAGAGAATTGAGAAAAACCGGGAGTGTGGCGACCAGCGTTTTACCTTCACCGGTTGCCATTTCCGATATCTTGCCCTGGTGCAAAACAACACCTCCGATAAGCTGTTCGTCATAATGAACCATATCCCAGGTAATCGGATTCCCTCCGGCCAGCCAGGTATGCATAAACCTGGCCTTCTCACCGTGTATCTCAACGCTGTTACGCTGTGCAGCCAGGTCTTTATCCATGTCAGTGGCTGTGACCTCAATAAACTCATTTTCCTTAAACCTGCGGGCTGTTTCCTTTACAATTCCAAAGGCAGCGGGAAGCACCTCCAGCAGGGCTTTCTCAATCGTTTCAATGATCTCTTTTTCAATTTTGTCTATTTCCCGGTAAACATCCTCGACCTTTTCGATATCCAGGGTCCCGGCTTCAACCTGTTGCCTGAGGTCTTGGATAACCGCCTCTTTGTCCTTCACGGAATCCCTGATCAAATCCTTTATCTCAAGGGTCTTGGCTCTGAGACCATCATTGCTGAGCTGTTCAATAACTTTGTAGGTTTCACGAATCTTATTGAGTAATGGTAATATCTCTTTAATATCGCGCTGCGATTTACTACCAAAGAACTTTTTAAAAAAATTTACACTGGCCATGGAATCATCTTTCTTTTAAATAATAGAGAATACAGCTGATCTTTAGGTTGCATCCGCTGTCCCTGCAGCTGCTTTACCACGAAGTGACATGATATCGCGGTCGAACATGTAGAGATTTTTTTCCCCCAACAGGTTTAACTTATCCAGGATCTGAGTCGCATTTGTTTCTTCTTCAACTTGTTCATTTACAAACCATTGAATCCAGTTCAGCGTTGTATAATCCTTTTCTGTCGTGCAAAGTGCCACAATTTCGTTGATGGACGAGGAAATAAACTGCTCGTGTTTCAAAACATCTTCGAACATTTTCTTCACAGAAGCATTCTCTTTGCCGGGTTGTTTGAAAGCAGGCACGATGGCTTTCCCGCCACGTTCATTGATATATTTGATGAATTTCAGCATGTGCATTCTTTCTTCATCAGACTGGACATACAGCCATTGTGCCACTCCGGCCATCCCCTTTGTTTCGGCCCAGGAGGCCATGGCAAGGTAGAGAGAGGAAGAATAACCTTCCTTTTCAACCTGTTCATTCAGGGCTTTTTCAATTTTCTTATTTATCATAGCTTACTATTTTTTATGTTGGTTATAAGTAGAAATAAGGTAACAAAATTAGGAAAATAAACTGTTAACCGCAATTGTTGCCTGATCACATGTTTTTGATGATCTCATCTCCAAATTCAGAACATTTCAATTTAGTGGCCCCTTCCATAAGCCTTTCGAAATCGTAGGTAACCCTTTTCGACAGGATGGCCGCCTGCAAACCCTTCGAGATTAGGCCTGCAGCTTCATGCCACCCCATGTATTCCAACATCATGGCTCCTGAAAGAATAACAGAACCCGGATTCACCATATCCTTACCGGCATATTTGGGAGCTGTTCCATGGGTAGCTTCGAATACTGCATGACCGGTGTCGTAATTGATATTGGCTCCCGGGGCAATGCCTATTCCGCCCACGATGGCAGCCAGGGCGTCGGATATATAGTCACCGTTAAGGTTTAAGGTGGCGATCACGGAATACTCAGCCGGACGCGTAAGTATTTGCTGCAAAAAGGCATCGGCAATAACATCCTTGACAATAATGCTCTTGCCGGTATTTGGATTGGTGAAGGAGCACCAGGGACCGCCGGCAACCTCAGACGCACCGAATTCAGCTTTTACCAACTGGTATCCCCAGTCGCGGAAAGCTCCCTCGGTGTATTTCATGATGTTGCCCTTATGCACCAGGGTAACCGACGGAAGGTTATGCTGAATGGCATATCGTAAGGCAGCCCTGATCAGTCGTTCTGAACCTTCTTTGGATACCGGTTTAATTCCGATGGATGAAGATCCCGGAAACCTGATCTTTTTTACATTCATCTCCGTTTCTAAAAATGTAATCAATTTCTTTACCTCGGGAGATCCGTCCATCCATTCAATACCGGCATAGATGTCTTCAGCATTTTCCCTGAAAATTACCATGTTGGTTGTAGAAGGATCCTTTACAGGCGATGGCACACCCTGGTAATAGCGTACAGGCCGGAGACAGACATATAAATCCAGTTGCTGCCTTAGGGCTACATTCAGGGAGCGTATACCGCCTCCGACGGGTGTTGTAAGCGGCCCTTTGATGGCCACCAGGCAATCCCGGATGGTTTGTAAAGTTTCATCAGGTAACCAGTTCCCGGTTTTGTCATAGGCCTTTTCACCAGCCAGAACTTCCCGCCAAAAAATCTTTTTTTTACCCTGATAGGCTTTCTCAACTGCAGCATTAAAAACTTTAACCGAAGAAGCCCAGATATCGGGTCCTGTTCCGTCTCCTTCGATAAAAGGAATCATCGGATCATCAGGCACTCTAAGAACCCGGTTGCTGAAAGTAATTTTCTGTCCGTTCATAGTAATAATTGTAAGTTTATTCTAATTCAAGATTCAGTTTCTGCCGGAAGGTCGAAAGGGAAGGATTTTTCTGACTCAGGTAACGGAATTTCTCTTCATTCGTGTACAGTTTAACCTGTTCGGATTCAGTGGATTCGATGAGATTTGCTTCAACCCGGATCCCGCTGTTTTGCATTTCACGGCGCAGGAACTGTTCAAGTTCAGAACGGGTGGTACGATTGAAATCCTCAAGTTGGGACCTGTTATTCAGCTCAATTACCAGGGTGAAATTCTCCTTAATTTTGGGCCGGACACTTTTAAGCGTCACCCCCATCCTTGGTTTATTTTCACGGATCTGATCCGCAAATGCGTTCCAGCAAACCACCAGGTAATCCTCTGACAAAGGTTTGATATCCGGATTCTCCAAAGCCCCCGGTTTTCCATCCCCTGTATTTTCAGAGGTCAGTTTGTCATCTTCGTCCGGTTTATTTTCTGCGGCTTTGAGCGCATCCTTTATGGATATTCTTGAAACGGAGCTGTAATCGTGTTCGGTTTCCCTGATGAGGGAAGCTTTCTCAACCTCTTGTTTTTCAGGGATAACAGGTGCCGGTTCAGCTTTTTTTCGTCCACCCTGTTTTGATATCTCAGGAAGCACGAGTGCTTCCCGATCACCGGCTAAGTTTTTTTTTTCGTGCATTATTCCGGATAATCTTATCAGCGCCAGTTCTACATGGAGCCTTTGATTCCGGCTGGCTTTAAAAGTCAGTTCACACTGATTGCAGATGTCGAGCGCAGAAAACAGAAAATCATCCGAACAAACGGCTGCCTGATTCTTATACCTAATTCTAAGGGCTTCACTAACTTCCAGCAGGGGAAGCGTAGATTCATCATGACAAACCAAAAGATCGCGGAAATGCGATGCGAGACCACCTATGAAATTCTGCCCGTCAAATCCCCGCTGCAGGATTTCATTGTAAATCATCAAAGCTTTCGGAACCGAAGTTTCCAGGAATGCTTCCGTTATCCGGAAATAATACTCATAATCCAGTACATTCAGGTTGTCAAGCACCTCTCGGTAAGTGATATTCCGGCCTGAGAAACTGGCCACCTGGTCAAAGATGGATAGCGCATCACGCATGGCACCATCTGCTTTCAAAGCAATGACGTTCAGGGCCTCTTCTTCAAAGGCGATTTTCTCCAGTCGCGCAACCTGCGCAAGATACCCGACAATATCCTCCACCCTTATCCGGTGAAAATCGAATATCTGGCAACGGGACAGTATTGTTGGAATAATCTTATGCTTTTCTGTGGTGGCCAGAATAAAAATTGCATGCGCAGGGGGCTCTTCCAGTGTTTTCAGAAATGCATTGAAAGCGGATTGCGAAAGCATATGCACCTCATCGATAATATAGATGCTGTATTTTCCAACCTGCGGAAGAATCCTGACCTTGTCAATCAGATTTCTGATATCATCTACTGAATTGTTGGATGCGGCATCCAATTCATGAATATTGAATGATCTGGATTCATTAAATGATTTGCAGGACTCGCAGTTATCACAAGCGTCGGTATTCTCTGACAAGTTAAAACAATTCAAAGTTTTGGCGAAAATCCGCGCGCAGGTAGTCTTGCCTACCCCCCTGGGACCACAGAAAAGGTATGCGTGCGCGGTCTGATGATTCTTGATGGCGCTTTTCAGCGTGTTGGTTACATTTAACTGTCCAACAACTGTATCAAAATGATCCGGCCTGTATTTTCTGGCAGATACAATAAAGTCACTCATGCGGGATTATATTCCCAGCAAAGATATTGAATAAAGACTTTCCGAAGAGTATTGTTGATAAATATAGTGATGAGTGAAGCGTAATGAGTAACCAGTGGGTTTCGGGTTTGGGGTATTGAGTGTGTCCAGCACCCAACACCCATATCCCGCTCTTCACTCATTACTCATTACTCATTACTCATTACTCATTACTCATTACTACAGTATTAACCTGATGTTTCCGTAATGCGATTTCACCGAAACCTCGGCTTTTGCATTTTGTGCGCTACCGATGGTACCATTCACCTTCATTTCATTGTTTTCATTAAACCGGTTCACACTGGCTTTGCTCTCGGGATATTCGATGGTGCAATACTTGGAATAGCCATTCAGTTTGTAAGAAGCTGCCGGATCAATACCCAGTTTATAAGTGCCATAGCTGTTGTTTATTTTGATTCCCTCGAAACCTGCCGAAATCCGGTCAACCATCACATCGGAATACTTGGTTTCGGTTTGCAATTTACCGGACAGACTGCCGATGGAGAAATGACCGTAAGCGGCAGTGGTAACGAAATTATTCAGTTTTCCAATTTCATAAGTATCGTATTTTGATTCGCAGACTATTGAACTGGCATTGGTGACATAAACTTTGGAATATTTGCTTAAAATGGCCAGGGCTTTGCTATCAGTAATATTGATTTTTGCATACTTTATGTCAATTTCGATCCAGCGTACTTCCTGGATGGACCCATTCGAATAGGACAGGTATATTTTGGAAAGGGGTTCCTTGCCATCATGCAGAATCTTATTGGCTGTGAGCTTACCGTACTTCACATCGATCGTCGAAGTAGACTGGAGTTCATCGATGAATACATTGCCATATTTATTGGACAGGTTTACCGGAACTGTTTTGGGCATCGAAATTTTATAGTTGATCTCCAGGCCACCGTTATTTGTTGTGAATCCCCTGAAATGCCTGCCAAAGTCTTCATCTATATCCGTGATGGCTTTGATCAGATCACCTTCCTGCGAAATACTGACCTGTACCATGCGGAGTAATTCTTCTGCCTTTTGCTGATCCCGTATGTTGACCTTGACCGTAACATCGATGGTAAGCGCAGCATCAGCCCGATTAACAACATCCACATTGCCGTACTTATTCATAATTTCCAGTCGCGTATTGGGATTCACCGCAAATTCCTTCTTAATCACTTTGGCAAAGGGCTCCTGCGCCAGCATACCCACAGAAACTGTCAATGCTAACAGCAATACGCTTGTTTTTGGTTTTAATATCCGTGTTTTCATAACTGTAATTTTAAAGAATTGAATGGGAAAATGGTTCGGTACGGGCAATGATCATGTCCATCATTTCAATCTTTACCTGGTAAAAATTAATAATGGCGTGAACGATCCTCTCGTCATCAGGATTTTGTTTCAGATCTTTTTCCAATGCCTGCACCTGTTTATCCATCTCAGATAGTTCCTCGAGAACCTGCCTTTTTTCATTCTGATCATCATTGAATCTGAGACTCTGAATTTTATTATAGGAGATGTTGAGCTGCGTGGAATAATATTGTACCGCTTCATTTAATTCGGGGCCCGCAGATCCGGATATGGAGCTTAGCGTGCTTTTCTTGAGTATATTGAATTCATGAAAAGCTGTATAGGAAATGATCAATCCCAGGATTAGAACCGCAGCCATTTTCAATAAAACAGTCCATGGCTGCGCGATCCTTCTCCTCCCCATCTGCTTCAGCTTCCCGTCAAACCGTTCGAAGTGACCAACCAGGGGCTCCTCGGAATTGAACCGATCCTTATTGCCTCTTATATAATCATCCAAAGGTTCCATCTTTATTGCTATTTAAATATTCAATCAATTTCTTCTTTGCCCGTGCCAGTTGGGATCGGGAGGTGGATTCTGTAATCTTCAGTATCAGGGCAATTTCTTCATGATCATAACCTTCAAACAAGGCAAGTGAGAGAACTACCCTAAAACCATCAGGAAGTTTGCTTACCGCTTCCCTGATTTTTGCCACCCTTTTGATATCATCCTCCTTTTTTTCCAGATCATTCCAGTCAGACTCATCCGGGAGGCTTATCTTTTCATTCAATTCATCAAACCTGACTTTTCTTGATCTCAGAACATCGATCGTTTTATTGATCACGATCCTTTTAAGCCAGGAACCAAAGCTCATTTCACCCCGATAGGATTTCATCTTCAGAAATGCTGCCAGAAATGCTTCCTGCATAACATCCTCAGCTTCAACCCTATCATTCAACATCCTGTAACAGGTATTATACATAGCCTTGTAATACAGCCTGTATAATTCACTCTGCGCCAGTTTATCATTATCTATACAGCGGTCTATTAGATCCTGATGAATGTTGAAACCTTTCTGTTCAATCATCAACTCAAACTTAAAGACGATATTAGTTTAGGAATGCTGCAAATTTTCCCGAAAAATAATAAATTTCAGCGAATCCGTAAGATGTATCATTGCTTTACCGGAATTACAGGCTTAAACCACTGGAAATTCTGGACTGCTTTCAGGGAGGGCATGTCATTGAATTCTCCATCCAAATAATTGGCAATCCCACATCCCATCTGCAGGGCTTCCTTAGCCAGTATGTTCTTTCGGTGATCTTTTGAATTCATCCAGCGTTGGACAAATGATTCACCCAAAGACAGATAAGTGTGCGGTTTGAGTAACTCTCCATCGGGAGATGAGCTGAACCGGCCCTTCCCTCTGAGGTAAACTGTTTCGTTTGAGACATACTGCAATGCGTAACCTTCAATAATATTCTCAGCCAGGTAGGGATTGGAGATCTGACAAAGTCTGGCGCGGTCATTAGGGGTTTTCTTTTCCTTATTATTGGGATTAATATGACTGAAGAAATTCCCCTGTACCATATCCCGGGCATGCATTGTTGCTGACTTTTCCAGTTGAGGAGCGTAGTCAAGGGGTGCCAGATGATTGTTAGCCCTTATTTCATTGGTGAGAAAGAAAATGACCGCATTCATTCGGGCATTATCAATATGATCCAAATCAATCACTTCGTTGAATAGAGCATAGTTTCTGAACCCTGAAAGATCAGTCTCCGCGTAATGATCCCGGATCCTGGTTTGCGCTGAAACGGGATGGCATAACGTTGAAAGAATCAACCATGCCTGCAGGCCTGTTTTGAATTTTAACATGTCATTCGTGTTGGTTTTGTAAAATTACATTATTGGTTAACAAAGAAATACCGTTTCATGTTTCTAAAATTTTGAATTTCTGGAATTTTTTAATCAATTTACGCAAGATATTGTTTATACATATAACTATCCTTTTGCCTTTTTAATATTCAACCGACCTGGTCAGCCAGGATTTACCCTTTGGAAAATCATGAAAAGCCGCAACGAACGAATATTGTTTATCCTGGGTAATCCTGACGATAAAAGATCACTGGAGCAGGAAGCAAGGAATCCCCAGTATCCTTATTCCCTGAGTATTGTCACATCAATTAAGGAGGCACAAAAACTTCTTAAAGAATGGCAGTTTAAGGCTGTTTTATCGGATTTTTACCTGGGTGACGGCAAGATCACGGACCTCAGGCCACATCTGGATAATTCTTCCCTGATTATTCTGACTGATCCGGAAAACATTGACGCCACGCTGAGCGCCATGAAATCATTCGCAGATGATTACCTGGTCAGAGACTCAGACCTGAATTACTTAAAGTTATTGCCCATAGCCATTGGCAGATCCATTGAACTAAAAAAGCAACGTGAGGAGCTTGACAATTACAGGACACGATTGGAGAGCCTGGTGCGGGAAAGAACTACAGAATTAACGGATATGTATTTGCACCTGCTGGAAAGCGAGGCAAATTTCAGGTATATTTTTGATCATACCAGCGATGGTTTAGTGATCACCGACTTTGATTTTAACTTTATTGAAGCCAACACCACCCTTTTAAACCGTTTTGGCGTAACCAAGGAATTCCTGGCATCAAGGGCTCTCATTGACTTTCTTTCACCTGCCTACCATGGTGTCATTTTTGAACGGCTGCAATCATTGAAAAAGGGACTGTCCACACAGGATATGGAAATTGAAATAATAGCACCCTTAACCCGCCAGACCATACCCTATGAATTTAACACCGTTCCCATTATGTTCAACCATCAGAATGCGATACTAACCATTATGCGAGACATAACAGAACGTAAATTCCTTGCACGAAAGCTTTTTGAAACCATTATTCTGACAGAAGAAGAAGAAAGATCAAGAATCGCCAGGGACTTGCATGATGAAACCGGTCCTTTATTATCAGCATTGAAAATGTATACTACATCGTTCATCGAAAGTAAGGATACTGAAAGAAAAGATAAGCTTGCCTCGCAAATGGGAGTAATTATCCGGGATGTTATCGATTCCATCAAGGAAATCTCCAACGATATGAGTCCTCATGTGCTGGTCAACTTTGGTTTGAATGCAGCCCTGCAGAACATCGTAAATTTATTCTCCAGGAATCTTAAAATTCACCGGCAGTCCAACATCAGCAATTTGAGATTCCCCGGCACGGTGGAGTCAGTAGTCTATCGGATTATTAAGGAACTTATCAATAACACGGTCAAACACGCGCAGGCAGCCAATATATACATCCGCCTCGGATATGCAAACCCGGAACTTTCCTGTAATTACCGTGATGACGGAATTGGATTTGAAATGAAGGATCCGCAGCAAGTGCCAGGGCAAGGCATGGGATTCAATAATATTATTTCAAGGATAAGATCCCTGGGAGGAAGTTATACTATAACAGCCAGTCCCGGCAATGGTTTTGAGATTAACATTATCTTACGCACTTCACCACTTGGATAAAATGACAAACAACCGGTATAAGGTTATTATAGCAGATGACCATACCCTGTTCAGGCAGGGTCTCAAGATGATCCTTGAGGAGATTGAGAATATTGAAGTTGTTGCGGATGTTGCCAACGGGAAGGAGTTGATTGACATTGCAGGCTTTATAAAACCCGATCTCATTATCATGGATATTAATATGCCGTTGATAAACGGCATTGAAGCCAGCCGGATACTATTGCATGAAAATCCCGATCGCAAGATACTTGTCGTATCCATGTACGGTGACGAGCAGTACTACAACAGTGTCATTGAAAATGGTGTCAAGGGTTTCATACTGAAAGATGCCGATAATTCCGAGCTCAGGACTGCTGTGAAGCTGATCCTGAATGGCAAAACTTATTTTTCGCAGGAATTGTTATTAAAGCTTATCCGGAACCGGCAGACGAATAGCCTGATTGCCTTAACCGTCCGTGAGAAGGAGATCCTGGCATTGATCTGTGAAGGACTCAGTACTTCGGAAATAGCATCCAAACTCTTTTTAAGTGAAAGAACGGTTGAAAATCACCGTGCCAGTCTGTTGGATAAGACCGGTTGCAGAAATTCCCTGTCCCTTGTCATTTATGCCTTAAGAAATAATCTAGTGGATATGCAGTAAAGGGTGGTACCGGATTCAATCCTTAAAAAATCGCCTGCAGCATTGATCTAATGAAATAAAATGCCAGGACAATGGAAACGGCAAGTTTCATGAAAGTGCCTGCGAGAAAACCGATAAATGAACCGAATGCAGCCCGCAAAGCCTTATCAGAATTTTGTCCGGACTGACGTTCCCCGATCCATGCGCCGATAAACGGACCGCCCAGAATGCCAAACAGTCCGAATGGTCCAAGCACAATGCCCAGCATCGGCAAAAGAATAACACCTACAATCAGTCCGATTGTACTGCCGCGCACACCCGCTTTGGTTCCCCCGTATTTCTTAGTGCCCCAAACCGGTACCACGTAATCCAGCACAGTCACAATCAGCACAATAACCGCCCAGATGACAAGCATTTTTGTTGAATACTGGGCAAATCGTGTCCAGTGGATGAGAAGCAATCCGAGGTAGCTGACCGGCGGTCCGGGCAAACCGGGGAGGATGCTGCCGATTACGCCAACGAGGATACAGATGGCACCGAGTATGATGAGGAGGTAATCCATTTTAGGATGATTAGGCAAATAATGAACAAGGAACACCGAATGATGAATAACGAAGTTAATGATATACTTCGAAATTCAAAAATCGAAGTTCCTTGTTCGATGTTGAATTCTCTCAGTCCTTTTCCTGAATTATTACTTGCTCTTGCTGCTGTATGTGCTTTTCCTTATGCGGAGCGTGCGGATGCCAGCCAACGGTATAAAACATGACGAAAAATCCGAAGACATAGGCAACTGCCACGTGCCAGCCATTTTTCAGGTAATTCACCGTATTTTTCGTCTCGGGATAGAGGTTGGAAAGTGCAACACCTGCGGATGAACCGAACCAGATCATCGATCCTCCAAAACCAACAGCGTAGGCTAAAACACCCCAGTCATAGCCTCCCTGCTCCAAACACAGCTTGGTAAGCGGAATGTTATCAAATACCGCGGAAATGAATCCCAGCGCAAAGGCTGTCCATGCTGAAGCGGGCGGCAGTTCATCCACCGGCATCAATGAGGCAATGGTAACCAGCGACATCAGGAAAACCGTTCCCATCCAGGCTTTTTTCATCTCATGCCAGGGCATTTTTCTGAAGAATGCGCCGATCAGAAGGCCGATCCACACGCCCAAAGCCGGAAAATCAAGGGTCCAGTTGGTAATGATGGCGCATACTAGGATCATGAATACAATGGCAATCCTTCCCCAGTCCACCTTGACCCTGGCGGAAGATTCACTGATAATCCGGTTGAATTTATCCTGTTGCATGGAACCCACAACCCCAAAAATTAACAGGGCGGCAAACGAAGCTACAAAGGCATGCGTAACATCCAAAGGACCTACACCATCGATCCACATGAGGGTGGTGGTGGTATCACCGACCACGCTGCCGGCACCCCCGGCGTTGGCTGCGGCTATAATGGCAGCCAGAAATCCCAGGTGCACCTTACCTTTGAAAACCACCAGGGCAATCGTACCTCCGATCATGGCGGCCGCTATGTTATCGAGAAAAGACGATAAAATAAAGATGAAAACCAGAAGAACAAATCCGCCTTTCCAGTCATCGGGGAGATAATGAGGCAAGATTTCAGGAAACCTGGATTCCTTGAATATCTCGGCAAGGATAGCGAAACCAAACAGCAAACCGAGAAGATTCAGCAGGATCCTCCACTCCCCTTCATGGGCTTCCGTGCCTATAATATGTTCTGCAAGGGAAAAATCAGTGAAAATGTATTTAAAAATGAGCACGATGGCCAGGCCGGTAAGGGCGACATACATCGTCTTATGGTGAAAAATCGCGACACCGATCAGGGTGAGGGCGAAAATAATAAATTCAATCCGTATCCCGAGAATGGCAGGCATCATTCCGTCAGCAGCCATAAGCGACTGACCAACCAGCAACAGCAAACCTGTCAGCAGGAAAACTCTGAGTTTTTTAACAATCATCATAAATCGGTGATTAAGATAAGTATTTGCGATCAGAAAAGCGGCAAAGATAGCACTCCTGAATTAAAACCCAAAATTTTCGGGCTTAATCACCCAAGGTGGCTACCATCACAGCCTTGATCGTATGCACCCTGTTTTCTGCCTGGTCAAAGACTATGGACGCGGGTGATTCAAATACTTCATCGGTGACCTCCATGGAATCGAGGCCGAACTTTTTGAAGATCTCTTCGCCCATCTTGGTTTCGCGGTTATGAAAAGCCGGCAGGCAGTGCAGGAACTTGACCTTTTCATTTCCGGTGAGTTCCAAAACTTTGCGGTTGATCTGGAAAGGATGCAGCAGCTTTACACGTTCTTCCCACACGGTGGCGGGTTCTCCCATGGACACCCAAACATCGGTGTACAGGAAATCAGCTTCCCTGGCTGCAGTCTCAATCTTATCGGTTATGGTAATTTTTGCGCCGGTATCGCGGGCGATTTCCCTGCAGATCTGAACCAGGTCGGATGCCGGCTGACATGCCGGAGGAGCAGCTGCCCTGAAATCAATACCCATTTTGGCACATCCTGCCATCAGGGAATTGCCCATGTTGTTCCGTGCATCGCCCAGGTAACAGAATCTGATTTTATTCAATGGTTTTTCTGAATGTTCAATCATGGTCATCAGATCCGCCAGTACCTGGGTGGGATGATATTCATTGGTCAGGCCGTTCCAAACAGGCACTCCTGAGTATCTTGCCAGGTCTTCAACAACCTGCTGACCATATCCCCTGTATTCGATGGCGTCAAACATCCGGCCCAGAACGCGGGCGGTGTCTTTGACAGATTCCTTGTGGCCGATCTGGGAACTCACAGGATCAAGATACGTAACATGAGCGCCCTGATCATGGGTCGCAACTTCAAAGGCACAACGGGTTCGCGTGGAGGTCTTTTCAAAGATCAATGCAATGTTTTTGCCGGTTAACCGGGGTTGTTCCGTTCCTGTGTATTTGGCTTTCTTCAGGTCAAATGAAAGATCGAGCAGGAATTTGATCTCAGCGGGTGTAAAATCAAGAAGTTTTAAAAAACTGCGATTGCGTAAATTGAATGGCATAATTTTTTCCGGCTAAAATAAGAAAACCGGCGGAAAAATTTGTCAAGCCCCGCAAGGTATTTATCTTTGCCTTTCCGTGTTTTATCAAAACAACACCCCAAATCCTAACTGCAGCCTATTATTTACGTAGAAAATTTAAATTATTAATTCACAACTTTACATGAGACAACCTTATGTCCTTCTTCTATTCTTTGTTTTCATCCTGGTGTCTTCATGTAAAAATACCGATGACAGGGATCAGGTCACTTCCGGAAGAATCGATTATAAAATCACCTATCTGAATACTGATCTGGATAAAAAAACTTTGGAATTGCTGCCCAGGAAAATGAAACTTATTTTCAACGAGAAGCAGGCAGCAAATCATATTGAAGGTTTCCTGGGTTTTTATAAACTGAATGCCATTACCGATCTGAATACCCGCAAATGTTCCACACTCCTCAAAATCCTTGATAAAAACTATTTGTTCAAGGGAAAACGCGACGAGTTGATGTGCTGTTTTGATACCATGGATGACATGGAAATAACGGAAACCCGAGAAACCAAAGAAATTGCCGGATTTACCTGTAAAAAAGCAATGGTACATCTTCCGTCAACCGGTAATTCATTCGTAATTTATTATACGGATGAAATAGATCTCAGGCATCCCAATGCCAACAATCCCTATAAAAAAGTGGATGGTGTGCTGATGGAGTTTGAATTGAATATGCTGTACCTGAGGATGAGATTTTCCGCTGAGAAATACATGACTCCGGGTTCAGAAAGCCAGATCGCCAAGCTGCCTGAAAACGTAAGGCATATCACCCGTGAGCAGATGACACAGATATTGAATAAGATGATGGAGGAGCAGTGAAGACAGTGAACAGTGAACAGTGAACAGTAAACAGTGAACAGTAAACAGTGAACAGTAAACAGTGAAAAGTGAAAAGTGAAAAGTGAAAAGTAAACAGTGAAGAGTGAATACTGTTAACCGGCTGCTCACCTTTCACTGTTTACTGATAACGAACTATATCCGGTTTTTGCGGAAAAAAATCCTGCAAACGTATACTTGTCAGGCTTCCTATCCTGATATACTCACCCCGCGCATCTGCAGGCATACCGGGATATACCGAAAAGCTGACTTCAAAGGTGTTGAATACCAGCTGATCGTTTCTGATCCTCACTCCGGCACCCAGGCCAGAATAGAATTTCGGGTCTTTAAACAAGAAATTATCCGGTGATATCATGCCCAGATCAATCAATCCATAAAAGGCAAAACGAAATCCGAGAATTTTAAAGGGACTGAATACGACCGATTCATAACTTAAAGAGATTTTATCGATTCCACGCAATGCGCTGCTCCTGAGTCCCTGAATGCCAGCCTTGTTTTCAAGGCTTACAAACTCACCTTCATACCGGTTAATGCCGTTCACATAATTCAGACTGATAAAATTCCGGTATTGATAGCGGCGGTAGCTGAATAATTTTGTATAGTACTGAATCCTGAACTGCAGAGTTCCCTGTTCGGAAATTCCATGGTTCAGGAATGTACCATAGCTGGCCGAAGCATAGATATACCCTGCCCGGTTATAATACTTAGCGATGGAGGCATTGCCGGATAAATAATACCGGATATCATACTGTCCCCCTTCCAGTCCGGCACTAAGTTCGAGTTTGTAACCCAATGGAACATCTTCGGTCCTGCCAAAAGTGTAAATCATATTGTCCGTTTTGTATCCCCTTTCTGACAAGCCAACCGAAGCCAGGTAAAAAGACCTGTCCTGGTATTGATACAGGTAATTCTCGGATGTTTCCGGTCCCTTTAATTTTTCATAGAGGTTTACCCGACCTGTAAAGTATAGTCCCCGGCTAACCCGCGATGAATGACCATTCAATCTGAACATCCGGCCGGCCCAGAGGTCTGCATTGGTATACTTCAGGTTCACATCCGACAGAACCGTGTCGAGCAACTCAATGTTCTTTATAGCGGTTACATATTCAAGCAACGCACCACCTGCGTATATGAATCGGGTGCTTTTGAAGTTCCTGGAAATATCCAGGGAGACGGAATTCAGGTTCCAGCGGTTGATATATTCCAGTTTGGCGTCAGCAAAACTCCTGGCAAGGATTGATGTACCAACCGTTAAGCCATAACCCATCCAGGGTTTGTGATCGCCATCCCAGTACAATGTCAAGGCGGATTGGAGACCATATCCTAATACGTTTTGATTCCATAAACCCATACTTCCTGAATTCGAACTGCTGATATCAGCATCAAAACCAACCGGGAACAAATCCTGGGTTACAAGCACCAGGTCGATCGAATCAGGACTTTCGGAAAGTGGCTTTACTAGAAACCTGGCATCGTTGATATAAGGCAGTTCTCTTAAGATTCTTTCATTTTCAGCAGCCAGAAAAACATCCAGGGGTTCACCTTCCCGGAGCAGCAGATGTCGCATAAGGATCTGCCTGCGAGTATCCTTATGCAATGCATTCAGCGTTTTCGGGAGTCCGTAAGACGACACATACATAGTATCCTCCACTGAGGGAGCAAAAATGTCCATATTCCGGAATTCAATCTTCCGGATGATCATGCCATCTTTTGAAGCCAGTTTTGAATTACTTACAGGCGTTTTTTGCCTCACTGTACCATACGCATTCTGCCTGATAAGGAACTGATAAAGTCCCCTTCCGAAGCGGGTGTTTTGCTGCCTGGTCAAAACGCTGTCAATCGGTATCTGCTGAAGGATGTCCCATGTACTGTAATTATTAACTGTATCTGCTGTCAGGGTATCCTCTTCATTTTCTGGCCCCCTGACTGCCCCGGTGGAATCAACAGGTATGTCCTGCGCCTGTAAAAGCTGCAAATTCATAGAAACAAGAAAGGCGATGACCAGCTTCAGACAATTACCGTACATAGTTCGGCAGGTTGGACAGAGTTAACAAAGAAACCTCGAGCAAAAGTAATATTTTTACCATTTGCCCATACCATATATTTATTCAGGTAAAATTTGGAAAGGCTTGTGATCGGTTTGGCAGATTTCGCTATTTTTGTGTCGATTATCACCAGCATAATCCTTATCAGCTGAATTATGTTTAAGAAGATATTGAGTGTTTCCAAGTATTTTGTATTCCTGGCCGTTGGAGTTTTCGTTTTCTGGTGGGTTTACAAAGATGAGCCACTCACAAAATACAAATCGGCATTTGCTGACCTGAATTATTTCTGGATCATCCTCTCCCTCGTTTTCAGTGTTCTTTCGCAGATCAGCCGGGCTATCCGCTGGAATATGCTCATCAAACCACTGGGATATAACCCCAGGCTTTACAACACCTACCTGTCTGTTCTGATTCTCTACTTTGTGAATTTATTATTGCCCCGGGCAGGAGAGGTATTCCGGTGCACGATTTTAAGCCGCCATGAGAAGATCCCGTTTGCCAAACTTGCCGGCACAGTGCTTGTGGAGCGTATGGCGGATCTGATCACCCTGATGTTGCTCGCAGTGGTTATTCTTTTGAGCCAGTTTGGAGTCTTCATTTCTTTTTTCAACACCCATCCGGAGGTCAGGGCCAATCTTCTTAAGTTGTTCTCGACACAGAATATGATCCTGGTAACAGCCGTCGTTGTTCTGATCGCGCTGTTATTCTTTATGTTTAACCGGTATTTCAACAGGAAAAAATCAGAAAAGGGCAATACTTTTGTAAAAAAGATCAGGATCATCAGGAAGAATTTTATTTCCGGAATTAAATCCATTGGCCAGCTCGAGAATAAATGGCTGTTTATCGGACATACGGTCTTCATTTTCGTTATGTGGCTGTTCATGCTGTATGTAATTTTCCTGGCTTATGAACCCACAGCACATCTTTCACTGCAGGTAGGTATGATTACTTTTTTGATGGGAGGCCTGGCCATGCTGGCTCCGGTTCAGGGAGGTATCGGACCCTGGCATTTCATGGTGTATGAGACATTATTTATTTATGGAATCGACAAAGCCGATGGTAAGGTGTTTGCCCTTATTGCACATGCTTCGACCAATCTGATCTATCTGTTCCTTGGAATGCTCGCTTTACTGATCATTCCGATGATCAATAAACCCAGGAAAGATTCGCCGAAAGTTGCTGATGTTGTTCCGGTTGAGTAAGTCCACTTTAGTTATTCCACAACAAACGAAAAGGAAGCCTTAACGGGATTTCCTTGTTTATCAACACCTTCAACAATACCATGATAAGTGCCTTTGATATCGGAAGTAAAAAAGGAAAGCAATCTCATTTCTCCCGACCGCACCTGAAAACTGGGATTCCAATATAAAGTTTTACGGTTATCACCCGAAGTCGGACTTTCAATGGAATAATCTGGCAAATAGAATGTCCTGTTTGTGTTCATAATATCCATTCCCAACTGAACGGTTGGTTGCCTGTTCTTGTAAATGCCCTGAATGGTAGTGATCTCAATGACGCCCTGAAAGTTTATCGGGGTATATTTGTGAACATCCAGCAGGGAATTTGAGATATTTATATTGGTAATATCCGAAGGAAGAAGATTCTGAAGAATATCTATTTTGCTGCCTTTCAGAGCGCCATTGATAACCACAATGTTTCCTGTCTGGGTTATCAGACGCGGAAGAATTTCATCCTCACCGGTAAATACAATGGTATTGTCAACCAATCTATAGGGTTTCATGTCCTGGATGATATCCAGCACGCTGTTATAACCGGCATACTGATTGGGATCGTATTTCCTTCTGGTTTCCGGAACAGATTTTCTGAATTTACCCGGTCCATACCTGAGTGCATAAATCAGTTCGGGTTCACCGTAGGCAAATACATCAATGGCTTTCTGCAAATCACTGCTTTCACCTTCACTGATGAGCGTATTTTTCAGGTTTTCGACGTAATTCTGATCAATGGATGCAGTAAGATTGACCTTACCCATTGCATCATAAGCATCCACATTCAGAAAATTAAAGTCGATGATATCTGCTCCGAAGACCACCCTGAAAGTCCCGGTCTCATCAGTTTGTGTCTCATACGACCTGTAATTGGGCATATGCGTGACCCTTACTTTTGCGTGTTGTGAAGGGTTTTCCTTCTTGTCAAATACCTTACCGCTAATTCCATTCTGCGGTTTGAAAGTCTGATCCGCTGTTGTTTTTTTAAGCACCTCATTCCAGTAAATGGTGCGATAATCAGTTGTAATCAGGTCAAGATCAGAAACAGGCGCCAGTTTTAGTCTCCTGTTCTCAATGGAGTCACAGGGAACACTGTAAATGCCATCGTATAAACTTGTCATTAAAGGATTGGTCGAAAGGTTCATTAGAGACACCGAAATCGCGAGGTCAAGTGTGTTTTCCTTGCCGGTGTATTCAAGGGAAAGATGCACACGCTGACGGTTATGATAGGTCTTGTGATCGGTTTTTACATTGAACTTTTCCGTTGGATGCAAAATCCTGATTAGTCTCTCGACGTCCAATTCGTGTTCCTGATTGAACACAGAAACCTGCAATATTCCTTCCGGAAGGTTTCTCACAGGAACCCTGACCCTGGCCGAACGGCTAAAGGGAATAACATCACTCCATACAATTCTATGATCCATGGATGCTACCCAGTAAGATACGGATGGACTGTCATCGGATGCGGTAATCCTGAGACAAACTGAATCACTATCCTGTTCTTCGCGATGTAATATCCATCCCTTGCTCTCTGCCACAGGCAAAGGAAATTGCTGCAAAATGCCGGATGGACTGGTAATGCTTAAATAACAAGTATCATCCGGGGGAGTATAGTCAAACAGCCCGATGCCATTTTCATTCGTCATAACGGACTGCATTACGTTCCCTTCACGATCTATAATATCCCCGGTCACCGGGGTTGGTTGGCCAAATGCACTGAAAGCCCTGAATGACATTAAATTCTTTAAACCCTTTACCAACTTCCCCCCCTCCGGGTAAAATGCAATTTCCGGTTTCGCAGTAACCGCAGGGATGATCAATGTGTAGTCCCCGGATAGTTTACGGCTTTTAATATCCACCGTCAACATCAGTATTTGTTCCGATTCAGGAATTACGCAACTGATTGCAGAAAATCCTTCCGTGTCTGTATTTCCGGATCCTTTTATTTCCCTGCGCTCAAATGATCCGACGGTATATTCAAAATCGGCTTCAGGAATCGGCTTTCCGGTCTGATCCAGTATTCTGATCCGCACTTTGAGCGTATCACCTGCATGGTATGTATCTTTGTCATAGAACGGTTCAACCAGAAACCGTTTATCATAGTACTTACTTATTAAGATCTCTTTGCGGAATGCATCATAAGCACATTGGTTTTTCATCCATCCCGTGTAAGCGACTAACCAGTATCTGCCCGGTATGAACGATCTGGGAATGAGCAATCGTCCGGATGTCTGATTCCCCATTACAGGATATCTCCGGGATATGATCTCTTCTCCTTTACTGTTCAACAATTTAATGAAAAAATCTTGACTTTTCGGCTTATTGGGTTCCTCTCCCGAAGATACAACAAATCCTTTGAACCATAAATTTTCACCTGGCCTATATACAAAACGGTCACTTATAATGTAAGCCCTTTCCACTCGATAATCGACAGCATATTTTTGTAAACTGTTCTTCAGCTGATCGATAAACGGATCATCCGTTTGACTGCGGGAACCTGACAACAAAACAACCAATGCCCCGGTCAAAATCCTAAGTGTCATGCTTGTTTGAGTTTTTGTCATAGTGATGATATATTTTTCAGGACTAATCTTCATCAGGATCATTATTTGTCTTTTCATCCTCCGGATCATCGGATAATTTCCTGGCTTCCTTTTCCTCCTCAATTTTAATGGCCGCGATTTCCTGGTCAGAAAAGGATGCATTTCTCCGGCCCAGTCTGGTTATGGCCTTTTCAATCGGTTCACCCGGAATGATGATGTTCTCCTCACCCCAGAATTCATTGTCGGTCTCTCCGATCTGTTCCTCCAAAATATCTTTCGGCCTCGATACTTCATCCGTTTTAAACCGTATGATGTTGGTGGTATCCTTTCCGGTAATGACAAATTCAGAAGTCGACGAAAACAAGGAATTAAACCTGTCTTGTTGTTGGGTCTTCCTTCTCTTAACACGGATCAACACCTCACTTCTCACATTGCTGAGGTTCCATTTACCGGAAAATGGCCGGTAGAAAACCTGATAGTAGGCGTTAATGGGTTTAACACCAACCCGTCTGGGAAATTTCTTGATGTAGATCCCGGACGCAAAATTCATTCCTTTGTCGCTCAGCTCAAAAGATGCCCCCACAATGGCGAAAGTTTCACAATCGATATAGACCCTGCCGCGATAACAGGGGTATTTAACGCCCTCACGCTGATCGAAAGCTATGGCATAAGTAGGTCTCTCAAAATGATTGATGATTCGTTCGATACTATACTGATAAAGCGGGAAATATTCCGCATCCAGGAAAGTAGGAAGATTCTTGGCAATATCGAGCTTAAGGGTGTTATAGAGCCCTCCCTGAACGACAAATTCCACAAATTCCTTTTCATCGGTGTTGCTTCCTTTTCTTCCCTTGAATATTCTGATCTGGTCATCCCGCTGGGAAGTATAGGATTCCTTATATACATTGATGACAGCTTCTGAAAGAGAAATGTTCTTATTATCCTGCAGTGTTGATTCTCTGAAAAATCCGGTATAAATGGAAGGTTTCCTGTCGTAATTGTCTGGAATTTTTTCAATGGCTTTGGTAAGTATGTAAATCGGGTCCAAAGGCCTTACTACAATTTCCCTGATCTGGACTTTTTCTACCGACATCCGCACCACAAGAAGTGAGGTATCCATGTTAGCCAGAGGAATGGCGGACATTTTATAACCAATATAAGAAACTCCCAGGGTATCGGACAGGTTTTCAGGAGATACTTTAAGTTCAAACCGGCCATGAGCGTTGGTTACAGTTCCCGTACTTCTGTTCATAAGAATTACATTGGAATAGGAAAGTGGTTTCCTTGATTTGCTGTCGATCACCAGGCCTTTAATGAGCCGGAAGTTAAAAACGGGAGGATTTTTTTTGCGAAGCGGAATGAGCAGAACTTTATTGTTTTGTTCCAGGATCTGTATGCTGTCGTATTTGAAAATATCCGCAAGGTGATTTTTAACCTGTTGCTTCTTTTGCATTACTGAAGCCATCCTGTGAACCGGTATCTGTGAAGTATAGGTAAATGAGAAATTTCCTTTCCGGCCGATTTCTTTTAAGAATTCAACGATTTCACCGGTGGTGCGGGACAAATTAACCTCACGCTCCAGAATATTTTCCTGGGCGATGGATGTGATTCCCGTATTTAATAGAAAAAGGAAGAAAATTACGGGAAAACAGCTTTGGTATTTTTCCCGCAACCTCATTGTAGTTTTATTTTACTTCCTTACAATGAGTGTTGTACGGGTAGTGTCGAAGTGCAGGCCTGCAACCAGTTCAAGCTCTTTTAAAATCTCGTGAAGTGGCTGGTCCTGAAATTCTGCCGTAATTTCT
This sequence comes from Bacteroidales bacterium, assembly GCA_041737175.1. Lineage (GTDB taxonomy): Bacteria > Bacteroidota > Bacteroidia > Bacteroidales > UBA10428 > UBA5072. Next base: position 189,304 of record JBGSSF010000003.1, read on the forward strand.
TCCTTGACAGAGGACTCAAATGACAGTTCTTTCCTGAAATGGTGAGCGATATCGAGAAGTGCCGAATCAATGGGTGTCTCTTCAAAAACCAGGTGACCCGTTTTCCATGACAGATTGTTCACCGGTATGCCTTCTTCAACCCCAATTTCATTGCTGCTTGCAAGAAGATAACCTGACTGATTGGCTTCAATGCTTACTTTTTGGGTACCTATGTCCTTGGCTGATAATAATACGGTGCCCGACAACACGGATACCTTGATGACGCCGTTTTCGTCACGAACAGAAAACCTGGTTCCGGTAACTTCAACCATGGATTCGTTAATAAAAACCCTGAACGGATGGCTCTTATCCGGGACAACGGTAAAAAGGGCTTCTCCCTCGAGAATTACGTCCCGTGTAACTTCACCAAAATCATCACGGTAGACAAGCTTTGATCCTGAATTCAGAGATACGGAAGATCCATCGGGCAGGACAACTTCCCTTACAGTATTATCTGCCAATAAGTCAATAAACTCAGAACCTGCTTTTTTCTGGGAGGTAATGATATGATACAGGCTGTAGGACAGTCCAAAGGTCAGCACGACCAAAGCTGCAATCCGTAAAAAATAACCCTGCCAGGATATCCTCCGGTAACCGGTGGGCACTGTAAGGCCGATTTGAGCACTTACCCGCTTCCAGTCCGAATCCGTGTCAATGTGTTCAAAGACACCGGTATTACCGGCTTCGTTCCAAATCTTTTGTATTAGCTGGTACTCCTTTAAAACACGTGGATCTTCGGCGATACGATGTTCGAATTCCTGCTCATCACGGGAATCCGCTGTACTGGTAAGTTTTTTTACGAAAAGTTTAATAGGCATTTTAATTAAATCCATACTAAATCTTTTATAAGACATTTATATAGAAAAATTCACTTATTCTTTTCATCACAAATGCCAGTTTAAAATATTATCATATTAATATTCAATATAATAATAATAGATCAGTTCATGAATTACGTTTTTAAATGAACCGGAATGTCCGCAGAAAGCTTATGACGCAATATTTTCAATGCTTTGCTGATTTGTGTCTCCACGGTACGCTTTGAAAGGTTTAACTGTGTGGCAATCTCTTCATTCTTAAGCCCTTGTAATCGGTTCATTTTAAAAATCAACTGACATTTGGCAGGCAGACCATCAATAACGTCAAAAATCCTTTTCTGCAGTTCAACCATATTGATCTCACTTTCAAGATTCTCTTCTTCATCCCGCTCAAGGTCAATGTTTTTCAGGTGTTTTTCCTGTATATTTCGCTGGTTGATGTAGTTAATGCAGCAGTTGTAAACTGATCTGTACAAATAGGATTTTACCGAAACGTCTATCGACAGGGTCTGACGTTTTTCAAAAAGTCTTACAAAAAAATCCTGGACAATTTCACGGGCGATATCTGTATCTGAAACATATTTACAGGCATATACGACCAGCTGCGCGTAATATTGTTTAAAGAGATCTTCAAACGCAGCTATACTGGCTGATCCGGTTGGAAATATGATTTTCTTATCCTGGTTATCCAATTCAGTGTGAAATTTCCGGGGTAACAAAGCTACAAAAATCAGGTTAAATAATAGTATGCGCAAGAACAAGAATAATTTTTTGATAATTTCACGAATACTATCTTTGCTATTCTGTTAAAAATACAGCCATGCGTACAACCTTTATTTTCCTGTTCACCATACTGTCAATTATTTTACTGACAGTTAATTGCAGAGGGAAGAACGTGAAAAATCAGCCTGTTTCAGAATCCGCGGACACGGCTGTCATGATCCTCTACATTGGCACATACACTGAAAATGAAATCCGTGATGCCGGCAAATCAACCGGAGTTTACATTTACAGTATGGATAGGATTACCGGCGAATTAAGTTACATTGGAGCCTCTCCGGCCACCACAAATCCGTCTTATGTTGATGTCCATCCCTCGGGCAAATGGTTTTACACGGTGAATGAAACCGGGAAACCAGGCGGGTCAACTGGTGCCATCAGTGCATTCAGATTGACTGACAACGGCAAAACCCTGGAATTTTTGAATGCCGTTTCATCCGAAGGCGATTACCCATGCTTCGTCCAGGTTGATGGAACGGGTAAATATGTCCTGACGGCGAATTATGGCAGCGGTACTGTGGCATTGCTGCCCATCAAGGCCGATGGCACCCTGGGCAATGCGGTCTCCGTTGATCACCATACAGGTATGGGACATACAGCCAGACAGGAATCTGCACATGCGCATATGATCATCTGTTCAAAGGACAATCGCTTTGCCTATTCGTGCGATCTTGGAACTGACATAATTTATATATACCGCCTGGATACCAATCAGGGCAAACTGCTACCCGCTGAATACAATTACCATACTCAACCGGGAGCCGGACCAAGGCATCTGACCTTCCATCCTTTCAAAAACCTGGCATATGTTGTCAATGAGTTGAACGGCACCATTGAATGCATGCAGGTTGATACGCTGAACGGAGCCCTGAGCCGGTTTCAGGTTGTATCCACCGTGTCGGACGGAAAGGGTGAGGAAGCAGCATGTGCTGATATTCATGTCAGTCCGGACGGTAATTACCTCTATGCATCCAACCGTGGCAATTACAACAACATTGCCATGTTTTCTGTAGACGCCCTTACCGGCGAATTGACACTTATCGGACACCAGGAAGTTAAAGGCAGAACACCGCGGAATTTTATCATTGAACCTGCGGGTAATTATATGCTCGTAGCCAATCAGAATTCGGATAACGTGGTCACTTTCAGAATTGATGCTGAAACGGGTAAACTGATCGATATGGGTTCAGAAATAAAAATACCTTCTCCCGTATGCCTGAAGTTCCTGAAATAAGTGAAAGGGATTTCACCCCGGAATTGATTTTCAATGCTACCCGCAGCAGTGGCCCGGGGGGCCAGCATATTAACAAAGTAAGCACAAAAATTGAATTGCGGTTTGATGTCCAGTCATCCGGTCTCCTGCTGGAAGAGGAAAAAAAGGCCCTTTTCTGTAAACTGGCTAAGCGGATCAGCAAAGAGGGAATCCTGATACTTGTTTCCCAGTCAGAACGTTCACAAATCGACAACAAAAGGAAAGCTGTCGAGAAATTCCATAAACTGATTGAGAAAGCCCTTGCCCCGGTGAAAGTTCGAAGGCCGACGAGGCCTACCGTGACTTCCAGAATTAAAAGATTGGAGTCAAAGCATATACAGTCCGAGAAAAAGACGCGAAGAAAACCTGATATTGACTATTAGACAGATGGAAAAAAAACTTGGCAGGTACATTAGGATTCAAACCCAGTTGAGAGAGCTGCTTCAGAAAAGCGATGACCTCATCTCACGGATGGCAACAATCAATTCTATATTGTACCATAAAATGGATGGTTTTTTCTGGGTAGGATTTTATCTGCTGAAAGCTGGCAAATTGCTGGTAGGGCCCTATCAGGGACCGGTAGCCTGTCTTGAATTACCAAAGAATCAAGGTGTGTGCTGGGAAGGAATTAATCTCGGCAAATCTGTTGTGGTACCTGATGTTCATGAATTTCCCGGGCATATTGCATGCGATTCGCGTTCGCAATCGGAAATTGTCATACCGGTGCGGGATCACAACGGAAAAATCATCGGTGTTCTGGATATTGACAGCAAGCTCAAAAACAATTTCGATAATACCGATACCGAACAGCTTGAAAATCTGGTTGCACTTCTTCTTGAATAACCTGTAAATGATCAGGATTTTTTATACATTTCAAGTAATTCTGCAATCTTGTCAATGGAGTAAGGCTTGACCAGCATCTGGTTGAAGCCGGCTTCCGAACATTCCTCAATGAACATGCCGGGATTATGGGCAGTAAGTGCAACTATGGGTATGTTGTTTTTCGGGTATACCAGTTTTTCACGGATGTATTTCATGGCTTCGAACCCACTCATGACAGGCATTTCAATATCCATCAGCACAAGATCAACATCGTTGTTTTTCTCAAGTGCCTCCAGGGCCTGGCGCCCGTTCTCAGCTTCAATGCAGTCATGACCAAGACTCCAGAGAATTTCCAAAACCAGGAGCCGGTTGCTTTTATAATCATCAGCTACAATAATCTTCATCACAATAGTTTATTCACACCACCATTCACCATTCACTATTCACCATTCACTATTCACTATTCACTATTCACTATTCACTATTCACCATTCACTATTCACCATTCACTATTCACCATTCACTATTCACCATTCACTATTCACCATTCACTATTCACCATTCACTATTCACATCCCCTACCCCAGCTCGCTTAATGTTCTTACAATTTTCATGCTGTTAATTTTCACACTGGAACCGTCAAGGCTAATGATTTTATCATTTTTAAATTCCATGAGCGTTCTGATAAAACTTTCTTTCGTTGTACCCGCCAACTCGGCGAGTTCACGCCTGGTCAGCGGAAACTCAAATTCTTCCTTGTTATAAATCACGTCTGAGAAATACAGGATAACATCCGCAATACGTCCGGGCAATTGTTTGTGGGAACGCGCAATAAGCCTGTCAAAAATAAACAATCCATCCTCGCTGAGCTTCCGGATCAAACTCAGAGCCAATTTAGGATTGTTGGATAGCACTTCATCAAAGACCTGCCTGTCGATGTAGCCAATCTCGACCTTTTCTACAGCTGATGCAGAATACTGATGGGTTGCATGACTGAAATCGGACATCAGCCCTATACAATCGCCCGGCGTAGACAGTTTCAGTATGAATGTCCGCCGGTTTTTTCCTTCCTTGTATATTTTAACCATGCCGGAAATGATAAACATGAAATGTGATTTCGGAGTATTCTGGCGAAAGATGACTTCCCTGCGCTGGAAAGAAGCCACCTGCGTATTACGCCTGATCTCCTCCACATCCAGGGGCAGGAGGCAGTATTTCTGCATTAAATCAGGACCCGGGCCCATTTTTGAAAAAATATTCATGAAGCAACTACTGATCCTTAAAAATAGGAAAAAAACCACTGCAAAATACGGTGGAAAGTAAAAAAGATCCAACAGAAAACCAGTTGACGGGATGATTTAGCTCTTGTGCAGGAGCTCCAGCATATTGCCCACTGTGCTGATTTCAATGAAGGAAGCACTTTGTGTCCACTCAAAATTACCACCCAGGATCACCACTTTATCGGATTTATAAAGTAAATTTCTTTTAATCAGTGAATTAAGGGCATGTACGATGAAGTTGTGCGTAGTTCCTTCCGGCATAAGATCGGCATATACACCAAATGACAGGGCCAGTTCACGGACAACACGTTCATCATAGCATTGGGCAAATACCACTTTACGGCCCCGGTAGCAGGCTATATTCCTGATTGTTCTGCCTGTGGATGTATCGGCAATAATTGCCTTGCAGTCAAGTTCCAAAGATGCCTCCACGGCTGATTTGCATAAATAGGCTGAAGTTTTGGTGCTCATCACCAGCATGGGGGTGATATGCAAATCACTGCGGCTTTTTTCCACCTCAAGCGCAATACGCGCCATTGTGCTGACTGCTTCAACCGGGTAATTTCCATAGGCTGTCTCGCCGCTCAGCATAATCGCATCTGCTTTGGAATATATCGCATTGGCGATATCGGAAACCTCAGCGCGGGTGGGCCGCGGATTCTCGATCATGGAATGTAACATCTGGGTTGCAACAATAACCGGCTTCCTTGCATCAATGCACCTTTTAATGATCATTTTCTGGATACCGGGTATTTTTTCATAGGGTATCTCAATGGCCAAATCACCCCTGGCCACCATTACACCGTATACATGCTGTAGAATTTCATCTAGATTATCAACACCCTCCTGGTTTTCTATTTTAGCAATGATTTTTATGCGTGACTTTTCATTATCGAGGATGTGCTGAATTGCCAGAACATCCTCCTTATTCCTGACAAAAGAATGTGCTATGAAGTCAATATCCTGCTCCATGGCCAGGCGGATATAATCTATGTCTTTGGGGTTCAAAGCCGGGAGGTTGAATTTCACACCCGGCACATTCACGCTTTTTTTGCCTTTAACATTCCCATCGTTGGTGGCCATGCAAATCAGGGCACCACCCGATTTTTCAATTACTTCAAATTCAATATCTCCGTCATCCATGAGTATCTTCCTGCCCGGTTCCAACTCCTTCACAAAATGGTTGTAATTCACATAAATGCAATCCGGAGTTGTGCTTTTCATTGCATCGCCCATGATTCGGATTCTATCGCCTTTTTTTACAGCCACTTTATAATCCGAGGGTGTTGTACGAATTTCCGGACCCTTGGTGTCAAGAATAAATGGAATCTTATCTGAAACCTCTCTTACATTCCGGATGACTTTAAGGGTATCCTCAGGCGACTGATGGGCTGTATTTAAGCGCACTGCATTCATTCCGCCCTCATACAATTGCCGGACAAACTCAACATCACAGCGCAAATCGGAAATGGTAGCTACAATTTTTGTCTTCTTTAACATAAACTGAGATTTGAATAAAGCCGTGCAAAAGTATTAATTAACCGCAAATAAATTAATTTCACAATCAATTAATCTTTAACTATTGGACTGGGCAGGATATACGGGAGGTTACAAGGCGTTTCTTAAAATTGAGAAATCACTGTCCGGCAATTCGGTAACTGCATATCTCAATGATCTGGATAAACTGCTGGCCTTTCTTGAACTGAAAGGATTGGATATTAAACCTGAAGAGGTAACTTCTGCCCTGCTGAATGAGTTTCTGGCATGGGCAGGTGAACTGGGAATGAGTCCGCGCAGCCAGTCGAGATTGGTATCAGGCATAAAATCATTCTTCAGGTACCTGTTAATCGATGAAAAGATAATGCTGAATCCTGCCGAACTGCTGGAATCTCCAAGATCGGGAAGGAAATTACCGGTTGTGCTCAGTGTGGATGAGATTGATCATCTCATTGCCGCTATTGATCTGAGCAAGAATGAGGGGCACCGGAACAAAGCCCTTATTGAGACTATGTACAGCTGTGGATTGCGGGTTTCCGAGTTGATCGATCTTCGGATTACCAACCTTTTTTTCAGCCAGGGATTTATTAAAGTGCTGGGAAAGGGCAACAAGGAAAGGCTGATACCCATTAGCAAAAAGGCTATCCGTGAAATTGAGAACTACCTTTTACAGTTCAGAAACACCCTTGCGCCTTTGAAGGGCGCTGAAAATGTTGTTTTTTTAAACCGGCGTGGGCATAAACTGACAAGGGTAATGATTTTCACCATTGTAAAGAATCTGGCGCTGAAGGCGGGTATAAAAAAACGGATCAGTCCCCATACCTTCCGGCACTCATTTGCCACCCACCTGGTTGAAGGAGGAGCTGATCTGAGAGCTGTGCAGGAAATGCTGGGTCATGAGTCCATCCTCACTACAGAAATCTACACCCATTTGAACCGGGAGTATTTAAGAGATATCATCATCAGGTATCATCCAAGATCGTTTCAAAAGAAAGCACAAAAAAAATCCGGCTTATCTTAAGGTGAAGACAAGCCGGATATTCATTCAGAATTTTAACGTGATTACTAAAAATCTGTCAAATCAAAAACCACAGGAATAACGAGATTGCACCTTCTGGGATAACCATTCTGCATGGCAGGTTTGAACCTGATCGTTTTCACGGCTTTGCAAACCTCCTCAGCACAATTTCCTCCGATGTCATTGAGAACTACCACCGATGAAACAGAGCCGTCCTTGGCTACCATACACAATACTCTTACAACACCCTCGATTCCCTGATCAATTGCACATTTGGGATAAGTGATCAGGCCATTAACTGCAGTACCCAGCTCAACTCCATTTTCAGGAACCGGATAGGTTTCCACATTTTTAAAAGTACTTTTACCATACATAGCAGAATTTGCCAATGGCATTATGTCATCAGTCACCAGCAAATCAGAAGCTACAAAATCAACCGACTGTTGTGCCAGTTTGTAATCATTTTGAGCCATTAGAGTCAGCGGGAGAAGCAGAACGAGTGCGACAATTGACGTCACTCTGAACACACGTGTTTTCATAATGAAGAGTTTTAGGGATTACTGTTGCCATATAGCCTCAATTGCTGTGCCAATCAGTCTATTTTATTAATTACATGATATTTACAGCTTTTTTGATGTTCTTTTATCCACGAAAAAGTGTAACATACCGTACAATACGTGTACGAAAACGGGCAATTCTGTGCAAGTATTGTCGCCTTAATATGTCTCAATCAGTTCCATATATTTTTGCCTGAGAACTTCCTTACCGGCCATTTTTTTTATTAAGTTTGTGCTTTTTAAATTCTGGTTGATAATAATTAACAAATTGAAAACTAAATAAATAATACAATGTCGAACATCAAGCGCGTTTACACATTTGGGGCTAAGAAAGCCGAGGGTAAGGCAGAAATGAAGAATTTGCTCGGCGGTAAGGGAGCAAACCTCGCCGAAATGTGTTTGTTAGGATTACCTGTGCCTGCAGGATTTACAATCACTACTGAAGTATGTACGGAATACTATGAAAACAATTGTCAACTGCCGGCCGAACTGATGCCTGCAGTATGGGAAGCCATGAAGAAAACTGAAGACATCATGGGTATGAAATATGGTGACCCGGAAAACGCTCTTTTGTTTTCGTGCCGATCAGGAGCACGTAAATCGATGCCTGGGATGATGGACACCGTGTTGAACATCGGTCTTTGTTCCGCAACTATTCCCGGCTTTATCAAGAAAACAAACAATCCGCGTTTTGTTTGGGACTCCTACCGTCGTCTCATCATGATGTATGCTGACGTAGTAATGGAAAAATCCGAAGGACTCGAACCATCTGATGGCAGGGGCATCCGTAAACAGCTGGACGATATGCTGGATGATTTAAAACATAAGAAAGGTTACAAATCCGATACTGATCTCAGTGCCGACGATCTAAAACAGCTTGCTGAGGATTTTAAAAAGCGCGTTAAATCTTCGTTGGGACAGGAATTTCCGGATGATGCCAGAGCGCAGCTTGAAGGTGGAATCAAGGCAGTATTCAAAAGCTGGAACGGAAAGAAAGCTGTTTCCTATCGTCGCATAGAAGGTATACCCGATGATTGGGGCACCGCTGTGAATGTACAAGCAATGGTATTCGGGAATATGGGTGATTCTTCCGCTACTGGTGTGGCGTTTACGCGCAATCCGGCAACCGGAGAAAACCTGTTCTACGGCGAATGGCTCATCAATGCACAGGGAGAAGATGTCGTTGCAGGTATCCGCACTCCCAACCCATTGAATAATGACACCAGGAATGAGCAGAATAAGCACCTCCAGAGCATGCAGGAAGCTATGCCCAAAACCTATAAGGAGCTTTGCGATATTCGTGACACACTGGAAAGCTCTTTCAAGGATATGCTCGACATTGAGTTTACCATTCAGGAAGACGTGTTGTACATGCTCCAGTGCCGTGCCGGCAAGCGTACCGGTACTGCTGCTCTGAACATGGCAATGGATATGCTTGAGGAACGTCTGATTGATGAAAAAACAGCCGTTCTCCGTGTGGATCCTGCCCAGCTCGACGAACTCCTTCACCCGATTTGCGATCCGGCTGCCGAAAAGAAGGTAAATCCTTTGGTAAAAGGACTTCCTGCCGGTCCCGGTGCAGCTGTTGGTAAAATAGTATTCACTGCCGAAGACGCAGTTGCCTGGCATCGCAAAGGCGAAAAGGTAATTCTTTTACGCGAGGAGACAAATCCCGAGGATGTTGAAGGCATGCGTGCCGCAGAAGGTATCTTAACCGCCCGTGGCGGTATGACCTCTCATGCTGCTCTTGTTGCGCGCGGATGGGGCAAATGCTGCATTGTAGGCGCCGGTCAGCTTCATGTGGACGCTGCTGGTAAAAAGGCCAAAGTCACCGGTTCGGATGTGGTTCTGAAAGAAGGTGACCTGGTTACCTTGAACGGTACAAAAGGAAATGTCTATCATGGAGCTATTGCGCTCATGGATGCAACGGAAAATCCGAGGTTCAGGCATTTCATGAAACTGGTTGACAACCACCGTACCATGGGTGTACGTACCAATGCAGATACGCCGGCAGATGCAAAAATTGCCAGGGACTATGGCGCTGAGGGTATTGGCTTGTTTCGCACCGAACACATGTTTTATGGCGAAGGCTCCGATCAGCCGTTATTCCTGCTCAGGAAAATGATCCTCAGCGATACTCTCGAAGAACGTAAAGTTGCCTTGAACGAACTGTATCCTTTTGTCAAGAAAAGTATCAAGGGCACACTCGAGGCTATGAACGGACTTCCTGTCACCTTCCGTTTGCTTGACCCCCCGCTTCATGAATTTGTTCCGCAAGCGGCTGATAAACAGGCTGAACTTGCCAAGGCTCTTGGAATTACGGCGGAAGCTATCGCCAAACGCGGCGACGCATTGCATGAATCGAATCCCATGATGGGACACCGTGGTGTTCGCCTGGGAGTTACTTATCCCGAAGTTTCTGAGATGCAGATCCGGGCTATTTTTGAAGCTACCGCTGAATTGAAGAAAGAAGGTAAAGATCCGATTCCCGAAATTATGGTTCCGGTTACCTGCGATGTGTCCGAACTTGATTTCACAAAAAAAATCACCGACACGGTATATGATGAGATTTGCAGGAAATTCGGCCTGCAATCGATCGAATACAAGTACGGCACCATGATTGAAATACCGCGTGCCTGTCTGCTTGCCGACCAAATGGCCAAATCATCTGAATTCTTCTCATTCGGAACCAATGACCTTACCCAGATGACCTTTGGCTTCAGTCGTGATGATATAGGAGGTTTCCTGCATCATTACCTCGATTACAAGATGTTGTCGGCCGATCCTTTCCAGACCATTGACCAGGATGGCGTTGGTCAGCTGATCAAAATGGCTGTGGAAAAAGGACGTGGAAAACGTCCCAATCTGAAGGTAGGAATCTGTGGTGAACAGGGCGGCGACCCTGCCTCTGTGGAGTTCTGTTACAAAACCGGACTTACCTATGTAAGCTGCTCGCCTTTCAGGGTACCTATCGCACGTCTTGCAGCAGCCCAGGCTGCCATCAAGGCCGCTAAATAAACTGGTTCATGAACCCATCATCATGCCGTTTGTTATTTTAATAACAAACGGCATTTTTTTGGTAAATACAGTATCTTTACCTGATTATTAAAATTGTAGTAAAAACCATTAAACAATTGACCAAATGAGCTTTATCAGCCCGATTGAATTGGCCAAGTATGGCATCAGCAACGTGAGCGAAGTGATTTACAATCCTTCGTTTCAGGATCTTTACAATTATGAAATGGACCCCTCGCTGGAAGGATTTGAAAAAGGAGTACTGACCAATACAGGTGCTGTGGCAGTAAAAACAGGGATCTTCACAGGCCGTTCACCAAAAGACAAGTATTTTGTCAAAGATTCTGTTTCTGAAAACACCATCTGGTGGGACGGTGTCATCAACCGTCCGATCAACCAGGATATTTGGTCACACTGCAAAGACCTTGTCATCCATCAGCTATCCAATAAAAGAAGACTTTATGTAGTCGATACATTCTGTGGAACCAATGCCAACAGCCGCATGAAGGTCCGTTTCATTGTTGAAGTGGCCTGGCAGGCACATTTTGTTACCAATATGTTTATCCGTCCTTCACATTATGAACTGGCCAATTATGGGGAACCTGACTTTGTTTTCTTCAACGGTTCAAAAGTCACTAACTCAAAATGGAAGGAGCAGGGGTTGAACTCTGAGGTCTTTGTTCTTTTTAACCTTACTGAAAAAGTGGCTGTTGTCGGAGGTTCCTGGTATGGTGGTGAAATGAAAAAAGGCATCTTCAGCCTGATGAATTATTATTTGCCTTTGCGGGGCATGGCATCTATGCATTGTTCAGCCAACGTCGGAGAAAGAGGCGATGTGGCTTTGTTTTTCGGCCTTTCCGGAACCGGGAAGACCACCCTGTCGGCTGACCCAAAGCGATACCTGATCGGAGACGATGAACATGGATGGGACGAACAGGGGATTTTCAATTTCGAGGGAGGCTGTTATGCCAAAACGATCAATCTGAGTAAGGAGAATGAACCCGATATCTACAGGGCTATCAGGCGTGATGCCCTGCTCGAGAATGTTACCGTGAAGGAAGATGGAAGCATTGATTTTGCAGACGGCTCCATTACTGAAAACACCAGGGTATCCTACCCCATTTATTATATAAACAAAATCGTGTTGCCCTCCAAAGCCGGGCATGCCACCAAGATCATTTATCTTTCGGCCGATGCCTTTGGCGTTCTGCCGCCTGTTTCCATACTTGACAGGGACCAGGCGCAGTATCATTTTCTTTGCGGATATACCTCCAAGCTTGCCGGCACCGAACGCGGAATAACTGAACCAGTTCCCTCGTTTTCCCCTGCCTTTGGTGAGGCTTTTCTTACTCTGCATCCTACCTATTACGCAACTGAACTGGTCAAAAAAATGGATCAGCACAAGGCCAAAGCTTACCTGGTGAACACAGGCTGGAACGGCACAGGAAAAAGAATCTCCATCAAAGAAACAAGAGCCATCATTGATGCGATCCTCGACGGATCCATCGAAAAAGCACAAACCGTGCACATTCCCTTACTGAACCTGACCATACCTGCTCGTTTGCCCAGTGTATCGGAAGGTATACTTGACCCGCGAGATACCTATACTGATAAAACCTTGTGGGAAAAGAAGGCAAAAGATCTGTCAGCGCGGTATATCAAGTACTTCAACCAGTATACCGACACCCCTGAGGGAAAGGCTCTGATTCCGGCTGGTCCGCAGATTTAATGACCATTATTGGTGTGAATTTTTGTAGAGACGCACAATTGTGCGTCTCTACGTATTTATATATCAGATATTTATGTTGTCTGGCCTTTCAATTAGGTATAAATACCCTTGTCATATAAATAATAATATTTATATTTGCAACCCTGTATATTAAAGTTCTTTAATGCAGATAGTCTATAATATTGGCATTCTTGTACTTGCCTATTTGATTGGATCAATTCCAACCTCCGTATGGATTGGTAAATCGTTTTTTGGAATTGATGTCAGGGAACACGGTAGTAAAAATGCAGGGGCAACAAATGCCATGCGAATATTGGGCTGGAAAGCAGGACTGGCCGTTCTGGTCGTGGATGTCCTGAAAGGATGGATGGCTGTTAATCTCATCCATATCACCAATTTTTATATTCCTCAGACCGGTGACTTTATTGAATTTCAGTTGCTTTTGGGTATTGCTGCCATTCTCGGTCATATTTTTCCGGTTTATGTCGGTTTCCGCGGGGGCAAAGGAGTCGCAACCTTGTTTGGCCTTGTTCTGGCAATACATCCCGAACCTACACTGATCTGTATCGGAGTTTTTATCATTACCCTCGTTGTTACCAAATACGTTTCATTAAGCTCCATGATCGCCGGGTTTACTTTTCCCGCCATGGTCATTTTTGTTTTCAAGACCACCACACCGTCTCTGGTTTTGTTCTCCCTGATCATTGCATTGCTTCTCCTCTTTACCCATCAGAAGAACATTGAGAGACTGCTCAGAAAGGAAGAAAAGAAAGCCCTTTTCCTGATGAGCAAACGCCGCAGGGAACTTGAAAGGCTGAAACAATCCGCCTGATATTATTTCCTGTTCAGAAATTCTTCCTCAAGCTTTTTATGCAGCGCTTTAATGTCCACTGGCGTTAATTTGCCGGCTTCGGCCAGTGAAATGCCTCCCGTTTCTTCGGAAACAATGATTACCAGCGCATCAGTTTGTTCAGAGAGTCCCACTCCCGCCCTGTGCCTCAAGCCATAATATTCAGGGATCTCAAAGTTATCTGAAACAGGTAATATACAGCAGGCAGCACGTATTTTATCCTGGTTGATTATTACGGCTCCGTCATGGAGAGGGCCTGTTTTATTGAAAATGGATTCGATCAAACGGCTTGTCGTTCTTGCGTCGAGAAGATCCCCGGTACCGACATAGGTATCGAGCAAAGAATTCCTCTGAAGTACAATGAGCGCACCTACGCGTTCTTTCGACATGCTTACGCAGGCTTTGATAATACCGTTGACGTTCATGTCGGGCAGACCAGTTCCAATTTTTGAAAAGAAATTATCAATGGATATCCCTGCCTTGGGCAGATACCGTGCACTGAACAAGATCAGGAACCGCCGCAATTCCTGCTGGAAAACCACAATAATTGCAATGGCTCCAACTCCTATGATCTGTCCAAGAATACCGCCGAGTAAGAGCATGTTGTCCTTCACCAGCAACCATACCACATAAAAGGTTATGATGGTGACGAATATATAGGTGGCGATGGTACCCTTGATGAGCATATAGATCTGATACATCAGGAAGGCTACCAGCAAAACATCAATAACATCTATAATTCTGATATGAATAAAAGCGGGCATCATAACAAACTGTATTTCAGGCAGAGATCAAAAATACAACATTTTATCTGAATTACGCAGAAGCATTCCTGTATAATGTAAAAAGCCTGACAGTCTCCAGGGCTTCTTTTACGTCATGTACCCTTAAAAGCTTAGCCCCGTTTTGCAGTGCCAAGGTATGCAGCACGGTGGTACCATTCAAAGCCTGATCGGATGTAATATTCAACGATTTGTATATCATTGATTTACGCGATAATCCCACCATGATGATGCAGTCCAGCATGGCAAAAAGATCAAGCTCACGCAAAAGCAGAAAGTTATGATCCGGGGTTTTACCAAATCCAAAACCAGGATCAATGATGATGTCCTCAATACCGGCCTCTCTTGCCAGGGCTATGCGCTTTGTGAAGAACGCAAGCAAATCCCTTGTAACATCATTGTATCTGGGATATTTCTGCATATTTTGCGGTGTTCCCTGCATGTGCATCATGATGAAAGGGACTTTCAACCTTCCCAAGGTTACCAGCATATGATCATCCATCTTTCCTGCCGAGATATCATTGATGATGGAAACGCCGAATTCATTTACCATAAACTCAGCAATCCCGGCCCTAAAAGTATCCACCGAAAGCAGTGCATCAGGAAAAGCCTTTCGGATAACCGTGAACGCCGGAACCAGGCGCTCCTTTTCCCATTCAGCAGTTATGTCCGTTGCCCCGGGCCTTGAGGAATATGCGCCCACATCAATGATATCAGCACCTTCATTCAGAATCGCCTCGGCTCTCTTCAGGATTTCTTTTTCAGTCTGGTACTTACCTCCGTCATAAAAAGAATCCGGAGTCACATTCAGGATTCCCATGATCCGGGGTATTGAAAAATCAACCACCTGGCCCTTACAGTTGATGGTCCGTTTTGTTGAAAATAATGTATCTTTAGAACTCATTCTGAATAACATTTTGATAAAAATACTAAAAAGATCGGCATGAAGTTTTTGGTCGTTGAAGGTATTGACGGATCAGGGAAATCAACACAGATTAAACTGATCATGAAACACCTTGCTGAGAAAAGGATTCCTTATCATTATTTACATTTTCCCCGCACAGATTCGCCGGTGTTTGGAGAACTGATTGCCAGATTCCTGCGGGGCGATTTCGGCAGTCTGAATTCTGTTGATCCTTACCTGGTTGCTCTTTTGTACGCGGGGGACAGAAGGGATGCATCCCGCATTATCAGTGAATGGCTGAATGAGGGTAGCCTGGTTTTACTCGACCGATATGTTTATTCCAATATTGCCTTTCAGTGTGCAAAACTTGATCATCGTGAACATCAGGAGAAACTCAGAGACTGGATACTGGAACTGGAATATACGTATAACCGGATCCCCAGGCCCGATCTGAATATTTTGCTGGATGTGCCTTTTTCATTCACGAAAAGCAAACTGACCGGTTCCAGGGATGGAAGCGAACGGGACTATCTTCAGGGACAACGTGATATTCATGAGGACGACCTGGATTTTCAGCGCCGCGTGCGGGATACCTATCTCTGGCAGGCAAAAACCTGTGAAGATCTCAAAATCATCAATTGTTGCAATGATCAGGGCGAAATGCATGCTCCTGAATCCATTTTTTCAGAAATACTGCAGACAACCCATCTATAATAAAATTATTACCATGAGGACACCAATGCTCATTTCCAGGATTTTTGCAGGACTTGTTTTCATCTTTAGCGGGTTTGTGAAAGCCGTTGATCCCATGGGATTTGCTATAAAATTCGAGGAGTATTTCATGGCCTTTCACCTTGATTTTCTGGCCTTCTCTGCCTTGCCGCTTGCCATCTTCATCTGTGCTGCCGAGCTGATGATCGGTCTGAACCTGCTGACTGGTGCACGGATGAAGATAACCGCCTGGCTGTTGCTGATCTTCATGTCATTCTTCACACTGCTGACATTTGTTTTGGCGCTTACCAACCCTGTAAGTGATTGTGGCTGCTTCGGTGATGCCGTGAAATTAACCAACTGGCAAACATTCTGGAAGAATATGGTTCTTTTTGTTCCTACCCTGGTGATATTTCTGAACCGTGAAAAATTCCTGCCCTTCTCCCGCTGCACTTTTGAATGGATGATGAGTGGAATGAACTTCCTGATAGCTGTCCTTATTTCATGGTATGGAATCAGGCACCAGCCCTTGCTTGATTTCAGACCCTATACTCCCGGCACCAATATTCCTGAAAAAATGATCATGCCCGAGGGCGCACCCGCAGATGAGTTTGAAACCATCCTGGTGTATGAGAAAAACGGAGTCAGTCAGGAATTTACCGAAAGTAATTTTCCCTGGCAGGATACGACATGGAAATGGGTGGAAACTAAACAAAACCTGATTTCTAAAGGGTATGAACCACCAATTCATGATTTTTCAATTACAGATGAGGCAGGCAATGATATCACGGAACTGGTTCTGACCAACGATAATTATGTATTTCTGATTATTGCCCCGTTGCTCGAAAAGGCCTCCGATAAAGGAATGCATCGTATGAATGATCTGGCCCTGAGAGCCAAAGAACTGGGTTTTCAAGCCTACTGCCTTACTTCATCCACAAACGACAGGATCATGCAGTTCAAATCGTCCTTTCAACCTGCTTTTAATGTGTGCACAGCTGACGAAACTACATTAAAAACCATAATCAGGGCAAATCCCGGGCTTCTGGTCCTTCGAAAGGGAACCATACTGGCAAAATGGAATTATACTGATGTTCCCGATACCGGGGAAATCAAGGCTGATATGTTATCACTTCTATTTGATAACCAGCGTATTTCAGGAGAAAGATCTGTTGTGATTATGCTGGTGCTTGCAGTTGCCTTGCTGTATGCCTGTATTATATTTATAAAGCCGAAATGAATTCCGTAAGTTTCACCAGGTCATCCTTTGTTTTGAAATTGACCTTGTTTTTCTTCAGGAACTCATCAATGGACTTTTTATTCTTTGGGTAGAGATTCAATACATTGACTTTCTTGTAAGGAACAAATCCCTTCGTGATATTCCCAATGTAATAGTCGGTATTTTTTGACAGCACGAGATCTTCCTGCACAACCAAATGCGCATTTTTCAAATGACCCTGGTCGATTACAGTGCCCCAGGTTTGGGCAGAATTAGTTGAACTACGGGTTCCCATGGGACCTTCTTTCTTGATATCAGCCAGCTTCACGTATCGCTTTACAGCCATGATGGCAGGATCATGACCGGCAACTACCTCAAGATAACCGTTGTCAAAATAAAATGTGTCCAACATGATCTGCACGTATTTTATATTCTTTTCATTGGCAATGGCCATGGTATCTCCTGATGCCACGAATTGCACTTCACCTACCATTAAACTGTAGTTCAATTTAGTTACCGTGGAGGTGCCATCTTTGAAAACAACTTTTCCCTGTGTGAATTCCGGATACTTGTACTGCTCATTCTGGGCAAAATAGTCATTAATCCGGGTTCCTGCCTTAACAGTAACGGTTTTATGATCCTGACCGTTTATGACTGCGGCTATCAGGAAAAGGCTGAAAAGAGAAACTGCGATTTTTTTCATGATTGATTATTGGATTATGTAATTTCTTTCAAAAGTAATAAATCAAATCGTTCCAAACGGAGAAAACTCATGCCCTTTTTGTATATTTTGACACTGAAATGGGAAATATGAATATTCGCTATTGACAACTGCTGATCATGAGAAAGACTGAAATACATGTAGCTGACGAAATGGAGCGTGAACTGGCAACCCGTTTGCTCGCCGGATCAGAGCCATGGATTACCCTGGGTATTACTGCGGAACAATGTAAAAAAACCTGCAACGATACTGAGTTGCTATTATATATGGCTTATACCGATTATAGACCCTCGGGCGTCATTATCCTTGATCCCCGCGGTGTGGCAGGCTCTCCTTATATGAAATCAATCGCTGTCTATCCCGAATTCAGGGGACAGGGTATAGGAGCAACACTGCTTTCCTTTGCCGAGGAACTTTTTAAGGGTAAGTCAAGGCACCTGTTTCTTTGCGTGTCATCCTTCAATCACAGGGCAAAAAAATTTTATGAATCCCATGGATATCAAGCTGTTGGTGAATTTAAAGATTACATTATTAAAGGGAAGTCTGAAATTCTGATGCATAAGTGGATATGAAATTGAATACCGGCAGGAACTGGCCTATTGTCGCCATATTATGCGCCACTGCAACAGCAGGTTATATGTGTCGCGTGAACGTATCAACCGCCGCTCCGCTTCTTATGAAGGAGTTTGGACTATCGCAGATTGAAATGGGACGTATTTTCAGTGCATTTCTTTTAGGCTATGCATTTTTTCAGGTTCCTTCGGGAGTGCTGTCTGATCGTATCGGTGCACGCAGGATTCTATCATGGGTTGCCTGGCTTTGGTTCTTCATTACAGTTATGCAGACATTTGTAGGCTGGGGACCATTTCAATCCACTACAGTTACAGCGATGATCGTATTCATGGTCTTCCGCTTTTTTCTGGGAATAACAGCTTCACCCACCTATCCCGGTTCGGCCCAGGGAATATCCCGATGGATACAACCTCAGTTCCAGGGCCGTGCCAACGGCATAGTTATCGCCTCAATCGGTTTGGGTTCAGCGCTTGCGCCTCCTCTGGTATCCTATGTCATGGTTACAGCAGGCTGGCGGATTGCACTGATTGCATCTGCCATTCCGGCAATTGCTATAGCCCTATTATGGCTTAGAATCAGAGAACCGGCGCCTGTTTCACCACCGGAAACAAAAAATACCACCACGGAATCCGGCAATTCCCCAGCCAAAGGAGATATCCGTTCACGAAGCTTCTACCTGCTAACAGCCAGTTATACCCTCCAGGGGTATGTAGGATATATTTTTGTTTCGTGGTTTTACCTTTACCTGGTGCAGGAACGTAATTTCGATCTTTTAAGCGGCGCCTGGATGAGCAGTCTGCCCTGGATTCTTTCCATCGTGTCCATTCCCCTGGGAGGTTTGATTTCTGATCGTCTGGTTGCCGGAAGAGCAGGCAAAGTATGGGGTCGGAGAATAGTTCCCCTGACAGGTATGGCTTTTTCGGGAGTTTTAATCTCCATCGGTGCGCATACTGGCAGTGCTGTGATGGCAGCTGTATGCCTGGCTTTTGCTACTGCGTTTATCCTGTGTGTAGAAGGTCCTTTCTGGGCCATGATGATGAAAATCGCCGGTAAACAGAGCGGCAAGGCAGGCGGAATTATGAACATGGGGAGCAATCTTGGAGGATTGTTATCACCGGCACTTACCCCGGTAATTGCCAGTTACCTGGGCTGGGAAAATGCTTTACATGTGGCCGCAATCCTTGCATTAATCGGCGCCCTGCTTTGGCTGGGAATTAATCCTGTCCCAGATAATAAGCACCCTTGATGAGGATATTGTTTTCTGCTCTAAGTAAAACACCTGAAGAGTCATACACTTCGAACCATTCTTCATTGGATTTGCCTATCCGAACCGGGATTCTTTCAAAAACATACTTGCCCGCACTTTCAGAGTCCTTGATATATACATAGTTCCTGCCTTCCTCCGGGACCAACGCATCGACGGGCAATCCCTTCGCCGGCCGCACATTGGCATGGATTACTGCTTCAATATACATACCGGGTGTCAGTTTCACTTCAGGCTTGCCCACGATATGACCGTGCACCGGAACGGCGCGTTCATCTCCGTCAATCTCCCTTCCGATGAGGATAATCTCACCCCTGCCGGTTGCACCTGAAGCTTCGGGTATCCGAAATACAATGGGCTGCCCTATCCGGAGCCTGAATAAATCCTTTTCGAATACCTTCAATTCAATGTGCAAGTGGCCTGGATCGATTATCTCATACAGGATATCAGACGGATTAACAAACATTCCTTTCACGGCATTGGCCTTTGTAATATAACCTTCGATCGGAGATGTCAGTTTGATTGTTGAAACCATGGTTTCTGCCTTTACAGTTAAGGGATCGATCAGAAGAAGCTGCAGTTGCCTGGATAATGATTCATAAGCTGCCAGCATGCTGTTGTAATCGCTTTTTGCCTGAAGATAGTTCCTTTGTGAACTGATCTTTTCATCTGCCAGCGTTTTTTGGCTTTCATAAACCGATTTCAGATATTCAAGCTGCTCTTTCGTCTCCAGAAAGCTTTGTTGCAGCTTGAGGTACTCGATATTTTCCAGGATGATGAGAATCTGACCCTTTCGGACATGATCACCCGGAAGAAGATTGGCGGATTTTACATAACCGCCCATAAACGTCCCGATTTTTGCCCGGTTTTCTGGTGGAACATCAATATATCCGCTTGCTGTAACCGGTTCAGCGTATTCATAGGCCCGAATTCCGCCGAGTTCCATACCTGCTGCAGCAAACTGATCCTTTGATACCGTAATGTAGTTCAGACTGTCCGCTGTCACACTTTGCGCATTATCCGATGATTCCAAGACATTTTTGTTCTTATTACAGGACACTATCACCAGAGATACAGCAAAAATCCAGAAAAGGGTATCGTTTGATTTCATATCTGTTTATATTTCTACAAGAATAGATAATTGAGCTCTAAAACCATGCGGTTGTAATTATTCAGATTATCAAGATAATCCAGTTCAAGTGCTGCGGCATTTTCAAGACTTTGAACATACTGAAATACATCAATTTCACCGTTTTCATAAGCCATACTGGCATATTTGTTTATTTCATCCGCCATTTTCTTTCCATTCATCTCATATTGTTGAATGGCTTCGCCGTACTTGCGTATTTCTGTAAGCAGTTCCTCCTGCCTTGCCTTCAGACTGATGGAATAATTCAGAGCATCTGAAAATGATATTTCCTTTTCAATCTTTGCAGCCTGGATGCGGGATCTTTGTGCACCAAACCAAAGTGGGATTGACAGTCCGATCTGATAGCCCGGATAAGTTTCTGCTTCCTCACCCTCATTGGTTCCCATAAAATATTCCAGGTCAATCCCCGGTAGAAGCCGGTTTTTTTCGATGCGAAGTTTATTGCCGGCAAGGCGCTGCAATTCATTCTGCATGAGAATGCCGGGATGTCCGGAAAGATCTTTTGATATAACCTCAAGAGGTTGTATTTCCTGGTCAGGCACAGTATAGCTGCTGTCCGACTGGATGGTGGCGTTCAGCTGTTGCAGGGAAGTCCGGAGATCCTCACCCGTCTGCATGGTCTTTGTTTTAACCTGCAAAGCCTTGGATTGAGCGGTAAGAGATTCCAGGTAATTTGTTTCACCAACTTCATGCTTTCTTTCAGCAGCAACCCGGAAAAAACTGAAAAGGCTGTCCAGTTTGTGGTAATACCGTAATCTTTTTTGCAGAATTGCCACCTGGTAATACTGCTGGGAGACTTTCTTCATGAGCTGCTGACGATGAACCTCATATATCATTCTCTGCAGTTCAGCCTGGGATTTCAAAGCTTTGAACTGCGAACTGTAAACTCCCGGAAAGCTCAGGCTTTGCTGTATTCCAAAGACCTTAAGAGGCACGTTATTCTCGGCAAAGTTGTTCGCGTCGTAGCTATAGTAAAGACTGGCAGGATCGATATCAAAAGCTTCACCTTTGAGCCTGAGACTTTGCTCGGCTTTTAACCGGTATGACTGCAGTTCCTTGTTATTGGTCAGCGCGAGATCAATGGCTTCATTGAGTTGGAGGGGTCTGGACTGTGCTTTCAATCCCGCCGGAATCCCTGTCAGAATGAAAACCATCATAAATGCCCTGAACGGTTTATTCATAAAGCGCAGGAAATTTCTGTCCCTGTTCTCCAGCACACAATAAAGTACAGGCAGTATAATCATAGTTAAAAGTGTTGATGTGACAAGTCCTCCAATTACAACGGTTGCCAGGGGACGCTGAACTTCGGCACCTGCAGAGGTGGATATGGCCATAGGCAGAAAGCCAAGGGCTGCTGCTGCAGCAGTTACCAATACGGGTCTCAGCCGGTTTTGAGTCCCCGTAAGAACCCGTTCACGGATATTCGTGATCCCCTGTTCTTCAAGCTCTTTAAGATACTCGATTAGCACTATACCATTTAACACGGCTATACCAAACAGCGCGATAAAGCCCACCCCGGCTGAAATACTGAAGGGTAATCCCCTGATCCACAAAAGAAAAACGCCTCCTACGGCGGATAATGGAATGGCCGTGTAAACCATCAAAGCATCCTTTAGCGACTGAAAAGCGAAATGTAACATGATCAATATCAGAACCAATGCAATCGGAACAGCAATTTTGAGCCGCTTTGAAGCGCTTTGCAGATTCTCAAACTGACCTCCGTAGGATATTGAATATCCCGGGGGAAGCTTCAGTCGGCTGTTGATCAGGTTTTGAACATCTTCAACCACCGATTGCAAATCCCGGTTGCGGACATTGATGCCAACGACAATCCTTCGCTGGGTATTGTCGCGGGAAATCTTGGCCGGACCTTCTGAATATTCTATTGTGGCCAGCTCCTGCAGGGGTATGTGATCACCGTTGGGCAGATCAACATAAAGGTTTTTCAGGTTATCGAGGTTTTGCCTGAAATCCTCCGAGAGCCTTAGCACAAGGTCGAACCGTTTTTCGCCTTCAAAAACGCTTCCTGCAGTAAAGCCTGCAAATCCTGTTGAAACAATATTATTGAGATCTGCCACATTCAGGCCGTATTTCGCTATCCGGTTGCGGTCATAGGTCACTGACATCTGCGGTAATCCGGAAACTTTTTCTACTGTAACATCCGAAGCTCCTTCCACCCCCGATATCAAATCCTTCACCTCCATACCTTTTGCATACAGCACATCCAGATCTTCACCAAAGATTTTAACTGCAACATCGGCTCTTACGCCAGTAATTAACTCGTTGAATCTCATTTCAATGGGTTGCGTAAATTCGTACTCGACCCCCGGGATAACAGATAGCTTTTCCTTGAATTTTTCTGCCAGCTCATCCTTGCTTTTGGCAGAAATCCACTCATCCATAGGTTTAAGCTTAATGATAATATCACTTTCCTCCATCGACATGGGATCTGTGGGAACCTCAGCTGCGCCGATGCGGCTTACTACCTGATCGACTTCCGGAAAATTATCCTTCAGTATTCTTTCAATTTGCGTATTGATCTCGATGGTTTTGCTCAAAGAAGTTCCTGTTTTTAAAACCGGCTGAATAACATAATCACCCTCATCCAGCGTAGGAATAAATTCTCCTCCCATGGTGGAATAAAGTAAAACGGCCAGGCCCATCAATCCGATTGCCATCAGGAGCACAGATTTCTGATGGTTAAGCGCCCACCGGATAGAAGGAGCGTAAGAGCGGGTAATCAGATCCATCAGCCTGTGTGAAATATTCCGTTTATTTTCGGCAGCGGGTTTTAGAAATAAGGAAGCAACAACCGGAACATAGGTAAAACAAAGCAACATGGCACCGATCAGGGCAAAGCTGAACGTGAGCGCCATAGGCCGGAACATCTTACCCTCAACGTTGCTGAGGGAAAGGATCGGGATAAAAACCACAAGGATAATAAGCTGACCGAAGATGGCCGAATTCATCATTCTGGAAGCGCCGTCAAAGGTAATCTTATCCATCAGCAATTGTCGCTCATTCTTGTCGATGGCACCCACAACTATATCGCGCTCCGTGGTGATTCGCATGGCGATAAACTCAACAATAATTACCGCACCATCGATGATGATCCCGAAGTCGATGGCCCCCAGACTCATCAGGTTGGCATCGATACCGAAAATGTACATGAATGAAATGGCAAACAGCAGGCACAAGGGGATTACAGAGGCAATGATGAGGCCTGACCTGATATTGCCCAAAAGCAAGACCACGATGAAGATCACGATCAAACATCCGAGTATCAGGTTTTCTGCAACTGTGGTGGTGGTCTTCCCGATCAGTTCACTTCTTTCGAGGAAAGCATTGATATAAACTCCTTCGGGAAGTGATTTCTGCACTTCAGCCACACGGTTCTTGACTGCTTTGATAACTTCCTTGGAATTGCCATCTTTCAGCATCATCACCTGGCCCAGTACCTTTTCCCCTTCGCCGTTACCTGTTATGGCCCCGAAGCGGTTGGCATACCCAAACTGCACGGTAGCAACGTCTTTGATCAGCAGCGGGATGCCGTTCATGTTCCTGATGACTATCTTCCCGATATCATCGAGATTTTTTATCAAACCCTCACCCCGCACAAAATAGCTTTCATTGGTCTTTTCAATATATCCGCCGCCTGCAACACTGTTATTGGATTCAAGTGCATTGAATATCTCCACCATTGAAAGATTCAGAGATCGCAATACTTCAGGATTTACAGCTATTTCATACTGTTTGAGATAGCCTCCCCAGGTATTGATCTCAACTACCCCCTTTATCCCTGAAAGCTGACGTTTTACAATCCAGTCCTGGATCGTCCTCAAATCCATGGTTGAGTAAACAGAATCATACCCGGGCCGGGTATCCAGAATATACTGGTAAATCTCCCCCAGACCGGTCGTGATGGGTCCCATCTCAGGTGTCCCAAATCCTTCCGGAATTTTTTCGGCAGCTGCTTTTATCTTTTCCGCAATCAACTGGCGGGGTAAATAAGTGCCGATCCTGTCTTCAAAAACGATCGTGACAACCGAAAGTCCAAACTTGGAAACCGATCTTATTTCTTTCACGCCCGGAAGATTTGCCATTTCCAGTTCAACCGGGTAGGTTATAAACTGTTCGACATCCTGTGTTGATAAATTACGGGAAGTAGTAATTACCTGCACCTGGTTATTGGTGATATCGGGAACAGCCCCGATCGGAATTTGGGTAAGTGAGAACAGACCAAATCCGACGATTGTAAGGACGAAAAAGAAAACGATCAGTTTGTTGTTGATGCTAAACCCAATTATCTTTTCAAGCATGGTCCAGGTTTTTCGGTTTTGTAATTTGAATCAGCTACACTCAATCCTTACAGGCTTCTCAAATTTAAGAATTAATATGGTAATTTTATTACATTTGCTAAAAGCCACTTTCCAGGGAAATATTAAAAACCTCAACATGAAACCTGCAGATAATTCAAAACAAGTGCCCGCATCCAGATGGTCACCTATTAAAAAGAAAATCAAGAGAACGCTCTACCTGATCAGTTTCCTGATTATCCTGTTTTTAACGGTTTTTATTTACTGGAAATATTTCTATACCTACAGCGAAGGATACCGTGCCGGTTTGCTGCAAAAATTCACACACAAAGGCAATATATTCAAAACCTATGAAGGTGAATTAATATTGAGTAGCGTGGCGGGTAGTACAGCAGGCGGTACCAATATGGTTATTGCTTCCGAGAAATTTTTCTTTTCTGTGACTGATAAAGACCTGGCCAACAACCTCGACACCCTGCAGGGGTTGAATGTAATTGTACATTACAAACAAAAAAACGGAGCGCTCGTTTGGAATGGAGACACTCCGTATTATGTTGACAGTGTAAGGCTCAGGTAATCCTAATTCACAGGTGTCTGGGTATTATAGAGAAAGAAAGCCCATTTATCAGCTGCTTCCTCAATGATTTTGGAAACCGGTTTTCCTCCTCCATGTCCGGCTTTGGTTTCGATTCTTATCAGAACAGGATTTTTCCCGGCCTGTTTCTCCTGCAGTGTTGCAATAAATTTAAAAGAATGGGCGGGAACAACACGGTCATCATGATCACTCGTGGTGACAAGGGTCGCAGGATACTCAACACCAGCCTTTAGATTATGCAAGGGCGAATAAGCATATAAATTCCTGAAGTTCACCGAATCCTCACTGGAACCATACTCGGGGACCCAGCCAAACCCAACGGTAAATTTGTGATAGCGTAACATATCCATCACTCCGACTGCCGGTATAGCAACCTTGAAAAGATCAGGGCGCTGAATCATGCAGGCCCCGACAAGGAGACCCCCGTTTGATCCGCCATAAATACCGAGCCTGGAAGATGTGGTATACTTCTCAGCCACAAGATACTCGGCGGCCGCAATAAAATCATCGAATACATTCTGCTTGTTGAGAAGCATGCCTGCTTTATGCCATGCTTCACCATATTCGCTTCCCCCCCGGAGATTCGCTATCGCGTACACAGCAC
Source organism: Bacteroidales bacterium (assembly GCA_041737175.1). Lineage (GTDB taxonomy): Bacteria > Bacteroidota > Bacteroidia > Bacteroidales > UBA10428 > UBA5072. The sequence goes on from JBGSSF010000003.1 coordinate 215,800, forward strand.
CATACTCAACCAGCGTGATCAGTGACGCAGAAAAACCGGGCGTTTCACTGATATTGAATCCTCCATAACCGTATAATAACGCTGGATTCTTCCCGTTTTGCTGAATTCCCTTCTTGTGAACAATGAACATGGGCACACGCGTGCTGTCCTTACTGGTATAAAATACCTGCTTTACCTCGAATGCATCCGGATCAATCTTTGCATCAGGCTGGAAAAACAAAGACTGTGTTCCCGTTGTAACGTCATATGAATAAATGGTTGTGGGATAGGTAAAGGAAGAAAACGAATAAAAAAACCTGCTCTCATCTTTACTTCCATATTCAATGCCGGCAGAACCGATCACCGGAAACTCAATTTCCTTTTCCTGCTTTCCATCAAATCCAAACTGGTACAAGTGCGAAGTTACATCCTGCAAATACAAGGCAAAGATCTTACCCCCGATTGAAAAAACCTGTTCCAGCAGGTGCTTGTTTTCAGGTATGATTTCTTTCCAATTCTCCCTGGCTGGTTCCCGGGGATCAATGGCGACAAGACGGTAATTGGGTGCGCCGATATCGGTGTGCACATAAAACAGCCCGTCCTGATGCTCAATAACGGTGCTCTTATTGGCAAAACCTTTAAAAAGAGGAATAAATCCACCTTTTTTCAAATCTGCCGGTTTATAATAACATTCAAAACCATCAGTTCCTTCCGCAATATACAGAAACAGGTATTTATTATCCTCACTGACAGAAACATTATTATAGCGGAGAGGGTGTTCATTGTCCTCATAAATTAAAAGATCCTTTTCCTGTGGTTCTCCCAGCTTATGATAATATACTTTCTGGTTTTGATTCAGTGCCTGTAATTCCTTGCCCTTCTCAGGCTGAGGAAACCGACTGTAAAAGAAGCCGTTTCCAAACCAGGACGCGCCGGTAAACTTGACATTCTTCAGTTGATCGGGCAAATCCCTGCCTGTAGCAATCTCCTTTACAAAGATCTCCTGCCAGTCAGAACCAGACACTGATTTTGTGTAGGCTACAACTTTCTTATCCTTCGAGGTACCGATTAGACTTACTGCCACGGTACCGTCAGTTGAAAATTGGTTGGGATCGATAAATACCTCCTCGGCACCCTGATCTCCCTTCTTTTTATAAATCACCGACTGATTCTGCAGTCCGTCATTCTTAAAATAAAGGGTATACTCACCTGCCTGCAAAACACTGGTTATCCTCGTATAATTATAGGTCTCCTCCAGCCGTGATTTTATTTTATCCCGGAACGGGATCATTTCCAGAAATTTTCCGGTAACCTGGTTCTGCTCTTCTACCCATGCGGCCACTTCTTGTGCCGTATCGTTCTCAAGCCAGCGGTAAGGATCCTGCACCATGGCGCCGAAGAAGTTATCACTAACATCCCCCCTGGCAGTTACCGGATAAGTTTGCCCGGGAATGTCATAGATTTGTTTTGTTGTTTTACTCTCTTTGCAGGCTGGAATAAAAATACTGACAGCAGCAATTAGGAACGGGATGGCTTTATTCATGATTTTGGATTTTGGTTCACAGAAAGAACAGCAGGTTAAAGATAAACGTTTTACCTTTTGCGTGAACCGATAAAAATCATGATTTTATTTTTCATAGTGAAGTCTTAATACATTTTTGTAATGAGTTTGGACCATTCACCCCGGTTTCTGACAATAAACTGGTGTTCGGTGCCATTTTTTGTAATGATGGTCAGTCCGAATGGCAGCAACCACCTGGTATTGAAATATATCAGATCACTAATTTCCTGGGGAATAATTTCCCTGTCACAGCCACGATGGTCTTCTTCCAGTGTTCTGAAATAGATGCGCTGGTTGGTAACGATCAGTTTACCGTTTACCTGCCTGGTGGGCTGACAAAGCTGTGAATTACCGGCCATCAGGATCATTTCGTTGGGTTGAAGAACGAGTTTCATGTTCAGTAGTTTAAAAAATTGGTATCCTTTTTAGTGTCAGTAAATAATCTACATTAATTGTACCAAACTCTTCTAAATATTGATATAGTGATAATTACATGATATATTACAGTTTTACTTTTGCCGGTTTTTGTGCTTAAACTGAACAGCAGGTGTACGTTTTTATACACCGCTGCATGAGGTTCGTCCAGCATGAATAGGAAATTACTGGAATGATTATGCTAATTCTGGGTGGTATAAACATTCAGGCTGATCAGCGGATGTATGTTGGGTGCTGTTAATGCATTCAGCACCTTGAAACGCAAATTGAAAGTCTTGAGCTCTTTAAGTGGTTTCACCTGAAGCATTGTAACTGCATTTGCTTTAACAGTGACAATATCTGCGTGGTCATAAAAAGAATAATCCTTCTGATTTTCAAGGATATAATCCACATCGGATTTATTTTCGATATATACGGAAATCACTGTGGATTTTCCATTATAACTCTCCATTACCTGGGTTTGACGGATGAACAGAGACTGCTGAACGAGGGGTACCAGGTATTCTTTCTTTCCGATCAGCGTATTATCGAACCACACCACTGTTCTGCCACTTTGCAGGGCATCCCGCAGGGCCTCTTCTGTTTTTTCGGTGGCAAATACCAAAGTGACTGGCCGGTGACCTCCATCTTTCAGATTAAACTGCCATTCGATCATGTCATGGATATCGGAAGCTCCCATGATGGTGAGTTTGTTATCGATTGCGATCTTCAGAGCCTCATCGGAATAGCTGTGTTCGTTTACCACTTCAATGGCCTGGATCAATCCTTCTTTAAGCATCTGCTTGTGCATTTTGGTAAGTGCAGCCGTACCATGGGGACTTTGTGCGTACCAGTGCGGGTGGTTCCAGATGACATATGCACCCTGTCTTTTGGCTTCCCTGAACACTTCCATGGAATCAAGACCGACCAGTTTGTTAACATCCGGAAGAAAAATCGCATTGGCATGTCCCGGGGGCAATTCCCTGGTGATCTCGGCTCCGTTTATGACCAGTAAATCCCTGTCCTTTGCCGCTTCAAGCGCAATCTGATAAACCCTGTTTCTGTCGGGATGCGGTATATCCTCCTCATGTGGCTGGTACTCCAAATGATCAGTAATGGATATGGCATCCAGTCCGTCCGCCAGCGCTTCCCACACACGTATGGTAGGCCAGACATCACCGTCAGAAAAAACTGTGTGTTGATGAAAATCACAGATCAAGGTTTTGTATCCCGGGATATCGGGAAATGTAATAACCCTGGTTTCCTGGCTGCCTGATGTCTGTCCCGTAACCTGTTTCGTGCCGGCAAGAAATGCAAGAACTATGAGACCTGACCATAAACAGATACATTTCATATTTTCAGTTTTTAGGATATTATATCGATCGGTTTATTTGTCCCTGGCGCACCTGAAGCCTACGGCAAAGTCAACCCAGCTTGGCGATAAGCCATTGCGGTAATAGGTCTGGTTGCACATGGCACCTGAGTGCCAGCCACCGCCCCTGATCACTTTAAACCTGCTTCTTTCGGGTCCTTCGGGATTTTCTTCAGGAGAAGTACTGTAATAATCGTTTCCGTAATTGTCTGATACCCATTCCCAAACATTCCCGGCCATATCATACAGTCCATATCCGTTGGGCGGGAATGAGCCTATCCTGATCACTCCCTTGTATCTTTTTCCGAAATTGGCCATGGTTGTATCCAATTTGTCACCATTGGGAAAATTTTTGTTCACCAGCCCTCCCCTGGCCGCATATTCCCATTCGGCTTCGGTGGGTAATCGCTTGCCAGCCCATTTTGCATATTTATCGGCATCTGTATGAGATACACCGACAACAGGAAAATCGGGATAATCCGGGCCGCTTTTAAAATCTTTCATACCCCAAAACTCAGGCAACGGATTATGGGTTGCCTGACAGAATTCATAATATTGCTTGTTGGTAACTTCATACTGGTCGAGGTAAAAGGCATCAATTTTTACCTGATGTTCCGGCTGCCAGTCGGTTAGATTGGCCGAATTCCTGCCCATGGTGAATTCACCTGAAGGTAGTAATACCATATTTTTTAGTGCATCGGTTTGCGAAAAAACACAAGCAGGCTGAAGAAGGATCATTAATAGTAAATTGAATTTCTTCATTGTATTGATTATTTTATTTTTAGGTGTTTGACAATATTATGTTGCGGGTGGCGTAGGATCATTCTCTTTAATCCTTTCCCTGCATTTCTTTTCAATTTCGAAAACCTGGGGTATACCTGAAATGTACAAACTATCAGGGACATACCTGTCCGGACCATTCTTACTGCTTACCATTCTGCCGGTCCTCATTCCCAGGGTAATGTTTCCTTTCTGCTCGTCCCCGCTGACCTCAATATCCCCTGAAAACTGTTCCCAGTCAATGGACCGGATTGTATTTCCATGGTAACTTATTAAACGCGTTGGCGTTCCGACAAAATAACCACCTTTCTTAAACAGGAGAAAAAGTCCAAATCCGAGAATTACAAAGCCAATCAAAACAAACAAGCCAATGACCAATGCAGGGACAACAATCGGCCCCAGGTTTCCTGGACCGGCAACGACAGGAACATCATCCGAGGTGAAGTGAACCTCTTTTCCGACAAAAAGAGGACCCAGAAATGCAATAACGAATATACTTGTAAATGCCAGCCAGAATGTTCCAAAAATAACCATGGCAATTGAACTTTTGGCGGGCTGGGCACGTCGCGCTTTCACTGCAAAGTCGGTTCTTTCAGAACCAATATTGGAAATCATCCGGGAAGGCAAGGCAAAGTTTTCGATCATGTCTTGGTATTTTATGATTATCGATAGAAGACTAAATGATTCCGAAATAAAATTAATGTAATTATCCGAAACCATCCATTTACACCTTTGGCTTTTTCAAATTATCTCCGAACATTGAAATTGCATCCATAATCCGGCTATAAATCGCAACTTTTACTATTTTTGAATTCCTTTTATCATAAATCATAAAATACAATTCACGATGAGAAAAAAAATAGTCGCCGGAAACTGGAAAATGAACAAAACCCTGCAGGAAGGTATTGAGCTGGCAAGAACGGTAAACAGGCAGGTTGAGGACAACGGGGTTGTGGTTGTACTCTGCACCCCTTTCATTCACCTTACCGAAGTGCGGAATGTGATCACCAAGGATTCCCTATTCCTGGGTGCGCAAAACTGTGCTTCGGAAACCTCAGGAGCTTATACAGGTGAGGTGTCTGTCGACATGATCAAATCCACCGGCGCTGACTACGTGATCATCGGGCATTCAGAAAGAAGAAGCTATTATCATGAAGATGATGCCTTGTTAAATAAAAAAGTTAAGCTTGCCCTGGCTGCGGAACTTACTCCCATTTTCTGCTGCGGTGAAGTGCTGGCGGAAAGACAATCCGGTAATCATATGAAAGTAGTGAAAACCCAGATTGAAAAAGCATTGTTTGACCTGTCACCTTCCGATTTTGGCAAGGTAGTGATTGCCTACGAACCGGTTTGGGCCATTGGTACAGGTGTAAATGCCACCTCTGACCAGGCACAGGAAATGCATAAGGCTATCCGGGAACTTGTTTCAGAAAAATTCGGCAACCAGGTTGCGGATAATACTTCAATACTATATGGAGGAAGCTGTAAACCCTCCAATGCCAAAGAGCTGTTTGCCAATCCCGATGTGGACGGAGGTCTTATCGGCGGCGCATCTTTAAACGCTGCAGATTTTATTGGTATTATCACTGCTTTTTAATGGGTTGTGAAATACGGGAACGGCAACAGATACTTTTCCCTGTTTGTTGCCGTTATTTTTTTTTGTTCTATTCCATAAAACTCATTGGGATGAATTACAGGATGTATATCCTATTGCTTTTCCTTTTTCTCCTGAAATATTCAACAACGGTTTCAGGACAGGAGGCAGCTGTCTTTTCCGGTGAAACCGGCAAATTCCCCGATGAACTTTCTTTGTATATTCAGAAAAATATTAACGCCGAAAGCGAGAGCGTTCTGAATGAATTCCTGACAGCATGGAGCGGGGATAGTATATTCAATGCCAGGGAACAGGAAAAAATTGTTAAAACTTCCCGGGACCTGCTCAAAAAAAATGCCAAACCCTACCCTCATTTCACGCATTACCTCAAATGCATTGTTCTGATGAAGAAAACAGGACAAAAGCCTGAAAATTTCAGCAATTGGGAGAAGGGACTGGATGTTTTGCTTTCCAATCCCAAGATATTACTTCTGAATACTGACCGGTACCTGGTTTTCACACGACAGCTCATCGACAGCAGTTCGTTGTACCGGTCACGCACAGTGGATTGGCGGTCAGCTTCGCGTGATTATCGGATCGCCGTGGATACAGCCATAAGATTCATCTTCAAAAAAACCAGCCTTTTATGCTATGTTAGAAGCGACAGTATTCAGATTTTTGAGACCAGCGGGGAATTCAATCCGGTAACATCAGTCTGGAAAGGAACCGGGGGACTGGTAACATGGGAAAGGGCCGGATTTAAGCAATCGGAAGTTTATGTTCAGCTGAATTCCTATGAAATTAATATGACAAGGGCGGAATACAATGCCCGAGATGCGGTCTTTGTTAACAAATTTTATTTTGACTCTCCCCTGAAGGGCATCATGACCGATAAAGTGCAACAGATCAAAACGCCCGAAGATGCTGATTATCCACGTTTTGACTCGTATCAGAAAGATTTCAAGATCAAGGAATTATACAAGGATATTGATTTTGAAGGTGGACTGTCCATGCAGGGTTCCAAACTGGTGGGTGCCGGCAACCGGGATAAACAAGCCCAGGTTTTTATTTACCGCAAAGACACGCTTGTGCTCATTGCAAGTTCAGATTATTTCGCATTTAAATCAAACCGGATCAATGCCACCACGGCTGGTATAGTGATTAAACTGAAAAAGGACTCCATTTTTCATCCCGGACTTGCATTCAGCTTTATGGTGCCTACCCGGGAACTGTCGCTTTACCGCACGGACAATTTCATGTCGCAAAGTCCTTACTTTAATTCCTACCATAATATCGACATGACCTTTGAACAACTCGTTTGGAAAATGAACGAGCCTGTCATGCGTTTTACCGCACTTTTGGGAAGTCAGATAGGTAATGCAAATTTTGAATCGGTCAATTTTTTCAACAACGAACATTATCTCAGTATGCAGCTCATGGATGACGTCCATCCGCTCGTATCCATAAGGAGTTTCGCCAGATACATGGGCGTAGAGGAATTTCTGGCGGATGACTTTGCCAGGTATCTCAAAAAACCGGTTGCTCAGGTCAAGCAATTGCTTATGCGCATGGCAGCGCAGGGATTCCTGTTTTACGACAGTGAAACCGGCCTGGCGACAATTCGTCCCAGGCTGCACGATTATTTAGCTTCCAGTGTTGCCAGGATTGATTATGATGTTATCAGTATCCCTTCCCGCACCAATTCGCCTGTCGAAAATGCGGTTTTTGACCTTCGCAACTATGATCTTACCATTAATGGCATTCCCCGGATTTTTGTCAGTGATTCACAGAACGTGGTGATTTTCCCTGAAAATGACCGGATTATCATGAAAAAGAACCGGCATTTTCAATTTGATGGTCAGATCCAGGGTGGTTTATTTACCTTCTATGGCAAGAACTTTTTCTTCAATTACGATACCTTCAAAATTGAACTTCAAAAAATCGATTCCCTGAGGATCCGTTACCTGACAGAACAGGTTGACAACTATGGTTTTCCTGTGGCCGAAAAAGCATTAAATCTTATCCAGGACATCAAAGGAGAATTATACATTGACAAACCCGACAATAAATCAGGCAGGAAGTCATATCCTGAATACCCTTACTTCCGGTCGACCGAAAGCGGATTCGTTTACTATGATGAGAAAAAAACACAAAATGGAGTTTATAGCCGCGACAGGTTCTATTTTGAGATCTATCCGTTTGACATGGACAGCCTGGACAATTTCAACCGCCGGTCCATGAGATTTGAAGGACAGCTGACATCAGCCGGTATCTTTCCTGTGATTGAAGAAACTCTGAGTCTTCAACCTGATAAATCACTAGGTTTTATGCATTCTACCGCTGATTCTGCGCTTTCTCTGTATGGTGGAAAAGGAAGTTTTACCAACGACATTATACTTAGCAATAAGGGTCTTCAAGGCAGCGGAACTGTCGATTACCTTACATCGTCAACTGTCTCAGATGACATTAACTTTTATCCAGATTCTTTGAATGCTTTCACCAGGGATTTTACCATCATGAAAAAGACTTCGGAAACGCAATTTCCACAGGTTATTTCCGTGAATAACAAAATCCACTGGCTACCCTACGATGATGAATTCTACGTCTACAGGACCGATTCCTCCTTCCGGATGTTTGACAATTCGACTCTGCTGGCAGGTAGTTTAAAACTGCAACCTTCGGGTCTTAGCGGCAACGGACGAATGATCCTGGAAGGCGCCGAACTGAACTCAAATCTTTTTACGTACAAGGCCAGTGAGATTGATGCCGACACAACTGATTTCTACCTGAAGTCTTTGCATACCAACGGATTTACCGTGCTTACCGAGAACATGAAATCACATATAGATTTCTCGGAACATAAGGGTATATTTACTTCAAATGAAGATTTCACCCTGGTTTCATTTCCTGAAAACAGGTATGTCAGTTACCTTGACAACTTTGAATGGGATATGGAAAAAAAGGAGCTTGCCATGGGTTCACGATCTGCTATACCACCGGCTACAGAGGTTGCTGAGGAAGGCTTGCAGGGACCGAGGTACATCAGTATTGATCCTTCCCAGGATTCTCTGAGTTTCATTGCACCTCTGGCGTTTTATGATTATGACAGCAACCTCATTAAGGCAACAGCCGTCAAATACGTCGATATTGCCGACGCCCGTATTTATCCTGAAAATGAAAAACTTACCGTTCAGCCCGATGCGCGTTTAAGACCGCTGTATAATGCAAAAGTAATGGCCAACAGGACAAGCAGGTATTATGAACTTTTTAATGCCGCCCTCACCATTACCGGGAGGAACAGGTATACCGGAACCGCATATTACAATTATACCGATGAACTGGGACAGAAACAAATCATTTATTTCAGCTCCCTGGGTGTGGATGACAGAATTCAGACGATCGGATCAGGAGAAATTGCCGAAACCGATGAATTCACGCTAAGCCCAAATTACCGTTACCAGGGAAAATTCTACATGGAAGCTGCATCAGAGTTTCTCACCTTTGACGGAGGTGCCCTGATCGAGCATAACTGCGAAAACATTACACCGCATTGGGTTAATTTCCGATCCGAAATTGACCCGATAAACATCATGATCCCGATCCGCGAAGAGCTGATTGATATTAACAGGGACAAGATTTTCAACGGGATGTATCTCTACTATGATTCGGTTCATGTTTATCCGGCTTTCTTATCGGGTCGCAAAAATTACAGCGATAAAGCGGTGATATCTTCGAGTGGTTTCCTGTTTTACGATAAGCCTATGCAACAATACCTGATTGCATCTAAAGAAAAGCTGATGGACCGCGATATACCTGGCAACCTTCTTACGCTTCACCGGGAAAGTTGCGAATTATACGGCGAGGGGAAAATGGATCCGGGTGCAAAGCTGGGCCAGTTGAAATTGACAACAGTTGGTAACCTGCTTCATAAAAGCATTACCAACGAAACAGAAATGGATGTCATCCTGGGTGTGGATTTTTACATTGCGGAAAACATTATCGATGTTATGGCAGCCGAAGCCGACAGCATGCCTAATCTTCCTGCTGTTGACCTGAACCGGCCCTTTTATACGAAAGGTATTGTGGAACTTATTGGCAAAAGCAGGTACGACGCCATGAAATCAGAACTCAGCCTGTTTGGATCGTTGAAAGAAATGCCTCCTGAATTAAAGCATACACTTGTTTTTAATGAACTTAAGCTAAAGTGGAATAACGAATCCAACTCATGGATCTCGGTGGGCAAGATCGGGATAGCAAGTATTAACAACAGCCAGGTGAACAAACGTGTGGACGGACTCATTGAATTGCAGATTAAACGAAGTGGTGATATTCTTGATATTTACCTCCAGCTTGACCGCCGGACCTGGTACTATTTCGGATATACGCGGGGGGTTATGCAAATTCATTCATCCAATGGTGAATTTCTCGACCGCATGAAGAAACTCAAACCCAATGAACGACGGTTGAAGGTAACCACCGGAGAATCTTATATATATATGGTATCTACCGATGTAAAGAAAAATACGTTTGTTCGCAGGTATAGAGATTTAACGGAACAACAACCCTAGGGACAGGCCATGGCCTGTCCGGTAAACAGTAAAAAATAAACAGGATGATTGGCAATAAAAGAAAAATAGAGGTATGCTTTACCCCTGCGCTGTATCCTGATTTTAAAAATGATGACGCCATCGTGGTGATAGTGGATATCCTGAGGGCTACCTCTGCCGTTATCACGGCTTTCATGAACGGAGTGAGGCGTATTATACCGGTTGCCACTCTTGAAGAAGCTCTCGATTACAAAAACAAAGGATATTTGGTTGCAGCTGAGAGAGATGGTATTGTGAGAGATTTTGCTGATTTCGGCAATTCACCCTATAACTTCAGACGTGAGATCATCGAGGGAAAGGATATTGTTTATTCAACAACCAACGGAACCCTTTGTATTACGATGGCACAGCACAGTTACCGCGTGCTGATCGGTGGATACCTGAACCTGGATGCCCTTGCGCATTATGTTATCAATGAGGACCGCGACCTGATTATATTATGCGCCGGGTGGAAAAACAAGTTCAATCTTGAAGACTCACTTTTTGCCGGCGCCTTGTCAGAATCAGTATTACAACATAAACATCATACCACCATCTGCGATTCGGTTTACGCCTCGATTGATTTATGGAACCTGGCCCGGAACGATATGATGACTTACATTGAGAAGGCCGCCCAGCGTCACAGGCTGAAGAAAAACAATCTGGATGATGTAATCGGCTATTGCCATACCCTGAACATGACCCGGATCATCCCGGCATTGAAAGAGAACTACCTGACCCTGGTCGAAAACTTGTAAAAATCAGCATTTCACCTAATCCCCTAATCCCCTAATCCCCTAATTCTTCCCTAATCACCTAATCCCCAATTTATTGACACCTGTTGGTAAATTATGGAATCATTTTTCTGTGAATTATTTCACACATAATTATTATTTTTTTAAATTTGGTTGCCTCAGTTGTTAATTGTTTAACAAATAAATAAACCTCCTATGAAGAAATATAATTTTAACCCTGGTCCATCGGTTTTGCCGGAAATCACGCTTAAAAAAACAGCAGAAGCCATACTCGACCTGAATGGCAGCGGCCTGTCAATCATGGAAATTTCTCATCGCAGTAAAGATTTTGAAGCTATTTTAAAAGAATCAAAAGATCTGCTCAGGGAACTTCTCGACATTCCAGCGGGTTATTCAATATTGTTTTTGCAGGGGGGCGCCAGTTTACAATTTACCATGATTCCCTATTGTTTCCTGAATAAAAAAGCCGCTTATCTTGATTCAGGATCCTGGGCTTCCAAGGCGATCAAGGAAGCCAAGTTCTTCGGAGAGGTTCAGGTGGTTGGCTCATCCAAAGAGCAGAACTACACCTTCATACCCAAAAACTACACCATACCTGCTGATGCTGATTACTTCCATATCACAACCAACAATACCATTTATGGTACTGAGCTGAAGACCGATCTGAGTTCTCCCGTTCCCCTGCTGGCTGATGCTTCGTCAGATATTCTCAGCAGGCCGATGGACGTTTCAAAATATGCCTTAATATACGGTGGCGCCCAAAAGAACCTTGGACCTGCCGGTGTTGCATTTGCCATTGTAAAGGACAGTATGCTCGAAAAGATTACAAAACCTGTTCCCACCATGCTGAATTACAAAATTCATGTGGAAAATGACTCCCTTTACAATACACCTCCCTGCGTGGCAATCTATTCCTGCCTGCAAACCCTGAAGTGGCTCAAAGATCTTGGCGGACTCAAGGCAATCCATAAAATCAACCTTGAAAAAGCCGGTTTGCTATACAGTGAAATCGAGAGGAATAAGCTCTTTATGTCACCCATCACTGTTGCGGAAGACAGGTCGATCATGAATGTTGTATTTGTATTCAAACCTGAATATAAGGAATTGGAAGAAAAGTTTCTTGAAGTCGCCAAAGCCAAAGGTCTTGTCGGTATAAAAGGCCACAGGTCGGTTGGAGGATTCCGTGCTTCCATATACAACGCCATGCCTATAGATGGCGTTAAAGTCCTGGTTCAGGCCATGAAGGAATTTGAAAGCCAGGTTTAGTATCCCAAACTCTCTAAATCAGAATATTATGCAAACCATACTTGTAGCAACCGATAAACCATTCGCCAAAGCAGCCGTGAATGGTATAAAAGAAATCGTTCAAAAGGCCGGCTTCGACTTAAAATTACTTGAGAAATACACAGGCAAGGAGCAACTCCTGGAAGCGGTTAAGGACGTTGAAGCCATCATCGTGCGCAGTGATATCCTGGATGAACAGGTTCTGAAAGCCGCCGGCAAATTAAAGATCGCCGTAAGAGCAGGTGCAGGCTATGACAATATTGACCTGAAAGCTGCCACGGAAAAGGGTATCGTTGTAATGAACACACCGGGTCAGAATGCCAATGCTGTCGCCGAACTTGCCTTTGGAATGATGATCTTCCTGAACAGGAACTTCTACAATGGCAGTTCCGGTGTCGAACTCCGTGGAAAAACCCTGGGCATTCATGCCTATGGCAATATCGGCAGGATCGTTGGCATGATCGCCAAAGGAATGGGCATGGATGTTTACGCATTTGATCCCTACCGCGATAAGATCGTGATTGAGAATGACGGTGTTAAATATGCCCCGGATGTAAAAGATCTGTACAAGAAATGCCAGTACATCTCTGTGAACCTTCCCGCCAATAAGGATACGAAGGGTTCCATTAATTTCGACCTGCTGAGCCTGATGCCTGAAGGAGCCACCCTGGTAAATACGGCCCGCAAGGAAATCATTGACGAACCCTCCCTGCTGAAGATGTTTGCCGAAAGAAAGGATTTCAGGTATGTGACTGATGTGGCTCCGGATTGCGAAGCACAAATCAAAACAGATTTTGCCACAAGATATTATGGAACAATTAAAAAACAGGGAGCACAGACTGAAGAGGCGAATATCAATGCAGGTTTGGCAGCCGCTAGACAGATTGTGAATTTTCTGACCAAGGGGGACAAGACTTTCCAGGTGAATTGATATAAATTGTTTTAATTATAAAAATATGTAGAGACGCACAAATTGTGCGTCTCTACGCGTTTTTTATTACATTTGCGAAAACCAACCCCACCATGGCCATTATAAAAGCATTCAAGGGATATCGTCCGCGGAAGGAGCATGCTGTGAAAATCGCCAGCAGGCCTTATGATGTTTTATCATCAGAAGAGGCCTTTGAAGAGGCCAAGGGAAATCCCTATTCTTTTTACCATGTCATCAAATCAGAAATTGATCTGCCGGCTGACACAGATCATTATGCCCCTGCCGTATATGAGAAGGCGCGATTTAACCTGCAGCAATTCATTAATAATAAGGTTTATATTCAGGATTCAATACCCTGCATGTATATTTATGCCCAAACCATGTGGGGACGCACGCAGTATGGTTTGGTGGCCTGTGCATCGGTAGCGGATTACCTTAATAATGTCATCCGTAAACATGAATTGACGAGGGTTGAAAAAGAAGTGGACCGTAAAACACATATCCGGGTTACCAATTTCAATTCCGAACCTGTATTTTTTGCCTACCCCGATCATGAAGAGATCAACCGGTTGGTCAATAATTATACCATGGGGAAACCGGAGTATGATTTTAAGACAGGTGACGGCATTCATCACCAGTTGTGGATCATCAGCGATCAGCATGCCATTCAAAGAATTGAATCCATTTTTAAAAACGAAGTGCCCTATACTTATATAGCCGACGGGCATCACCGCACAGCAGCTGCCGCGCACGTTGGCGAAGAAAGAAAGATCAGCAATCCTTCCCACAAAGGGGATGAGGAATACAATTACTTTCTGGCCGTTCATTTTCCGGCCAGCCAGTTGTCAATCTTTGACTACAACCGTGTTGTAACAGATCTGAATAACAACAGTCCCGAGGAATTTCTTATGCGTCTGGAAGAAACATTCATGCTGATTCCCAAAGGTCCTCATGAATACAAGCCTTCCAAACCCCACGAGTTCTCCATGTACCTGGGCGGGAAATGGTATGCTCTTGAAGCCAAAACAGGCACGTTCAATGACAATGATCCCATTGGCTGTCTCGACGTTACCCTTTTGTCCGATCATGTTCTCGATCATATCCTGGGTATCAGGGACCTGAGAAATTCCAAGCGCATTGATTTTGTGGGTGGGATACGCGGTCTGGGAGAATTAAAACGAAGGGTGGACAGTGGTGAGATGGCAGCGGCCTTTGCCCTGTACCCGGTTACCATGGATCAACTCATACGCATTGCCGATACCGGCAATATCATGCCACCCAAAACCACCTGGTTTGAGCCGAAGTTAAGAAGCGGACTGGTGGTGCATTGCCTGGAGTGAGACCCCGCCGTACCAGCGGGACCTCACATCGCCTGCAATTTCACCCACACTACTATTTGAACACTATTTGATATTTCCCTGATATCAGAACAACTTGCCTAAAACCAGCTTCTGTTTGCCATTGCAAATTAAGTGTTTCATGATTTCTTACCCAAAATAAAGGGTATCAAAACGCTTAGAATCCATGCAATCGTGTTCGCAAACGATTCCGCAAACGTTTGCGGTTCTGTTTTTTTTCATTATTATTACATATTCGATTATCCGGGTTGATTTCTTTGGTATGAAAATTCATAAAATAACCATTAAAGATGTGGCGCGGGAACTGGGCGTATCAGTCTCCACGGTATCACGTGCTTTAAAGGATCATCCGGATATCAGCCCGCAGACCAAGCAACTGGTCAGGGACCTGGTGGAAAAAATGAAATACAAGCCGAACGCCATCGCGCTTAGCCTCCGCAGTCAACGCACCAACATTATCGGTGTGATTGTGCCTGAAATCGTTCACCATTTTTTCTCCATGGTCATTTCCGGCATTGATGAAGCTGCTATGGCAGCCGGATACAATGTCATGTTTTTCCAATCGAATGAGAGTTACGAGCGTGAGGTTATGAACATTCAGTCCATCATCAACAGCCGGGCAGATGGCGTACTGATCTCCATAGCCAAGGGTACGAAAAAATTCAACCACATCAAACAACTGCTTGAGGATAATATACCTGTCGTGTTTTTTGACCGCGAGTGTGATGAAATTGAAACCGATAAAGTCATCGTGGATGATTTTGAAGGTGCCTTCAACGCAGTAGACTACCTGATTAAAACCGGTTGCCGCAGGATCGCCCATTATGCCGGTCCGCAGCACCTGCAAATCGGTTATCTCCGGAAGAGAGGATATATATCTGCTTTGGAAAAAAACGGACTCCGGGTGGATGACAGCCTGATCATTCCCTGCGATTCCTATGAAGCTGCCCTGGAAGTAACGCGGAATCTTATGGCCCGCGTCAATCCCCCCGATGCCATTTTTACCACGAATGACAATACCGCAGTCGGAACGCTGAATGCCGTCAAGGCCATGGGATTTAAGGTTCCCGAAGACATCTCCATCATTGGGTTTACTGACGGACTGGTCTCGACAGTCACGGATCCCCTTCTGTCCACGGTCAGTCAGCATGGTTTTGAGATCGGCAAAAAAGCCACGGAAATATTGATAAAACGTATCAACGATGAATGTGTATCGTCAAAACCGATCACAGAAATAGTGAAAACAGAATTGGTTATCAGGAATTCAACGAGGAGGATTTAGGGAAGCGGCAGGAGCAGCAGCACCGAGGAAGCGAAAGCGACGAAGGCCCCGCCGAAGGCGGGGGTGGCAGTAGCAGCAGTAGCAGCGGCAGTTTGTGTGGGTGTGGTTAAGAGAACATACTATCTGTTTAATAATATGTTTATTGAAATCTAGTTATACGATGAATGAAGGATTCAAAAATCTGAAAGTTTACCAGTTAGCATATAAGGAACCCTTCAAGCGGTCCTTAGACCCTTGAAGGGTGTTATTTTATTTGTTTTTGAAATAATGTTTATATCGAAATATGTCCAACAAGATTTTACTTGAGCCTGGAAAATACTATCATCTGTACAATCACGCTATTGGAAATGAAGTATTATTTAGAAGTCCTGCCGATTATCATGGCTTTATTACCAAATATGAAAAATACATTACTCCTATGGCTTCGACCATTGCTTATTGTTTGATGCCAAATCATTTTCATTTTTGTCTAAGAATCTTTGAATTAGAAGAGATGAAGAACTTTTGTTCAAAGTACCTGACAAATGACTTAATTAGTACAGGTATTTATCGGAGTTTTTCTCATTTCTTCAATAGCTATGCACAAGCCTACAATAGGAAGTATAAAAGAATGGGTGGATTGTTTATTAGTAACTTCAAAAGGAAGGTAATTTCCACCGATGATGACTTGAGAAGATTAGTGTATTACATTCATAATAATCCGGTTGAATCCGGTTTTACTGAGAATATAGATAAATGGTCTTATTCATCGTATACATTTATCATTTCCCAATACCATTCAAGCTTAATTTCATTGGACAGCAATGTAATTATTAGGGTATTTGATGATATTGATAATTTTATTTTTTTTCATACCCACCCTTCAAGGGTCTAAGGACCACTTGAAGGGTTATCATCTGCCTACACCCTTGATGGGTAATCCCACCCTTCAAGGGTGAGCGCAAACGATTGCAATCTGATACTCCCATACTATTTCACTTTCTTCATAAAATTTTCTTAATCAAATAGTTGGAGATATAATATCTTTCATTTACATTTGAAATAGATAATCCCGATATCAGTGAATTATACTAAAATCTCTGGTTCTGTTGAGCAACAGTCAGGGATTTTTATATTTATATACCTTACTATGAATATATGCCTCCGGTCTTTACCGATTAATTAAAACAACATGAATAAACCTAAACTAAGCTTTTGGCAGATCTGGAACATGAGCTTTGGATTTTTGGGAATCCAGTTCGGTTTCGGACTTCAAAATGCCAATGTAAGTCGGATTTTCCAAACGCTGGGTGCCGACATCGATCAAATACCCATCTTATGGATTGCTGCGCCTGTCACGGGCCTTATCATGCAACCCATTATAGGTCACATGAGTGATAAAACCTGGGGAAGGCTGGGAAGACGAAGGCCCTTCTTCCTGGTTGGTGCCATCCTGGCTTCACTGGCCCTGATCATGATGCCCAATTCACCAGTATTATGGGTGGCTGCCGGTACATTGTGGATCATGGATGCTTCCATCAACATAACCATGGAACCCTTCAGGGCATTTGTCGGGGACATGCTGCCGGATGAACAGCGAACTCTTGGTTTTACCATGCAGAGCTTCTTCATTGGCATCGGCGCATTTGTCGCCTCATGGCTTCCTTATGCGCTGGCGAACTGGTTCAACATTCCCAATACTGCACCTGAAGGACAGATCCCGCCGACAGTAATATATTCCTTTTACCTGGGAGGAGCTGTTTTTCTACTGGCCGTCTTATGGACGGTATTTTCAACCCGGGAATATTCACCCGAAGAGATGAAGCAATTCGAAACAAAAGCCGATCAGATCGTGCGTGAAACAGATACGTATGAGCCCACTCAGGTTTATTCGAGAAGAGGCGTGATCTGGCTGTTGGTCGGATTGGTTTTTGCGCTTCCGGTGATCCGGTTTAAACTGGAAAAGGAATTGTTCATCCTTTCTGGAGGTTTTGCCTTGTTCGGTATTTTACAGCTGGTCTCAGCTCTTGTGGTACATAATAATACCAGAAAATCAGGTCTTGTAAGTGTTATCACCGATCTCTACAGGATGCCCAAGACCATGTCCCAACTCGCCATCGTTCAGTTCTTCTCATGGTTTGCCCTGTTTTCGATGTGGATTTATACCACTCCGGCAATAACCAGGCATCTTTACGGAACAACAGATACCCTTTCTGAAGTCTACAATGAAGGGGCAAACTGGGTAGGCGGTATGTTCGGATGGTACAACCTGTTTGCAGCCTTTTTCGGTCTGGCGGTTCTTCCCTGGCTGGCAAGACGGACAAGCCGTAAAATCACCCATATCATATCTTTGGTTGTTGGCGGAATAGGCCTGATCTCCCTGTACTTTCTCACCGATCCCCACCAGATGATATTCTCCATGGTGTGCGTGGGACTAGCCTGGTCCAGCATTCTGTCCATGCCTTATGCCATACTCACCGGTTCATTGCCGCAATCGAAGATGGGCGTCTACATGGGAATCTTTAATTTCTTTATTGTTATACCTCAGATTCTTGCCGCCACCCTCCTGGGATTTATGGTGAAATCGCTGTTTAAAGGTGAAAGTATCTATGCATTGATCACCGGCGGTGTAGCCATGATGGTAGCCGCTGTCTGCGTTTTGTTCGTGGAAGATCCAAAAGATAAAAAACAGAATTAATGATAATCAAGGCCTGCTTGTTTGACCTCGATGGCGTTGTGGTGGATACTGCCCGTTTTCATTATCTTGCCTGGAAAAGTCTGGCTGACCGCCTGGGATTCGATTTTACTGAAAAGGACAATGAAAGGCTGAAAGGGGTCAGCCGCATGGATTCTTTGAATATTCTTCTCAGTATTGGGAAAATACATTTTTCGGAGCAGGAAAAAATAAGCTGTGCCGAGGAAAAGAACCAGCTTTACCTTCAGTATATAAAGCGTATGACTAAAGAGGATATCCTGCCGGGTGTAATGGAATTCATCCTTGAATTGAAAAGCAATGGCATACCTGTGGGCATCGGATCAGCCAGCAAAAACACCCCCACAATCCTGGAAAGGATCGGGATGACTTCATTTTTCGATGTAATTGTTGACGGCAGCATGATAACTCATGCAAAGCCTCACCCGGAAGTATTTGCCCTGGGCGCCGAATTGCTGCATGTCAAACCTCAAAATTGCGTCGTTTTTGAAGATGCCATCGCCGGCGTTCAAGCCGCTCACAATGCAGGCATGAAATGTATCGGTGTGGGATCACCTGCCACACTTGGGGAAGCCGATCTGGTCATTGCGGGATTTCAAAATATGAAATTGAAAGATATTGTTCTTTAAATGAGGTTCTGTTTTGGTTGCCATGGACATAATTGCTGATGCAAATAAAAATGAAAAGCTACTATAAAACCGACGAATGGAGCGTGATTGAGGAAGGTTTCAATCCGAAAATGCAGGAAGCGTCAGAAAGCATTTTCAGCCTGGGAAATGGTCACATGGGCCAGCGAGCTAATTTTGAGGAAAAATATTCCGGGGAGTCTTTGCAGGGTACCTACATTGCCGGGATTTACTACCCCGATAAAACGCGCGTGGGCTGGTGGAAAAACGGCTACCCCGAATACTTTGCCAAGGTGCTGAATGCCCCTAACTGGATTGGAATTTCTGTTGTTATCGGTGAGGAAGAGCTCGATCTCCATACCTGTAAGGTCTCTGACTTCAGGCGCGAATTAAATATGAAACGTGGATTTCTCCAGCGTTCCTTTGCCGCTGAATTTAAATCGGGTAAACAGATACAGGTTAGCGCACGCCGGTTTCTCAGCATGGCCGAAGAGGAAATCGGGGCCATCAGGTATGCGGTAAAACCTTTGAACTTTAAAGGTACCCTTATGCTTACATCGTATATCGACGGAAATATCGTAAACCGGGATGCCAATTATGACGAAAAGTTCTGGGACATCACCGGTGAAGGTTTTAAAAAAGGAGTGGCATTCCTCCAGTCCCGGACAAGAAAAACCGGTTTTGAAGTATGTTTTGCCATGGTGAGTGAAACGGAACTCAATGGAAAAATTTTCAAAACCAAGGATCAACCGGTTCAACATAAGGGTTATGTCGGCTATCGGAAGGAGATCGATGTGTCAGCCCATGATGAAGTGGTCCTTTATAAATATGTTGCAGTTTTAAGCTCTCTCGATCATCAAGCGGCAAGCCTGGCAGAAAAAAGCATTCAGAAGGTGATCAGGGCTGCTGAAAGAAAATATAGCGGTTTGTTTGCTGACCATATCGCTTTGTGGGTAGAGAACTGGTCGAACAGCGATATTATCATTAAAGGTGACCCCGCTGCACAGCAGGGCATTCGTTTTAATATTTTTCAGCTAAACCAGACCTATACAGGACGCGATGAAAGATTAAACATTGGTCCGAAAGGTTTTACGGGCGAAAAATACGGAGGCAGCACATACTGGGATACCGAAGCCTTCCTCATTCCTTTCTACCTCAGTACGGAACCTCCGCAAGTTGCCCGTAATCTATTGAAATACAGATATAAACATCTTGATAAGGCGATTGAAAATGCCACCAAACTTGGCTATAAAAACGGAGCTGCCCTCTACCCCATGGTCACGATGAACGGGGAAGAATGTCACAACGAATGGGAAATTACATTTGAAGAGATACACCGAAACGGAGCCATTGCCTTCGCCATATACAATTACATCAGGTATACCGGTGAAAAGGAATATCTTGCTGAATATGGCCTGGAGGTCTTAATTGCGCTCGCCCGATTCTGGCGTGAGCGGGTTAACTGGTCCGATGTGAAAGGAAAATATGTAATTCTTGGCGTCACAGGACCCAACGAATACGAAAATAATGTAAACAACAACTGGTATACCAATAAAATGGCATTGTGGACGCTCCGGTATACCCTGGAAGCCATGGACTATGTCATGCATGAACATCCGGCGCAATTTCAGAAAATCATCAGGAAAACCGGTTTCAGCTATGAGAGTGAAACTGCATCCTGGAAGGATGTGATTAAAAATATGTATTTCCCGGTTATGGAAGAACGGGGCCTGTTTTTGCAGCAGGATGGTTATATGGACAAAGAACAGCGGATGGCTTCAGAACTGCCTCCTGCTGAAAGACCCATCAACCAGCACTGGTCATGGGACCGCATCCTGAGATCGGTATTTATCAAGCAGGCTGATGTTCTGCAGGGGATCTTCTGCTTTGAAGATGAATATGCGCTGGATACCATCCGGCAAAACTTTGATTTTTACGAACAAAGAACGGTTCATGAATCATCCCTGTCGGCCTGCATCCACTCCATACTGGCAAGCCGCATCGGAGAAGCAGAAAAGGCTTATGAATTGTACCTGAGAACATCGCGCCTCGACCTGGATGATTATAACAAAGAGGTGGATGAAGGGCTTCATATAACCAGCATGGGAGGCACCTGGATGTCCGTTGTGCTTGGGTTTGGCGGATTGCTTATCAGGGAAGGCATGTTGAGTTTCACGCCCAGTCTTCCCAAAAAATGGAAATACCTGTCCTTTGTTATCAATTTCCGCGGGCGAATTCTCCAGGTTGGCATTTCCAACCAGCAGACCGAAGTAAAGATCATCCGGGGAGATCAATTGAAAGTCGAGATCAATGGCAAAATGGTAAACTGTCAATCTGCAAAATTGTAAAGGCATGAACAAAGCACAAACAGGCAGAAAAGCGTATATTATACTGGTTATGATCTGCATGGCAGGTATTATGGCCGGTGCCGACTATAAGCTGAATCATGTGGATCCGCCCCTGTGGTGGACCGGTATGAATAATCCGGAAATCATGCTCACCCTGCAGGGAAATGGTATTGCAGACCTGAATCCTGTAATCAGCTATCCCGGCCTTACGGTTAAAACAGTGACACGAACCACGAACCGCAATTACCTTTTCATTACCCTGGACCTTGGTGAGAACATACGGGCGGGCATGGTGAAAATTGATTTTTATAAAGATAAAAAGCTTGTCCTGTCGCACAACTTCGAAATAAAGAATCGGCAGGCAGGTTCAGCCATGCGGGAAAGCTTCGGACCCCGAGATGTGATTTATCTCCTGATGCCTGACAGATTCTCCAACGGTGATCCATCGAATGACTCAAAAGAAAATTTAAAGGAAAAAGTAAACCGCAGCAACCCGGATGGACGCCACGGCGGCGATATCCAGGGAATAATCAATCAGCTGGATTATCTGCGCGATCTGGGCATCACAGCCATCTGGACTACACCCCTGCTTGAGGATGATATGGCTACATACTCCTATCACACCTATGCAACAACCGATTATTTCAGGATTGATGGGCGCTATGGCAATAACGCCGATTATGTCAGGTTGGCCGATGAATGCCATGCCAGAGGTCTGAAACTCATCATGGATATGGTGCCCAATCATTGCGCGAGCGAACACTGGTGGATGAAGGATCTGCCCATGAGCGACTGGGTACACCAGTTTCCGGAATTCACCAGGACCAATTATACCATTGCGACCTGGAATGACCCGCATGCTTCCGTTTATGATACCAAACTGAATGAGGAAGGCTGGTTTGACATAACCATGCCCGATCTGAACCAGGATAATCCTTTCGTTCTCACCTATTTCAAGCAGTTTGCCATATTCTGGGTGGAGTATGCAGGGCTCGACGGCATCCGGGTGGATACCTACCCTTATAATGACAAGGTGAAAATTGCCGAATGGACCAAAGCCATCCGGGAGGAATATCCCAACCTCAACATCATGGGTGAATGCTGGCAGCACCAGCCTTCTGAAATAGCTTACTGGCAATCGGGTGTAAAAAATTATGACGATTATGATTCCTGGCTGCCCACTGTTATGGACTTTCCGCTAACAGATGCACTGAATGCTGCATTCAATGAGAATATTCAGAACTGGGACCAGGGGGCATCACGCTTTTACAATGTTTATGTAATGGATTACCTGTATGCTAATCCTGATAACCTGCTCGTTTTCCTTGACAATCACGATACGGAAAGGTTCACGGAACGAATCGGCTATGATATGCAAAAATTTAAGCTTGCTGCTGCTCATTTGCTTACAACCCGCGGTATCCCGCAAATATACTATGGCACGGAGATCCTGATGGGTGGTCAGAAGAGCAAAGGGGACGGCGATATCCGTCGTGATTTTCCCGGAGGCTGGCCCGGTGATGCCCGGAATGCATTTACAAAAGAAGGCAGAACAAGCCAGGAAAATGAGGCGTTCAATTACATCCGGACTTTGTTAAACTACCGGAAAGTAAATCCGGTTCTTCACTCAGGTAAAATGATCCAATTTATCCCGCGCGATAATGTATATGCTTATTTCCGGATGAATGAGGAAAAAACAGTTATGGTTATCCTGAATAATTCGGGAGATCAAAGAACCCTGGACATGGCCCGTTTTGAGGAATGTCTCAAGGGAGCTAGAACGGGGAAGGATGTTGTGACGAATAAGACGGTGCAATTGGATGGGTTGAAAGTGGAGGGGAAGAGCGCACTGGTGCTGGAGGTGGGGTTGTGAGGGTTATGATTGTTGTGATTGTTGTGATTGTTGTGATTGTTGTAAGTTGTAGGTTGTAGGTTTGGGCATCGATGTCCCCCGCTGGCGAGCTTGTCCCAATAAAATCGGGAGGGCAGGGGGTGGATTGAATAATTCACAGATTGTACTCATATAAAAAACCAAAATATTATGAAATCAAGATTTGTCGTAATCAGCGCAATGTTGTTTACATTATTTCTGGTTGGCTGTGGAAAACCCAAGCCTGCAAGCGAAACCCTCACCGACCCCATTCATCAGCGCCTTGCTTCTGCCGTAATATACGAGGTCAACATCCGGCAGATAACCCCCGAAGGCACCTTTAAAGCATTCACGGAACAACATATCGACCGGCTCAGCCAATTGGGGGTGGATGTATTGTGGCTTATGCCCACCTACCCGATCTCCGTGAAAAACCGCAAAGGCACACTTGGCAGCTATTATTCAGTTGCTGATTATAAGGGCGTTAATCCTGAATTTGGCTCACTCGATGATCTGAAAGAACTCGTTGGAAAGGCCCATGACAAAGGCATGCTGGTAATATTCGACTGGGTGGCCAATCACAGTGGATGGGATAACGCCTGGATAAAGGACCATCCTGACTGGTACACACAAAATGAAAACGGAGAAATTATTGCCCCGGTACCGGATTGGTCTGATGTGGCCGACCTGAATTATAACAATCCTGAACTGCGGAAAGCCATGATCGATGCGCTTAAATACTGGATGATTGAAGTCGGGATTGACGGGTATCGCTGTGATGCTGCTGCCATGACACCCACTGATTTCTGGAAGGAAGCACTGCTTAGCCTCGACAGCATCAGGCCCCTGATCAAACTGGCGGAAGCCTGGGAACCCGAATTAATGGCCAATGGCTTTGACGCAGCCTACGGCTGGGAATTTCACCACTTGCTGAATGATATCGCAAAGGGTTCAAAAAAGCTTTCGGAAATTGAATTCTTCCTGGCCAAATCAGATACCCTGTATGCTCCCGATGATATGCTTATGCATTTCATCACCAATCATGATGAAAATTCCTGGGCAGGCACGGAATATGAAAGGATGGGGAAACATGTAGCGGGATTTGCTGTCATAACGTATTTGATACCAGGCATTCCCATGCTGTATACCGGACAGGAAGCCGGCCTGAAAAAAAGGCTGCGGTTCTTCGAAAAAGATACTGTTACCTGGAATGATACCACGCTGTATGATTTCTACCGTAAACTCAACATGCTCAAGCATAACAATCCAGCTCTCAGGGCTGGATCTAACGCTGGAAACCTGGTGCTAAAAGCAGATTCTGTTTCTCATACAGCGACCATGTTCAGATCTTCCGGAGAAAACAAGGTTTTAGGCATTTTTAATTTCTCTGACCGGGAAGTCAGTTTGAAATTGCCTGCACCGGAAGCCAGGGGCACTTATAAAGACATCTTTTCAGGTGAACAGAAAAAGATCAGGAAGAATCGTGAAATAAAGCTTGGACCATGGGAGTATTGGGTTCTCGAAGGAGATTAACCTATTAATCAACTGTTTACTAATTCCCTTCCGAATAAAGAATAATATCCTGTTTTTTCCGAATTAACTGTTATTTTTGTTAACTTGGATAATTGGCATTTATCCAGTATGACGATTATTAATGCTTTGTAAAGAAGTGAATTAATAACAGGATATTGGTTCTAACCGAAGCTTATGGCAGAGATTCCGCAAAGCAATAAACCGGAGATTGATTTGTTCCTGTGGTCGAAAGTGAAGCAGGGTGACAAGGAGGCGTTCGAATTGCTTTTTAACAAGTATTATTCAGTGCTGTGCATTCTGTCAAAGCGCTACACCGATGATATTTCCGCTTCCAGGGAGATTATTCAGAATTTATTTATCACCTTGTGGGAACACAGGGCTGATTTGAATATTACGACCTCGCTGAAATCCTATCTTTTTCAGGCTGCTAAATTCAACAGCATACGTTATGTTGAGAAGGACCGCAAGAATGGGTTACATCTCCATGAAATGCCGGAACCTGAGCAGGATAAAGCCTTCTTTGATCCTATAGAATACGCTGAATTGCAAGGGAAAATCCTTGAGACCATCGAAACATTGCCGGAGCAATGTAAGCGGGTTTTTACCATGAGTAGGTTCGAGCAGCTCAAATACGCCGATATTGCCAAGAAACTTGAAATCTCGGTAAAGACTGTCGAGTCGCACATTTCAAAGGCATTGAGGATACTGGAGCATAATTTGAGTCAGTATTGATATTAATTGAATTTTACCTAACCATAATGTCGCACCCACGGCGCTTAACAACTGGTCACAATAATTTCTTTCTACCATTATATCGCACCTCTGGTGCTTTTAATTAAGATATTTCGTTTTGAGCCCCATAGGAGCGACATTATGGTAGAAGAAGCAAAAAACAATTCTCTGAGCCCCGATAGGGGCGACATTATGGTTATAGATATTTGTCTTTTTATCAATCATATAGTGTTATTAATACCAGATTGTCATAAAAAATAATAAAAAAATATCGCCCCCTCACTCAGGGTAAACATCCAAAAACCGTTCTTAACACTGATTAAATCCTATCATGAAAAAAGTTATATCGGGTAATATCTCCATTGAATTGCTGGTCGGTTATATCGAAGAATCTTTAGATAATTCTGCAAAAACTGAAGTTATGCATTGGATCGAAGCTGATCCTGAAAACAGTAAGTTTTTTCAATTGTTTGAAGAAGCCTGGAAAAATCCGGATGAACTGCATGCTTTTGATAAAGAAAACAGGGAATCCGACTGGAAAGCCATATCCGGTTTTATTGAAAAAGAATCCGGCAAAACATCCGTAAAAACAAGAAGCTTAAGTAATCCATGGTGGTACCGGGCTGCCGGACTATTGCTGCTGGTTTCAGCCTCTATCCTAGCTTATTTTATCGGATTGAACAAACAGAAACCTGTAACACTTGCCGCCAATTCATACCATGAGATTGTGGTTCCCAAAGGGGAAAAATCTGAATTGATGCTGTCAGACGGAACCAAAATATGGATCAATGCCGGAAGCCAGGTAAGATTTCCGAATCAGTTCAATGCAGCAACAAGGGATATCTGGCTCGACGGCGAGGCCTATTTTGAAGTAGCCAGGGACAAGGAAAGGCCTTTCCTGGTGCATACAAGTGATCTGGACGTAAAGGTGCATGGAACCAAGTTCAATTTGAAAGCATACGCTGACGAAGATATTATTGAAACCACTTTGGTGGAAGGCGTGGTTAGTCTGGAAACCCGCAACCTGTTAAACAATGTTAAGGAGGAGGTTTTTCTGAAACCCAACCACAAAGCCATTTACCTGAAAAAGAAAGCACAAATTTCCGAGGATAATGAAATCCTCCGGGAAATAACAGAACCGCTCAGGCCCAAAAAGATACTGCTGACAAAAACCGTACAGGTTGAATCTGCCATTTCCTGGCACGAAGGGAAACTGATTTTTATCGATGAATCGTTCGAGAGCATTATTATGAAACTTGAACGGAGATTCGGGGTTGATATCGTAATCGATAACGATCAGATCAAGAAAATTAAATACACAGGTGTTTTGAAGAATATTTCCATCGAACAGGCATTAAAAGCCATGCAGCTTACCACAAGCTTTGACTACAGTATCCGTGATAATACATTCGTGATCTCAGAGAAAAAACCATAAACCGTAATGAGCAAACTAATTATTAATTAAAAACCCACATTGCCTATGAGCTGATCACCCTCCTGTAAAAAATGAACCGGAAAATGGTGGAACATTAACCGGTTCATGATAATTGGCAAAACCCGCAATGATATGCCGGATGCACTTGATTGCGGAAGTTCTAACCTTTAACTTTTCAAAATTATGAAAAAAAACCCACAAAATGATGCCATGCATCCAAACTATGGCGTTTTAAAACTACTATTAATTATGAAACTCAGCTTCATTCTTGTTATGGTCAATATCCTGGCAGTTACTGCCACAGGATATTCCCAGGCAGCCAGACTTTCACTGGACATGAAAGATGCATCCCTGAAGCAGGTTCTGTCGGAGATTGAAACACAAACCGATCTGTCATTTATCTACAAATCGGACCTGGTAAATCCCGATCAGAAAGTTGATATTCAGGCATCCGATGCATCCATTGAACAGGTCTTGGCTTATCTGTTTGCTGATAAGAATATCAAATGTGAGATCCTGGACAATTCACTGATTGTGCTTTTGCCCAAAAACTCCGTTCTACAGCAACAGAAAGTAACCGGAACGGTAACAGACGCCTCAACAGGTGAGGCGCTGCCCGGCGTGAATATTCTGATCGAGGGTACCAACCAGGGTGTCATTACCGATATGGATGGCAAGTTCTCGATTGAAGTTCCAGGCCCCACGGCAGTACTGTTGTTTTCTTATGTCGGTTACACATCGGAGAAAGTTGAAGTGGGCAGCCAGAGCAGCATTAACGTTGCCATGGCTCTCGACGTCACCAACCTCGAAGAAGTTGTGGTCGTTGGTTATGGTACAACCCGTAAGGCGACAGCCACCGGTTCCGTAACTTCCACAAAAGGAGAAGATATCAAACGTTCCCCGGCGACCAACATGACCAATACCCTGATCGGCCGTTTACCGGGCGTTGTATCCGTAACCCGAAGCGGTGAGCCCGGATATGACAACTCTACTCTACGCGTACGCGGCACCAACACCCTGGGTGATAACAGCGCCCTGATAGTTGTTGACGGCATTGCCAACCGCAAAATGGAGCGCCTCGATCCGAGTGATATCGAATCGGTAACCGTATTGAAAGATGCTTCTGCAGCTATCTACGGTGCGCAGGCTGCCAACGGCGTTATCCTGATCACCACCAAGCGTGGGGCAATCGGAAAACCCAGGATCACCTTAACTGCCAACGGTGGTTTCAACCAGCCCACCCGAATACCCGAAATGGCCGATGCCGCACAATATGCCTCCATGCTGAATGAGATCGATGAATATCGCGGCCGTGATCCAAGGTACACCGCTGAAGACATCGAATTATTCTCCAACGGGCAGGACCCCTGGGGACACCCCAATACCGACTGGTTCAAGGAAGTTTTCAAACCCTGGTCGAACCAGAATTATGAGAACATCTCGGTCTCCGGTGGAACGGAAAACATGAAGTATTACCTGTCATTTGGCCACAGGTTCCAG
This sequence comes from Bacteroidales bacterium, assembly GCA_041737175.1. Lineage (GTDB taxonomy): Bacteria > Bacteroidota > Bacteroidia > Bacteroidales > UBA10428 > UBA5072. The sequence continues at coordinate 244,432 of JBGSSF010000003.1, forward strand.
GATGCCGTGTATAAACACAGCGCCACCAATTACAGGCAGTATGATTTCCGCAGCAATATCGACGGAAAGATCACCAAGAACATTGACATTGCATTCGACGTTTCCGGCCGGCAGGAGAACAAGAATTTCCCCACTGTTTCTGCCGGTGATTCTTTCCGAATGCTGATGCGTGGCAAGCCCACCATGCCTGCTTACTGGCCCGACGGAACACCCGGACCCGATATTGAATACGGTCATAACCCGGTGGTTACCGTTTCCGATGCTACCGGCTATGACAAGGACCGCTGGTATGTATTGGAAAGCAATGTAAGGATGAATATAAACATACCCTGGATCAAAGGTCTTGTGGTTACCGGTAATATGTCCTTCGACAAAGCCTTCCGCTACCACAAGAGATTCAGGCAACCTTGGTACCTGTATACCTGGGATGGCAATCCCGAGTATAATCTCATCAAGGGTAAAAGAGGACTTGATGCTCCTGAATTATACCAGGAAACCCAGGACGGTTACAAGATCACCTGGAATGCCTATGCCACCTACGAAACATCCTTGTTTGATGTACATAACATCAAGGTGATGGTAGGAACCGAAAGGCAGCAGGGATACAACGACTATATGACGGCATTCCGGAAAAATTACATCTCTCCGGCTGTCGACCAGTTGTTTGCCGGTGCAGTGGACGCTTATCTTACCAACAATGGCTGGGCTGATCAGAATGCCCGTATGAATTACTTCGGCCGTGTGAATTACGATTACAGTCAGAAGTATATGGCTGAATTTGTATGGCGGTACGACGGTTCCTACATGTTCCCGAAGGGCAAGCAATTCGGTTTCTTCCCCGGTATATCAATAGGCTGGCGTGTTTCCGAAGAAAACTTCTGGAAAAACAACATCGGTGCAGTTAATAATTTCAAATTGCGCGCATCGTGGGGCCAGACCGGTAATGACAGGATCGATGAGTACCAGTATCTGTCAACCTATGGATATGCCAGCCATTATTATGACTTTGCTGTAAATTCACAGAACAAGGTATTGTACGAGTCCCGCACTCCCAACCCAAATGTCACGTGGGAAGTCGCCAACCAGTCCAACCTTGGATTCGAGGCCACGATCTTCAACAGGATCAACGTTGAATTCGACGTTTTCAGCAACAAACGGTCCGAGATCCTATGGCAAAGGAATGCCTCCGTGCCCGGTTCTGCCGGTTTAACGCTGCCTCCTGAAAACATTGGAAAAGTAACCAACCGCGGATTTGAATATGTAGTTGGGTACAGGGGTAATCTGGGCGATTTCCAGTATGATGTTTCCACCAATGGTGGTTATTCCAAGAACGAGATCACCTTCTGGGATGAAACGCCCGGCAGGCCTTCGTACCAGCAGTCTACAGGCCACCCCATCCCCACGAATCCCTGGGATCCCAACAGCGACATGTATTATGAAGCCATCGGTGTGTTTGATGACGATGCTGATGTGGCTTCGTATCCGCATTGGCCCGGCGCACGCGGCGGTGATATCATTTTCAAAGATGTCGATAATTCCGGCGTGATCGACGGACTCGACCGGGTAAGAAGCGACCGGAACAACATGCCACGGTTTGTGGGTGGACTGAGCATTAACATGCGCTACAAACAATTTGATGCAGCCATCCTGTTCCAGGGCGCTGCAGGCGGTCAGCAATACATCAGTCCCGAGAGCGGTGAAATAGGTAATTTCTACAAAGATTTTGCCGACAACCGCTGGACAGAGGACAACATCACCGCAGAATATCCAAGGACCTGGAACCGCGATGAAGAATACTGGAGAGCCAATGCCAGTACACATGAATTATTCCTGAGAAGAACCGATTATGTCAGGTTAAAGAACGTTGAGATCGGCTACAGCCTGCCCTCCACCTTCAACAAGAAGATCGGTATCGACGGCCTCAGGATTTATGTGAACGGGTTGAACCTGCTGACCATGGATAAAGTAAAACTGATTGATCCTGAATTGGAATCGGGAACCGCTTATCCCCTTACCAAGATTATCAATGCAGGATTAACGTTAACCTTCTAAATTTCAGAACTATGAGAAAGACACTTTATATCTGGATATTTTTATCCATACTGGTGATTAGCTATTCCTGCGAAAAAGCAGAGGATTTCCTGGATAAAAAGCCGCTGGGCGAATACTCCGAAGTTGACGTTTGGAGTGACCTGTACCTGGCTGAGACCTTTGTCAATGGCATTTACAAGAATGCTTTAGGCTGGCCGTTTGCCATTGAAAGATTATCAGATTACGTTGATGAATCTTTCTTTACACCCGACTGGGGTGTGCTCAACTTCAACAAATCCCTGATGACCCAGGACGACTGGCAGGGATGGTCATGGGGCTGGGCTACTCCCAATACCTTGCATCTACGCTGGGATCCACTCTATCTGAACGTCAGAAGGACTAACATTTTCTTCTCTAAAATCGATGGCCTTGCTGTTGACGAAGCAGATCAGGATAGGAAGGACAATTTGATCGGTCAGGCATATTTCCTGCGGGGCTATACCTATCATATGCTAACTTCCATGTTCGGCGGTGTTCCCATTATCACCAAAGCCTATGGACTGAATGATAATTTTGAGGTACCCCGGAATACCTACGAGGAATGCATCAATTACATTGTGGGACAGCTGGATTCAGCAGCTTTGTTCCTGCCTGAAACACAGTCTGTTCTTGGCAGGGTAACCAAAGGTGCGGCACTGGCTCTCAAAGCAAGGGTTCTCCTCTATGCCGCCAGTGATTTACATCACAATATGGGTACCTATGCCCCCGGTTATTCCAATCCGGAACTGCTGGGATTTACCGGCGGAAGCCAGCAAACGAGGTGGCAGGCTGCCAAGGACGCCGCACAGGACGTGATTGACCTTGGAATATATGATCTGTACAAAAAGGACCCGGGTGCAGGCGATTCCATTGCCCAGAACTTTGTGGATTATTTCACCACCAAGGGAGAGACCGATGAAGACATCTTGCTTCAATGTTTCAACACCAAGAGCACAGCTGAAGGCTGGGCCCATTATAATCCCGCCCAATACTGCGGTCCCAACGGCTATCATAATTGGGGCAACAATACCCCCCTGGGTGACCTGGTGGATGATTACGAAATGCGGGATGGTTCCACTTTCGACTGGACCGACCCGGTTCTTAAGGCAAATCCTTATGCCAACCGCGACCAGCGTTTGTACGCCACCATTTTGTATGAAGGCGTTCAGTGGAGAACCCGTCCGTCTGACGGCCTGCTACTCGATCCCGTCAGCAAAATACAGGTGGGGTACGTTTACAATACCGATGGAGTCACCATGCTCAAAGCCGGTCTCGATACCCGCAAGGGACCCATCGAAGACTGGAACGGTGGATACAGCGGTTATTACCTGCGTAAATTTGTGGATCCCACACTCGATCCCCAGTACGTTGCACAGGAGGTCCCGTTCCGCCATATCCGGTATGCCGAAGTATTGCTGAATTATGCCGAAGCCTGCATTGAACTGGGCGAAGATGGCCCTGCCCGTGACGCCCTCAACCTCATCCGGAAACGTGCCGGGCAACCCGACATTACCGAATCGGGCGATGCATTGCGCGATAGGTACCGCCAGGAACGCCGCATTGAGCTGGCTTTCGAAGATCACCGTTTCTGGGATGTACGCAGGTGGCTGATCGGTCCCGCAGCTTATCATCAGACAAGTGCAGTTTTGGTTAAGTATCTCGTAAATGCTGCTTCGGTTGACGCTTACAGGCAGGCTGACGGATCTACATGGGGTAATCCGATCTTCGACCCCATCGACACGCCCAATGATGCAAGAGCCTGGAATGACAAATGCTACTTCTTTGCGATTTACCGTGATGAACTCGGCAAGAATCCGCAGTTGATTCAAAACCCGGGGTACTAAACGGAAGCTGCTCTTTTATAAGCTTTTAATAGTTTGTGATCAGGAAGCAATCCCGTAAAACAGGATTGCTTCCTTCTTTAATACATCATCATTATGAAAACATATAAGAATATAGGTTGCCTGGTGCTTGGCGGGCTGTTGCTTTCGGGAAATGTTTTTTCCCAGGTCATCAGAACCGAGCTGGAAGATCCGAAGATTACCAGGGTCAATAACCTGCCTCCCCATGTGTCATTCATCCCCTTTCCCGACAGCAAAACACTTGCCGGAAAAAAAGGCAATGAATCGCCGAATTACAAATCGCTGAACGGCAACTGGAAGTTCAACTGGTCAAAAAATCCTTCGGAACGTCCGGCCGATTTTTACAAGCAGGACTATGATGTTTCATCGTGGAAAGAAATTCCGGTTCCCTCGGACTGGCAGATGCAGGGGTATGACATTCCCATTTATACCAATATCACCTACCCTTTTGTCGCTGAACCGACAGTATTGCCAAAGGATCTGAATAAGCCCTCCGTAAAGGAAATCCCGCCCAAACCGGAGACACCTGTCCAGAAAATTGAATACCCGAATAAAAGTCTTCCGATTCCGCCCTATATTCCGAAACAATACAACCCGGTTGGTTCCTACAAACATTCCTTCATCGTTCCTGCAGACTGGAAAGGGAAACGTATTGTCCTGCATTTTGGCGGTGTCAATTCTGCAGCTTATTACTGGCTAAACGGCGAAGAAATCGGATATGGCGAAGATTCCAAACTCCCGACGGAATTCGATATTACCGGTAAGCTCAGGGATGGCGAAAACACCCTGGCCGTTGAAGTATACCGCTGGAGCGATGGTTCGTACCTCGAAGACCAGGATTTCTTCCGCCTCAGCGGTATTGAAAGGGATGTATATCTGTATGCCACACCCAAAGTGCATATTTTTGACTACCAGGTACAAACCGACCTGCCCAACAATTATACCGATGCTCTTCTCTCCGTGACGGTTGACGTTAAAAACCATTTCCCGGGTTTCCAGTCGGGAGAACACAGTGTCGAAATGAAACTGTCGGATAAAAGCGGCAAAATGATTGCCTTCGGAAAAGTGAAAACCGGCATTCATCTGAAAGAAAATGCACAGGTGGTTCTTAAATATGAGATCCTTGCTCCGGCCAAATGGACGGCTGAAACCCCCAACCTGTATCAGCTGGTTCTTGCCCTTAAAGATAAGAACGGCAAAGAAGTTGAGGCAGTCAGCTGCCAAGTGGGTTTCAGGGAAGTCGAGATCATCAGGGGACAGCTATGCGTTAACGGAAAACCCATCTATATCAAAGGGGTAAACCGGCACGAGCATGATGAAAAAACAGGCCATGTGATCAGTGAGGAAGGTATGTTGAAAGATATTGAACTTCTCAAGCAGTTCAACCTGAATGCCGTTCGTACCTGCCATTATCCCAATCATCCGCGCTGGTATGAATTGTGCGATGAATATGGCATTTACCTGGTGGATGAAGCCAACATCGAATCACATGGTATGGGGTATGACCTGGATAAAACCCTGGGCAACAACCCGGCATGGCTCGAAGCCCATATGGATCGTACGATCAGAATGGTCGAACGCGATAAAAACCACCCATCCATCATTGTCTGGTCGCTGGGTAATGAAGCCGGAAACGGCAGCAATTTTTATGCTACGTATGACTGGATCAAGAAAAGGGATAAAACACGGCCCGTGCAATATGAAAGGGCTGAAATGGACAGAAATACGGATATCGTTTGTCCCATGTACATGCCCGCCTCGCAAATGGAGAATTATGCCAAGAAATACAGTGACCGGCCCTTAATCCAATGTGAATACGCACATGCCATGGGCAACAGCGTCGGCAATTTCCAGGATTACTGGAATGTGATAGAGCGCTACCCCGTTTTGCAGGGTGGCTTCATCTGGGACTGGGTTGATCAGGGCATTGCCCAGTACGACGAAAAGGGTAACAAATACTGGGCTTATGGCGGTGATTTCGGACCGGCAGATATTGTAAGCGACAAGAATTTCTGCGCCAACGGTATCGTGTCACCCGACAGGAGGCCGCATCCGAAAATCTATGAAGTGAAGAAAGTCTATCAGAATATAAAATTCAAAGCCATTGACCTGGCGTCCGGCAAATTCGAAATTCAAAATGGTTTTGTATTCACCGATCTGAACAAATACGATTTTGAGTTCAGTATCGAAGAAAACGGTGTGCAGGTCAAAACCGGAAAGATCCCTTCGATTTCGGCCCAGCCTGCTGAATTCAGGTTGATTGCCATTGATTACAGCGATCTTACTGTAAAACCGGATGGCGAATACTTCATTACCATCAGGGCGCTGCAAAGAGAAAAAGAAACCATGATACCGGCAGGTCATGTGATCGCGTATGAGCAATTCGCTCTGTCCTGCCCTTCCAAATTACCTGTAAACAAGGTATCAACCGGTTCAGTAAACTTTACCAGCGATGCAAACGGCACGAAAATAGCTGGTGACGGATTCTCTGTAGCCTTTGACACGCTCGGTTGGCTCAGTTCCTATCAATCAGGCGGCAAAGAATACCTGGTAGCCTCACTGAAACCCAACTTCTGGCGTGCCCCCATTGACAATGATTATGGAAACGGCATGCAGAACCGGTGTAAGGTATGGAAAGAAGCTGTGGGCAACATGAAGGTGATTTCGGTGAATGTCAGAAAAGTCGGTTCTGAAGCGGTGGAATTGTACGCTTTATACGATATACCCACTGTAAAAGGAACCTGGGAGGCAAAATACCTGGTATTTAACGACGGTCGTATTGAAGTGAATAATATGTTCACCACTGCTGACAAGAGACTGCCTGAAATTCCGAGGATCGGCATGCGCATGCGGATCAGTCCCGAGTTCGACAACATGACCTATTTCGGGCGCGGACCTTGGGAAAATTACATCGACAGGTACACATCCGCCCTGGTATCCAAATATAGCGGCAAAGTCAGCGGGCAGGAAATGCTGTATGTCCGTCCGCAGGAAAACAATTACCATACCGATGTAAGATGGTTAGCTCTGACGGATGCCACCGGCAAGGGATTGATGGTTACAGGAAGTCCGACCTTCTGCACTTCGGCGCTGAACAGTGCCATGGAAGATTATGATGATGGCGACCAGAAACACCAGCGGCATATTACTGATGTTGTAAAACGTGATTATGTTGAGTGGTGCATCGATTACAAGCAGATGGGTGTGGGTGGTGACAACAGCTGGGGTGCCAAACCGCTCGATAAATACATGCTGTATCCGGGTGAATACAGGTACGAATTTGTGATTCAACCCCTTAAATAAACCATTCATTATCAAACAGGCTGAGCGTAGTTTGAAACTACGCTTAGCGTTGGGTTATTATCAGGTCGCTGCTACGCAGCTTGAAAGAGCTTATCATTGTCTTTTCTATTAACAGGCAAGCCCTACGGGCTTGTTAAAATTCGTAAGTAATATGTTTAGCACCATAGGTGCGGCCTGTTCATAGTAAAATAAATTTAGAAAAAAATCTAAAGTCCATTGCTGGGCGTAGTTTGCAACTACGCCCAACAATATATATATTTACTACCTGTAAAAATCATATCCATGAAAACCACAAGGTTCATAGCATTTTTAATCATCTTTTCAATCTTCGGCATTTTATCTATCCTTGCCCAAAACGACAGACCCAAACCTACCCAGGAACAGATAGACGCCTGGCGTAAAGCCGAAGATGAACGTATGCGCAATGACTGGGCCAACCTGAAACGCTTTGCTGAAAACAACAAACAAATCGGTATGCCGGCACCGGATGAAAAACGGATTGTATTTATGGGTAACTCCATAACCGAAGGCTGGAGCAACGCAGATCCGGACTTCTTTGCAGGAAAACCTTATGTGAACAGAGGTATCAGTGGTCAAACCACTCCCCAGATGCTGGTCAGGTTCCGCCCCGATGTTATCGATCTGAAACCGGAAGTCGTGGTTATTCTTGCCGGGATCAACGATATCGCAGGCAATACCGGACCCAGCACCCTTGAAATGATTGAAGCCAACCTAATCTCCATGGTTGAACTGGCAAAAGCCAACCGCATCAGGGTTGTGCTTTCATCCGTTCTTCCTGCCTACGATTTCCCATGGCGCCCCGGAATGCAACCTGCTGAAAAAGTTGTTCAGTTGAATGCCTGGATAAAGAATTATGCAACAGACAACGGATGCGTTTACCTGGATTACTTCACGCCCATGGCGGATGAAAAAAATGCCCTGAAAGCAGAATATACCTATGATGGCGTGCATCCTAACCTTGAAGGCTATAAAATCATGGAACCAATGGTGGAATCAGCCATTCAGAAAGCACTTGTAATGCAGTAGCCTATTCCCGATGACAACCTCGGCCATTATTTTCGCTGCACTGACATCATTCATTCCCGTTGATGTTCCGCCACCCAATCCGGTTTATCCCGTACCATCGGCCGAACAGCTGGCCTGGCATGAGATGGAAATGAATGCCTTTATACATTTCACCATCAACACTTTTACCGATCTCGAATGGGGAATGGGAAGCGAATCCCCTTCCCTGTTTAATCCCACTGAGGCAAATCCTGACCAATGGACCGCGGTATTGAAAAATACCGGTTTTAAAGGAGTGATTCTTACCTGCAAGCACCATGACGGATTTTGCCTTTGGCCAAGTGCTTTTACGGAACATTCAATTAAAAACAGCCCCTACCTGGAGGGTAAGGGAGATCTTGTGAAAGCCCTCTCCGGATCATGCAAACAAAACGGACTGAAATTCGGCGTGTATGTTTCCCCCTGGGACAGGAATCACGCTCAGTATGGCAGGCCTGCATATATTGAGTATTATCGCAATCAGTTGAAAGAGCTTTTTACGGAATACAGACCTATTTTTGAAATGTGGTTCGACGGGGCGAACGGAGGAACCGGCTATTATGGCGGAGCCAATGAAAGGCGTTCCATTGACGGCAGAACTTACTACAATTGGCCGAATACCCTTGACCTTGTCAGAAGCCTTCAACCCGGCGTGATCTTTTTCAGTGATGCCGGTCCCGGAGTCCGTTGGGTAGGCAATGAGCGCGGTATTGCCGGTGAAACCAACTGGGCCAGTATTACACCCGACACTTTATATGCCGGAAAGGGCGGCATTGAAAATCTTTTAAACCAAGGTTCGGAGAACGGCACGCATTGGATTCCGGCAGAGGTGGATGTGTCCATCCGGCCAGGGTGGTTTTATCATGCAAGAGAAGACTCCCTGGTAAAGACACCTGAAGATCTGTTCAGAATCTATCTTACTTCAGTGGGGCGGGGTTCTGTACTTCTTTTAAACATTCCGCCGGACAGGAGGGGACTTTTTCATGAAAATGACATCAGGTCTCTGCAGGGATTCCGGACAATACTGGACCGGGAATTCGGGACTAACCTGGCAGAACACTCCAGGGTTAGCGCCAGCTCGGTCAGAGGCAGATCATCCAGATTCAGCGCACAGAATATCACTGATTCCAACAAGGATACCTATTGGACGACCGACGATGATATCACTACCGGAATTCTGGAGATTGATCTTAAAGCCACAAAGACTGTAAAATACATCGTTCTGCAGGAATACATCAAGCTTGGACAGCGTATCAAAGCATTTCATGTTGAAGTGTTCGCCAAAGGGCAATGGAAAAAGGTTTCGGAAGCAACAACTATCGGTTACAAGAGAATTTTACAGTTCGAACCGGTTCAAGCTTCAAAGATCAGGATCAATATTACTGCATCCAGGGCTTGTCCGGTGGTATCGAACGTCGAAGTATATTAATATGAGAATATTTCGTTACAACTTTGACAACAATCACAACAATTACAACAATCACAACAATTAACAAAAACTCATCCCCATGAAAAGGCATATTTCATTATTTGCCAGCGTAGTTTTTCTGTTCTTTGCCTCATGCAGTAACAAAGCTTATCAAGTACTTGAGGATGGTGTCACTGTCCGTTTGAAAACTTCTGATACGCAGAATACCCGACTGGTCAGGATCCAGGTACTTGCGGATGATATTTTCAGGATATCAGCAACTCCTGCGAACGAATTTGCCGACAGGGAGAGTCTCTCGGTAATCCTGAAACCCATGGAGAATAAAACCTGGACTGTCAGGGAAACACCCGACACCGTTGAAGTTATTACGAATACCACACGTGCGCGAATTTCTGTTCAGACTGGTATTATTTCGTTTTATGATAAGCAGAATAAACTTCTACTGAAGGAAGATGCCAATGGCAGATCATTCTCTGAAATTTCAGTGGACGGAACGCCCGGATATAGCATGCGCCAGGTTTTTGACTCTCCGGATGAGGAGGGATTATACGGACTGGGCCAGCACCAGTCGGAGGAATTCAATTATAAAGGGAAGAATGAGGTATTGTTCCAGTACAATACCAAGGTTTCCATACCTGTTATCCTGTCCACGCGCAATTACGGAATCCTTTGGGACAATTATTCCCTCACACGCTTTGGTGATGCCCGTGATTTCAGCCAGTTATCAGTATTCAAGCTCTATGATAAAGAAGGTAATGAAGGCGGATTGACCGCCACCTACTATGAAAATGCAGATCCTGCCAAAGTATTTCTACAGAGACCGGAAAAGGAGATCAACTATGAAAACCTGGAAACCATAAAGAACTTCCCGGAAAAATTTCCTTTTAACGGTTCGTTGATCACCTGGGAAGGACAGATTGAAGCACCGCAGACCGGAACATACCGGTTCGGCCTGTATTATGCCGGTTATACTAAAATCTGGATTGATGGTAATCTCCTGACCGACAAATGGAGAACCGCCTGGAATCCGAACTTATCGAAATTCGATATCGATCTGAAACAGGGAGAGAAGCATTCCATAAAACTGGAATGGAAGCCCGACGGAGGGATTTCTTATATCGGTCTGCGTGTGCATACGCCGGTTAATCCTGCGGAGCAGAACAAGGTCTCTTTCTGGTCGGAAATGGGTGACCAGATGGATTATTATTTTATCCGGGGCAACAACATGGATGGGTTGATAAGTGGTTATCGCCAGCTTACAGGCAAAGCCCAGGTGATGCCCAAATGGGCGATGGGATACTGGCAAAGCCGTGAGCGTTATAAAACACAGGATGAATTGCTGTCCACTTTGCAGGAATTCAGGAAGAGGCATATTCCCATTGATAATATCGTACTGGATTGGTTTTACTGGCGTGAGGACAACTGGGGAAGTCATGAGTTCGACCTCACCCGGTTCCCCGATCCCAAACTGATGATGGACAAAGTACATGATCTGAATGCTCACCTTATGATCTCGGTTTGGCCCAAATTCTATCATACCACAGAACATTACAAAGAAATGGAAAAGATCGGGGCCATTTACCTGCAGGCAACCAGGGACAGCATACGCGATTGGGTTGGCAAGGGATATGTAGGATCTTTTTATGATGCCTATAACAGTGAAGCCCGAACACTGTTCTGGAAGCAAATGAATGATCACTTTGGTGGGTTAGGAATTGACGCCTGGTGGATGGATGCCTCCGAGCCTGATATCCTGTCAAATGCCAGCATCGGGTGCAGAAAGAAGCTGATGAATCCGACTGCATTGGGTCCAAGCACAAAGTATTTCAATGCTTATGCATTGATGAATGCTAAAGGGATTTATGAGGGTTCACGGGTATCCTATCCCGACCAACGTGTGTTCCTGCTGACACGATCGGGATTTGCAGGCTTGCAGCGATATGCAGCCGCTACCTGGAGCGGGGATATGGCCACCCGGTGGGAAGACATGAGAGCACAAATACCGGCAGGCATCAATTACTGCATGTCGGGAAATCCATACTGGACAATGGACATCGGTGGATTCTGCGTGGAAAACCGTTATGTCAATGCCAAAGAAGGCAGCGCTGACCTCGACGAATGGCGCGAATTGAATACGCGCTGGACGCAATACGGGGCCTTCGCACCTCTTTATCGGACACATGGGCAATTCCCTTTCCGGGAGGTATTTAACCTGGCGCCCGATAATCATCCTGCTTACAAAAGCATTGTTTACTATGACAGGTTGCGCTACCGGCTGATGCCATATATATACTCGCTTACGGGTATGGTATGGCTGAATGATTATACCATCATGCGTGGTCTGGCCATGGACTTCAGTGAAGATGCAGGGGTGTTCAATATTGGCGATCAGTATATGTTCGGACCTTCATTCCTGGTATGTCCGGTATATACCTACAAGGCCCGGGAACGTGAAGTATACTTTCCTGCCGGCACCGGGTGGTACGATTTCTACACCGGAAAATACACCGATGGTGGTCAGAAACTGGCGGTACCTGCCCCATATGACAGGATGCCGCTATTTGTGAAAGCCGGATCGATAGTACCCATTGGTCCCGAGATAGAATTCACCTCTCAGAAGCCGGCCGATCCTGTTATATTGTACGTTTATGCCGGGGCTGACGCAAGTTTCACCCTGTATGAGGACGAGGGTGTCAATTACAATTATGAAAAGGGTTCATATGCTACCATACCCATTACCTATATAGAATCTACGGGTGGACTGACCATCGGGGACCGGAAGGGCGATTTTCCGGGGATGTTGAAGGAAAGGACGTTTCAGGTGGTATGGGTTTCGAAAGACAAACCGGTGGGTTATACACCGGATAATAAACCAATGGCAACATTAAAATATACGGGACAAAAAACGGTTGTTAAAAAATGATTTTTGGTAGGGGCGGACCCGTGTGTCCGCCCTTTTACCGACCCGTGTGTCCGCCCAATATATTTATTATGTTATTTGCAAAATCGTTCGGATATGAACCACACAAATCATCATCATCATCATCACCGTCGCAGCATTCGTCTGCATCGTTATAATTATGCGCAAAACGGAATGTATTTTGTTACGATATGCATTCAAAACCATTTATGTTTGTTGGGCGAAATCAGGAATCATGTCATGGTTCCAAATAATGCCTGTTTCATGATTAATAAATGGTGGGATAAAATCCCCGGAAAATTTTCAGATATTATTTTGGATGAATTCATTATTATGCCCAATCACTTTCATGCCATTGTCATCAATAATGGATCCGTAGGGGCAGACCCATGTGTCTGCCCTATTACTGACCCATGTGTCTACCCAACAAATACACAAACAAATGATTTATCCCAAACACATGACATATCCCAATCATTTGGTATAGAGGGCGAACACATGGGTTCGCCCCTACATCGGGTGATTCAATGGTTTAAAACGATGACAACAAATGAATATATCAGGAATGTCAAATCAATTGGTTGGAAACCGTTTGACGTAAAATTATGGCAACGAAATTTTTATGAACATGTAATCCGTGATTTTGATTCCTATATCCGGATTAAAAATTACATCCGGGATAATCCGGTAAATTGGTGATGAAAATGTGGGCAACCACGAGGGTTGCCCCTACAATTATTTCAAATTATCCAACGCCAACCGTATATTCGTTTCAATCCGGTTTTCTACGTTGGACAAATCTGCGCGATGGAATTTTTCACCAATAATATTTTCATACAATTCAATATAACGTTCTGAAATCTGGTCAACAAATGCATCGGGCATTTCCGGCACAACCTGGCCTTCCTTGCCCTGGAAATTATGCTCAATCAGCCACTGCCTAACAAATTCCTTGGACAATTGCCGCTGCGCTTCGCCCTTTTTCAATCTGTCTTCATAACCGCCGGCATAAAAATACCTGGATGAATCAGGGGTGTTGATTTCATCAATCAGGTAGATCTTTCCATCCTTTTTGCCAAATTCATACTTGGTATCCACCAGTATCAAGCCCTTGGATGCGGCAATCTGCGTTCCCTTTTCAAATAATTTACGGGTATACTGCTCGAGCAGGGTATATTCATTTTCCTCCACCAGCCCGGAACTTATAATCTCTTCCCTGGAAATATCCAGGTCATGTCCGGCATCTGCCTTGGTGGTCGGGGTGATAATGGGCTCCGGAAATTTCTGGTTTTCCACCATGCCGTCGGGCATCGGCACACCGCTCAGGCTGCGCTTGCCAGACCGGTATTCCCGCCAGGCATGCCCGGTCAGATACCCGCGGATGACCATTTCCACCTTATAGGGGGCGGCAAAATGACCGATGGTAACCATGGGATCAGGACTTGCTATTTTCCAGTTGGGTACGATATCAGATGTCGCATCGAGAAATCTTGACGCAATCTGGTTCAGCACCTGTCCCTTGTATGGAATTCCTTTGGGTAAAACAACATCGAAGGCTGATATTCTGTCGGTTACAACCATCACCAGATATTTGCCGTCTATGGTATACACATCCCGTACCTTGCCTACATAAAGGCCCTGTTGCCGGGGAAAGCTGAAATTGGTTTTTGTAATTGCCTGACTCATATAATAATGTATTAAATGTCTCCTTGTCCCCTTGTCTCCTTGTCTCCTTTTCCCCTTGTCCCTTGTCCCTTCTCATACGCATTCACAATATGCCTTACCAATCTGTGCCTGATGATGTCTCCCTTGTCAAATTCAATGATGCATATTCCCTTAATGTCTTTTAAGATCTCAAGTGCTTTCAAAAGGCCGGATTGCTGCCTTTCGGGCAGGTCAATCTGTGTAATGTCACCGGTAACGATGAATTTAGCATTTTTTCCCATCCGGGTCAGGAACATCTTCAGCTGGCTTACGGAAGTATTCTGGCCTTCATCAAGAATGACGACTGCATCACCCAATGTACGGCCACGCATAAAGGCCAGGGGTGCAATTTCGATAATCCCTTCTTCTATATAGGTTTCGAGTTTCTTTACAGGAATCATATCATGCAGGGCGTCGTACAATGGCTGCAAATAGGGATCAAGCTTTTGCCTGACATCGCCGGGCAGGAATCCCAGCTTTTCGCCTGCTTCAACGGCAGGTCTTGTCAATACAATTCGCTTTACTTCCTTGTTTCGGAGCGCCCTTACGGCCAAAGCAATGGCTGTATAGGTCTTTCCCGATCCGGCAGGACCAATGGCAAAAATAAGATCATTGGTACGGTATTCATCCACAAGCCTTTTCTGGTTGACTGAACGGGATTTGATCACCTTGCCATCGTTTCCGAAAATGAGTACATCTTCATCCTTTTCATTAAACTGACGAAGGGTATCATCCTCTGTCAAAATGATTTTCTCAATGTTATCTTCCGTCAGGGCATTTCGTTGCTGCAGGTAATCAAGGATCTTATCCACATCCGATTCAAAACGGTTTATTTCCGAAGAATCTCCCAGCACTTTCAGCTCGTAGTCACGGCCAACAACCTTTAACTTCGGAAAAAAGGATCTCAGCTTATCGAGATTGCGGTTACCTACGCCGTAGAAGGTCTGTGGATCAACCCCCTCTAAATATACAACCTTTTCAATCATTAATTTTGTAGAATATTGCTTACATTTGAGACGTACAAAATAGGTTCATTTTTGTCACAAAACCAATTCACCAAGTAAAAATTTGCAACCTGATCCTCCCCGATGGCAATTGTCACGTTAACCAGCGATTGGAACAAAGATGATTTTTATACGGCAGCGGTTAAGGGTATCATTCTGAACCGGTGTCCGGGAACCATCCTGGTCGATATCACCAACCAGATTCCCTCCTTCAATATTGCGCTGGCCGCATTTCAACTGAGACATTCCTTTAAACATTTTCCCGACGGAACTGTTCACATCATAGCGGTGAACGGTGAATCAAATGATATGCAACCTTACGTGGCTCTAAAGTCTCAGGGTCACTATTTTATCGGATATGACAACGGCATTTTCGGATTATTGTTCGATGAAACTCCACAGGAAATCGTTTCATTAAAACAGGTGGAATCAGGTAGTTTTCCGGAACTCACTGTATTTGCTGAAGCAGCCTGTGAAATTGTACTTAAAAAAAGGCTGGGCGGATTGGGTGATCCTTGTAATCAGCTGTACAAGAAGGTTCCCATGTTACCGACAATCGAGGAATCAGTGATTAACGGAGGCGTAATATACATTGATTCTTATAGAAACGCCATTACAAACATAAGTCGTGAATTGTTTGACCAGATCGGAAAAGGAAGAGCTTTTGATATTTTTGTTCAAAGTAATCACAACCGGATCAGCAGCCTGAGCCAACGATATGGAGAATCTTCACTGGGTGAAATGCTGGCTCTGTTCAATTCGATTGGTCTGCTCGAGATTGCAATCAACGGAGGCAATGCAGCCGACCTGCTGAATCTTTCCCTGAATTCTTCTATTCGCATCAAATTCAGGGAAGCAAACTAATACGAAGGGAACCATTAAATGTATAACAGGACTGAGAAGCTGGAAGCACTGGGAAAACTCCTGGATATCATGGATGAACTGCGACTTAAATGTCCCTGGGATCGCGAACAGACATTTGAGAGTATCAGAAATAACACCATTGAGGAAACCTATGAGCTGGCAGATGCCATATTAAAAAGTGATATGCAGCATATTAAAAAAGAGCTGGGTGATCTGCTTCTGCATATTGTATTCTATTCGAAAATGGGATCTGAAACCGGCGCCTTTGATATAAAGGATGTGGCTGATGCCATATCGGAAAAGCTGATCTTCAGGCATCCTCATGTTTTCGGAAACACAGATGTCAAGAATAATCCGGAGATCGTTAAAAGAAACTGGGAAGAACTGAAGATAAAAGAAGGGAACCATTCTGTTCTAGGTGGGGTTCCTGAATCACTGCCTGCGTTGATCAAAGCTAACCGTATTCAGGAAAAAGCCCGTGCTGTGGGATTCGACTGGGATGAGAGAAGTCAGGTGTGGGACAAGGTTGAAGAGGAATTGCTCGAACTTAAAACTGAGATAAACCGCATGGATAAAGTTAAAATCATGCAGGAATTCGGTGATCTCTTCTTTTCGCTGGTAAATGCTGCGCGACTTTATGATGTTGATCCCGAAACAGCACTTGAAAGAACAAACCGTAAATTCATTAGCCGGTTCAACTATCTTGAATCAAAAACCCTTAAGCAGAACCGGAAACTGAAGGATATGACACTGGAAGAAATGAATGAAATATGGGACCAGGCTAAAAATGCTGAATTAAAATAAAACCCTATGTTGTACGATCTGAGTAATCTTAAGACACTTTCCAATAATGATGAAATCTTCATCATTGATATGCTCCAAACCTATAAGAGAACAGCACCTCCCATTTTTCAGCGGATGGAGGAATATTTGTCAGAACAAAAATTCGAGGCCATCGGCCGTGAAGCCCATAAGTTGATACCGGGAGTTTCCTTTTTGGGTGCAAAGCAATTGCAGGATGTGCTGATGGGTATCGAAGAAACGGCAAAAAGCGGTGGGGACCTGGAAAAGATACCACCGCTGGTAACCATTGCAGTTAATATGTCAAATGAACTCATTGCCTGTTTTGAAAAGGATTTCCCCGGAAAAGTATGATAAAATGAACAGAAATCTGAAAGTCACCGTAATTCAACCTGATATCATCTGGAAAAACGCCCGGGAAAACCTGGCCAGGTATTCAGATATGCTTTCCGGCTATGCAGGTACAACTGATATTATATTGCTTCCGGAAATGTTCCAGACGGGTTTTTGCACTGAGCCGAAAGAGGTATGTGAAACCATGGATGGTGATTCGGTCAGATGGATGAAAAGGACTGCTGAGTCTTTGAAATGTTCTGTGGCAGGCAGTCTGGTTATCAGAGAAAACCGCAGGTTCTTTAACCGTGCTGTCTTTATTGACCAGTATGAGAACATGACATGGTATGATAAGCGCCATTTATTCAGTATGGCAGGAGAAGAAGCAAAATTCACTGCCGGTCTGAAACGGTTGATCGTTCCGCTTAACGGATGGAGGATCTGCTTTCAGATATGTTATGATCTCAGATTTCCGGTATGGAGCAGGAATCAGGATGACTATGATGTTCTTGTTTACCTGGCGAGCTGGCCCGCTGCCCGCAGTGACGTCTGGAACACCCTTCTTAAAGCCAGGGCTATCGAAAATCAGAGCTATGTTATTGGGATTAACCGGATTGGAATCGATGGAAATGGGATTTCCCACATCGGGGAATCCATGGTCATTCATCCAAAGGGGATTATTACCGGTGAATTTCAAATAGCCACAGAAGATATAAAAACATTTACCCTTTCCCGGGATGAAATCAAAGAATACCGGGAAAAGTTTCCGGTTTGGAAAGACAGGGATGAGTTTACGGTTAGCAGTAAAAAGTAAAAAGTAAACGGTAAAAAGTAAAAAGGTAAAAAGGTAAAAAGTAAAAAGGTATCGGTTACGAGCAGCAGGTTTCGTGTTCTCCGCCACAACTGTCGCAGCCCTCACAACTGCTTGTGCCATGCATGTGCCCGTGGGTAATTTCTTCTTCTGTAGCCTGGCGTATATCTGTAATCTCTCCCTTGAAGAATAAATGATTCCCGGCCAGGGGATGATTGAAATCCATGGTTACAGAATCAGTATCCACGGTTTTGACTATACCTGTCAATCTGTGCCCTTCGCTGTCCTGCATCGGAATCTTGTTGCCGATCTTTACCAGGTCATAATCCACCTTGCCATCCATCTGGAAGGCCTGTAAAGGTACTTTTATGACGGAGCCTTCATCAAACTGTCCATAGGCATCCTCACTTACCAGGTTAAAGTCAAAACTATCGCCAACCTTTAATCCCGCAAGATTATCTTCAAACTTGGGCAATAGCGAACCTGTTCCAAAAAGGAAGGTAAGGGGTGAGTTGTTGTCAACCGTTTCAATAACCTCGCCTGTTTTACCGTTAACCCGCAACTCATAGATAAGGGAAACCACTTTATTCTGTGAGACTATCATAATAGAATGTGTTATTTACTTATAAAAATTTGTTCGGCAAAGAAAGCAAAATTAATCGAAATCATCTTTTGATTCTTATTTAAATTTGTTTTAAATAACTTGCTTTTTGTCCTTTTTTAAAGTTGCTAATCCTGAAATACTTGTACCGCATCAACTTATTAAATAAATTAGTATAATATTGATAATAAATATATTATATGCGTTTTATGATTTTTTAATTTGATTTGACTTAAAACCCCAAAGGGTTTAAATTTTAATAACCGTGGGTGTAACCCACGGAGAGGATGATTGGATCTTGTCACAACCCTGAAAGGGTTGAATTTGTTATGGAAAAGCATGTGTAATATTCAACCCTTTCAGGGTTGTGTATCAAGTTGCATATTGATTTCCGTGGGTTGCACCCACGGTTATTGAAATTAAGCCACTTCGCGGCTGAGTGAAATAATTAATGACTTGCACATTATGTAATCTATTAACTCACATAAGGCATTAATTTATTTTAATGATTCAGCAGTAATCCTTAAAAATAAAACTGAAACAAGCACGTTGTTTTTTAAATTTGTAGTATTAACCTAACAAGGAGTTATCATGAAAAGAAAACTATTAAGCCTGGTCATTTTATCCCTTTTTGCGACAATTATGGTCTCTGCGCAGGTGCGCCTGGGTATTCGCGGCGGGGTGAATGTGTCTCAGTTAAAAAGCAGCGACGAGATAACCACCGGTGATTATAAAATTACTATTCCCAATTATGCCATGCTGGGTTATCATGTTGGGCTTGTGAGCCAGATTCAACTGTTTCGTTTGTACATACAACCGGAGGCCTTGTATACAGTAACACGAAATGATATCAATATTTACGATCTCAATTCCACTGATCCGGATAATGCAGATCCTACTACGCAAAAGCTTAACCGTCTTGATTTTCCTGTCATGTTTGGTTTTAAGAGCAAGGTTTTCAAGGCCGGCATTGGTCCCGTTGTCACTTTTCTCATCAGCGATGATTCCGACCTTGAAAAGATCACGGATTATGATCTGAAATTGAACAAGGCATCGATCGGATTTCAGGCAGGCATAGGATTTGATATCAATAAACTGGCGATTGATTTAAAATATGAGGGAAGTCTCAGCAAGCTGGGGGACGGCATTACCATTGGAGGTGAAAAGATGGCATTTGATTCCCGCATCAACCAGTTTATTTTCAGTGTTGGCTTCTTTTTCTAGCCGGTAAAAACCAACCTGCATCCCATGTGCTACACCATCAAGATCGATCTGACCCGGGAGGAATTGGAAAAACGGTTCGCTGCCAAATTCGCCAATGCCGGAGAATACAATTCCGGTAGCCGCATCAGTGCTTTCTCACTGCCACTTTTACCGGTGATATGCAGTGATATGCCCCATGAGATCCGGTTGCTAACCTGGGGACTCATCCCCTATTGGGTTAAAGATTTTAAGAATGCTACTGAGATCCGCACCAAAACATTTAATGCAAAATCTGAAACTTTGGCAGAAAAACCATCCTTCCGGAATTCCCTCCATCGAAAAAGATGCATTTTGCCGGTGAATGGTTTCTATGAATGGCAGACCATGGAGAAATTAAAGATCCCCTATTTTATTACGCTTAAAGACCGGCCGGTTTTTGCACTGGCCGGTTTATATGATCAATGGACCAACCGGGAAACCGGAGAGGTTCTGGACACATTTACGGTTATTACCACCCGGGCTAATCCCATGATGGAAGAGATCCACAACCTGAAGAAACGCATGCCCGTGGTATTATCAACCTCTAACGAACAATTATGGCTCGATCTGAAAACCGACCCTTTGAAAGCCGGAATTTTTGAGCCCTTTCCTGAAGAATTGATGCGGGCTGAAAAGCTAAAATAGCCCTGATCCCCCCGGATTAATTGGCCCGATGTTTCAAGGCAGTTTTTATCTGATTGGAATAACGGGTTTAGTTTTTTTAGCTGAATTCGTTAGGCAATTCCAAATCTGCTTGCTAAATTCGTTAGGTCTAATTCATTTGCCTTTAACCTTAAACCTTATCAAAATGGAAATTTTTCTTATTGTCCTGTTCATTGTATTATTTTTTTTCTCAGGTATCAGAATTGTGAGACCTACTCACAAAGCGCTGATTGAAAGACTGGGAAAGTATCATCGCTTTGCTGAGCCGGGTTTTCACTGGATTATACCTCTAATTGAGCGTATGTTCAGGGTAAACATCACCGAACAAATGGTAAACGCGGAACCCCAGGAGATCATAACCAATGACAACCTGAATGCCAAAGTGGATGCCCAGGTGTATTTCAAAGTGAAGGGTGATGAAGAAAGCGTCAAAGGTTCACAATACGCGGTTAACAATTACAGCTGGCAGATCGTGAACCTGGCCCGTACCACCCTGCGTAACATTATTGGTACTTTGACCTTAAAATCAGCCAACAGCGAACGCGGGAAAATAAATTCAGATCTTCACCGCACCCTCCTGGAAGAAACCAGAAGCTGGGGAATTGAAATCGTGCGCACGGAATTGAAAGAAATTGATCCTCCCAAGGATGTTCAGGAAACGATGAACAAGGTTGTGAAGGCGGAAAACGAAAAGGTCGCGGCCATAGACTTCGCCACGGCTACCGAGACGATGGCGGACGGGGCCCGGAGAGCCGAGATAAAGAAGGCCGAGGGAATCAAGCAGGCCAGGATCCTCGAGGCCGAAGGCGAGGCTTTCGCGATCAAGCTCGTCAACGAGGCCGCCGACGAATATTTCATCGGCAACGCGCAGCTATT
>JBGSSF010000008.1:0-129913 GCA_041737175.1 Bacteroidales bacterium
AAATTCTACAGGTTTTAAGCATCAATATTCTAGATAAAGAAACTATAAATCAAATACTTGAAAAACCAGATTTACAAAATTTCAAAGAACCTTTATATAAACAACTGACTATCTTTGACTAATATCGAAACGCTAGTGATTACAGATTACAGATTAAAGATTAAAGATTACAGATTAAAGATTACAGATAAATAATATGAAATACAGGCCATTAACCCGGCAGGAAATAACCAGTCTCATGCAGCAGGGCTGCCGCGCGGATGACTGGGGAAATATCAGCGTGAAGGACGGTTTCACCACCGGTACTATTCTGAACACCGATTTCAGCGGCGAGGTCAAACTTGGTCTGTTCCATGAGCGCATCGAGATTGAGAAAGGCCTTTACAGAGATTCCTGCATCAGCCATTGTGCCATTCATCAATGTGAAATCGGAGACCATGTGTATCTGAGTAATGTTGGACATATTCTCAATTACACCATTGAAGATCATGTTATTATCTGTAATACCGGTTTAGTTTCCGTTTACGGGGAAACTGCATTTGGCAACGGAACAGAGATTGAAATACTCAGCGAAACAGGTGGACGTGAACTGATGCTGTTTGAGGATCTTTCAGCTCAATTGGCATACATGCTGGTTTTCTACCGCCATGATCCGGTTTTGATCGGCAAGCTGAAATCCATGATTCATGCATCCGTGAGTTCCAAAAAGTCAGTTACCGGCCGGATAGGTTCCCATTCGGCCATCCGGAGGACAGGAGCTCTTCGAAATGTCAGAATCGGAAGTCATGCAAATATTTCAGGCGCCCAACTGCTGGAAGAGGTTACTGTTGGTTCAAATAGTATGGCTCCCGTGAAAATCGGTGAAAACGTGACTATCAGGCATTCGGTCGTTCTTTCAGGATCCTCAGTCACAGGTGGCGCGTATATCGAAAGATGCCTGATCGGCCAGGGTGTTCATATCGGAAGACAGTTCTCGGCAGAGAATTCGGCTTTCTTTGCCAACTGTGAAATGGTATTGGGAGAAGCCTGCAGCATTTTTGCGGGACCCTATACGGTTAGTCATCACAAATCATCGCTGCTGCTGGCAGCCATGTTCTCATTTTACAACGCAGGCAGCGGGACAAATATCAGCAATCACATGTATAAACTGGGTCCATTGCACCAGGGGATTGTTGAGCGAGGCTCCAAAACAGGTTCCTCAAGCTATATGCTTTGGCCCTGCAGGGTTGGTGCTTATAATGTTGTTGTAGGCAAGCATTTCAGCAATTTTGATACCAGTGATTTCCCTTTTTCTTACCTGGCGGAAGAAAAAGGCAAAAGTGTATTGTATCCTGCCATGAACCTGTTTACGGTGGGCACCCGGCGTGACAGTGAAAAATGGCCCGCCAGGGATAAACGAACGGATCCCGATAAATACGACCTGATCAGTTTTGATCTGTTCAATCCCTATATTGCCGGCAAGATGGTAAAGGCAATAAAACTACTCGGTGAGTATGCCGAAAAAACGTTAAAGACCCAGGAATACGTTAATTGCAGGGGAACCTATATACCCAGGTTATTGCTGAGAACCACAAGGAAGTTCTATGAAATGGCCCTGAAAGTTTATATTGGCAGTATGTTTGCCAAAAAACTCGAAGCAGCTGCCGGTGTAAAGTCTCTGAGTGAGGTAGGTAAATTGTTGCTTCCGGCTGGAAATTCAGGGAGCGGAACATGGAGGGATCTTGCAGGCATGATCGCCCCGGCTGATGAAATTGAGAACCTTTCCGAAAAGATCAAAAATGGGAGTCTGAAGTCAATGAATGAGGTAACGGAGAAGCTGAAAGAGATTCATGAACAGTATGATTCCCATGCATGGAATTGGTGCCTGGCTTACCTTGAAAGCGAAGCTTTGCTAAATTCAGGGCAAATCAGCAAAGAAATACTCATCCGGATCATTACAGAATGGAATGCAAATGCCGTCAGATTCAACAACATGATCCTGCAGGATGCTGCCAAGGAATTCGATATCACCAGTCGCTATGGTTATGGCATTGATGGTGATGAAAGCACCAGCGAACTTGATTTTAAAGCGGTGCGGGGCACTTTCTCCGGGAACAAATTTGTGGCAGCCCTGAAGGTTGAAAATGATACTATTAATGAAAGGGCCTCGAAATTAATTGCCACCATTGAGGGTCTGGCATGACAGGTACCCTTCAAGGGTCTGTTGAACGCTTGAAGGGTACTTTTTACTTTTTACTGTTTACTTTTTACTTCTTTCTTCTTCCAAAGCTTCTCCATTTCCTCCAGTGTCTTCCCCTTGGTCTCAGGCACCAGCTTCCAGACAAACAGCGCAGCCAGTATACCCATCACTCCGTAGATCCAGTAAGAAAACCCATGGTTAAACTGTTGGGTGAGCCACTGATTATCATTGAGTATAGGGAATGTATAGGATACAATCCAGTTAGCGATCCACTGGGCTGCCACTGCAATTGACATGGCGCCTCGCACGCTGTTCGGGAAGATTTCTGCCAGTAAAACCCAGGTTACCGGACCCCAACTGACAGCAAAGGATGCTGTATAGGTTAACATGAAAATAAGGGCTACCAGGCCCGTGCTTCCGGAATAAAACGTAAACCCAAGTGCTACCATGCTCACCGCCATACCCAAAGCTCCGATGATCATAAGAGGCTTTCTGCCGAATTTGTCGACGCTGATTATAGCTACAACTGTAAAGGTCAGGTTAACAATACCTACAATGATGGTTTGCAGAAGCGATGAATTTGTGGATGCTCCCATGTTCCGGAAGATATTCCCGGCATAATACAAAACCACGTTGATTCCCACAAATTGCTGAAAAACGGAAAGCATAATTCCGATGAAAATAACAAAGAAGCCGAAAGAAAGCCAGGGGGCACTTTTCTCATGTATGGTATCTTTGATTTCGTTGAGTATTCCGCGGGCATTATCCTTTCCTGCAATTTTATTGAGCACTTCAAGGGCCTTTTTTTCTTTCCCTTTCATAACAAGGTATCGCGGAGTTTCTGGAACAAAGAACAGCAAAATCAGGAATATACCGGCAGGAATGGCACCTGAAAAGAACATCCAGCGCCAGCCTTCCTCTATAAGCCATTGCTCGCTCCCCCGTTTGGCAATGAAGTAATTTACAAAATAAATGACCAACATGCCGAAGATAATGGCAAACTGGTTCCATGACACAAGTTTGCCCCTTATACCGGCAGGGGCTATTTCTGCAATATACATGGGTGAGATCATGGATGCTATACCCACTCCGATGCCTCCAATAATACGATAAATCACGAATGAATATACCGGTAATGTTCCGAAAATATTGAGCGCTTCAGGTTTCCATGCGCCGATGGCCGACAGGAAGAAGGCCACAGCTGCTATGATCAGTCCGTTTTTCCTGCCCAGCGACTTTGAAATAAAACCAGCAGATGCTCCCCCAATAATACAGCCGATGAGTGCGCTGGAAACCACAAAACCCTTGATGGCATCCGCGGTACCTTGAAGCTCAGGTCCTTCTGTAGGGATTGACTTACGAAGAAAGCTGACTGCCCAAATGGTTACTAGAGCCAGTATAACAGCGCTTGCGGCTACTCCTTTTCTGAAGTTGATCAGCCTGATAATCTGAGCAGAAATGATGATGAAAACGAGGTAGATCACAAAAGTCATCAGTGTTTTATACTGTCCGATCAGAGACAGGGTATAATCATGATTGGCAGGATCAAAGATTTTGGTGATGTAAAACTCAACCAGTGATTTCTCTGCTCCGTTGACTACAGCCGTATCATAGCCAAAAAGAAGACCGCCCAGCGTAGCAACCAGGGTGAGTGCCATGATATACACAGGATTCCCTTTATGGTAGGCAGTTCCTGTGGACTTTGCCGATGTATCGATAAATGCCATTTTCGTAAGGTTTAAAAACACCCTGACAGGCTGTAAATACCCCGTCAGGGTGTTTGTGATTAAATGTACATATTTATTATTGCTTCGTACAATTCCTGTTTTCCACTGATCTGTTTGGGTTCACCATTTTTCAAGGCGAGATTGCGAAGATCTTCGAGCGTAAGTTTGCCCTGTTCAAAGGCTTTACCATCGCCCTTATCAAAAGATGCATAACGGTCTTTCCGCATCTTCAGGTAGGGCGACTTTTCCATGATGTTGTGGGCAATGGTCAATGCACGCGCAAAAGTATCCATGGCTGCAATGTGAGCAATGAAAAGATCTTCCGGATCGGTGGAGTTCCTGCGAATGTGAGCATCGAAATTGATACCGCCTCCCTGGAAACCACCTGCTTCAAGAATGACAAGCATCGCCTCGGTAAGTTCATACAAATCGATGGGGAATTGATCGGTGTCCCATCCATTAAAGGGATCTCCGCGGTTTGCATCAATACTGCCCAGCATTCCGGCATCGGCTGATACCTGCAGATCATGCTGGAAGCTATGACCTGCCAACGTTGCATGGTTCACTTCAACATTCAGTTTAAAGTCCTTGTCGAGTCCGTAATACCGCAGGAACCCGATAACCGTTGCGGCGTCATAATCATACTGGTGCTTGGTGGGTTCCATAGGTTTGGGTTCTATGAAAAAGACTCCTTTGAATCCGTTCTTTCTGGCGTAGTCTTTTGCTGCATGGAGAAATTTGGCCAGATGTTCCTGCTCCCGTTTCATATGGGTGTTGAGCAGACTCATATAGCCTTCACGTCCTCCCCAGAACACATAATTCTCACCGCCAAGTGCGATTGTTGCATCCAGTGCATTTTTCACCTGTAAAGCAGCGCAGGTAAGAACATTGAAATCGGGATTGGTGGATGCCCCGTTCATATAGCGCGGATTTCCAAATACATTGGCAGTACCCCAAAGCAATTTTACACCGGATTCTTTTTGTTTTGCCGCGGCATAATCCACTATGGTTTTGAGCCTCTTTTCATAATCCTTGAATAGATTCCCTTCATCAACAAGGTCAATGTCATGGAAGCAATAATAAGGTACGCCTATTTTGGTGATGAATTCAAAAGCAGCATCCATTTTGTCTTTCCCACGTTGTAGGGGATCAGAACTATCATTCCAGGGCATAATACGTGTACCGGAGCCAAACTGATCCTGTCCGTTGCCACAGAATGAATGCCAATAGGCAACTGCGAACCGCATATGGTCCTTCATGGTCTTTTTACCAACCAATTGCTTTTCATCATAACAACGAAAGGCAAGAGGATTCTTGGATCCCTGTCCTTCATACTGAATTTTCCCTATCCCGGGGAAGAATTCTTTTTTTCCAATCGTTACTTTCATAGTTTTAAGTATTTGTTGTAGGTTGTATGTTGTGATTATTATCATTTACCGGACAGGCCTTGGCCTGTCCCTACTGTTTTGTCCAATACATCCAGCCATCTGGAATAGGCCTCCTGGTAGGCGTTCATTTTGGCAGGTTCGGGTTCCACGGTTTCCAGCTTCTTCAGGTTGGTGAATGCTTCCCTGAAAGATTGGTAAAATCCCGCGCCGACACCGGCTCCAAGTGCAGCTCCCTGTGATCCGTCCGTGTTGTATAATTCAATGGTTGCCCCGGTTATTCCGGCCAGCGTCTCTCTGAAAATGGGGCTCAGGAACATATTTGCCTTTCCGGCACGGATAACAGAAGGTATAATCCCCGTTTGCTTCATGATTTCCATGCCGTAATGAAAGGCAAAAACAATTCCTTCCTGCGCAGCACGTATTAAATGCCGGTTATCATGCCGATTAAAATCAATGTGGGCGAAATAACTTCCCGGGTCCTGATTCCCCAACATTCTCTCAGCTCCGTTGCCAAAAGGAAGAATTGTCAGTCCGTCAGAACCAATGGGAACAGCCGAAGCAGCTTCATTCATCGCCTCGTAACCGGAAGATGCATATCCTGCATTTCGTTTTAACCACGAGTTAAGAATACCGGTTCCGTTGATGCAAAGAAGTACACCAAGTCTTTCGTTTTTCGCTGTATAATTCACATGGGCGAATGTATTCACACGTGATTGAGGATCATAGCGGACTGCATCAGATACGCCATAAACCACACCTGAAGTGCCGGCAGTTGCAGCAATTTCACCAGGTTCAAGCACATTGAGAGAGAAAGCGTTATTGGGCTGATCCCCGGCCCTGTATGCCACAGGAATTCCCTCCCTGAGTCCAAGTTCCCGTGCCGCCAGCTGATTTACCCTGCCCTGTTCAGAGAAGGTATCTTTGATCTCAGGCAGTATGTGTGAGTTAAAACCGTAATAGTCAATCAAAAACTTTGCGGGATTGTGGGTTTGAAAATCCCAGAACATCCCTTCTGATAAACCGGATATGGTTGTGCATAATTCCCCGGTCATGCGGAGCGCAATATAATCGCCGGGAAGCATGATCTTGAAAATCCTTTCATATACACCGGGTTCATTTTCCATGACCCATTTAAGTTTTGAGGCGGTGAAGTTACCCGGAGAATTCAGCAGATGACCAAGGCAAAGTTGTTCCCCGGTCTCCCTGAATGCCCTGGAGCCAATCTCAACTGCACGACTGTCGCACCAGATGATTGCCGGTCGAAGAACTTCGAGATTCTTGTCGATACATACCAAACCATGCATCTGGTAAGAAATTCCGATAGCCTTAACGGCCTCTCCCTTAATTCCTGAAGCGGCAATCACATCATGCGTGGCAAGCCTGAGATTATCCCACCACAATTTGGGATCCTGTTCTGCCCATCCCGGATTCACAGCCTGAATAGGCATTTCCTGTTTAGGATAAAAAGCAGATGCTACACATGATCCTGTTTCACTATTGATAAGGCTTGCCTTCACTGAAGAACTTCCGATGTCGTAACCAAGTAAATACATAATCTTAATTATTTAATATTATCATGTAGGGATGTTACATGCAATGTCCTCCCAAGATTCCTATTACAAATCAAATCCACTCACCACCTTTCGGTGCTTATTATAAAGCTTTTTTTCAAACCTGAACAACTGAGCAGGCTTATGATTTACATTCTTTTCCTTGTCAGGAAGTGGTACCAAAAACTCCATGGGCCGGATCTTTTTTCTGAAATTACGGTTGTCGAGCTTTTCCCCAAGTATGGCTTCATAGAGAATCTGCATCTGGCGGATGGTGAATTTCTTGGGCAGCAGTTCAAAGCAGAGCGGTTCAGTTCGTATTTCCCTTCTCAATGTTTCCAAAGCCCTGTTGACAATGCGATTGTGATCAAATATCAACTCCGGAAGTTTTTCAATCGGGTGCCACAGGGTTTTTTCAGTCACATTGCTTTCATCTATCTTGATGAGAGAGTAATAAGCAACTGTCACCACCCTGTCAACCATAAGGCCGCTTGTTCTTCTCAGCCATTCCAGGTCCTCCGACGGAGACAACCTGTATGGTGAACCGAAAACGCCGAACTGTTTCAGGTAAATGTTATCGAGGCCGGTAAGTTCTTTAAGTGTTCTGATGGCAGAAGAATCCAGGTCTTCCGTTTCAGTAATCAGACTTCCCGGAAGTTTAAGTTTATGACCCCGCAGGTGACCTCCAGGTACTTTCTCCCTCTCAATCAGAAGAACTTTAAGTTTCCCGGTATTAAAGCCAAAAATCACACAGTCGACAGATACGTGCGGATTCAGATTAGCCATAATGCGATTTTAATACCACCAAATTATGAATAAAGAATTTCATTTCCAAACTTAGCGTATATTTTACGCTAAGTTTTTTTAAAGTAAAATGGCAGGAAAATGATTATGTTTGTGAAAGAAGTAATAAAAACGACATGAAGATTCAGTTTTTTGGTGCTGCGCGGGAGGTAACAGGCAGTAAACATTTGATAACCCTCGATAACGGTAAAAAGATCCTTCTGGATTGCGGTATGTTTCAGGGCAAAGGAATGGAAACGGATAGCATGAACCGCAACCTCGGTTTTAGTCCGGGTGATATTGATTACCTCATATTGAGCCACGCCCACATAGATCATTCAGGTTTGATTCCGTATATAACAAAACTGGGATTCGATGGAAGCATTATCACCACCCATGCCACCCGTGATTTATGTGCCATCATGCTGGCCGACTGCGCCAAGATCCAGGAGCATGATACGGTAACGAACAATAAAAAAAGGGCCAGGAAAAATCTGCCTCCTGTGGAACCCATTTATACCAAAGTGGATGCCGAGCATGCCATGAAATTTTTTATCGGTGTACCCTATGATAAGCCATACAGGGTGGCCAAAGGTGTGAAGGTTACTTTTACGAACAACGGGCACCTGTTGGGCAGCAGTATAATTAACCTGCGGATCAAAGAAGGTGAGAAGATCACCAATATTGGTTTCACGGGCGACATTGGCCGGCCGGTTAATCGTATCCTGCGTTCCCCGCAGCCCTTTCCGCAAGCCGAAATACTCATTTGTGAATCCACCTATGGAAACAGGCTTCACGAGAGCACAACGGAATCAGAGGATAAATTACTGGATGTTATCAGGAGAACCTGCCTGGAAAAGAAAGGAAAACTGATAATTCCTTCTTTCAGTGTTGGCCGGACCCAGGAAGTAATATACTCGCTCAATAATTTTTATAACAGTGGCAGACTGCCTAAGCTCAAAGTATATGTAGACAGTCCGCTGTCAGTGAATGCCACGAACATCTTCCGTCTCCACAGGGAGTGTTTCAACGACAAAATGCTTGAAGTAATGGAAACTGATCCGGATCCCTTCGGCTTCAATGATTTGTATTTCATTCGGGAAGTGGAGGATTCCAAGAAATTGAACGATATCCAGGAACCCTGCATTATAATTTCAGCCTCGGGTATGATGGAAGCAGGCAGGATAAAACACCACCTGGCAAACAGCATTTCCAATTCTAAAAACACGGTGCTTGCGGTAGGATATTGTGCCCCAACCACCCTTGGAGCAAGGATACTGCGTGGCGACAAGGAGATCTCCATATTCGGAAATGTTTACCAGGTAAAAGCCGATATCGAACGTATAGATTCATATAGTGGTCATGCCGATTACAATGAGATGATCGGCTTTCTTGAGTGCCAGGAAAAGGAAAAGATCCAAAAGCTGATCCTGGTGCATGGTGATATTGATGCCCAGGAGTTTTTCAGGGACAGATTGCAGGAAAAGGGATACAACAACATCAGCATACCGGAGCGGGGGGATGAGATTGATGTATAGTCCTTTAGTCCTGCAGTCCTGTAGTCATGCAGTCCTGTAGTCATGCAGTCCTGCAGTCTTGCAGTCGGGCAGTTAGTCGGAATTATATATTAATTACCGGTGGGAATTTTGCTAATTAGCAAAAATCTTCCTACTTTTGCGTCCTGTTTAAAATTAACTTAATTAATTCATTATGTTGAACCAATACGAAACCGTTTTCATTTTAACTCCCGTTTTATCTGAGGCCCAGATGAAGGAAGCGGTTGAAAAATTCAGTGGTGCGATCACCGGTAAAGGCGGTGAGATCATCAACGAGGAAAACTGGGGACTGCGTAAGCTGGCCTACCCCATCCAAAAAAAATCAACTGGCTTTTTCCACCTCATCGAGTTCAAAGCACCGGGCGATTTAGTAAAAATCCTGGAAGTGGAATACAAGCGTGATGAAAGAGTTATCCGTTTTCTTACGACCAGGTTGGATAAATACTCCATTGAGTATGCTGAAAAGAGAAGGAATAAAAAGGAAAATGCAGTAAAAGTAACGGAGGAATAAGCCATGGCAATATTACCACAAACGAGTCAATCGGAAATCAGATACCTGACGCCTCCGGCAGTTGAGGTTAAAAAGAAAAAATACTGCCGTTTCAAGAAAAACAAAATCAAATACGTTGATTACAAGGATCCTGAATTCCTGAAAAAATTTTTGAATGAACAGGGTAAAATTTTGCCCCGGAGAGTTACCGGAACATCCCTGAAGTACCAGCGAAAAGTGGCCAACGCGGTAAAAAGAGCCCGGCATCTGGCATTGCTGCCTTATGTAACTGATTTATTGAAATAGTAAAACCGATCGATCATGGAAATTATTTTGAAGCATGATGTTCCGAACCTCGGATACAAAGACGACATTGTAACCGTCAGAAACGGATACGCAATGAATTATCTTATACCACAGGGTCTTGCTGTTACAGCTACCGGATCCACCTTAAAATCTCACAATGAGATCCTGAAACAAAGAGCTCATAAGGAAGATAAGATCAAACAGGAAGCCCAGCAGATTGCCGAGCAATTAAAAGACGTTACCCTCTCCATTGGCGCAAAAACAAGTACCAAGGGGAAAATCTTTGGCTCGGTGAATGCCATTCAGATTGCTGAAGCGCTGCAGGAAAAAGGATATAACATTGACCGGAAGAATATTACATTCAAGGAAGATCTTATTAAAGAAGTTGGTACTTTCCACGCCCGCATCAGACTTCATAAAGAAGTGCATGTGGAAATTCCGTTTGAGATAATTGGTGAATAAACAATATTTGAACCCATAAAAAAGCCTGGCTGATCAGCCAGGCTTTTTTTTTAATTCTTTACTACTCTGAACATCCTCTCCCAGCGAATGCGGCTAAAGAAAGTCTTGTTTTTATCGAGTGACAGCCAGATAAGTTTGGGTTTGCCCACAATATGATCTTCGGGGACAAAACCCCAGAAGCGGGAATCCAGGCTGCTGTGCCGGTTATCCCCCATCATCCAGTAATAGTCCATTTTAAAAGTATATTCATCAGTGGGTTTACCATTGATCCATATCTGTCCATTTTTAACCTCGAGGTCATTCTTCTCATAGTATGATATAATACGGTCGTACAAACACAGATTTCTGGTATCAATCTTGACTGTAGCGCCCTTTTTAGGAATATACAAGGGTCCAAAATTGTTAAGGGACCACTTGAAATTTGTGTCCTGTGGAAAATATTCCCTGGAATACTGGTCAAAATCGTAATTTCCGACAACCTGCTGCACACTTTTGAAGCTTCTGATTTTTTCCAATTCTTCACCTGTGAGGAATGCAAAAATTACATTGGATGAACGCTGAATATCATATATTTCCATTCTCTCGAAAACCCTGTCTGAAATGTTCTGACCTTCTTTCAGGTATATAAGATAATGGAACTGTATACCGGGATATTCTTCCTGTGGTATACCATTTGTAAATATCCGCTTGTTGATGATCTGCAGGGTGTCACCCGGGACAGCCACACAACGTTTGATATAGTTGTCTCGCTTGTCGACCGGCCGGACTGCGATATCAAAACTTCTCCAAACCGATTGTCGTGCCAGGTTATAGTATTCCTTTTCGGTCTTCACTTTCCGGCCGAAGTAAAGATCTTTATACCTCATCATTTCAGCAGAATCTTCAACAATTGAATAATAACTGACATTCTGGTGGGCAAGCACAACGGTATCTCCTGCCGGAAAATTGAAAACAACCGCATCATCGCGTTTGATCCTGCTCAGACCTGCCAGTCTTTTATAAGGCAGCTTGATCCAATCGACATAAGATTTGGTCCATTTGGTCAGCGGCATGGTATGCTGTGTGAAAGGAAATGCAATGGGAGTATTGGGAATCCGTGGACCGTAGGCAACTTTGCTGACGTAAAGGTGATCACCAATCAGCAAAGTTTTCTCCATGGAACCTGTAGGTATCTTGTAATTCTGAAATAAAAAAATATTGATAAGGGTCACTGCAATAACAGCAAAGATTAAAGCATCCAGCCATTCGATAAGTTTGCTGTTTTCACCATTGCGTTTCTTCCAGAAAGTCCAGTTTACTTTTTTGGAGATATACAGGTCAAATATTACTCCTAATCCCAGCAAATACCAGTAATTACGCAACCAAATTACAAAAAGTATATAAACGAAGGAAACTATACCAAACCATATCCAGTCATTGCGATCTGCTTTCATTGTTATGTTTTTGCTGATAAATGTAACGTTTTTTTTAGTTATGAAGTGATTAGGTGAGGATGCGATGGGGAAAATCGGGTTGTTTTTTAATTATTTTTAACTATTTCCACCTAATCCCCTAATTACCTAATCCCCTAATCACCTATTCACCTAATCACTTCATAACTTAATCAAATCCTGCATCGAATAGACACCCTTCTTGTTCCTGATGAATTCAGCGGCCAATACAGCGCCCAGGGCAAAGCCTTTTCTGCTTTTTGCTTCATGTGAGATTTCAATCCTGTCTACCGGTGAGTCCCAGGTAATGATATGGGTTCCAGGCACTTCATTTTCCCGAACCGCGGTAATATCAACAGAGGAATCATCAGACCGCCTGTTCAGCTCCCACCTTTCTTTCCGTCTGAGGCATGCAATCAAATCGTTGGCCAGGGTGATTGCTGTTCCACTTGGGGCGTCCAGTTTGTGTATATGATGAATTTCCCTGATGCTCGCATCATAGTCCGGCATGGAATCCATAATCCTGGCCAGGTTCCTGTTTAAAGCAAAAAAAATATTTACACCAAGACTGAAATTTGAAGCATAAAAGAAAGTACTCCCCTGCTGTTTACAGCGTTCCATAATTTCGTTGAGTTTGTCATGCCATCCCGTAGTGCCGGATACAATGGGAATTCGCGCTTCAAAACACACCAGTATGTTTTGAAATGCTGAACCCGGTGTTGAAAAATCAATGGCAACATCCGCTTTTCGAAGATTATCAATGGTAAGTTCCTCCTGGTTGGAGATGTCGATTACCAGGGATATCTGATGATTCCTTTCGAGGGCAGTTTTCTCAATTTCCTTGCCCATTTTACCGTATCCGAGAAGGGCTATTTTCATGATTCAGGATTATTAAATAAAACACCCTTCAAGGGTCAAGACCTCTTGAAGGGTGTATTGTCTATTAATAATTATATTATTTTACAGAATTCACGACGGCTTCGAATGCCTCGGGATTATGCATGGCCATATCGGCAAGGGCTTTGCGGTTCAGGGCAATACCCTTTTCGTTCAGCTTACCAATGAATTCTGAGTAGGTCATTCCATGCTGTCTGACCCCGGCATTGATACGGACAATCCATAATGCCCTGAAATTCCGCTTCTTGGTTCTGCGATCGGAATAGGCATACCCGAGTCCTTTTTCCCATGTGTTTTTGGCTACTGTCCATACATTAGCTCTTGCAAGAAAATTTCCTTTGGTTTGCTTGAGAATCTTTTTTCTTCTTTGTCTGGAAGCTACTGCATTTACTGATCTTGGCATAATTTTCTGAATTTTGAATGGTTAGCGCTCCGTTTCCGGAATCTTTTGAGCTAATTCACTCGGTTAATACTTAAAAATTGTATAATCTTAAACGTTTAAATTATTTAGTTCCTGCAAGCAAAAGTTTAGCATTCTTTTGATCCGATGTGGCGACAAGGGTTGAATAACCCAGGTTCCTTTTCTGCTTATTAGACTTTTTCGTGAGAATGTGTCTTTTGTATGCATGCTTACGTTTAATTTTTCCTGTTCCGGTAAGATCGTATCTTTTTTTGGCACCGGAATTAGATTTCATCTTTGGCATTCTTCTAAGCTATTATATTTGGTTATTACTTGATTTTCTTGGGGAGCGGATTAATCAACATGATCATCCTTTTGCCTTCGAGTTTAGGTGCTTGTTCCACCTTGCCAAGTTCAGCAAGATCGTTGGCAAATCGTTGCAGCAAAGCTTCACCATCTTCATTGTACACGATTGATCTTCCCTTGAAAAACACATATGCCTTTACCTTGGCACCTTCCTGCAGGAATTTCTGGGCGTGTTTTAACTTAAAATTAAAATCGTGATCATCCGTATAAGGCCCGAATCGAATTTCCTTCACAACAATCTTGGCAGTCTTGGCTTTAAGCTCCTTTTGTTTGCGCTTTTGTTGATAAAGAAACTTCTGATAATTAATGATCTTACAAACGGGAGGACTTGCATTGGGTGAGATTTCCACCAAATCAAGTTCCAGTTCTTCAGCCATTCGGATGGCCTCTTTAATGGGAAAGATACCCGGATTTTCAAGGTTTTCACCCACAACTCTCACGACAGGCGCTTTAATTTCATAATTAACGGAGAACTGGGGTACTTCTTCCTTTCTGAAATCCCTTCTGAAAATTGGTGTTGCTATACTTCGTTCCTCCTTCTTATTGATTTAATATTCATTTATCCAGGTAATCCAATTGCTTTTTTACCTCATCTGTGATAAAATCCCTAAATTCTTCCAGTTTCATGGTTCCCTGGTCTCCCTCGCCCTGACGCCGGACTGCGACTGACCCTTCAGCCTCTTCCTTTTCACCGACGACAAGAAGGTAAGGTATCCTCTTTAACTCATTGTCCCTGATCTTCTTACCGATCTTCTCATTCCGGGAATCAATCAGGGTGCGAATATCGTAATTATTTAGGAATTTTAAAACTTTTTCCGCATAATCATGGTATTTTTCACTTATGGGCAGCACAACTACCTGGTCGGGAGTGAGCCACAGCGGGAATTTACCGGCAGTATGTTCAATCAGAACAGCTACAAACCTTTCCATTGAGCCAAAGGGAGCCCTGTGAATCATCACCGGACGATGCTTCTGGTCATCACTTCCCGTATATTCGAGTTCAAAACGTTCCGGGAGGTTGTAATCAACCTGGATGGTTCCCAACTGCCACTTTCTGCCGATGGCATCTTTGACCATAAAATCAAGCTTTGGTCCGTAAAAGGCAGCCTCTCCCTTTACGATTGTGGTTTGCATGCCTTTTTCCTCCGTCGCTTCGATAATAGCTCTTTCAGCTTTTTCCCAGTTCTCGTCTGATCCAATATATTTCTCGCGGTTTTCAGGATCATGCAGCGAAACCTGGGCTACGAAATCTTTGAAATCAAAAGCCTTAAAAACGGTGTAAATGATATCGATTACCTTGATAAATTCTTCTTTTATCTGATCAGGGCGGCAGAACAGATGTGCATCATCCTGGGTAAAACCCCGGACGCGGGTTAATCCGTGCAATTCACCACTCATTTCATAACGGTATACTGTACCGAATTCAGCGTACCTGATGGGTAGATCCTTGTAGGATCTTGGTTTACTCTTGTAGATCTCGCAATGATGAGGACAGTTCATGGGTTTCAGCATGAACTCCTCCCCTTCTTCGGGTGTATTGATCGGTTTAAAGGAATCTTTCGCGTATTTCTCGTAATGACCTGAGGTGATATACAGGTCCTTCAAACCGATATGTGGTGTAATGACAGGAAGATAGCCATACCTGACCTGTATTTTCTTCAGGAAATTTTCCAGTCTTTCCCTTAATTGCGCGCCTTTGGGGAGCCAAAGCGGTAAACCCTGCCCGACTTTCTGCGAAAAAACGAATAATTCCAACTCTTTGCCAAGCTTGCGATGGTCCCTGGCCCTGGCCTGTTCCAGCATGACAAGGTAATCATCGAGCATCTGCTTTTTTGGAAAGGTGATCCCGTAAATTCGGGTCAGCTGTTTCCTTTTTTCATCACCACGCCAATATGCTCCTGCAACACTGAGTAATTTAATAGCCTTGATTGGACTGGTATCGGGGAGATGCGGTCCCCGACAAAGGTCAGTGAAATTTCCATGTTTGTAAAGGGTAATGGTCCCATCCTCCAGTTCCTGTATCAGTTCGAGTTTATACACATCACCTTTTTTTCTGAAAAAATCCAGCACTTGATTTTTCCGGATTTCCTCCCGTTTGTATGCGCTGTTCAGTCTGGATAGTTCATACATCTTTTCCTCGATCCGCGGAAGATCGGCTTCGGTTATGACCACACCGTCCCCAGGATCAACATCATAATAGAATCCATTCTCAATAGCGGGTCCGATACCGAACTTCATCCCGGGGTATAATGCTTCCAGAGC
Source organism: Bacteroidales bacterium (assembly GCA_041737175.1). Classification (GTDB taxonomy): domain Bacteria; phylum Bacteroidota; class Bacteroidia; order Bacteroidales; family UBA10428; genus UBA5072. Next base: position 15,797 of record JBGSSF010000008.1, read on the forward strand.
CTCTGCCATAAGGTGAGCAGAGGAATGCCAGAACGCATGTTTGCCCTCGGGAGTATCAAACTTATGCAACACCACACGGGCATCATTTTGAATGGACCTTGTAGCGTCCCATATTTCATTATTGACACTAACAGCTACCACTTCACGGGCCAGGCTGTTGCTGAGATTTTTGGCTATATCAATGCCGGTCACACCCGGTTCAAACTCGCGGATTGAATTATCAGGAAATGTGATCTTTATCATTTGAAATTCTTGTATAAATGAGGTGCAAAAATAAAAAAAAATCAATTATGTTCCTGTGTGTTTGGCTGGAACTTACCGGTAACCGATCCGGTATTTCATTGTGGCAACAATGTTGTCAACAATCGACCGGGATCAATATTTGCACAGTTAAAATGTCCTTTCGGGCATTGGCGGTAACCATGGATACCACAGGGCCTGCATTCAAGTATCTCAGCTGTTTCTATGATATAGGACTTTGATGATAAGGGACCGAATCCGAACGCAGGGATTGTCGAACAAAAGACAGCTGTGACAGGAGCATCCATAGCTGAAGCCATGTGCAAGGGAGCTGAATCATTTGCATAATTCATGCGGGCATGCTTCATCAAAGCTGCAGACTCCAGAAAACTGAGTTTTCCTGCCAGAACCTGCACATTCCTGTGATTTACTTTTGCCTGAATGGATTCACAGGCCAAAACATCAGAAGGGGCACCCAACAGACATACTGCGGTAGAGGAATCAATTAAATCGATGAAATGCACCCAATGATCAGGAGGGTATTGTTTTGTAAACCATACAGAGGTAGGAGAAATGGTTATATAGGGCTGTGCCATGGTGGTTCTGGCAAAATCAGCCTGTGAAGGATAAAGTCTGGGTTTAATCCGTTTGTCCTTTACCAGGTGCCGGATTAACATCAGATTTCTGTCGATTTCATGAGTTCTGCCCTGTGAGATATCGATAACGTGTGGTATGCGTTTTGAAAAGAAAACGGAAAGCGGATTCTTTTTAAAACCAATTGTCTCTCCGGCTCCTGATAAAACTGTCACCAGGCCGGTATTCAGAAAACGATGCAGGTTAATGACAACATCATATTTCACCTTTCGGATTTTTCCGATCGTTTTGGCCATATTGCCATATTTCCCGTTTTTCTTATCCCAGATATGCACATGAGAAATATAGGGATGTCCATGCAGCAAGCCTTCGTTTCCCTTTCTCAGCAGAAAATCTATCGATGCCCCGGGATATTCAGCATGCAATGCCTCAACAACCGGTGTTGCAAGAATCACATCACCAATAAATGCTGTTTGAATGATTAAAAAACTCGGCATGGGTCTTCGATAATGCTATTTTTTTAACCGCCTGATCTGCCTGTTTTCCTCGGCAATCTTTATTAAACGGTTAAGTCTCAGTTTGTTTAGACGGTTCAGGCGCAGTGTTTCCAGGTAGGTCAATCCCTTCCTGATCACATCATAATACAGGAGCGGGAGGAGCAATCCACTGAATAACCAGATCACAATAATATTAAACCAGAACGTATCCACTTTCAGATTGAGAATGAATTTTACCGGCGCATAAAAATGTGCTCTCCAGCTGGATTCCATCGGTAGCCGGAAAATTGCATCTTTGATGGGGATCATCTCCCCGTCGTGAAAAGTATATTGCATGATCTCTTTCTCATTGGTAACAACAACCGCAAGTTGCTTGTTGTAATACCTCTGTTTGAAACGAAGGAAATCTTCTTTTCCAAGTTCGTCAACCAATTTATAATAGATCTGATCACGGTCATGAACAGCCCTGTTGTAGCGGTTACGGTATATAACCAGGGCCTGATCCAAAATGCGTTTTATGGAAGCATTCACCTGTGGGGTGTATAGCGCTGGCGTCAGACTATCAACAAAGGCAGGCTCTTTTTGCCCGATATCCCTGCATATTTTCCGCATTTCCGAATTCAGGACCATCAGGTTATTTTCATATCTCAGGGTGTCGGAGTTGTTGGTGTACAAGTCTCTGGTATCATCTGCAATTTCAGTCAAACCCGATATTACATAAGATCTGCCGTACCCTGCGTTTTTTGCACGGCTTTCGGCTTCAAAGAAGTACCGCTCATATGCATTGTCCTTAAACTGAGTCACCGCCAGGGCTTCATAAGCCCATCGGGAGGTCATCAAATCCCCGATCAGCGGAACAGCTTTATCATTGGAGATTTTATTGTGCATTTTGCTGAAATCCACCACGACACCGCTGAGAAGAAGTTGTGGTACCAGGATCAGCGGCACCAGTATATAAATGGTAACGACTGAATTAAAACCCGAGGAAATATTCAGACCAATCATATTGGCCCAGCATGATGCCGTAAAAAGAACTATCCAGTAACGGAAAAGCATGCCCTGGATTTCGAGCATGGAATTGCCAATCAGAACAAACACCAGTGACTGCAATGCTGAGATGCCAAACAGAATACTGATCTTGGAGAACATATAACTCGATCGGCTTAAATTCAGGAATTTTTCCCGTTTCAGAATCTTGCGGTCCTTAAATATTTCCTCAGCGCTGATTACCAGTCCCAGGAAGAGCGCAACGATAACAGCCATAAACAAAAAGGCGGGAATCACGGCATTTTCCCCGAAAATATACCGGGGCAGACCATTAATAAAGGTAAAGTTCTTGGAGAAAAAGGCCAGGATGAATGCCAGAATGGGCGCCTCAAGGGCCAGTAAAACAAGGTATTGCTTATTATAGTATTTTGCCAGAAGATCGCGCTTCAAAAATATTCTGAACTGGTGGAGGTGGTCCGGAATTTTGAAATTATTCCGGGGAACCGAAGAATCATGTTCCCGGACGATAAGCCGGGTTTTTGAATCGATGTTTTCCAGGAACTTCTGGTACCATTCTTCAGGGGTGATTTTACGTTTTCGGGTCAGGCGCCCGTTTGCGTCAACCTCGCGCGACTCTATTATCCTGAGTATCTCATCGGCATTGATATTACCGCAGCTCAGACACTCAGTTTCCTCTGCGTCGGCATAATGTGCCTCGTGTTTAAAGTAGTTGATGGCACTGATGGGATGTCCGTAATAAACTACCCTTCCACCCTGGTCCATTACAAGCAGCTTGTCAATCATTCTGAAAACGTCGGAGGAAGGTTGGTGAATATTGGCAATGATCAGTTTGCCCTTCAGGGTTTGCCTTTTAAGGAGCGTGATAATTTTCTCAGAATCAGCAGATGATAAACCTGATGTGGGTTCATCCACAAAAAGTATCGAGGGCTCCCGGATCAATTCCAGCGCGATATTCAAACGCTTACGCTGACCACCGCTTAAAAATGTGGTAAAAGCATCACCCACATTAAGATCACGGGCTTCAACAAGATCGAAATCAATGAGTGCATCTTCAACAACATCATCTATCTGTTCATGGGTGTAACCATCAAAACATAACCTGGCATTGTAGTAAAGATTCTCATAAACCGTCAATTCCTTTATCAGCAGGTCATCCTGGGGAACATACCCGATGATGCCCTTTAGCAATTCCTTGTTTTCATGAATATCCCATCCGTTGATCTTGATGGAACCCCTGCGTGGCCTAAGGTTACCATTAAGAACATTAATGAGGGTTGATTTGCCCGAACCGCTTCCCCCAATGATACCCACAAGCCTTCCGGATTCCTCCGTGAGATTGAACCGCTTAACTCCATTCTTGCTGTTAAAATAGTTGAATTGAATATCTTCAGCCGTAAATACAAATTTCACCTCGGCCCTTGCCTGGATGAATCGTCCTCTGATCCAGCTGAAATATATCGAACCGATTTTCGGATTTCTGATAACCGAACCCAGTGACCAAATGTATGAACGACCCGGCTTAATGCGATGACCGTTCATGAGCAGCATCATGTTTCCATAATACCTGAAAACAAAGGAGTCCGCGCTCGGAATATGTAAAACTATAATCTGACCTTCCAGTTTATCAATGCTGAGTTGCTTGATCTCAGGGGAAGATGTGGCATGCATGTGCCGGATAAACAACAGCCAGTCCTTATGCACAATGCTGTTTACATCCTCATAGGTGAATGATTTGGCATCATTAAACTCATCTTCACTGATTTTTAAGTAGGCAGCGGCAGTCCTTACCAGGCTCAATTCAGTTTTCGTATGTTTGTAACCGCTTTGGATGAAATCGAGCAGGTAGATAAGCACAATGATCTTTTGCTCATGTTCAAGTTCCTCGTTAATCTGCCCGCAAATCTCGATGATTCTTTTTTCAGCATTTATTTTCCGGACTGCCGGATCTGATATGACGGGATCATTGCTAAGCTGATGATAGTAATTAACCTGCTGGTCAAAAAAATCAATGTATTTCTGAACAATTTCATAACTGTACTGCCGGTCGAGATAATCCATTATAATACTGCGTTTGTTTGCCGATTGTCCTTCCTTGTTGATATCGGAAACAATCGCGAATAACTGCATTAACGCCCGTAAAATGGATTCATTCATAATCAGGATATGATACTAAAACAGCCCTTGCAGTTGGCACAGGGCTGTTAGTATAATAAGCATTATTTATTCATTATATCAATGAATTCCTCACAGATTTAATGGTTTTCAGGATCAGATTGTAATCTGTTTCTGACAATCCGGCATCCACCTTATCATATACAGGTTTCAGCACCTGCAGTTTGGTTTCAAGGTCCTTGATTGCAGGATCAGCGTTTCTTTCAGTTAAAAGGCTCATTACCTTTTCGTAGGAAGTCTTTTGCTCGCTGATGATATCAACTATGCCGGTAAAATTGTAGGAATTCTCGGAAATGTTGGTGGCTATGTGCATCAACTCAATCCACATACCGGCAACCATATTGACAGCCAGGTCCGGATTACTTTTCTGATCGAGAAACTGGTAGGTGTCATAAATTGTGTTTGTGACTATGGATGTCAGGGAATCCTTGTTTTCAAGTTTAGCTTTGTATTCATCCGAAAGCAACTTATCAAAATCATACGTGACACCAAGCTGGTCAGCCAATGTTTTTATGGCATTCAGGTAATTCTGAATATCCTGCTGTTGCTGATAGGTAGAGGCATAAGCCAGATCAGCGCCATAAATTCCAAGGTTTACGGCTTTGCTTTGCTCGGTGATATATTTTTCAACTTTACTCGCGGAATTCAGGGTTTTGGAAGAATACGTCACACCAATGTCATTGAGCATTTTTGTCATCTCAAAAGGACCGGGAAGAGGATACAATATCTCCTGAATATCAGAGGCCAGCAGTTCCTTGTTTAAACTGTCAGCTGCAAGTTGATCCTGTTCAGCCGATTTGTTTCCACCCTTGCATGAGGCCAGGAATATGACTGCCATAACAAATAATGCCAGAAAACTGATTTTGTTTAAAGCTTTTTTGGTACACATATATTTACTGATTTAATGATTAAAGGTACGGGTACAAATATAAGGAATGTAATTGTATTTCAAAGAGCTTAATTCTTGCTTTTTCACAAATGATATCCGTATTTTTTGTTACTTTTATCAGTTCAGATCAGTTTTTTCGGTATAGTTTATACGCATTGATTCTCATCCATTATTTATGTCTGGCCACGGCAGAAGTCAAGGGATAAAGTTCAGTTTTGCAGGTATTGTTGTTACCCTTGGCATTGTTTTCGGAGACATTGGAACATCACCACTTTATGTATTAAAAGCCGTTACGCGCGATAATGCCCTGATTGAACCCGATTTTATTCTCGGTGTGCTTTCCTGCGTGATATGGACCCTCACCATTCAGACCACTGTTAAATATGTTCTGCTTATACTCAGAGCTGATAACAAAGGTGAGGGTGGCATATTCTCGTTATTTGCCTTGCTGCGGAAAAGCAAAAGATGGGTATACATACTGGCTATCGCAGGTGGTAGTCTTTTGCTGGCAGATGGAATCATAACACCGGCAATAACTGTGGTTTCTTCCATTGAAGGATTGCGGATGATCAATCCCGGTATTAATGTGGTTCCCATCGTCATCATCATCATCACAGCCCTTTTTTCCATTCAGCAATTCGGCACCGAATATGTTGGCAGGTTTTTCGGGCCGATCATGTTTATTTGGTTCCTGATGCTGGGCATTCTCGGTATAATGGAAATACATGAGAAACTTCTCGTGTTGAAAGCCTTCAATCCATATTATGCCATCCATCTGCTGATGAAATATCCGAATGGCATTTTAATACTTGGTGCGGTATTCCTATGCACCACCGGGGCTGAAGCACTATATGCAGATCTGGGTCATTGTGGCATTAAAAATATCAGGGTTTCATGGATCTATGTAAAATCCATGTTGATATTGAACTATCTGGGAGTTGGAGCATGGATACTGAGTCATGGTCACGAAATGACAGAAACCACCAATCCGTTCTTTGCCATCATGCCGGTATGGTTCATTCCAATCGGTGTTGTTACCGCAACCGCAGCTGCCATCATTGCGAGCCAGGCACTTATCAGCGCTTCCTATACCCTTATCAGCGAAGCTATTTCGTTGAACTTCTGGCCCAAGATCAAAATCAAATACCCCACCTTTCAGAAGGGACAGATGTATATTGCCAGTATAAACTGGTTTCTTTGGATCAGTTGCGTTGCAGTAGTACTTATTTTCAGAGAATCGGCAAATATGGAAGCTGCTTATGGACTGTCCATTAACATCACCATGATGATCGATACGTTTCTTATGGTTTTTTACCTGTCCATGCGAAGAACAAATCCATTTCTCATCCTGCTCTTCCTTGGAACATATCTGACTGTTGAGGGAGCCTTCTTATATGCCAACTTATTCAAATTTGTCCATGGTGGCTGGTTTACCATTCTCCTCGGCGGATTGCTGGCCATTGTCATGTTGTCATGGTACAGCGGAAGAAAGATTACCAATCGTTTTCTCAGGTTCCTTCCGCTTGAGCAATATTTGGATGTGATCAAAGATCTCAGAAATGACAACAGTATCCCAAAAACAGCTTCAAATCTGGTATATCTTACGAAGGCAAACCGTTCAACCGACATTGAATCCAAAATAATTCTTTCCATGTTGAACAAGCAGCCCAAACGCGCGGATCATTACTGGTTCATACATGTGGATATCATGGATGACCCGAGGACGATGGATTATAAAGTGAGTCATATCATACCGGGCATTCTGACAAGGATTGATTTCTACCTGGGATTTAAGGTAGAGCCCAGGATTAATGCCATGTTTAAGCATATTACCAACGAGATGGCCAAGAACGGTGAGATTGATCTTTTCAGCGGTTATCCTTCCTTGAGAAAACACAACATTCTCACAGATTTCAGGTTTATCATGATTGACAGGCTGAATCTCTCCGATCTGGATTTCAATTTCATGGAAAGGCTGATCATGAATGTCTATTTGTTTTTTGTTCATCATACACTCACCGATGTAAAGGCATTGGGTTTTGATGCCAGCAATGTGTATGTTGAACAGATGCCGCTTGGATTTGAAGGAAGCGCGACCTTTCGTTTGAACCGGAAAACATAGATACAACCTGATATTATATAGTATGCACCTTTTCTTCTGTTCACACATACTATCGAAGGAGGCTCATCTTTCTCCCGATGAATCAGCGCATTGCATCAGGGTGCTTCGACTCGGCAAGGGAGACAAGGTCAGATTAATTGACGGTCAGGGGGGAATGTACGATGCGATCATTGTCTCGCCAGATCCAAAACAATGCCTGCTGGCAATTACCGGTACTATTTTATATAATAAAGGAAAGGATTTCTCTTTGCATATTGCCATTGCTCCGACAAAAAACCTGGAACGTTTTGAATGGTTTATCGAAAAGGCGGTGGAAATTGGCATTGATACAATCACGCCTGTGCTCTGCCACCGGTCGGAGCGCAGGGTATTAAAGACCGACCGGCTTCACAAACTGATCATTTCCACCATGAAACAGGCATTGGTACCCATCCTCCCCGTATTACACGAATTAACGGAACTTCCTGTTTTTATAAACAATCTTGCAGGCACCACCTATAACCGGTTTATCGCGCATTGTGATGAGACTGAAAAGAAACGGCTCCGGGATGCCATGATCCCGCGCTCTCATATTATCATTCTTATCGGGCCCGAGGGGGATTTTACACCAGGCGAGATTGATCTTGCTGTGGCAAATGATTTTGTGCCGGTTTCACTGGGAAACAACCGGCTGAGGACGGAGACTGCAGGAATTGTAGCATGCAGTTTGGTGAATATGATGAATGAATAATGTGCAAATGTGCTAATGGGCAAATGTGCTAATGTGCAAATGTGCAAATGTGTTATCTTTAATCTTCAATCTTTAATCTTCAATCTGTATTCTAACCCCCTTCGCCAAAAATTCTGCCGGTTTAATCCAAATATTGATCCTTTTGGTAAAAATACCGGTGCATTTCATTTAAAAAAAAATAACCTTTGGCGGCCAAATTTAGTATATAAAAGATACTTTATATTATAACATAATCTTGTTATGCTGTTCAATTCTCTCGAGTTTCTGGTTTTCTTTCCTATTGTGGTGGCGCTTTACTATTTTCTGCCACATAAATATCGCTGGGCACTCCTGCTTCTAAGCAGTTGTTACTTTTACATGGTATTTGTACCCGTATATATTCTTATCCTTGGTTTTACAATTGTTATTGACTATTTTGCAGGTATATGGCTTGAAAATGCCAGGGGATCCAAAAGAAAATTGCTGTTAATTGCCAGTATTATTGCCAACACGGGCGTACTGGCGGTGTTTAAATACTATAACTTTCTGAATGAGAATCTGACTGTACTTTTAAAGGGTTTTACCATTGAGAACCCGATTCCCTTTTTGTCAATATTACTTCCTATCGGACTCTCCTTTCATACCTTTCAGGCCATGAGCTATACGATTGAAGTATACCGCCATAATCAGAAGGCAGAAAGAAACTTCGGTATATATGCGCTGTATGTTATGTTTTTCCCCCAGCTTGTCGCCGGTCCTATTGAGCGTCCGCAGAACATGCTTCATCAGTTTCATAGTGAGTCAAAACTGGACTTCAGAAATATTGCAGAAGGACTGAAACATATTGCCTGGGGTATGTTTAAAAAAGTAGTCATTGCCGACAGGATATCTGAATATGTAAATGTTGTATACAACAGCCCGCACGATTTTAAAGGGACTCAGTTGCTGATAGCCACACTTTTCTTTTCATTCCAGATATACTGCGATTTTTCCGGGTATTCCTCCATAGCAATAGGTACAGCAAGGATTTTAGGGATTAACCTTATGACAAACTTCAGAAGACCCTACCTATCGGATAGTATCCGGGAGTTCTGGCATCGTTGGCATATTTCTCTTTCCTCCTGGTTCAGAGACTATTTGTACATTCCATTGGGAGGAAGCCGGGTGCGTATTTCACGGGCCTATCTCAACATTTTTATTGTTTTCCTGGTTAGCGGATTATGGCATGGTGCCAACTGGACTTTTGTAATCTGGGGTGGCCTGCATGGATTTTACCAAATGTTTGGCAAGTTTACCCAACCTGTCAGGGATAAAATTAACCAAGCTACCGGACTGACCAGGTCACCAGGATTTCTGAAATTTTCACAGATCCTCGTTACTTTTTTTCTGGCTACCTTCGCATGGATATTCTTCAGGGCCAAGTCACTGGATGATGCAATTTATATAATCAGCAATATTTTTACGTTTGAAACCGTTCAAAACCTGAATCTTTTCAAATTTTCAGTTGACATGTATTTAAGCATCTTCTTAATTATTATGTTGTTGGTTATTGAGGTACTTGAAGAAAAAATCAAATTATCAGAGTCTTTAAAAGTATCACCAGCTTTTGTCAGGTGGACGGTTTATGGTGCATCCATTATAGCCATGGTAGTCTTAGGTGTATGGAAATCAGCTGATTTTATATATTTTCAATTTTAACTGTGATGAAGCCGAAAACATTGAAAATAATCATTTACCTGCTGGGAATTGTTTGCCTTTGTACGTTTATTGCTATAAGAGTTCCTTCATTCTTTAATTTGCTGGTTAAAGATAAAGTGATACCTGAATACTGGGAGAATACCAAATACGGTGAACTATACAATTTCAACCGGGTCAATCATTTCAAGGAAGAGTTGCCTCCCTCTGGCATCAAGTATCGTTTCACTGAAAAGCACCCGGATTTACATGAAGCAGACATCCTTTCCTTTGGTGACAGTTTTTTTGATTTTGCCCGTATTCCGACCTTCCCCGAACGGCTTGGTGATACGCTTCACAAACGTGTTTTCTATGCGAGATACGATTTTCCGCTGAACACGCTTGCAGAAGAAAACTACCAGAAAGGCAGTTCCAGGGTGCTGATCTATGAAACTGCAGAAAGGTACATTCCGCATCGTTTCTCAAAACCTCATGAAAATCAGTATAAGCCGGATACCCGAAGTGAATTGAGGAAAAGGCTGGCATCCATATGGAACACTGTATTTACTAAAGACAGCGAAGTCCGTTATTCCTTGCTTCTTACCCGGAGTTATCCCACATACAGGATTTATTCTGCCATTGCCACGCTCAAGTTCGATGCATTCGGGTATATCGCTGAAACTACGCCGGTATATGCACTTAATCAGGAAGTTCCATGGCTTTTCTATTATGAGGAAGTCAACGACGATAACACCAGTTTTTATTATCAACACAGTGATGCGGAAATCGAGACGTATTGCGATAATATTGCCGATCTTCGCAAAAAACTGAAGGAGCAATACAATCTGGATATGTTATTTTTTCCTATGCCTTGCAAATACACGGTTTACCATAAGTTTCTCAACCAGGATCCTTACAACAATTTATTGCCCAGGATATACAAAGGTCTTGAAAAGAGAGGAGTTCCTGTGATCAAGTTGTATGACGATTACATGCAGTCAACCGAAATTCTGTATTATGGCACGGATACGCACTGGAATGAAAAAGGGATAAATATCGCATTGTCTAAAACACTGGACTTTTTGAAAAGATATGAGCCGGGTTTTATAGCCCTCGATTCAATTGACAAAACAAACACATTAAACTAATTTTTATGAAAGCAGTATTACTTGCCGGCGGTTTTGGGACCAGGATAAGCGAAGAAAGCGGAATCAGGCCCAAACCGATGGTGGAAGTCGGCGGAAAGCCCATACTCTGGCACATCATGAAAATATACTCTCATTACGGAATTAATGATTTCATCATATGCTGCGGTTACAAGGGGAATATGATCAAGGAGTATTTCTCCAATTATTTTCTATTCAGTTCCGATGTGACCTTCGATATGAAGAACAACAATATGAAGGTTCACAGGATGAATGCAGAACCCTGGACAGTGACTCTGGTTGATACAGGCGAATCAAGCATGACCGGAGGTCGTATCAAAAGAGTCAAGGAATACATAGGCAATGAAACTTTTTGTTTGACCTATGGTGATGGCGTAAGTGATGTAAATATCAATGATCTTATTATGCATCACAACAACCAGGGTGTGCTTGCTACACTGACATCAGTCAGGCAGCACGGCCGCTTTGGTGTATTCAACCTGCCAATGGGAGAATCAAAAATCAGGTACTTTAAGGAAAAACCGAAGGGAGATGGTGACGATAGCGCCTGGATAAACGGAGGTTTTTTCGTTCTGGAACCGGCGGTCATGGATTACATCGAAGGGGACAATACCGTATTTGAGCGTGAACCCTTGGAAAAACTTGCTGCGGATGGTCAGTTGTGTGCTTTCAGACATACAGGCTTCTGGCAGCCCATGGATACCCTGCGGGATAAAAACCTGCTCGAAGGATTATGGAACGGCCCGAATCCTCCCTGGAAAGTCTGGTAAACCACATGAAATGAATGGATCCATCGTGATCAAACATACACATAATATTTATCTAAATAAGAAATCATGAAAATTGTAATCGCAGGTAATTTGGGATATATTGGGCCAAGCGTAGCCAATCAGTTAAGAAATACTTTCCCCGGTGCCACTTTAATTGGATTTGATATCGGTTATTTTATGCACTGCCTGTCCAATGCTCCGCACATTCCCGAGGTCAAGCTGGACATGCAGGTTTTCGGAGATATCCGGAAGTTTCCCGAACTGTTGTTACAGGGTGTTGATGCTGTCGTTGACCTGGCCGCTATATCCAATGATCCGATGGGCAATAAATATGAAGAAATAACCCTTGATGTGAATTACCGGGCAGCCGTAAACCTCGCCAAACTGGCCAAGAAAGCCGGCGTCAAATCTTTTGTATATGCTTCAAGCTGTAGTATGTACGGGGCTGCCAGCGATTATCCGAAAAAAGAAAACGATGAGCTGAATCCTTTGACCGCCTATGCCAGGTCAAAGGTGATGGCTGAAAAAGAATTTGAACCACTGGCAGATAGTTCATTTAAAATTACCTGTCTCAGGTTTGCCACAGCCTGCGGATTCTCTAACAGGCTCAGGCTCGACCTTGTATTGAATGATTTTGTTGCCGGAGCGCTTATCAATAAAGAAATCAGCATTCTGAGTGACGGCTCACCGTGGAGACCCATGATCAATACCAAAGATATGGCCCGGGCAATCGAATGGGGCATTGTCCGTAAAAAAGAAAACGGCGGCAACTTCCTTGCCATCAACACGGGTAGCAATGAATGGAATAATCAGATCAAACCCCTGGCTGAAGCTGTAGCATCGTTAATACCCGGCGCAAAAGTCAGCGTCAACCCGGCCGGAAGTCCTGATAAAAGATCTTATATGGTGAATTTTGACCTCTATAAAAAGTTGGCACCTGATCACCAGCCTGTCAACGACCTGAAGAGTACCATCCAGGAACTAAAAGAAAACCTGCTCGCCATGAATTTTAATGATCCCAAATTCAGGGAATCCAATTTTATCAGGCTCAAGGTCCTGAGCAAACTTCAGGATAGCGGACTGATCAACGACAAGCTCGAATGGAAATTTAAATCTTAAAACTTACAGGAATATGATTTTTACTGAACTTGAACTGAAAGGAGCATTCCTGGTAGAAGTTAAAAAAATTGAAGATGAACGAGGTTTTTTCGGCCGTGCCTGGTGCGCCAACGAATTTAAGCAACATGGTCTGAACCCTGCATTTGTGCAGCTCAACACTTCATTTAGTCATAAAAAGGGGACCATCAGGGGTATGCATTACCAGGTGGATCCTTACCAGGAAGTGAAATTCATTCGCTGCACACGCGGAAGAATCTATGATGTAATCATTGATCTGAGGCCCGATTCGCCCACCTTTATGAAATGGGTAGGCAATGAACTGTCGGCCGACAATTACCGCATGGTATATGTACCTGAAAATTTTGCCCATGGTTTTGTCACTATGGAAAACAATTCCGAAGTGTATTATCCTGTTTCTCAGTTTTACACACCGGGCGCTGAAAGGGGCCTGCGGTGGAATGATCTGGCCTTTGATATTAAATGGCCGGTTGAAATCAGTGTCGTATCAGACAAGGATCAGATTCACAAGGACTTTTCCATTGAAAGTTTGAAATAATACTTAATCCAATCGTTATGAAGCACACCAAATGTCCGAATTGTAATCATACCAACGTTGAAGATTTCTTTACCGTTCATGATGCTCCGGTACACAGTCTGGCCACCGTAAAAGACTATGCCGAAGCCATGAACATAGAGCGCAAAAACATCGACATGGCTTTTTGCAACAATTGCGGCTTTATTCTTAATTCAAGTTTCGACACATCTCTCGATTACTATACCAAAGGATACGAAGACCAGCAAGGCTTTTCGCCTACTTTCCTGAAGTTTATAACCGGTGTCAGCAACCGTTTCATTGATAAATACGATATGCGGAACAAAGAGATCATTGAAATAGGATGCGGCAAGGGTGATTTTATTTCACTGATGTGTGAGCTTGGCAACAACAAGGGAATCGGCATTGACCCTGCCTGGGTGCCAGGCCGTACCAAACCCAATCCGAATGTCAGTTTTATCAAGGAATTTTATTCCGAAGAACATGGTAAACTCAAGGCGGATTGCATCTGCTGCCGCCACACCCTTGAGCATATACATGGCACGAATGAATTCATGAGAACGATCCGGAAATCAATCGGCACCCGTGAAGATGTTGTTCTTTTCTTTGAAATACCCAGCATTGTTCGTATTCTGAAAATCCAGGCTTTTTGGGATATCTTCTATGAGCATTGCACCTACATGAGCCCGGGTTCACTGGCCAGACTGTTCAGGTTAAACGGCTTCGAAGTGCTGGATATGTACCTGGAATATGATGAGCAATACCTGTTCATTGAAGCCAAACCTGTGAACAAACCCTCCGGTAAAATTCATCCGTTGGAAGAATCGGTGGACGAATTAAAAGCATTAACCAGGGTTTTTACTGAAAAAATAAATGGCACGCTTGATGCATGGCGCAAAAAGTTCGCCGAGCTGCGGGAGAAAAAGCTCAAAACGGTTGTTTGGGGAGGCGGATCCAAATCAGTAGGATATCTTACGCATTTTGATAAGGAAAATGTTATTGCTCATGTTGTGGATATAAATCCTCATATGCAGGGCAATTATATACCCGGCATAGGTAAACAATACACGGGTCCGGATTTCCTTACTGAGTATAAGCCCGATGTTGTTATCATCATGAATGCCGTATATACCGAGGAAATAAGAAAAATGCTGAAGGAGCGGGGTTTGGAACCTGAACTGATCCCGTTGGATAAATTCTAATCAGTTTTCGACTCCTGCTTTTGTCATAGAGAGGATGGGAGCTGCAGGATCAGGGGCACTTCGGGAAGGAGTAAAGGCTATACCAAAATTTTAAAAGCCCTAAAGACATGAGCAAGGCATTATTAATAGTACTATTGTTATTGCCAGTCCTTGGATTCTCCCAGAAATCGTATTATATATTTGAGAATAATGGAGCTAATCTTGAACCTGGAAGCGGAGAAAAAGAGGATTTTTTAAACATACCCAGCACTTTTGCAAATGCCTGTTATGTGGATCCAAATGATGGTAATGATGCCAATGATGGGTCCAGTCCCTCGGTGCCGGTCGCTACTTTAGCCAGGGCGCAAGCGCTAAAAGCCAATTATACTGTAATTGCCCTGAGCGATACCGTTCATTCTGGAACTATCGTTCTGAATGACTGGGATGGAACATCGGAAACGCCTAAAAAGATTACTACTTACAATAAATACAACAAGGGTAAAGCAACCATAAAAGGATTTAAAACTTTAACGGGCTGGACCCATGTTGGCAAAAATAAATGGTCAGTTGTAGATAATTCATTACCTGCAACAAGAGCTTTCTATTTAAGCCGTAGTCGTCCAATCCCATATAAATACTTTTTAAGCTGGTTACTTGTTAACGGAGTTAAATACGGTTTTGCAAGAACACCGAATACAGGAACATATCAGAATAGTTCGATTGCTGTAGATGGAATGTCGTATATGATCGATTCGGATTTGTCGATGTCAACAAACCAGTATCAATACGGATACATATACGCTATGGTAGAGGATTGGGCCGGTGTAAAAGCGCAGATCATGAGCAATACTGCAACACGATTTAATTTTTATACTGAAGATTTAAATGAAAATAATGGCGGTTATGATCTGAATAATAAGAACATGGGAAGTACAACACATAAATATGTGATTGCTAACCACACGAACTGCATGGATTTACATGGAGAGTGGGTATACAAATGCGATTCTAACAAGTTGTATTTACAAAGTACAGTAAATCCGAACATAATTAGTGTTATGGCTCCTAACATTAATAAGGTAATTGATGTTTATCAGTCTTCATACCTTACGATAGATAATATTGAAATTTGGGGTGGCAATGTCGGAGGTATCCAGATTGAGAACAGTAACGAAATAACAATAAAGAACTGTGAGGTTTATTACTCAGGTTATGCAGGGATCAATCTAATAGAATCGAATAATTCGTTAATTGACAGTAACAAAGTCGGACATATTGCCGGAAATGGTATAGCAGTTCAATATACCATGTCATTCAATGACCATACCATAACCCATAACCATGTCTATGATTGTGGTGTTAAAGGCTATGCTTGTGACAGGGACGGATATCAAACCGTTGGGATCCTGAGCAGGTTCAATGATGGTGCCGATCAAATTGATATTATGTATAACTTTATTGATGGCACCGGAGGCAATGGAATTAGCCATAACGGCAGTGGCACTGATGATGATGAAATTTGTGGAACCAGTTTCCGAATTGACTATAATTTTATAAATAACTACTGCGCCCATTCCGGGGATGGTGGTGGTATTTATACCGGTATGATGGGAAGTTCCACCAAAACCAAATCCGTATCACATAATTTCATTATGAATGCCAGCCAGGATTACACATTCAGACGCGATAACAGACCGTTCTCGATGGGTATTTACAATGACAACACATCAAAATATATTGCCACCGAGTATAATACAATCTACAATGTTCAGAATTCAATATTCGTTCAGTATAACTCCCGTAACAACCTTTACCGATACAACACGATTGTAAAGCATAATGTGATGAATAACTATGTTCTTAAAACCGGAGGCCTTTACAGGGAAACGTACAATGATGGGGCAGGCGCACCGCTTACCTGGACATACAATGATGTTGTTTTAACGGACAACGTCAATTCCAGGGGTGTGAGCTGGACCAGTGATGGAACTCCATACACCGTTGGTGTAACAATGAACTACAACGATTACTATACTCCCTTCCGAAACGATAATATAGTCTTTAAAAGCCTGGAAAGTAGACCGTCATTCGTGATGGTGGATTACACCATGGCTGACTGGACAACATTCACCGGTTGGGAAGCTAGTTCAACTCTCAATAAAAATAACTGGAGGTTTTCTAATGTGTCTGGTATAACAGCTGATCAGTTCGTATGGCTATTTTGTAATTGGTCACCAGCAATTCACGTGTTCAGTTTAGGATCAGCCTCATTTAGAGATCTGGATGGAAACATATTATCTGACAGTGTCTCTGTTCCGGCTTATTCCTCCAGGGTATTGTTCTATTCAAGCGGTAGTTTGACCGGATTAGCGAATCCAATATACACACCATAAAGAAATACCCGGCTAAGAAAACCGGATTTGAAAGGAATTGACCTTTCACTAGTCCGCTTTTAATCGTCTTACAATCCGAGCTTTTTCTTGAAATACGTTATGGTATAACCCAATCCTTCATCCAGTTTTATATCCGGATGCCAACCGTTCAGTTCTTTTTTGGCGAGTGAAATATCAGGTTGACGCTGCAAAGGATCATCCTCCGGAAGTGGCATATATGTGATTTTTGATTTTGAACCTGTCAGTTCAATGACTTTCTCCGCAAGCTGCTTGATTGTAAATTCGTTCGGATTGCCGATATTAACAGGACCTATAAAATCCTCCCTGCTGTTCATCATCCTGATCATCCCTTCCACCAGATCGCTGACGTACTGGAAACTGCGGGTTTGACTACCGTCGCCGTAAATGGTAATATCCTTATTCTGAAGTGCCTGCACAATAAAATTGGAGACCACCCGTCCGTCGTTCGGATGCATGCGCGGGCCATACGTATTGAAAATGCGTATAATCTTTATCCGTACACCATTCTGATTATGGTAATTGATAAACAGGGATTCTGCACAGCGTTTGCCTTCATCATAACAGGAGCGTATTCCAATGGGATTCACATGGCCCCAGTATTCTTCACGCTGCGGATGAATCTCCGGATCACCATATACTTCGCTGGTTGACGCCTGCAGTATTTTTGCCTTTACCCGCTTAGCCAGTCCAAGCATATTAATAGCGCCCATCACCGAAGTTTTGATGGTCTTGATCGAATTGTACTGGTAATGTATGGGGGAAGCCGGGCACGCCAGGTTGTATATTTCATCCACCTCGGCAAAATAGGGTGTTATAATATCGTGCCTGACCAGCTCAAAATAGTCGCTTCCCAGCAGATGAGCAATGTTTTCCTTGGTTCCGGTAAAATAGTTATCCAGACAAATTACATCATTGCCTTCAGCCAGCAAACGCTCGCACAGATGTGACCCAATGAATCCGGCACCGCCTGTTACTAATATTCTTTTCATTCTAATTGATTATTGGTTTACGACCGATGCTGTAATAGGTAAAACCAAGCTCAGCCATCTCAGACGGTTCAAATATATTCCTTCCGTCAAATATTATTTTATTTTTCATGAGTTTCTCCATAACCATAAAATTAGGCAGCCTGAATTCCGACCATTCTGTCACAATCAGCAGGGCGTCAACATTTATGATGGCTTCATTCTGGTCTTTTGCATATACAATGGTGTCACCCAAGCGACGGCGTGTTTCTGTCATAGCCACAGGATCGTAGGCTTTGACATGGGCGCCCGAGCCCAATAATTTTTCGATAATGACAAGCGAAGGAGCCTCACGCATATCATCGGTCTGCGGTTTGAACGAAAGGCCCCAAATGCCAAAGGTCCTCCCTTTCAGGTCACCTTTGAAATGTGCAACCACTTTATTATACAAAATTGTTTTCTGGTACTCATTCACTTCCTCCACAGCCTTTAGTATCCTGAGCGGAAATTTATTTTCCTGCGCAGTTTTAATAAGAGCCTTTACATCCTTGGGAAAACATGATCCTCCATAGCCGACTCCCGGATAAATGAATTTTGTTCCGATGCGCGAATCACTTCCAATGCCTTTTCGAACCATATTCACGTCTGCGCCAACAATGTCACAAAGATTTGAAATGTCGTTGATAAAACTGATTTTTGTGGCCAGCATGGCATTGGCTGCATATTTGGTCATTTCTGCCGATGGTATATCCATGAAAATCAGAGGGTGACCGTTCAGTAAAAAAGGCTTGTACAACTTCTGCATAAGCGCCTCGGCCCTGGGGCTTTCAATTCCAACAACAATCCTGTCGGGTTTCAGAAAGTCATCAATGGCGTTCCCCTCCTTTAAAAACTCCGGATTGGAAGCAACATCGAACTCATAATCCACCTTTCTTTTGTTGAGTTCTGACTGGATTGCCGCTTTTACCTGTACTGCTGTACCTACGGGTACCGTACTTTTTGTAATCACAACAAGGTAACGATTCATATGGGCGCCAATCTCCCTGGCGACTCCCAGCACATATTTCAGGTCGGCGCTTCCGTCTTCATCCGGTGGCGTTCCAACGGCAATGAATACGGCGTCAGCGTCCTCTAGATTATCTTTCAGACTGGTGGAAAAGGTGAGGCGTCCCTTCCCGGAGTTACGTTCAATCATGGAATCCAAACCCGGTTCATAAATGGGAACAACCCCCTTTTTCAGGTTTTCGATCTTTTCCTTGTCAACATCAATACAGGTAACTGTCATTCCCGTTTCCGCGAAACATGTGCCGGTTACCAGACCAACATAACCTGTGCCAACAATAACAATTTTCATGCTGTAAGAATAATATTAGTTATATAATCCGTTGATAATATACGGCATCAGTATTTGAAAGTTATTCAGTATTCAAATTTTCTTTTTAAGCAATAATCCATGGATCAGGTCAAATGCATTGCCTTTCATTTTTGCAGGTTCATATAATCCTTGACAATGCCTTTGGCATAATATTCAAGCAGGATTTTCCGGATGGAACCCGAATTATAATCCAGATGAAATCTTTGATAATGCCTTGGTTGCTTATTTCTGACAATTCCATTGGTCCCCAATATGATTTCAACCTCCTTGCTGTTGACAATGTTATTGTAGAATTCTTTTGAGATCATGTTGCTGTGAAAGGGGAACGCAAATGCCCTGTGTGTCAGAACCTCCTTTTCTTCCAAAAAACGAATGCTTGTAACTATTTGATCAAGCTTCTGATCGTCTGAAAGCTCAGCAAAATTTGGGTGCTCAGCACTATGGGCGCCGGTGGTGAATCCATGGCCGATCATTTCCTTCACCTGAACGGTATCAAGAAAAGGCTGGCTATTCTTTAAATACTGACTGAAATCAACTTCAGCTATTTCAGCCAACTCATCAATGGTTTGGCAATTGCTGTATTTTAATGACAGCAAGGACTTCCTGATATCACTGCATTCAAATCCATTGAGATTCAAAAAAGAAGATAAAGATTTCTGCAGGTTATCATTTCCGGATTTCACCAGTTTATCCACTATCAAACTGATTTTATTCCGATATGGCAAAAATTGATTATCCAATGAACTGCTTATGAGAAAGAAAGTTGCAGGCAGTCCCTTTTGCAGTAACAGCGGCATGACAATTTCATACATTTCCCTGAAACCATCATCAAAGGTCAAAAGCAAGGGTTTGCCCGGCAATTTCTCACGCCCGGCAATATGATTAAGAAGCGTGTCGAGGCTTATGAAATTGTAGTTCCTGGCCAGAAAATCAAGGTCATTCTTAAACAGACTGACAGAGCGGTAACTGTATAAATTTTTCACGTGGGGCAAATACGCATTGCTTACCGTATGATATAAAGCTACGGGTACTTTGCACCGCGAAATGGAGGAGAATGGTCTCATGTATCCAGGGCCTGTTGTATTAATTTATAATTATGTAAGCCAATAGGTTTGTTTATAAGATATCCACTGCATATACCTCCACACAACTTTCCTCAAAAGCGGCAGCTTCAGAAGTCGCTGCATCCGTTCAAGTTTTTCAGGCTCGAGGATATTGTTTTCCGGATTAAAAGCGGTATAGGTTCGTTTGAAATAATCAATATTGATCGAACGTGCATACTGAAGTCCCAACCGGGTAAGAAAGTTGTTGTATTTGCTGTCCGATATCAATCCCTTACGGTATTCATATATTTTATTGATCATATCGGTAAAAGCCTGAACGGTGGACTGGGTTGATGAGATCCTGTAATAGGAAAGAATATCATCCACCATCAGCATTTTTTCACGGCAGTTGTACCTGTACCAGAAGTCAAAATCAGCGATGGGAAAGAGTTTGTTGGTAAATCCGCCCAGTTCCAGGGCTACGTCTTTTTTTACCATAACTCCCGGGAAGGGACTCAACTGGTTAAAGAAGTAGTACGGCAGGTTAATGAGTTTCAGCTGCTTTGCGGTATCCTTTTTTAATGTATAAATATCTTTCCATTCTTCTTCTCCAACCTGGCTGCCAGCGGCGAATCCACCAATGGTGTCGCCGAAACGGCTCAGAATTCTTTGCGCTGTCTCAACGTACTGGCAATGCAGCATATCATCATCGTGCAAAATGGTTACCCAGGGTGTTTCGGCATACCGGAAACAATTGTTGAAATTCTCATCCTGTGGAACCGTTTCAGGATTTCTGTGATAGGCCATCAAAGGATTGTTATAGCTTTCCAGGATGGTTTTAAAATCATAGTGCGGTGAATTGTTGTCAATCAGCAGTATCCGGCAGGGCACGGTTTGCTTTATGGCGCTGTCAAGAGCACTCCGGACAAAGTCGGTACGTTTGTATACGGGAAGGGCAATGGTGAGCAGATCGGTCATGGAGATCATGTGTTTTCATTTTATTTGATCGGCAAATATAGGCGTCGGTCCCTATTCTGCCATAATTATTTGATGAATATACGATAAGGATTGATAATCGGTTATATCAAATTTAAACTTTCATATACTTTTGCACGTATAATCGCAGTTATACTGACAGTTCATAATTAATCCAATTCTGTATGAAAAAGAAAATTACCCATTTTGTGATTCATCTGAGTGCACTTGTTCTCTTTATTGCAGGTGTAATTCAGCCTTTACAGGCCCAGGAAGCCGTGATCTTTGATCAGACCGTTAATTGGGAATGGCCAATTTCCTCTGTTTACGGAGGAAACAGTTTTTACTGGTGGCATTATACTGCACAGGGAGTGTCGAACCTTGGCAGCATGCCTACAGATGACTGGACCAGTCCATACAATTATGAAAACGGAACATTTTATTTACGATTTGAGGTGATCAATCAGCCCAGCAGCGATCCGTTCTGGCTTGAAATGGGCATCTGGCAGGATGATCAGCTCAGGGAATGCATTACCGGAGGCGCATTGTTATCCGGAGGATCTGGCTCGGTTACCGAAGCTGACATTGGAACCTCTTCGAACTGGTGGCAGAAAAACACGACCTACAAAGTTGATTTCACAAGGCCTGAGGATTTTAACCGCATCGGGCTAATCCTGTGGAAGGGTAACAAGCAATGTATTCCTATGGCACAAGGATGGACCAATGCCGCTGAGTGTCCAAACGCAGCTACCGATCAGGCAGCTTTTTTCCCCATGACCTGCAGGATAACCGTTGTTGCGGTAGCTCAGGGTTATGGTTTTTCAGGCTGGGGAACCTATACCGGTGGCGGCGCATCAAGGCAACCGACACCCACCTATACCGTTGACTATTCGAATGAACGCACCAGCCAGACAGTTCCCTCAACCGACGAATATTCCTACTCTTCCAACATGTCGTCACCTGCCAATGGCAGCAGCGTGGCACTGAACCTGACCCCCGGTCAGAATGTATATTTCCGTACTAAAGCAGCCGGTGAGTTACTGGCATCTTTTGTGCAGACACTCACGGTAAAATCGAGGCCTTCCGCTCCCGGATTCACTTATAATGCAACCGATGGAAGAACCAATGAAGCCATTTCAAATCAATACGAGTACTCCAGCAACTCGGATATGTCGGGAGCCGTCTCGGGATCCGGTAATTATGTATACTTTGCTGTTGGAGAAACCCGGTATTTCAGGAAAAAAGCCACCTCAACTGACTTTAAATCAAATATCCAATCCCTCACCGGAACTTCAGGCGGTGGTGGAGGCACAGGAGATCCCAGCAACATCGGGCCCGAATTTGTCATTATTAACCAGATCGTGGAATTTCCTTATAACACAAGTGATAATGGATTTTACTTCTTCCCCTGGAATTCTTCCATGCCTTCGAACTGGGCAGCCAATTATGACTATGTCAACGGACAGATTTATACACGGTATGAGGTCATCAGCGAAGCTACCAACGAACCACTTGAGATACAATTCGGAATCTGGCAAAGGATACCTGTGGGCTCTGAGGATCCCAGTGATCTTTTTGAAAATATGGAACCCCGAAGTTCTTTAAGTGGCCCTGGTGACGTGGCAACCAATAACTCGAGCCCGTCAACGTGGTGGGCCTATCAGGGAGGTGTCGACTGGACGGAGATGGACCAGGTATGGCATTTCGGGATCAATCCCTGGCAGGTGGATCCCCTTTTGCAGATCCGTTCAGAGAATACGGAAGTATGGGCCAACCGTGGAAAATGGTTTCCCATGACTATTAGGGTTACTGTTGTTGCCGTAGCCAATGGTTACACGTTTTCAGGATGGGAAAATTACCTGACGCCCGAAACTGCACCTGATTACCAGATTGATTATACCAATGAGCGCACCTCAGCGGCGGTTGTTTCCACGGATGAATACAGCCTGAATCAGACCTCCTGGACATCCGGCAGCGGTAGTAATCTGACACTGACGCCGGGACAGGATGTTTATTTCAGGAAAAAATCAGCGACTACGCTGGTTCAACACCTGGTGGTGCCAGCAAGACCAGCCGGACCGTCATTCACGATTGATTATGCAGCCGAAAAAACAACCCAGAATGTGCCTGCCACCGTGCAATACGCCAGCAGCGCAAATTTCAGCGGTGCTGTAGACGGCACGGGAGCACAGCTTGCTGTAACACCGGGCGCTACGCTTTATTTCAGGTATAAACCTACTGCCAGCGCATTTACTTCAGCAGCTTCAACTCTGGTTGCACCTGCCAGACCAACCATAACTTCACCGGTAACCAGTCCAACCAGTATTACTCCAATTCCGGTTAAAGTAACATTCCCGGCAGCCGTAACCGGATTTGAAAGCAACGATCTGCTGGTTGCCAATGGTTCAGTAATGTCCATATCAGGTACCTATAACATCAACATAACTCCGGCAGCATCCGGTCAGGTAATAGTGAATGTCAAGGCGAACGCGGTGAGCGAGGGTAACTTTGCTTCCGCAGCTTTTTCCATCGAATATGCGGCCCCCACGGGATTGGAAGACACTGAAGAAGGTATTTTCAGGCTCTACCCCACCCTGTCTGAATCATTCATCATCCTGGAAAGCAAAGATCAACCCGGCGGCAACTTCGAGATCTTCGATGCCAGTGGCAACCGGATTGATAATGGATTTATTAAAAATACAAAGCAGGAAATCAGCACAGTCAGAATGTCGCCAGGGATCTATCAACTTGTGGTTATCCGCAATAATAAAATGGAAACATTCCGGTTTATTAAAGTGAAGAACTAGTCAGAATAATATCAACAGAACCATTACCCATTTGTGTATTGTATGGATGATCGCGGTGCAAGTGCAGTAATGGTTCTGTCTTTTATGTTCTTTTTGTTTCAGTTGGTCTTTTAAAATGACCTGTTGATAAAAAATTATTTTTCTTTAAGGAGAAATGGGGTTACTTTAGCCGCAGTTAATTGAATTACTTTAATATTTCTCGTATCCAAAAACCGGTTAGACTCGTATATTCATTTATCTTAAATCAAAAACTTAAATCATGAAACAAAAGTACTTTAAACTACTGGTATCTCTAGCTATCATTGTCGGAACAGCCTTTACAGGTTCGGTTGTTGCGCAGCTGATCAAAACCACCCACAAGGTAACTGCTTCAATCAACGAACAGTACAGGTATGATGTTAACGTATATCCCCTGGGCGACTCCACTTTTTACCTGGATAAAGCGCTTACAGGAATGACCATCGTCTCGAATACCGGCGTTATTACCTGGACACCGACAGCCATGGATCAGGGAGGCGAGGTTACCATCAGGGTAAAAGTTGGGACCTTCGAGGAAACACAGTCATTTACCGTTTACGTAAGCAATGCTGTGGTTTGCGATGAAAGCATGGTTTCCTACTGGAAACTGGATGAGACCTCCGGTACCACCTTTGCCGATTTCAAGGGCGGGCATAATGCGATAACCGGTGTGGCACCCACGAGTGGCGCAGGTGTAGTGAACAACGGGCAAACATTCGACCCTGCCAGGGACGTGCGGTTGTCAGTCCTTGACAATGCTAATCAGTATGATTGGAACCAGGGCACCGATGTTTCCGGTGCTGTTTGGTTCAAGTGCGGTGTTGATATTACAACTGCCACCGGTCCGCAGGTAATCATGGGACGGCTGGGAACATCGGGCAGTACCGAGGCTCAGCATTGGTGGTGGTTCGGACTTGACACCAACAATTATGTTGCTTTTTACGGTTCCAACGATGTTGGCACCTATGCACCCGCTGACCCGGGATACCCCAACATGATCGGGGGTCATTCCACCTGGGGTGAACATTATATGGACAATGTATGGCACCAGGCTGTTTTCACACTGGATGGCAATGCTTCAAATGCCTACACATTGAAAATATATGTTGATGGTGAACTGAAAACCACGGAAACCGAAACTTTCGAGACCGGCAATTTTACAAGTGCAGCTGACCTGAACATTGGGTGGTGGCAGAATCCCTGGGGTGCCAGTTTCGAATTCGAAGGTTCTCTGGATGAGATCGCATTTTATAAAAGAGCTTTGACCGCTGCAGAAATTTATGAGATGTATACTGACGGACAAGCTCACAAAGCTTATTGTCAGCCCGGCAACTATGCTCCGGTTTTCAAATCAACACCCATACTGACTGCCACAGAAGATGTATTGTACAGTTATGCAGTGATAACAGCTGATTATGATGTAAGTAATACGCTTACTATAACAAAAGCTTCAGGACCAGCCTGGCTCACCGTTACGGACAATCATAACGGCACTGCCGTACTTTCGGGAACACCTTTGAATGCAGATGTTGCCACTCATCCTGTGGTTATTGCTGTCAACGACGGCACGGTTACCATTAACCAGTCATTTTCAATTGTTGTGGCGCAGGTCAATGATTTGCCCACCATTACTTCTACTCCAGTTACCCAGGCAGCAGTTGGTACACTTTACCAGTACTGGGTGGAAGCAAAGGATGATGAAGACGGTTTTCCGGCCCTTTGCCAAGTCGTCCTCAAACCTTCCTGGTTGTCCTTCTCCTATAATGCGACAAATGGCACAGGAATACTCTCGGGTACCCCGGCAGCCACAGATTCTGTTCTCACCAGGGCATGGATAAAAGTAACCGACAGCAACGGCGGAACTTACACACAACAATTCAATATCAATGTTCAAGGAGGCTTCTCCGCCATTGATGATCTGGACATGAACAGCGGCGTAAGGGTTTATCCGTCTCCTGCCAGTGACTTCGTAACGATTGAAACGGAACAAATCATCCGGAATGGATCATTCAGGTTGATGTCGTTATCCGGTGCTCTTGTCAAAGAAGTTACGATTAAATCCCAGAACATGATCAGGATTGATCTTTCAGATATTGATAAGGGACTTTATATTTACCAGATTTCCGGATCAGGGAAACAGATCATCGGTAAACTTGCCAAAGAATAGTATATAATTTTTATAAAAGTAATAAACCCACCTGCATTTCAGGTGGGTTTATTTTAAGACAGGTTAAATGCGCTCTACAAAATCATTCTTAATCATACCCATACTTCTCATCTTCGGAATAACCGGCGGCAGCAGCCAGTCAATCAAGATTTTACCGCTTGGCAATTCACTGACTAAAGGAATATACTGTACAAACGGCACTGTCGAAGGCAGCTGTATAAGCCTTCCTGACGGTGAAGTGGTGGGGTACCGGTTGGCACTTTATAATGCCCTGGTTAATGCAGGTTATAACATTGATTTTGTAGGAAATGAAATTGCCGGATACTCCGTTTTTCTCGATTACAATCATGCCGGGTATCCGGGATTCTGGTCGACGCAGCTCGCAACGAAAATGAATGACAACGGAAATTACCTGATGAATTCGACTGCGCCCGACATAGTGCTGCTTGAGATAGGCACAAATGACGTTTACGGCGGATCCACCAGTATTGAAGGAGTAAGATCAGTTCTTAATGAGATTGACGAATATGAGACCTTATCCGGTAAACCAGTACTGGTATTCCTTTCCAGAATTATAAGATTTGCACAGGGTTCTTTTAATGAAAACCTGGTCAGTACGTTCAATGATAATCTCTACAATCTTTATAACTCCCGGAAATCTGCTGGCGACCTGATCGAATGGTTGGACATCGGAGCCAATCTCTCAAATCTGAAAGAACCCAGCGGTGATATGGTTGATGAATTGCATCCTAACCAGGCCGGATATAATAAAATGGCACAACAATGGTTCAATGCCATCCATGCCATCAATACTGCTCCCATAATAGTGCAGATCCCAAATCAGACGATTGTGCAGGGCAATGCTTTTAACATCATCAACCTGGACAGTTATATTTACGATGCCGAAGATGCTGATCAGTATATTAACTGGGCTGTATCATCTTCCCAGAATTTTACGATAGTTATCGATGGCAACCGGCAGGCGACCATTACTCCAAAGAATCCTGATTGGAAGGGATCCGAAAGCATTACCTTCATGGCCACAGACAGGGGAAGAATCATTACTGCACTTAAAAAATCAGCCTCCACTTCAGCTACTTTCACCGTAAATGCTTTGAATCACCCGCCTTCCATTACCATTCCCGCTGACCGGGAAACCTATGTTCAGGATTACTTTGAACTCAAACTGACGGCAGCTGATTTGGATGCAGAAGACACTCCGGTTCTTACAGCTACTGTTTTGCCTGATTGGCTGCATTTCAATGCACTAACAACTACCTTATACGGTACAGCAGGAAGTCAGCATGTCGGAAACAATTCGGTTAAAATAACCGTCAATGACCAGCACGTTTCTGTGGATTCAAATTTTGTGATTTCTGTGTTTCCCAAGTCCGCTTTGACTGAGGTGGAGGAAACTGATCCGGTGATCATTTATCCCAATCCTGCCACGCAGCATATCACCATCATTTGCCGCAAGAATCCGGAACAGCCTGTTGTATTCCGCTTGTATTCCTTAACCGGGACGCTCCTGTTTTCGGAAAGGATACAGGAAGAGACAGTTTCCCTGGACTTAAAAAAATACAATATCCCTTCAGGTGCTTATTTCTATGATATAAGCGGTTACGAGAATGCCATCAAGGGAAAACTCCTGGTAAACTCCCGCTAAAGCTTTGAAAGATCTAATCAAAAGAATATTGAACAATCCCACCCTGATGACCTGGGCGGCGTATTTTGTTCAATTCGGGAATCTTGTTTTTATTCTCCCGCTTATTCTGAACAAGTTCAGTGAGCCGGAACAAAATATTTGGTTTTACCTGAATTTTATCATGGGTATTGCGGCACTGGCTGATTCAGGTTTTGGACCTACCATTGTAAGGGCGTATTCATACTTCAAAGCCGGGGCATTATCCATTCCCCGTGATAAAAAAGAATATGAAAAATCCAGCGGCATAGTTGACGGAAAACCCAATTTCGGCAAGCTAAAGGACCTGCTGACGACTTCATACCGGATATACATGATCATCGGAATGGCAGTGCTGGTATTCATGTCGACCGGAGGAGTGGCCCTCACCATGAATTTAATGGAACAAGCCGGCAACAGGCCCGATCTGTGGATCGCCTATGCTTTCTTTGTATTTTTCAGTGTAATTACGGTAATAACTACAAGATGGTCATCAGCCATCAGGGGACTTGATTATGTTGCTTTTGAAAGCCGGACCAGTACTTTTCTTGGTGTAGTGAAAACATTGATCTTTATCATACTCCTGTTGCTGAACAAAGGTGTTCTTTGGCTCTGCGTCTATATGTTTTTGGAATCAATGGTAAGATATCTTTATTTAAGGCATTTTGTAATTCAATGGTTCCGTAAAAATGAGATTGTTATTCAAAATAAATATGCTTTTAAAAGCGAAATATTCCATTCCATTTGGAAAACAACATGGAACCAGGGACTTACCTTCATTGCTTTGTACATCATCGGGTATATTGATACGCTGATCGTAGGACAATTCAAAGACAGCAAAGAAATTAACTGCTTCTTTATCACCAAAAGGATTTTTACATTTATCAAGAGCTTCTGTCGCGCACCCTTTTATGCCAATGTCCAGCGGATCTACAGCATTGGTGCTAAAAAGGATTTTGCAGCCCTGCGACAGAAATCAGCGATATATATATTCTACAGTATGGCGCTGGTGATTGCCATGTTCGTTGGTGTTGCCTTACTGGGTAACTGGATCCTGGGCTTTTTCACGGAAACCAGGCTGGTTGGCGCGCTCATTTATATCATTATGGCCTTGACGGTTATTCTTGATTTTCATTCTTCTTTCCACGCTGATATATATCTTTCAACAAACCATTTTCCTTTTTTAATTCCAGCCGGAATTACAGGTTTGGTGATCGGTGCTTTAGGAATTCCTGTTGCAGGCCATTACGGAATTCTTGGCCTGGTTCTGGTTCCTTTTGTCATCTCGCTTGCAGTAAATAACTGGTACCCGGTATATCTTTCTTTCAAACTGACAAACTGGAATATGAAGCAGTATATAAAAGATTTGTTTATTTTTGGTTTCGACGATGTCAGATACCGGATGAAGCGATTTACCAAACCATAATATAACTATCCATTCAGTATTCATGCTCCGTAAAATCATAATTATATACCTGATCATTGCTTCCCTGAATGTTTTTAACATATCTGCACTGGGAAGCCTCAATACCATGATCAATTTCTCGGGGATAATACTGATGGTATTCATCATCATTGTCGACCAGGTATACACCAGGACCAAAATGATGAAAAGGAATTTTATCATCCCGATATACCTGATCTTTATCGCGGTATTTCTGAGCATGTTCACGGCCTTCTTCGCTTTCAGGCAAAATTTTCAGGTTACGCTGTTTTCACAGCGTGATATTTACTTCTACCTGTTCTATTTCACCCTGCATGTATTGAAACCTGAAAAGAAGGAATTCCAGCGGCTGATCATTTACATGGGATTGCTTTATCTGATCGCTTACCTCATCCAGTACTTTTCATTTCCGACTGAGATATTTGATGTCACTATGCGAAAGGAAAGGGGCACAGTAAGGGTTTATCTCGAAGGATCTGGATATGCCATGATCGCTTATTATTTGTGTCTGCAAATCTTCTATACCACAAACAAGTTTAAATATCTTTTTCTTGCCATTCTTTTTCTGATACCGATCATCCTCTTCGGTGCCCGGTCGGCATTGCTTACTATAGTTATAGGGACCTTTGCCCAGCTCATCTTCAGTAAAAGAATACGATCGAAAGCCCTTATCATTTTCCTGGTACTGCTTGCCCTGGTGCCTACATATCTTTTTTTCCAGGATGTGTTTACCAGCATGGTGAAAGCATCTCAATTGGAAAGCGCCCAGGGAACTGAAAACGTGAGAATCCTGGCTGCGCAGTATTTTATGACCCGATTCATACCCAACGATATGGCCTTTCTCACCGGTATTGGTGCACCCAGTGCAGATTCTCCTCTCGGCAAACTTACCATGATGTTGAGTGAAACGTACGGATTTTACCTCTCTGACATCGGCATTATCGGTAACTTTGTTACTTATGGGGCATTGTTTGTGCTGGCAGTAATCCTCATAGTTTTCAGAACCATGTTCATGAAAATCACCCTTGAAATGTCGTATCTGAAATACTTCTTCTTTTTCGAGGTTTTCCTGATGTTGCCCATTGCGGCGGGTTTCGCATATTCAGCCCCTATTGTTATAATATGCAGCTGTTTATACCTGGCTGATGTCTCACATTACGAAAGAAGCCTCAGCCCTAAGTCACCGGAACCAGAAATTGTTAACATAAAAGAACCGGAAAACCTGTAATAAATAATCCCTGATGAGCCTCACATTTGTAGTAAATACCCTTACGGCATGGGATGAAGCGCCCAGGGCAAGGCATCAATTGGCCTATGCTTTGGCAAAAAAGCACAAAGTCATCTTTATAGAAAGGAACAAGACGGGCCGGAAAAAAATTGATATCAGGGAGATCCAGGAGAATTTAAGTCTGATTACCCCTTACCATCCTGTAGATTACCGTTATCGTTACCGGCTTCCCCTGTTCAATGAGCATTATCAGAAATGGTTGTTCACCAGGATCAAAGAAATACTGGGCTCAGACCTGGTGGTGATCAACTTTGATTTTACAGCTCATCGAATTTTTTCCTATTTTCAGCATGTTGTATATTACTGCAATGATGAGTTCCGTGGAAACAGCAAATTCAGAAATTACCCGATTGAAGCCTATAAAAGCTCCTGTGAAAGAAAAATTATAAAGAATGCGCTGTTTTGTATTGGGACTTCAAGATATCTGTATGAAAAACTTTCAAAGCTGAATTCACATACCTATGAAATACCCCTTGGAGCAAGTTTTGTAACCAGTGAGAAAACAGAGCATACGCAGAAAAATCCGCTTGTGGTTAATTTATGCCTGTTGGGCGTGATCAATGACCGCCAGATATCCGTCAAACTGATTAATGACCTGCTTCAGGAGCCAACTTTCAATATCATGCTGATAGGCTCCGTGGAGGATGCCTTCTTTCAAAAGCTAAAACCAAAGGAACGAATCAGCTCAAAAGGAATTCTCAAGGGGAAAGAACTGATGGATGAACTTTCGAAAATTGATGTAGGACTCGCACTATATAACACAAGTCGCATTAATCCGGGAGCTACACCCAATAAACTCTGGCAGTATCTTGCCGCTGGAATTCCAACTGTCATTAGCGAAATGCCCAATCTCTTTCCGGAGGATTTCCCTGAAAAATCGGTATATGTTTACAGGAAATCCGATACATTAAGGACATTGATTTTTAAGGCTCACCAGGAAAATTCTGAAGTTCTTGCCGGGAAACGTATTGCATTTGCTCAGAATAATACCTGGGATCAGCGTGTTGAAGTTTTTCTGGAAAGACTCCATGAGAATCTGCAGTTATTATAACTATTGAACCTTTTATCACGTAGAAATATACGCTCGTCAATAAGCCATTCGCACTGCAGCTTTTTTACGTAGTATACAGAACATACTTGAGATTTTATAAGCTATTTTTGATGCGGATTCATATACAATAAATCAAATTGAAATGGACTTTGATAATAAATGTTTATTGATCACCGGAGGTACCGGTTCTTTTGGAAATGCCGTTCTGAGAAGATTCTTAAGCACCAAAATCGGAGAAATCCGGATTTTCAGCCGTGATGAGAAAAAACAGGATGATATGCGGCAATTTTACAATAACCCAAAGATCAAGTATTTTATAGGTGACGTTCGCAACAGGCAAAGTATTGATTATGCCATGCAAGGGGTTGATTATGTTTTTCATGCTTCTGCGTTAAAACAGGTACCCTCCTGTGAATTCTTTCCTGCTGAAGCGGTGAGAACCAATGTGCTTGGCTGCGAGAATGTGTTGGATTCAGCCATGCAGTACCGTGTCAAAAAGGTCATTGTGCTCAGCACCGATAAAGCCGTATATCCCATCAATGCCATGGGAATGTCCAAGGCGCTCAGCGAAAAAATCATGGTGGCAAAATCAAGGAACCTGAATGGAAGCGGAATCACCTTTTGCGGTACCCGTTATGGTAACGTTATGGCTTCCAGGGGTTCTGTAATTCCTCTTTTTGTAAATCAGATCAAAAGAAAGCAGCCCATTACCATCACAGATCCTGCAATGACAAGGTTCATGATGACCCTTGAAAATGCCGTGGAACTTGTTGTATATGCTTTTGAACACGGGAAAAACGGCGATATTTTTGTACAGAAATCTCCGGCTGCGACCATCGCTGACCTGGCGCAAGCCCTGAAGGAGTTGTACAATGCCAGGCAGGAAATCAATGTAATTGGTACGCGGCATGGAGAAAAACTATTCGAGACACTGGTTAACCGCGAAGAAATGGTGAAAGCAGTTGATGAAAAGGATTATTTCAGAATACCTGCGGACACGCGTGACCTGAATTACAATATTTTCTTTACCGAAGGAAAAACCAAAGTGGCGCAGGTAGAGGAGTACAATTCACACAATACGCACCGGCTGAATGTTGAAGAAACCAAAAAGCTTCTATTGAATCTCAGGATGATCCGCGAGGATGTTTTGAAAGAAAAGCCTGAGCGCGTTTTTGAACCCTGATTTCAAAGATTTGTGCTGATTTTATAAAAATACACTCACATCATGATCAGAGTAGGGATAACCGGACAAGCCGGATTTATTGGAACACACCTTTTCAATTACCTGGGATTGAAAAAAGAAGAGGTCATTCGTATACCTTTTGAGGATCGTTTCTTTGAAAATGAAGCCATGCTTGAGAATTTCGTGGGACAGTGCGACGCCATTGTCCACCTGGCTGCCCTGAACAGACACAATGATCCCCAAACCATTTACAACACCAATGTTGAACTTGTGGACAAACTTATTCTGGCCATGGGAAATGTCGGAGTGCATCCGCATGTGCTGTTTTCCTCCTCAACCCAGGAAGAACGTGAGAATGTCTATGGTAAATCCAAGCGCGAAGGCAGAGAACGGCTGGTTCGCTGGGCTGAAAAATACAATGCACTTTTCACGGGACTGATTATACCCAATGTATTCGGGCCATTTGGAAACCCTTATTATAACTCGGTTATTGCCACATTCTGTCACCAGCTGACCCATGATGAAACTCCCAGAATAGAAATAGACGGACAATTGAAGCTGATCTATGTGGGCGAACTTGTAAAAGCTGTTTACGAGGCCATCATGAACAGGACACCGGAAAAGGAATATCATCTACCCAGCACGGCCGAGATTAAAGTTTCAGAAATTCTGAGGCTACTGAACTCTTATAAATCGGGTTATTTTGAGAATGGTGTTTTCCCTGAGCTTAACAACACATTTGAAATCAATCTGTTTAACACTTTCCGCACATACATGGATATTGCCCGTTTGTACCCGGTTAAACTGAGCAGGAATGAGGATAACCGGGGTGTTTTTGTTGAAACCATCAAATCAAAAACAGGCGGACAGATCTCCTTTTCTACCACAAAACCCGGTATTACGCGGGGTAATCATTTTCATACCCGCAAGATCGAAAGGTTCGCTGTAATCAGCGGTAAAGCCCGGATCCAGTTACGAAGGATTGGCACAGCCGAAGTGCTGAATTTTGACCTCGATGGCAATGAACCCGCCTACGTGGATATGCCGGTCTGGTACACCCATAATATAACCAATACCGGTGAGAGCGATATGTACTGTATCTTTTATATCAATGAATTCTTCGATAAGAACGATCCCGACACCTATTTTGAAACCGTATAAAACTGCAAACTAGCGAACATGAATTCGGACAACCAATTAAAAGTGATGACCATTGTTGGGACCCGTCCTGAAATAATCAGGCTTTCGAGGGTAATGGCCAGACTTAATGAATTCACCAGGCACATACTCGTGCACACCGGTCAAAACTACGATTATGAATTGAATGAGATCTTTTTTAAGGATCTGGAGCTACGAAATCCTGATTATTATTTGAATGTCGACGCATCCACACTGGGTACTGCCGTAGGAGACATCATCAGGAAATCCGAGGAAGTGATTGGGAAAGAAATGCCCGATGCGCTTCTTGTACTGGGAGATACCAATTCATGTTTATCCGCTTATATTGCCAAGCGGCTTCACATACCCGTATTTCACATGGAAGCCGGCAACCGCTGCTTCGATTTCAATGTTCCAGAGGAAATCAACCGGCGTATCATCGACCACATAGCGGATTTCAACCTGGTGTACACTGAACATGCCAGAAGACATCTGATCAGCGAAGGACTTCCGCACAGAAGGATATATCTTACCGGATCCCCTATGTACGAGGTGCTGAAACATCATCAATCCAAAATTGAATCATCAGATGTTTTATCCCGGCTCGATCTCAAAAAACAAAAATATTTTGTTGTCAGCACCCATCGTGAAGAGAACGTGGACAATCCGAATCATCTGAAAATTATCCTCGAAGTTCTCAACCAGCTTGCTGAAGATTATGATATTCCCGTGGTGGTTTCCACACATCCGCGTACCCGGAAAAGGCTTGAACTGATTAAGGATAATGCTTTCGACAGCAGGATCCAGTTTTTAAAACCGTTCGGATTCACCGATTATGTAAACCTGCAGATGAATGCGCTTTGTACCGTCAGCGATAGCGGTACCATCAGTGAAGAGTCTGCTATTCTCAGTTTTCCCGCCATATCCATAAGGAACTCCATGGAACGGCCCGAGGCCCAGGATGCAGGCACCATATTCCTTACCGGCATTAACAAAAAGGCTGTAATCAATTGCATTCAGACTGCCATCGAAGAACATAAACAAAGGAAGTATTCCGGCAATGTTAATGAATATGGAATACCCGACACGTCATGGCGGGTGATGAAACTGATACTGGGGAATGCAGGACTGAGCAATAAATGGCACGGAATAGCCAAACCTTAATATACTGATCCATGTCTCCCGGTAAACGCGTAAACATTCTACAAACCCCCATTGACGCCCTTACTATGGAGGAAACGCTTAAGGTCATTGATGAAGCCATTTCCAACCAGCGGGTGTTAAGGCATGCCTGCGTGAACGCAGCAGTTCTTATCGCCATGCAAAAAGATCCGCTGCTGAGAAAATCCATAACATCATGTGATATCATCAATGCCGATGGGAAAAGTGTGGTATGGGCTTCACGGTTTTTAGGTAAGCCCCTGCCGGAAAGAGTGGCCGGACCCGATCTCATGCATGAGGTTGTAAAACTTGCTTCGCGGAAGGGTTATAGAATCTTTCTGTTAGGAGCCAGGGAAGAAGTGGTGAAAAAAGTAGCCGCTACCTATGTCAGCCTCTTTTCCCCTGATATTATCTCAGGATACCATAACGGGTATTTTGGACAGGAGGATGAGCAGGTGTTGGTGAAGCAGATTGCAGACAGCCGCTCCCACATT
Organism: Bacteroidales bacterium; assembly: GCA_041737175.1. Taxonomy (GTDB): domain Bacteria; phylum Bacteroidota; class Bacteroidia; order Bacteroidales; family UBA10428; genus UBA5072. The sequence continues at coordinate 51,715 of JBGSSF010000008.1, forward strand.
CTTTTTGTTGCCATGACATCCCCTAAGAAAGAATTGTTCCTGGAAAAGTACGCGGAACAGCTCAGAGTTCCCTTTGTTATGGGTGTTGGCGGTGCATTTGACATAGTCGCCGGTCTCACCAAAAGAGCGCCTTTGTGGATGCAGAGGTCAGGACTTGAATGGCTTTACCGCCTTGTGCAGGAACCCCGCAGGATGTGGAAAAGGTACCTGGTGACCAACAGCCTTTTTATTTACAACGTTTTGAAAGAGAAACTTTCTTCCCATTCTGAATCACAAAACGGTTTATGAAAAGATTCCTGAGAAAAATAGCTATCTACCTTATCCCATTCCCGCTTTACATAGGGTTGGTGGTTCTCATTGATCCTTATAACTACTTCAATGTAAGTCATTTAATTACCCAGGAAACCAAAAAGGAAACTTCTTCCCTATTCAATCCCCAATTGTGGAAGCTCATTGAGTACCAGCACCTGAAAACAGACAAGATCATTCTGGGTGATTCCAGGTCAGCACAGGTAAATGCCGGGCACCTGAAACAAACCACAGGTCAGGATGTTTATAATTTTTCCTATGCCGGCGGAACGCTGGTCGACATGATCGAAACTTTCTGGTATGTAGTTGATATTAAAGATATTAATTCAGTTTATTTTGGCATCAATTTCAATCTTTATAACGATTTCGAGCGGAATAACGGTGTGGAACAGGCCAGGTCCGCCATGAAAAACATGTTCTCCTATTCCTTCAGCAAGGTGGTGTTCAGGACCATGGTGCAAAATATTAAAAAGCAGTATTTTGTAAAAGATTTCAAGCTGGGAGTACCGGATATGAGCCAGGATGAATTCTGGAATTATCAGCTCGAGTCCATGGGTATCCGATTTTACCAGAAGTACAAACATCCGGATCAATACCTGAAACAATTGACTGAAATATCGGAATACTGCCACGCAAATGATATCAGTATTGTTTTCTTTATGCCTCCTACTCACGTTGATCTGCAGAAGAGGATAACCGACTTCAATCTCGAAAAGGATTACAAAAGGTATATCGATGAAATATCATCACTGGGAAGATGCTATAACCTGGATGTCCCCAGTGATTACACGCAGAACAGGAAGAATTTCAATGATCCTTTTCATGCAGTAAATGATTCACTCATTATTGACAAGATTTGGATTAGTAATTAGAGGTTATCCCTGGATTTTGAATTTATCTGTTCATAATGGGCTACAAGGTCTTCCATTCTGTTATCCCAGGTATTTCTATTGGCATAATCAATCCTTTGCTGAATCAGTTCTTCCGTATTTTCTTCATATGCCCTGTGCACGAGATCCGGAAAATCGGTTGTCTTTTCTGCCACATATATCAGCTGATCCTGCAGATTCATTTGGTTCAGTCCCGACATATAGGAAATAACAACCGGCTTGCCTAAGGAAAGATAATGGTATATTTTGCCGCCGGTTCCCGAGAAAATTTCATTTCTTGTTTCAGTGCAATAGGGAGCAATGGCAACATCATACTCGTTGATTTCTTCATAAAGTTTTTTACCATAAACAGTTCCCTTGCATGTAAGCCTGTCTTTATTGGGTATCTGCTCCAGAAAACTTTGCTGAACAGGGCCGATCAGTGTCAAACTAATGTTATTATCCGCAAGAAGCAGGTTAACCACATTGAATGAGATATTCAGTTTTTTAATCACAGCAACAAGCACCACCTTAATGATCTTCTGTTTTGAGGGGACTTTGTGCACGGTGATGCCATATTCACCAATATCCGGACTTCCCAAGGGAACTTCAATAATATGCTGGTTGTAGGCAGATAAATGATCTGTAATTTTTGATGCAATACTTACACAGAATTTTGACTTTGCCGCCACTATTGACTCACAACGCTGATGGTATTTCGCAATAGGAAAAGGATTAATATGTTTGCTGATCTCAAAGAAACTATCGTTGCAATAATAAACAACATTCCTGAAATACCTGAAAATTCTTGTGGCGGTATAATCAAAATTGATTACTTCAAAATCACTATAAGTATGAACCAGTTCCCGGAACAGCCAATTTTGATAAAATGCATTCAGGATGGGAATGCGATACCGTATTCGCATATCGATCGGGAAAGACGGTGTAATAACCGTCAAATTGTCATTTAACTGGTCGATTCCGAGCGAAGGCAAGCCAATATGATTGGCAGCAACAAACACAACAGTATGCTTCTTTGCCAGGGACAATGCAACAAAATGCCTTGTTCTGGGGGGTTCATACCAATTCGTGATTGTATTTATAAGAAATTTCATTTACATCTTATACATGATCATACGTGCAGCATGTTACAATATTGCGTAATTAAATGTAAAAAACAATAACAATCAGCATAAATTGAACTTTTGAGTCCCTGTAGTTTGAATTATTTTATCAATTTGATATATTGAAAAAGCCTGTCAAAAGATTGTTCAACGCCCAATTTCCGCAGTATTTTTTTGAACTCTGGCCATTTCGTATACACATCAAAGGTCATTAGATCTTCCCAGAGCAGCTTAATTGCCGCCACATGCAACATGGGATAATCCTTGTACCGGTGACGGTCATCAACCGACAGGTAAGCGGATATGAGTTCCCTGTTATCAAAGGGTCTTAATTCTTCCATGACAATATCCTGTTCAGAAGCGCTGAGACTTCCCCAGTTCCCGAAATGCTGTTCCCAGTTAAACAGATCAACCAATTTATATTGATACCCGGTAAGGGCATAATTTTCCTTTAGCCACTCATCAATTGCATTCACAGCAAAAGGGTAATCTTTATAACCCAGACCACCTGCAATGACCTTGCCTGCCTTGACATCACGGTGAATAATGCTCAGAAGACGCAATATTTCGTTTGAGCCGCTCCCGGAAACATTAATAATGCCTTCATGTTTCACGCGGTTGTTGTAATAATATACCGGTAGTAAGGTGGGACGGGCAAAAACGTTATTCTGAAAATAGATCTTCTTAAACACATCATCCGTTGATTCTTTATCAAGTCTGATGATCTCCAGTGAGATACCAGCTTTCTCCGCAATTTTCCATGCAATTTGATAGTCAGTATTGCCATTCAGAGCAGAGTTTTCTATAAAACCCTGGTAACAGTAAAAATTGATCCTGTCCAGGTATTTTCTTGATGCAGCCAACAGTAATCGGGTATCCCACCCCCCGGTTAATCCCTGCTGCAGTTTGAAACGGCTTGTTGCAGCATCGTAAGTGCCCGAAAGAATTTTTGCCACCGATAAAGCAGCTTCAGAGAGTTCTTTTTCTTTTCGGTTTTCTGTTGGCCAAAACCTGTATGTTCTGCCGGGCAACAAATCCAGGTAATGGTTAGGCGGCAGATGGTATATATTTTTATATACCGTTCGATTGCCTACCCAGCGTCGCCCTACCTTGTTAAAAATTTCCGACGTATAAAAGCTCACCAGGTCTGGATCGTCATCCAATGGAATATGCAAGGACTCGGCGATAATTTTGGAAGTAGATCCACAGGCAATGACCTTGCCGTAGTTATAATAATAAACTTCCCTGAGCCCCGTGGCATCATGGCAAAACTTAATTGAATCCTCATCATGATGGATTATTGCATATCTTCCCGTTAAGGTATCTGTTCTTCTAAGCAATCCAGGATAATCAGACCGGGAGGCAAGTTCATTGAGAATATCAGCCATTGCATAATCAGGATGATATGGATCAATGGCATAACCCAACAGGATAATACCAGCATTATTATTTTTTGTACAGTAGTATTCCAGATCAGGGTGAAGGTAGAGGGTGAAATTCTGGCCGGCAACGGACAGATCTTCCTGTTTCCAGGATGAAAGAGCAGGAACTGGAGTGTTGCACAACAGAAATTGCCTGCGAAATTCAAGGATGTTCATAAATGTTTGATATATTAGCTTTGGGATTCAGGGTCATAATGGACCATTAAAAATATACAAAATCAAACTTGTTGAGTACGATCTGCCAAAAAATTTTGATCGGAACAAACCTGTGCAAAAATTTTTTCACTAAGTTCATGCCGAAGTTTTTATTATGCACTTAAATCTGTAACTATATGCATAGATTGTTATATCGCAAACAGTTTCTATTTTCCAATCAGGAAGTCGCAGGATTTGATCATTTCAATAAATCTACCTTGATGGCCGATACGGTATGCTGGTATCTTTACCATCACCCGGATTTGCCCGCATACAGGAATCTGAATGATTACTGTGAACTGATCATGCTCGGATATATCCTGGATCCGGCCCGTCCTGATCTGGATGACCAGACCCTGACCAATGAACTGACCAGCCTGAAATCCTTCGATGCATTGCTTAAATCAATCAGCAATTATGCCGGAAGATATGCCATTATATACAAGGATAAGGCAGGAATCAGGATAGTCAATGATGCTGTCGGTTTCAGAGAAGTGTATTACCTTAAAACAGGCGACCAGATCGCATGTGGCTCGACATCTAACATTTTGGCTGCTGCATTCAATCTTTCCGTTACAAAGGATCCTGCCAGGCTCGCCTTTTTTTCTTCGCCTGAGTATAAAGAATCTGATTATGTTTGGCTTGGCTTCCGGACTCTATATGATTCCATTTTTCATTTACCCTCCAATCATTACCTCGATCTGGATTCCCTTCGTGTAATCCGTTTCTGGCCCAAGGACGTGATCCCCAGGATACCCTTGGAAACAGTAGCATCGGAATGTGCAGCCATCCTGAGAGGTACACTGGAAGCTGCCCTGAACCGTTATAAACTTCATATGGGCATTACTTCAGGCTGGGATACCCGGTTGTTGCTATCAACTGCCAGGGATTTCAAAGACAGGATTTTTTTCTACATCAACAAGCCCAAATCATTTACAGAAGATAACAGGGACCTCAGAATTGCGCGTGAACTTTCGCATACGCTGGGCTTTGATTTGCATGTCATTGATATTCCCGATACGGTGGATAATGAATTCCGGGATGTTTTTTATAAAAACAACATTCTGTCGCGTGAAAAACTGTTGCAGGTATACCATGAAGTTCACAGAAGGAACTGGCAAGACACCCATACCGTGAGCGGGGCAATGGGCAACGGGCTTGCACGAATTTATATGCATTACCCAGAGGGAGTGCCGGTTACCGGAAAAAACATTGCCGTGTTTGCGGGTTATCAGAATTTTGAATATCCGGTCGTCGCGCTTCAGGAATGGCTGGACGAGGTGAATCCTTTATGCCAAAATCTGAATATTAGCTTGATGGATTTGTACCAGTGGGAGCAGGAAAATGCACACTGGGCCGCGCGTACTGCCTCAGAACAGGATATCGTGCGCGAGGAGATCACGCCTTTTAACAACCGGAGACTGATCGAATTATTCTGGTCCCTGGAACCTAAATACAGGTATCAGTATAATCCGGAGATCTACAAACGCATTATTTCAATTTCCTGGAAAGAAGCACTGAATTTTCCGTTCAATCCTGGAATTCGTTCATTCTTACATAAAATTTGCAGGTTGGTGGGGGTTGAACAGTCCATGTATTATTACTACAAACGAAGAAAATTTTTATCTGCCATTAAGCTTATTATTATTTTTATAGAGTGCGAGGTGATGCATATCACCGACTTTTTTGCGGTTGATTTTGCACCATTTTGTTAAAAAAAATCATTTAACTTGTTGATATAAAAATATATTTGTAATATAGCTGGCCGGCTTGCCCATGTTGCTTTTGTAACCTTGCCGGATAAAAATCGTTACAATAAAAGTCTTATATTTGCGTTTTGATGAGTAGATGTTTTTTTTTGACTAACACAGTTATTTTGATGACGAAAGTGAGAAGATTTTACACTAGCATCCCACTGTTTTTGGTTCTTTTCAATTGTATCACATCAGTTGCGCAGACAAATTACAGTAACGAAGTATTCAATATCATTTTTAAGCACGATTTTGAAAACAACACGCCGGGAAATTATCTGGATTCCGAGTTCAATGCCGACTGGAATAATCCAGCCTGGTCAAACCGCACCATACCCCCTGAAATTGTCAGTGATCCTGCGACATCTCTTTCGGGTTCGAAATACATGAGATGGCATTTTCCGGCAGGCGGAGTCGGTCCCGAGGAAAGCGGCGGACAATGGCTAACTTATATGGCAGGTGGTCACGATGAATTATATCTTTCATATAACCTGCGTTTCAAACCCGGATTTGAATGGGTTTTAAGCGGAAAACTTCCCGGATTGCGTGGTGGCGAACCGTGGCCCGGAACCGGACCGCCTCCATGGGACGCCGGTTTTGTTGCGTTGCTGGCCTGGACCAGGGATGGAAAAATAATGTGTTATTATTATCATCATGACCAAACCCATGAATATGGTGATGCCGTTACCTGGAATTACACATTTGAACCAGGGAAATGGTACAATATTACCCTCAGGGTAGTGATGAATACATTGAATGAGAATGGCGGAAACAATGATGGAATACTGGAAGGTTTTGTCAATGGGACTATGGTGGCGCAAAGAACAGGGCTCAAACTCCGAAATATCAGTGCAATACACGTTGACCGGATATTCATGTCATCCTCCTATGGCGGATACGGTGACGAATATGCACCGAGCAGTAATCAATACTTGGATGTGGATGACTTTGTCGCTTTTAAATACCAGGATAATGTGAATGTGACCAGGGGAAATAGCGTCTCACCTGCGTCAACACAGTTGAATATTCCTTTCACCTCGGTTTTTAATACTGCCTGGCAAAGCAGTATCCAGGCAGTCGCACAGTCATCTAAGCAGGTAAAGATCAGTTGGCAGGATTATTCAACTCCCGGAAAATACACCCTGGAAAGAAGACTTGCAAACGAAACTTCATATACGGTTATCAGCCAGCTGAATTACGGTACCTCCAGTTATACGGATCAAAGTGTGAATCCGTTGACCGGTTATTATTACCGTGTCGGATGCAACGGCCTTTACACCAATGAAGCCTATGCAGTGACTCCTGCCGCCAATATTCCGGCTATACCCGGCACTTTAAGCGGCGGTATAATTGGCTACAAGGAAATAGCTTTAGGATGGGCCGATAATTCAAACAATGAAACCGGGTTTGAGATATGGAGAAAAACTGCTTCTGAATCGGATTTTTCACGTATTAATACTACAACCGCAAACTTGAGTTCCTGGAATGACCTTACCGTTATTCCCGGTGTTCAGTATTCCTACCGTATCCGGGCCGTCAATTCCGACGGTGCATCTGCGTTTACAAACACATTGCAGCTGGCAATTCCCATGCTGGCGCCCCCGGCTGCACCTTCCGCACTTCAAAGCGCTGCAGTCACAGAAAAAAGCATATCGGTGTCATGGAATGACAATTCAGCCAATGAAAAAGGTTTTGTCGTTACGCGTTCTCTTGCCGCTGACCCTTCCTTATCTGAAAGATTTGAAGTTAAGGCCAATGATACATCCTATACCGATGAAGACCTGATGGCAGGAACTACTTACGTATATACTGTAAATGCCATCAATGAAGCAGGAAATTCACCCAGTAGCAATAAGAATGTGATTTCCACCCTTTCTGTCGCCGAAACCAAACGCATCAGGGATGGTCTTATTGCCTATTATAACTTTGGTTATAATACCGATCAAGTCATTTATGACCAGTCGGGTTACGGAAATCCTTTAAATTTGAAAATTCTGAACAGTTCAGCCATTTCCTGGGACGAAACCCATAAAATGGAACTCTTATCCAATACTGCTCTTATGTCGATCACCCCTGCCACCAAGATTGTTGAGGCAGTTAAAAGAACCAATGCCATTACGGTGGAATGCTGGTTGAAGCCTGATGATTATGATATTACTTCAAAATCCCGGATTTTTTCGCTCGCCAAGGATGAAAACGATGTGGGTGTTGTTCTGGATCAAAACATGACATACGACACGGAAAATAAAAACTTCGGATATTCAGTCAGGATGCAGACTTCCACCACCAATTCATCCGGATATCCGGAAATTGAATCCGATAAATCTTTCACATCTCTTACACTATTGCACCTTACCTATGTACGGGACAGCCTGGGACGTGAAACCGTTTTCCTGAACGGGGATGAATCCTCCTCAGGATACAGACCCAGCGACCTGAATACCTGGAATGCAAATTACTACCTGAAACTTGGCAATGGAGCTGATATGAATTTTCCCTGGAAAGGCAGTTTCTATGCAGTCGCCATATACGATAAAGCTTTATCACAGTCGGAGATACAAAAAAACTTTTCTGCCGGTCCATGTGACAGTCTGAATAACGAAGGTGTGGATTATGACCTGAGCATTTACCCAAATCCTGCGACTGATCTGGCAAATATTGAAATAACACCTGTCATGGAAGCAGATATGGCTCCCCATACTACCTTCAGGATTATGGATATATCCGGACAAATCTATCACCAGGAACGTATTTTCAATCCCAATCAACAGATTTCGCGAACCTTTGACTTCAGGAGCTTCTCAAAGGGTATCTACTTTGTGCAGATTATTTCCGGCAAACATTCAAAATCTGCAAAACTGGTGATTCAATAAATGACTGCTTTGTAATCATGGTTCCTGATATCAATCTGCATGAAAAACGCTGTTGCTATTCTGATACCTGTTTTTAATGGTTTAAAATATACACAACAGTGCGTTCGGGATATATACAAGTCTATTGCCAGAATACCCGCGGAAAACTCTCAATTTTCCACGATTGTCATTGATGACGGATCCTCTGATGGCACTGCCGAATGGATAAAAAACAACTATCCTGAAATACATCTGCTCCAGGGAGACGGTAATCTCTGGTGGAGCGGTTCCATTAACAAGGGTATTGAATATGCCCTGAATACACTTCATGCTTCCCATATACTGCTCTGGAACAATGACATTTCTCCCGATCCTGATTTCTTTGGTGTTGTTCTTGAAACCATGAAAAATCAGGAGAATTTCCCGCTGGTCTGTTCCATGGTTTACTTCAAAGACAGGCCCGATACATTAATCTCTACCGGGGGCTATTTTAACAGGCGTAATGGTGCATTAGGTCTTTATAATTACAATAAAAAGGAAAGCGATGCTTCGCTTGAAAATCTGAAAATAGACTGGTTTGGAGGCATGGGAACACTGATCAGGTCCGATGTTTTTGCATCCATAGGCCTTTTTGATACAATCCGTTTTCCGCAATATCATGGCGACAGTGATTTCGGTGTTCGGGCAACCGGGGCACGTTATTCCATACATCTGGTCCGGGGCATGAAAATCTGGAATGATACAGGAAATTCAGGCATACACAGAAGCATGAAGCTTCGTGATTTTGTTCATTCATTCACTTCCATAAAATCCAACTATAACATCCATAAAGATCTCCTGTTTTACGGAAAACATACTACTTCCTGTTGGGCATATTCTTCCCTGGTAAAAAAGTATGCCATTTATCTTGCGTCTTTTCTGAAATGGAAGTCACTTGCATTCTTTGGGATTCATAAGAAAAACTGAACTGATTTTCCGCCAATGAACATTCTTCACATTTCACAAATTCTGCCAATACCCGGTATTTACAAAACCAATGACTTTGTATTCAAGCTTGCAGATTATAACCTGAAACAGCATCCCGGCGACACCGTGACATTCATCCGGCCAGTCCCTTATACCAATTCGATATTGGCCAGGTACCTGCAGGTTAGCAATATTTCACTTCCGCCCGGTTTTGAGGAATATCTCTTTAACAAACATATGGTAAAGGCATTTCGTTTCCTTTCAGCCTGGAGTCTGAATAATCTGCATGCACTGCTGACACGTAGCATTTACTGGATGAATTGCAGGACTGTGAATAATCTTGTAAAAGGTAATCATATCGATGTTGTTCATGCCCAGTTCATCTTCCCGGATGGTGTTCTGGCACTTAAACTAAAAAAGAAATACAATATTCCCTACCTGTTAACCTCCCACACCGAGTTGCGGTACTTCAGAAGTTCTTATTCCCGAAGAATGGCCATCGCCATCCTTAAAAATGCTTACAAAATCACTCCTTTGAATTTCCGCAATTTGGAGTATTTTTCAGGATTAGGGCTTAAAAATGCAGAAGTCATTCCCCTTGGAATCGATAAAAGCTTTTTCATAGATTCCTCCGGTGAAAAGAGCAGGGAGGAGTTCAGAATTATCACGCTTGGCGAGCTGATAAAACTGAAAAACATTGACAAAGTGCTGATGGCCTTGTCCTCCCTGAATAAAAAGTACAAGGTACGGTATACCATCATCGGGCAGGGACCCGAAGAAGAATATCTAAAGAATTTTTCAGAAAAGCTGAATATACAGGAGCAGGTGGATTTCCGGGGATTCATCGAGCATGAAAAATTACCGCGGATACTGTCAGATCACGATCTTTTCATCCTGCCCAGCTTTCCGGAAACATTCGGACGTGTTTATTTTGAAGCAATGGCGGCAGGTTTGCCGGTGATTTGCGCAAAAAATTCCGGCATTTTCGGGTATTTTCCCGAAATAGTGGATGAATACGCAGTCAATCCGGAAGTTACAGATGAAATTGCTTCAAAAATAGAATTTTTCATTCTCAACAGGAAAGTATGTGCAGAAAATGGAAAGAAACTGCAATCACTTGTTTCGGCATACACCTGGGAGAATATATCGGACCGGTTGAGGAGCTTTTATCAGGAGGCCAGGAATTCTGTTTAATTTACATGTAACCCTTCATGAATATTTCGCCAGGCAGCATTTTTTATGGAATGCACATAATTCCCGTAACTGCGATATAACTGCAATTTCTGTTTCAGGTTTTCCACACTATAAATGAATTCAAATTCAGGTTGAATTAAATTCCTTTTAAACAGTTTGTTTTTAAGATGAGGGGGTAAAACCAGCAGAATATTATAACATGAATACAATAAAGTCAAAAAGTAATTCTGAACCTTTACTCTTTCAAATCCTTTACTGTTATTCAACACAGAATCATAAATATCAGTGATTGCCGTAGCCTTCCCGAATGATCCTGCAAGTTTTATGAAATAGGGTACTAGCATCCTGCCGGCGGGCATATAATGCTTGAATGTAAGTTTTGAGTCATAGTATAGATCATAGCCTGCCAGCCTTATGGCATAACACATTTCAGCATCTCCCCCTGAAGTAATACTGGTTCCTGTGCGATCCGAAAGACAAAAAGTAAAACCCTTTTCAACAATACTGTTCCATACATCTTTACGCAGGGTTAATCCGGCGCCATAAAGAAAGCTTGATCTATCCTGCATTATCCCGTCACTCTTTGCCTGTGGCCCCACAGCGAATGCCTGCTGGAATTCATGAAACCATTTGGGTTCATCACCCTCAAAAACTGCTTCTCCCTGCCCGCCGAGTAATGCCACTCCGGGATTACTTTTCATAATATCGAAAATCCTTTCAATATAAATGGGATTCATCCAATTGTCATCATCAATGAAACATACGAAATTGTAATGACTTTCGCGGATCCCTGCTCCCCTTGCATTGCTTAAACCTTTTTTCGGCTCCGGGACGATGTACAATGGGACAGTGCTTGAATTCCAAGACTTAAGCGCCACCTCAACCGTATTGTCCATTGAAGCATTGTCTACCAGAATTATTTCCCAATTAACTGTTTTTTCAAACTTTTGCTTTGCCAAATAGTCCAACACGGAGGCAATCCGTTTGGAACCATTGTAAGTGCAAATTACAACGGAAACTCCTTCAATCATAATTAATTAAAGAATAAATCAGCGAATCTTCTTCGAATAAGGGTTCAAATTTAATGAATTGACCGGTAAATCCATTAGAATTCAAAACGAATTAGACAATTTCCGTACATTTCATGCTTTTCTCCATACATCCCCGAAAATTGACACTTGGTCAAATAATCCGAAAATAGTGGCCTTGAAAGTAGTTTATGAATTCTTAAGCTACTAATTTCGGTTCATAATTCAAGACAAAATATTATAGAATGACAAAAGTTATCAGACATAAAAAGGATAGAAATTCAATTTTTGCGATGATTGATATTTTAATTACCATTTTTTCATATTTCCTGGCGTATTTTCTCATTAACCTTGTAAGTATCGATTATTTTAATTTCACCCGGGAATATGTAATACTTCTGATACTGATTATTCCTACCTGGGCTATATTGCTTCATACCTTCAATCTTACGAATATTCCCCAGGCCCGTTCTCATTTTTCGATTTTTGTAAGTTTCCTGAATTTCAGTTTCATTGGATTCGCCCTTTTGTTTTTGTATAAGCATATTTTCAACCTCGAGTTTTTGAGCCATTATCTTATCGTATCCTTTGCAGTAATCAATCTTATCTGTCTGTATAGTTTCAGGATGCTTACCTACCGTGTTTTTAAATATTACAGAACAAATGGCCATAATATAAGCAATATCATCATTTTTGCCGATGATACATCATTGAAATTTATCGAATCCATTATCGAGCATCGTGAATGGGGTTACAGGATACTGATGATGATCACGGATTCACAGCTGATAAAAAAGCATTTTGGAGATACCATACGGATTTATTCTGATAGAATTAACATTAAAACCATCCTTGATGTTGACATCATTGATGAAGTCATATATTGTAAAGATAACATCGAGAAGGACAGGTTAAGGAGTCTTGTAGAAACCTGCGAGGAGATAGGTGTTACATTCAGGGTCAAAAGTGACCTGTTGGGTGTTTCAGGTGCCAAAGGAGAAGTTACCCACCTGGAAAACATTCCTTTCCTTACATTCAAAAATACACCCAATAATTCGTTCGCCCTTGCCTGGAAGGCATTCAGTGAGTTCTGGATTTCTCTGGGGATCCTGCTCGTAGTTAGTCCATTCATGCTGGTCATAGCCATATTGATCAAACTGACCTCCCGTGGTCCGGTGATTTTCAAACAGGAACGGGTTGGTCTGCGCGGCCGGAAGTTCTACATATACAAATTCAGGACCATGGTACAAAATGCTGAAGAACTCAAGACTCAGCTTGAAGCCCTCAACGAAAGCGATGGCCCTACTTTTAAAATTAAGAAAGATCCACGGATCACATTTATCGGACGTATTTTAAGAAAAACCGGCATGGACGAACTTCCTCAGCTTTTCAATGTGCTGAAAGGCGAAATGTCCCTCATAGGTCCCCGCCCTCCCCTTGCCTCTGAAGTTGATAAATATGAACGCTGGCATCTGCGAAGACTATCGGTTAAGCCCGGCATAACCTGCACCTGGCAGATCATCCCCAACCGCAACGAAGTGGTATTTGAAAATTGGATGAAGCTGGATATTCAGTACATTGATAACTGGTCTATCAAAAAAGACCTCCAGCTTTTCGTTAAAACGATAAAAACAGTTCTCTACGGAACCGGTTATTGAAATTTTCGTATACCATTTATTCATGCTGAAATCTCAATCCTTCAAAGCTGAAATTTCTTTACATGCTTTTTTATTATAATTTAGCATAATGGTTAATATTAAATTTATTGCTATGAAATTACTTACCAAGAATGCATTCTCTTCCTTTTTGGTCATCAGCATCATCATGCTGGCCATGTTTTCCTGCGCTCCGATTGAAAAACTCAAATATGTAGCCGATAGTGGTCCCGGATCCATTAAAAATGATTACCAGAATGACAGATCGGAAAAAACCATCCAGCCCTATGATTATCTGTACATTAAAATATATAGCCTGGATGAAAAGACCAACGCCATTTTCAATGAAAGGAGTTATAACATTGAAAATGAACTGATCAGTTACGCAGTTGACGATCGAGGTGAAATTATTGTGCCTTTTATTGGCGAGATCCTCGTTAAGGATCTCACCATTAACGAAGCCAGGAAGAAAATTGAAAGTTCACTCAGTGTTTACCTGAATAATATTTCAGTTACCGTTCGTTTTATTAGCAACAAAATAACCGTGCTGGGTGAAGTTTTTAGTCCCGGCCAGCATTCATTTTACGATGAAAAGGTGACCATCTTCCAGGCCCTGGGATTTGCAGGCGGTTCCTCGGGTTTCGGGGATCTTTCGAATGTTACGCTGATCCGGGAAAAGGATAATGTGATCAAATACTATTACCTTGATCTTACAAAAAAGAATATCGCTTCTTCGGAATATTATTACCTGTTGCCCAATGATATTCTGATAATCAACCCGATCAAGGCTAAATACCGCGAATTACGAGACTATGCGCTTGGCATTACCGGCACAATATTAACCTCTATTTCAGCCATATTATCCATTATTGTAATCACCGATTCATTAAATAATTAATTCGATAATCCATCATGAAAGACAATCAGGACCTTTTTGCCGGTAATCTTGATTATAAAAAAATTTTTTACAGGCTACTTTCCTTCAAAAAGCTATATATAGCCCTGGTATTAATTTTGCTTGTTCTGGCCTTTCTCTTCAACCGTTTCTCCAAAGTGAGGTATGAAAATAAATCGACCATATATCTCTCCAGTTCAGAAAACCAGAATTTGTTAAGCTCTCCGACTGGCTTTATGCAGAGTTTCGGGATGCTTGACAACCAGAAAATTATTGATAATGAACTCGAGATTCTGCAATCCTTTTCCCTGGTTAAAAGGGTTGTCAATGAAATGGATCTGAAAGTGACTTATTTTTCGACCAAGAATTCCGGCCTGGCAGATCTTTTTTACAATACTCCCTTCACCCGAAAAGTAGAACATTACAGTGATTCACCCATAAGGGTTGTCCTGGATCCGTCAGTTCCACAAGCCACTTATCTCGATTTTAAGGTTACTTTCCTCAATGAAAATGAATATATGCTGGAATCCAGGGGACAGGAAATACCCTTGTATAATTATATCGATGACCAGATCGTAACCTATATCCCGGAAATATACTTCAGACAACGCTATAAATTCGGAGATGAGGTCAAAACAAAATATTTTAATTTCAGGGTAGATAAAGACAAGAACTTCAGCAAGGATTTCACACTCAATTCCAACCTCTTTTTTGTTTTCAATAACATTAACGATCTGACCCTCAATAGTCAGGCTATGCTGAAAGCTGAACCCATTTCCCAGCAATCTACAGTGATTCTAACAACTTTTAAGGGTTCCAGCCGGGAAAAGGTTACTGATTTTCTGAATACTCTTACATCCGCATACCTCGAAAGAAACCTGGATAAAAAGAACAAGAAGGCGATGAGTACGGTCGACTTCATCGACTCCCAGATCTCTGATGTTGCCGACTCGCTGAGTGATGTGGAATCAACTCTGAAGAATTTCAGGTCATCCCAGGGTGTCATGGATTTAAGTTTCCAGGGACAGCAGGTATTTGAACAGTTGAACCGGTTTGAGGATGAAAGGGCAGCACTTCAGGTGCAGAAAAAGTATTACGAATACCTGAACAGCTATCTGAATTCAGGTGAGCTTGCTGATATTGCTCCCCCATCGTCGATGAATGTAGTGGATCCAATGCTGACCAACCTGGTAACACAATTGATGACACTGAATTCAGAACGTGCCAGCCTGCTCAGGAATTCCACCAGCCAGCAAAACTTATACCTGGCCGATATCAATATCCGTATCGAAAATCTCAAAGGCAACGTCAAGGAAAACGTAAAAAATACGTTGAACACCCTCAATATGGAATTGAATGAAATAAATTACCGAATATCAAGTGCGTCCGGCCAGATTGCACAGATGCCTAAAACAGAACTGCAATTGCGGGGTATTGAACGTAAATTTGATCTGAATGATGCTATTTATACCTTCCTGATGCAGAAAAGATCGGAGGCACAAATTGCCAAGGCTTCGAGCATGCCGGATTATGAAGTTATTGATACTGCAATACCCGCCATGTCAAGGCAGGTAGCCCCTAAAACCAGACTGAATTACATCTTTGCGCTTTTGCTGGGAATACTAATACCCACTGCCGCTATTCTGATGAAGGATTTCCTGAACAACAAAATAGTCGACAGCGATGAACTGGAAGGCATAACCCAATACCCAATCATGGGGAATGTATTTCATAACTTTCACCGGTCAAGAATGGTTGTCAATGAGCATCCCAACTCATCTGTAACTGAATCTTTCAGAGCCATCCGCACCAATTTCCAGTTCTTTTCAGATGGCGGCAAGAAACAGGTCATACTGATAACATCCACCTCAAGCGGTGAGGGTAAAACGTTTAATGCGCTCAACCTGGCTTCTGTTTTTGCCCTGAACGGGCACCGGACTGCCTTGCTTGAATTTGACCTGAGGAGACCAAAAATATATCATGAGTTTACCTCCAACAATATGATCGGAATCAGTTCCTTCCTGATCGATAAAGCAAGCATTGACGATATCATTTTGCCGACATCGATCGAGAACCTCGATTTTGTTCCTGCGGGTCCCGCGGCACCCAATCCTGCCGAATTGATCAATTCGGAGCGGACAGCAGAATTAATGGATAAGCTCAAGGAAATGTATGATTACCTGATCATTGACTCAGCTCCAGCCGGTATACTGACTGAAACCTTTGTATTGATGAAACATTCAGATTTGAACATTGTGGTAGTCCGGCTCAATAAAACCCTCAAAGAAGCACTGAGGCGCACACTCAAGTCGATCGGAAACAATAAGTTCCAGAATATCTCCATAATCGTCAATGATATTTACGCCAACCGGGAAAGTTATAAATACGGATACGACAAGAAATATTATACTGATGATAAAAAGAATAACTTTCTGAACAGAATATTCCGCTTCAGGCGAAAAGCCTCATGACCGGAGCACCATACAAAGCAATCGCGGTAACGCTGGCAGGAATTCTTGCACTGGTATTTATCAGATTGCTTTGTTTCCCTGTATATTCTTTTCTTTCCTCCAGCATACCGCCTGATTCTGCAAATGTACTTGTAGTTGAAGGCTGGCTTCCGGATGAAGCACTTGAAAAGGCAAAAGAGGAATTCTCCGGTAAGGATTACGATCTGCTGATCACAACAGGCCTTGTAAAAAATACAGGATACCTCATAGGATCCGGAGGCAAAGTAGCTTTTGATATCAGTGGAAATTTACCTTATGCTGCTGATGGTGTTTACACGATTACTTTTTTGTTAAGAGGCTCTCCTGTTAAAGGTGAATATCCGCATGTTACATTGTTTGCCGACAGCACAGAACTTGGAGACAGCTATGTTTCAAAAAGACAAAAGGCGCTGACGTATGAATTCAAAAATGCCCATCCACCCATAAACATCAGTATTGTTTTTGACAATGATGTCTACAAAGCCAAGCAGGACAGGAATCTTTTCGTTTATTCGGTATCAGTTAACAAAATGGAATTTCCTGTGAATTCCACAAAGGTTGGTTTTTATATGGAAAGCAATGGCATTTATCAGCTTAATCACCGGATGAACACCAGCAATGCAACAGAAGCCGCTGATTATTTCAAAGCGGCAGGAATACAGGACTCACTTGTTGTTCCCATTGAAACCCGCAGAAAGATAAAATCAAAAACATACACCACTGCGCTCGACGTAAAAAGCTGGCTTGATGAAAACCGGCACAATCGGTACAAGTCCATTACAGTTTTCACACAGGGACCACATGCGCGCCGGAGTTACATTTCGTTCCGAAAAGCTTTTGCAGGCTCGGCAGAGGTTGGCGTAATCTCATTGCCCGCCAAAGATTTTACTGCTGATACCTGGTACAGGACAAAAAATGGGTGGGAAACAGTTCTCTATGAATCAGTTGGTGTTATATATGCATCACTGGTATTATAAAAGGAACGTTGAACCCGGAGATAGTCAGTATCTACCGCTAATTCCATCATACAACTGGTCTACCTTCTCGCTCTGATGAAATTCCCCGCTGTCAATATCCATCATCGTCAGTACCCCGCCCGGCCATCCTGCACCGGTGTCCATAAGGCATACCCCGCAAATATGAATGGGTTTAACCGTATTGAAATTGATGGTAGGGGTATGCCCTACGAATACTGTATCATAACCGGTCAGCCTGACTTCCTTACCCTGGTCCCTATGATACAGGGCGCTCTGTACCAAAGTACGGTCCCACAGAAAAACCTCCTCGTCCTGCGATTCCAGGGGTTGGTCGGGTAAAATACCTCCATGAACAAAAAGGCAATTGTCGAGCTGGTAATATAATTCAGCATCTGTCAATAATTGAATTTGGTCAGCGGTTACACCAGCGTGGAAAGAGCCAATGGTAGTATCGCCCCCCTGGACCAGCCATATATCGGGAGCAGAACCGGTCAGGAACCAGTTCAGTAACCACTGATCGTGATTACCCATCAGCAGCACCAGGTTTTTTATGCCCAGCAATTCGTTAAATACCTTATCCACATCAGGCCAGCCGTCACACAGGTCCCCCAAACTGATCAGCAGATCGGTCTTCCTGTCAAATCCCGATCGTTCAAGGCATTGAAGTAATGCACGGTGTGCGCCGTGGATGTCACCTATGACGAAGCGTCTCATGGGGCAAAGGTAAGCAGTAAGCAGTAAACAGTAAACAGTAAAAAGTAAATGGTAAAAAGTATCTGGTACCGTTTACCAGCTGTTCACTGTTCACTGTTCACTGTTTACTGTTTACTGTTTACTGTTTACTGTTTACTGTTTACTGTTTACTGGCTGCTCACTGTTTACCGGCTGTTCACGGGCTGTTCACGTGTTGTTCACGGGCTGCTACACTACCCCCTGCGCCAGCATTGCGTTTGCCACCTTGATAAATCCACCTATATTGGCACCTTTCACATAATTGATATAACCATCGGGTTCTGTGCCATACTTAACACAAGTGGCATGAATATTCTGCATGATCATGTGAAGTCTTTGATCTACCTCTTCTCTTGACCAGGGCAGACGCATTGAATTCTGTGTCATTTCGAGTCCCGAAGTGGCAACACCGCCGGCATTGGCTGCTTTACCCGGACCATACAGGATTCTTTCCTTCAGGAACCGTTCGACCGCCTCTGGTGTGGATGGCATGTTGGCGCCCTCGGAAACCACCAGGCAGCCTGTTTTGCACAAAAGTTCAGCATCTGAGGCATTGATCTCATTTTGAGTGGCGCTCGGGAATGCCATATCACATTTCACCGCCCAGGGACGCTTTCCTTCATAGAATTTGGCACCAAACTTATCAGCATATTCCTGAATTCTACCTCTGCGGATATTCTTCAATTCCATAACCCATGCCAACTTATCAGCATCAATGCCATTGGCATCATAAATGTAACCTGATGAATCGGATAATGTAACAACCTGCGCACCCAGGGTCAGTAGTTTCTCTACCGTGTACTGGGCAACATTCCCCGAACCGGAAACAACGGCAGTTTTGCCTTTGATGCTTTCACCACGGGTTTTAAGCATTTCTTCTGCAAAATATACTGATCCGTAACCCGTGGCTTCAGGCCGGATAAGGCTGCCGCCCCACTCTATGCCCTTGCCGGTAAGCACACCTGTGAATTCATTGCGGATTCGCTTGTACTGGCCAAACATATAACCGATTTCCCTGCCGCCAACACCAATATCACCGGCCGGAACATCAGTATCCTGACCGATATGCCGTGACAGTTCTGTCATGAAACTCTGGCAGAAACGCATGACTTCGTTATCGGATTTGCCTTTCGGATCAAAATCAGATCCTCCTTTTCCTCCACCCATGGGCAGTGTGGTCAGACTGTTCTTAAATACCTGCTCGAATGCCAGGAATTTCAAGATACCCAGGTTTACCGTGGGGTGAAAACGAAGACCACCTTTGTAAGGGCCTATTGCGCTGTTCATCTCAATTCTGTAACCTTTGTTGATCTGGATCTCACCGTTGTCATCCAGCCAGGGTACCCTGAACAGGATCACACGCTCCGGTTCCGTAATTCGCTCAAGGATTTTTCCATGCTTGAATTTGGGGTTTTCTTCGATGAAAGGCATGATCGATTCCACCACTTCTTTTACTGCCTGATGAAATTCCGTTTCACCCGGATTCCGGGCAATGATCTTGGACATGAAGTCATTGACTTTTACATTGAGTATGTCGGCCATATTTTTGAGTATTTGGTTAATGAATTCAAAAAGCATTTTAGGTTGTAGGGGTTTAGCCTTTTAGCGTGTGGGTGTGAGGGTTATGCATGAGTGCACAAATCCTATTCTCCAAATAGTCCATTAGCCTAATTGCCTAATAGCCTAATAGCCTAAAAACCTCCCCGTAAAAGTATAAACAATTGACCCAAATGATTTTAGGAGTGCCATGAATTCAGTATAGCACGTATGTGATTACGTGTTTCTCGTATACCCTTCAAGCGGTCTCTGACCCTTGAAGGGTGTCTTTTGCTAAAGATCAATTATATTGTTCCTGATGGCAAACTTCACCATATCCACCGAAGTCTTCAGGCTCAGTTTCTGCATGATATGGTTCTTATGGGTTTCAACCGTACGGACGCTTAAAAATAACTTGTCAGCTATCTCCTTGTTGGTATAACTGCTCCCCCACATTTTCATGATCTCGATTTCCCGTGTGCTCAGGCTTTTGATATCGGACCTTTCATCATCGGTTTTTAATCGGGTGATGTATTTGTTCAGCAGAAGTACCGTGACTGAATTGCTGAAATAATCGTGGCCGTTTCTCAGTGAGTAAATCGCCTCAACCAGTTCATTCCTGTTGGTGTCTCTGGCAAGAAAACCTTTGGCCCCGGCTTTGATTGTTTTTAAAACAACATCCTCATCGTTGTTCACAGACATGATCAGTATCCTGATTCCGGGGAAAGCGTTGCTGATCTGGGTAATGAGATTGACAACCTGGCTGCTGAAAGAATGAATGTTGATGATCAGCACATGTACAATCGTGGATTTAAGGCTCTCTGTCAGCTTGTCGCGGTGATCAGCCTTTAAAACAATATCAATGTCTTCCACCGTTTCAAGCAGAGAACATATTCCCTCCTGAACAATTCTGTGTTCGTCTAAAATACCCAATCGTATCTTATCCGCCATGGTTTCATGAGTTTTTCAGGATCACCGAAGTTTTTTGTTTGCCATTCATCAGGATACGCAAGGGTTCCTGGAAGCGAACATGCCTTAAATACTGGGTTTGTCCCATCAGCTCACCTTCCTGCAGCATATCCCAACGAATGAAATCGGACGAAGAAGAATCCAGCACTGAAAAATATCCAATATTCATGGACGTCACGTTGTGAAAAAAGTGCGATCCCAGAGATGAATCCAGTGGGTAATTGGCCAGGCTGACTTCAACAATCACCCTGGCATTTGAGATCTGAGACCAGGCGACCGGTATTCCGATAAACTGATCACGTGTACCCCACCTGCCAGGACCAATAAGGATGTATTCCTTCTCCTGGCTGATCATTTTGGCATTCAGTTTTTCAATTTCCCCGGCTATTTCGTATGTCTTCAGCTTATCAAATTTTTCATTTTCCACAAAAATTACATCCTGCACGCTTTTAATCTCTCCATTGCCAAGACTCGAATGTGTGCTGAGCATGATAGTGGATTTGTCAATCTTATCAAAATCTATATTATAACTTAATTGACTACCTACCAGAGGTTTGATTTGAAGCAAATAAAATGACGGGAGACCATTCAGTGTTTTGTTCAGATCAACCGCATATTCTATTTCAACAGGTGAACCCAGCGCATCTTCGATGGTACCCAGCATAACATCGATGGTTTCCGCAAGAGGTATGTGATGGAATTTCAGGATATCTGCGAAGTCGATTATTCGAGGTCCCATGGCAGACAAGCCGGATTCGATCCGGTCGTTATCTGCCAGGTAAACCGAAGCACAGTGTTTCATGGTCCCGTGTTTCTCTGCAACACTAATGTCAAGCAGCTCAAGCGAAGCCAATTCTCCGTTTGTAACATAATCGGCATCATGCTTCATCGTATTCAGTGCATAGAATTTCAACTGGGAACTGTTGAGCAAGTCCTTTGTGGTATACATCTCAATTTTAGGATACCTGGGAGAGAACCGGTAGGCTTTCCAACCCTCCACTACATAAGAGCCGAGACCAATTGCCGCTACTGCAAAGCCCTCCTCAGGTTTCATATGTGCCACAGGGTAATAGTTATAGGACTGCGCAATGCCGCTGATATGCGGATAATAGTAATTCTCATACTGGTTACCAACCAGTTCCTGAAGAACAACAGCCATTCTTTCTTCCTCTACTTTGTGATGTATAGCATGGAAGTATGTTTTGGAGTTATCGGAATATACTGAAGCATAGACCAGCTTAACAGCAATAACCAGGTTTTCCAGCACATGCTTCTTATTCACACGATCGTTGGGGATAATGTAGGTATCAAATACTCCCGCAAAAGGCTGCGTAAGTGAATCTTCTGACAAACTGGATGACCGCACCGCAATAGGCCTTTCTATCTGTTCCACAAAGAATTCCAGTTTCTTTATCAGTGTTGCAGATAACCTGGCATGCACAAAAGCCTGCCGGATCTCTTTATAGGTCGTCCCAGGACTAATGATAACGTCGAACAATTCGTTCGATTCAATGAAATTCTCAAATTCCTCGGTGCCAACAATTGCCGTAATCGGAGTTCTGATATTAATTTCCTTGCTGATATCACCGAAGTCAAGGTTATATACGAGTGCATTGATGAAAGCAAGTCCTCTTCCCTTTCCACCGAACGAGCCACTGGCGAAAGCCACAATATTCTTTTCATCCATGATGGCTGTTTCATCAAAACCCAGAACTTTGCCGCGTTTCTTTTCTACACGATACCGGGTGAAAGTATCCAGGAAATTACGCCGGGATTCTTTGACATCCTTATAATCTCCTATTCTCATAGGATTTAGCGTCCTGGCAAGATCAATCTCGCCTCTGGCCATCAACCAGAGTGAGAACTGATTTTCCTGTGCATGCAGGAAAAAGGTTTCATCAGGAATAACGTGAAGCAGAGCCTCGAACTCCCTCAGTGATTTAGCCACTGCTATCGGCTTGCCTTCACGGTTCCGGAACACAAAATCACCGAATCCCAGGTAATACGTCAGGAAGTTCTTCAGGTCGTTCAGCAGGGTGTCCGAATTCTTGTTAATGAACCCGACATTCAGGTTCCTGGCCACCTGTTCATTATTTTTCTCAGATGATTGCAGGATGATCGGAAGATTCAGGATATGTGACTTAATGTAGTTGATAAATTTAATGCCGGCCGTTTTATCGATTTTGCCATCGTGCTCAAATTCCACATCCGATATCACACAGAGCATAAAATCCTTGTACTTGTTGAAAATGAACATGGCATCCTCATAATTCCTGGCCAGCAGGATCTTCGGTCTTGAACGCATCTTGCAGATCTTGTCAAGTTCATTCTTTTCAACCTCCGGCAGCACCTGCTGCACCTGGCCGAATACAATTGAATAAAGAATTTGCAGGTACTTGGAGTAGTACTGGGCGGAATCCTCTACCAGCAGAATAATTCTTACCAGGCCAATGCGGGTATCGTTCTCAACATTGATGGCATCTTCAATGGATTTCACCATGGCAAAAAAGATCTGCGAGTTGCCGCTCCAGACAAAGAGTTTATTAACAGAAGTAAGTGTCGGAACAAGATCTTCAAAGTATTTAATATTGCTTTTCTGGTTAAGAAGCATATACACCGGCATGGAAGGCCTTTTTTCCTTGATCTGCTCGCTTAGCATTACCGGAGTTTCCTTATCGATCCCGACCATGAGTATGGCAATGTCAAAGTTTGCCGTATCCAGCAGGTCAAGTGCTTCTTCTGGTGTGGTTACACCGGTTATTCTTGGCAGGGAGAACAAACTGTACTGGTAAATGATTCCCATAAACTGCTCAAAAAAGCTGTCTTCATTTTCAAGGATAAATGCGTCATACAAAGTAGCAACGAATAATATTTCCTTTACCTTGTACTTCATCATATCAAGGTATATGTACTTATCGAGTGACTGCTGATTGAAAAAGAGCTGTAGCGGTCTTTTATTTTTCACCAGGGTTTGCCTGTAATCTCCGGCATTAAAAGGTTGTATTTTTTCGTATTTGACCTTGCTGTATATTTCCCTCCCTTTCAGGCTGTTGAGATAGCCTGAGATCAGTTTGCCAAGATTGATGATCAGTTGCCTTTCCTCTTTCAGAAAAGGTCCCTCGAATGAAGGAGGAAATTCCTTCAGGTAAAAAACATCAATGGTTCCCCGCTTGTTGTCAAAAGTAACAAAGGTTTCGCGCATAGTCCAGGGAGTATCCCTGAATTCCCGGCTCACCCAGGTTTTGTCCTCATAACTGATTCTTACGGCGGTATACCTGGGAAATTGCCATGAACGGGGCATGATGGAACATATCTGTTGCATGGTTTCATCAACCGGCTTGCCCTCTGATATAATATGGGATGTATGGTTGATCACATGCAGCTCTTTCAGGCGTTCCCTGTTTTCATAAAGCAGGTTACTCAATATATCCTTTGTGGCTGATCCGGAAATGAGATTCGCCAGGTTGATCAATAAATTACGTTCTTCTTTTAAAAACGGACCTTCATCGGCCAGGGGCAATTCCTTCAGGTAAAAGACCTCTATTAATCCTCTGGCATCTCCCGGCGTATCAAATTCCTGCTTTTGAACCCATTGTGTTTCTTTAAAGTTATTACTCTCAAAGATCATGGATTCATAAGATATCCTGGCAGCCGCATACTCAGGATACTGGTATGCATCGGGCAGTATGGAGCAGATTACCTGAAGTGCTTCTCCAATGGATCTGCTTTCTTTCAGTATTCGGGATGTCTGGTTTATTCCGCGGAGTTCCTTAAGCCTTTCGGTATTGCTTGACAAGAGTTCACGCAAGGCCTGCTGAGATACCGTGCCGGAAATCAGGGTTGCCAGGTTGTCGATCAGGTCACGCTCTTCTTTTAAAAACGGCCCCTCATGTTCCTTTGGAAATTCCCTGAGATAAAAGATTTCAATACTGCCTTTCTGATTGTCGGGCGTTTCAAAAACCTGTTTCTGTACCCAGGGTGTTTCTGCAAATTCTGTGCTGTTGAATATCCTGTCGCCATATACAATTCGGGCAGCGCAATGTTGAGGATATTGCCAGGCTTCAGGAAGAAAGGAACATATTTCCTGCAGGGATGATTCAACCGGATTACCCCTGCTCAGTACTTCTGTGGTACGGCGGATACTCTTTAATTCCTTGAGCCTTTCCGTATTATCATACAGCAACTTGCTGAGCTTGTTCGTTGAAATAAAACCCGTTAATAACCCGGCTATGTCATGTAAAAAACTATCATCTTTAGCCATGTAATCGCCAGGCGATTTTTCCATAAAGGCGGCGGAGAAATGTATTTCAATAACCCCTTTGACCGAATCAGGTGTAAGAAAATTGCATCGCTCCAGCCAGTGTGATTCTTTAAATCCGGAATTATAGTATTGCCTGGTATCATAAATAATGCTTGCCGAAACCTCCCGGGGAAGGGCAAAGGCTTCCGGAATGCATTCACAGATCTGCGTGAGCTTATCATCAAACGATTTTCTTTCGTTGAGTGTGACAACAATCCTGTGAATGACAGAGGCTTTCCGGAGCCCGGCAGTATCGTGAACGGCAGTTTGCATATGCTACTATTTCTTTTTTCCTGACAGAAAATCATGTATTCCCTTAGCCGCCTTCCGTCCGTCACCCATTGCCAGGATCACTGTGGCTCCGCCCCTGACGATGTCACCACCGGCAAAAAGTCCTTCCATGTTCGATTGCATCCGCTCTTCATCAACCAGGATAGTGCCCCATTTGCTTACATGCAGCGCGGGAAGGCTTTGCGGAATCAAAGGATTGGGAGAAACTCCCACGCTTACGATAACCATATCAACCTCTATTTCAAATTCAGAGCCAGGTATGGGCACAGGTTTTCTCCTGCCGGATGCATCGGGCTCAGTGAGTTCCATCCGTTGTAACCTCATCCGGTTTACATGGCCGTTGCCATTGGCAAAGTATTCAACCGGCGCATGGAGATTGAGGAATTCAATTCCCTCTTCCTGGGCATGCCTGATCTCTTCTTTTCTGGCAGGCATTTCGTTGAAGGAACGGCGATAGATGATCATGGCTTTTTCGGCACCCAGTCGCCTGGCAGTTCTCACCGAATCCATGGCTGTATTTCCTCCTCCGATAACCGCCACGCGCTTTCCATGAAATACAGGAGTATCATGATCGGGTTTGGCAGCGCCCATCAGGTTTACCCTGGTAAGATACTCATTGGATGAAAGGACACCATTTAGGTTCTCACCCGGTATATTCATGAAATTGGGAAGACCGGCTCCGCTACCGATAAAAAAAGCGCGATATCCTTCCTGCTGTAAATCGGAAATGGAAACTGTCTTACCGGCAATGATGTTTTTCATGAATAGAACGCCCATTTTTTTCAGGTTTTCAATTTCCCCGTCAATAATGTCATTCGGCAACCTGAACTCAGGAATTCCATATTTCAAAACACCTCCGAATTCATGCAGAGCCTCAAAAACAGTAACCTGATAGCCATATTTTACCAGATCACCCGCAGCGGCCAACCCTGCTGGTCCCGACCCGATTACCGCCACCTTGATATGATTGTTTTCAGGTATTTCGGGCGTATAGATATGACCAGATAGATTTTCATAATCAGCTGCGAATCTTTCGAGATATCCAATGGCCACAGGTTCCTTTTTTAATTTTGTAACATACAGGCACCGGGACTCGCATTGCACTTCCTGTGGGCATACCCTGCCGCAGATCGAAGGGAAAACATTGTCTTTCTTTATGGCCTCAGCGGCTTTGAGAAATTCACCTGCTTCAATATGCTTGACAAAGGTGGGTATATCTACCTGAACAGGACAACCCTTTATGCATTCCGGATCGGCGCAGTCGAGACAGCGTTGCGCTTCCCGTATGGCCATCTCAGGTGTAATACCCCTGTTCACCTCAATATTGCTTTTAACACGTTCTGAAGCTTCCACTTCGGGCATCCTGATCCTTGCAATGCCGGTACGTTCTTTGGCTGTAATTCTCTTTTTAAGTTCTTTACGCCATTCCTGATCGCGTGGTGCCTGTTGATTGTTGTCTGTTTCGTCGATCATAGCGTTCAGGCCTTTATCTTATCAATTTCACTTTTATAATCCATCTCTTCCTCTTGTTTGTATCCTCCGAGCCGCATCAGCAACTCGTCGAAATCCACGTCATAGGCATTAAATTCAGGTCCGTCAACGCAAACAAACTTGATTTTTCCGCCCACGGTTACCCGGCATGCGCCACACATCCCGGTACCGTCAACCATAATTGCGTTTAGGCTAGCCATGGCCGGGATTGCATATTTTTTGGCAACCAGCGATGTGAATTTCATCATGATGGCAGGACCTATGGTAACGCATAAATCAATTTTACGTGTTTTGAATATCTCTTCCATGCCCACTGTAATCAGTCCCTTTTGTCCGTAGCTGCCGTCATCGGTCATGATGATCACCTCATCGGAATTGTTGCGGATCTCTTTTTCAAGGATCAGTAGTTCCTTTGTTTTGGCGGCAAGTAAGCTGATAACCGTGTTTCCGGCCTTATGCAAAGCTTCAACAATGGGCAGCAGGGGCGCTATACCTACACCTCCGCCGGCACACAGCACGGTACCCAGCTTTTCAATATGCGTTGGATTGCCCAGCGGACCCACTACATCAGTAACCTCATCACCTACTTCCAGGGCAGCAACTTTGTGACTGGTGACACCAACTTTCTGTACAATAAGGGTAATGGAGCCTCTGTCAGTGTCGGCTTTGGCAATGGTAAGCGGGATTCGTTCCCCTTCGGAACCTATTCTGATGATCACAAAGTGACCGGCCTTTCTTTTTCTGGCAATGAGAGGGGCATATATTTCGAGCTGAACCACATTTGGCGATAAATACTCCTTGGCAAGAATCTTACTCATGAAACATGTATTTTGGCGTTGAAAATATAACTTTTAAAGCCATGAAATCCGGATTTTTGTAAAATACGTGAAACGCCTAAGAAAAAGACGTATGTTACTACAGAAGGCAAAGGTATTATATTATTGCTTAAAATGGAAAATTATCGTGTGGCTGGTTATCCTACGCAACCAAACCGGACTCATACTCATCTTATAAGGATTCCAAATTGAATCATTATAGCCTGCTTATGAGACATTTTCTATTCTTCCTGTTTGCCTTCCTTTGTTTGGATGTGCAGTCACAACGCCTTCAAGTTGGTTTCCACAGCGGCACAGGTTTTTCCGATTATCACGGCTACTCATATTCAGGAAAGTGGGAATCCAGTGCAGGCGCGCTTTCCGGTGTCTTTCTCAGATTTGCTGTCACCCCTGTCATTGGGTTGGGTACAGAATTGAATTTTTCCAGGCAATCGTATCGCTACAAACCATACCAGGAATACACATATTATCCCTATGAGGGTGTCTATCCCCTGGATTACTGGCCTTTCTTTTCATCCTCTTACGTACCTTTTTATTATACAGCAGGCGGAAGGTGGGATTTCAGTTTCTGGCGTATTCCCCTGTATATCACCCTGAGCACGCCCACACGGCTGCAATTCTCGTTTTCTTTTGGCGTGTACATGTCTTTTACAAAGAATCATGACTTCACGCCGCAAACCATCAGCTATTATCCTTACTACTGGAATAGCATAATCGCTCCGGGGTTTTCTGCTGATGAAGATCCTCCCCGGCATGACAATGGATTGCTTTATGCAGCCTCCCTTTCCTATCCGTTAAGTGATGAATTCAGGATTTATGCCATGGGCAGGTATTTCATCGGACACAAAGACTTTATCAATGAGAAAGGGCGAACCGGCACTTCGGAACTGGCTTTCGGAATTGCATATACCGGATTGTTCAAATCAAAAACCCAGGAAAGTGCAACCCGTTCAGATACTGCCACCAGCCGTTTGCGCATCAAACCCGGAATCGGATTCGCCATGTCACATTTCCGGCATTCAGCATATCCCGATCGATATAATGCAAGAACCAGTCTTACACCTGCCATCCTGGCCGAATGGAAACTTGACAACTTTTTTTCCCTGGTATCCGGAGTGAGTTTCGAGCGAAAAGGTTATTATATGAAAGACAGCAGTATCTATTTTTACAGGTATGTCCGTGACCCGGGACGCACCTACCAGGCGGATACCCGTGTTGATCTGGATTATGCGGTAATACCCCTGATGTTGAAAGTCAAGATCGGTGCAGGAGAGAGAATCTACATCCTGGCAGGGACCTACCTTGGTATCAAACTGAATGCACGCGTAACCGGCAAGGCTCAGTACGAGACCTCATCCACTTCGGGTTATACCTTAACCAAGGTTGACGTGTATGACGACATTGAAGGAACCATTAAAAATACGGATTGGGGCTGGATCCTGGGTGCAGGAACGGAATTGCCCCTTAGCAATGGCAAAAAGCTGGAGTTTAGCTTGCAATATGCGTTCGGGAAGCAGAATATCCTTATGAGAAATGAATATTCCGGTTATGAATATGAAGCTTCCGATGATAAAATCCGCAACGGATCATTAATCTTTCTTGCAGGTATTTCCTTTCCTTTCCAAAAAGCCAGATAATCATGAAATTTGTTGCAGTAGCCATTTTTCTGACAATATTCACAGCGTGCGCCGATTTTCCGGATCCCGAAAACACCCCTGTTGAGAGTTATTCGTTCAGCAATAACGGTTTGGACCGGAAAGGATTTGCCAATGATTACATCAGCGACAGCCTGCTGATCAATGTCAGGGATAATTACCAGGGCTTATTCCTGCCTGGATTTCAGGTACTGTTCGAGGTAACAGAAGGAGGCGGGGAAGTGGATAACACGGAGATTTTTACTGACGGACAGGGTAATGCCTTCACCCGTTGGAAACTGGGCACATCCGGCACGGAGCAGCTTGTGGAAGCTCAAATATTCAGTCCATCCGGAAAATACCTGGCAACCATTCCGTTCAGGGCCATTGGTTTCCTTCCCGGGGCATGGAATACCATATCATTTCAACCTGATCTTTCGTTCTCCGACATGGCTGCAGATACCACCAACGGGATAACCCTTGCCATAGGCCAGGGTGGAATTTACGAGCAGGGCGAAAGATACTTCGACTGGAATCTTACGGCTTACAATAATCTGAATGGTCCCCGCAGGATCATCCTGGGCACCGATCAGAAATTTTATGTTTCAACATGGTATGGACAACTTTTTAAAAGTTCCGATGATGTGGCGTCATGGCAGGAATGCAGCAGACCATGGCCGGATCATTCCTACTATTTTTTTATGACCCTTACCCATGATAATTATATATGGGTTTCAGCAATTGGAAGGCCGCTGCGCTGTTCACGGGACGGTGGGGAAACCTGGACGGACGCCAGCGCAGGTTTACCAGCTGGAGAGTTGCTGGGGGATATTTACAGGCTGACCGATGGAACACTTTTCTTTCTCTCTCTGAACTGCCATCTGAATAAATCGGTTGATGACGGACATACCTGGACCAGTGTTAGTGTATCCGACTATCCGATCAAGTTATATGTTACGGACAAGGATGAGCTTATTTTATTTAACCAGGCGGCAGGGATCTCCATATTAAAGTCAACCGATAAAGGGGAACATTTTATAAAAAAGTATTCCGTTTGGCCGGCTTTCGGCACCTTGATGGACCACACCGTTTACAAAAGGGGCAATACATATTATATTCTAATACCGGGGTACGGAGTTTTGCTAACCACTGACTTCGAAAAATTCGAAACAATCTTCAACAGCGATGCAGTGAACGACATGTTCATGGACGATGAAGGCGTGATCATCGCGCGGGAACTGGGAGGGCAGCAGGTTCACTACAGGGATACACAATAATAATGGCGATGAACGCGGTTTCTGAGCGCTATTCATATCTCAGATAATCCGCCGGATCGGACCTCGTGACTTTAAACAATTGGGATGTTACCGTAAGTATTGAAAAGACAAAGGATATCAGGGCTGAAAGGGCGAAAATCCACCAGGAAAGTTCTGTCTTTTGTGTAAATAACTGTAATAACTTCTGCATAATAAAGTACGACGAAGGAAGGGCGATCAGATTGGCCAGTACAATAAGTCCGGCGAAATGACCGATAAAGAGCCTGCCTATCTGCAGATCAGTTGATCCGAAAGCTTTTCGGATGCAAATCTCCTTTCTTTTCTGCTGTGCCACAAAAATAGCAAGGCCCAGCAAACCCAAACAGGAAACAAATATGCCCAGGAAGCTGAAAAACACAAATATCTTTTTGTTGATGTCAGCATACTTCAGCATATCGTATTTATAATCTTTAAGAAAGTAATTTTCAAAAGGATAAGCCGGATTGTATTTTTCAAAATTAGTCCGAATATAATCAACCGTTCCATCAGACCATCCTTCGTTAAGCTTTACATACGCATAATTGCCTGAAGCTCCGAAAGGCAGTATTAATGCGGAACCACCAATATTAAAGGGGAAGAAACTTATTTTACCAATTACTCCTATCACGGAATACTCTTTATCAAACAACATAAATCTCTGCCCGATGGGATCATTCCAGCCCATGATCTTAACCACTTCATCGTTTACCACGATAGCATCCGTTGAATCTGTTGCATACTCAGGCGAATAGAACCTGCCTTCCTTCATTTTAATTCCAAATGTTGATGTAAAATCATACCCACACGACATGATTCTGGCAATAACATTTTTCTTTCGGGTCATGTCACCCCACTCGATCTCTCCCCATTGGATATGAATAGGAATATCCGAAGCAGTTGTTACTGATCTTATGGATGGGTTTTTTAGCAAATCTTCCTTTAACAGATCATACGATTTTTTATTATTTCCCCTAAGCATGAAGTATAGTATATTTTCCCGGTTAAATCCGGGATCCGCGTTTAACAAGTGGTTATATTGCTTTGACATGACCAGGGTGCAGATAATAAAAAGAATGGAGAATGTATATTGCACCACAACCAGAATTTTTCTTGAAGTTCCACCCTTTGAACTTGAAAAAAGTTTACTTCTTAGAATGGTTGCTGGTTTAAAAGACGAAATGATAAAAGCCGGATAGCTTCCTGCTAAAAGTCCTGTTACCAATGTCAGGATGACTATTCCTGCAATAAAACCTGGATCATTATATCGGATGGATAAATCTGATTGCAGCATCCTTCCTGAATAGGGCAATACTTTTTCTACAATCACCAAAGCAAGGTTAACAGCAATAATGGTCAAGACCATGGATTCACCTAAAAACTGCCGGATCAGATTGTAACGGTTAGCTCCGGCAACTTTCTTTATCCCGACTTCCCTTGACCTGGTAAGCGAACTTGCTGTGGACAGGTTGATAAAATTGATGCAGGCAATCAACAGGATCATGACGGCCACGATGGCATTAAGGTAAACACCAACATAGCGGCGTTCTTCGCCATAAAGATGAAGGCGATTCAGCGAAGTAAGAAACTGATGTGGGTCGAGTTCCGAAGAATGAAGCGAGTTCAGGAAAGCAGGAATCTTCACATTCAGATCTTTGTAGTCAGCCCCTTTATTTAAAAGAACAAAGCTGGTAAAATTGGTCCCTTCGTGACTGTTGAGATCCCAACCCATTTCCTGAAGAAACCAGAAAGGAAGAATAAAATCAAATTGTATGCTGGAGTTATCAGGCACATCACTGACGACACCGGTAACGATGAAATTATAAGTATCGTTTACCCTGATTACCCTTCCGATCGGATGTTTGTTGTCAAAGTACTTTGCAGCCATGCTTTGTGTAATGACAATTGAGTATGGATTTCTGAGTGCTGCAATGGGATCTCCTTCCAAAAGAGGAAAGGTAAGCACTTCAAAAAAAGTCGAATCAGCAGCCAAAACACCTTTCTCCATGAATCTTTTTCTTTCTTGCGTGGCATCTGCAGTATCATTGTCCGGGCTAAACAGTAATTCAAGTGGCGGACCTATGCGTAAGGTTTTCCTGATTTCAGGGAATTTTGATTCAAGAGCAGGAGCATATGCGGAACCGCAACGGGATGCCTTATAAGCCCTATCACTGATCTGAAGAGTTTGTTCAATAAGAAAAATCTCTTCCTTATTTTCGTGAAAACTGTCAAAACTCAATTCGAACCTGATCCATATCCAGATTGTTATTGAAATGGCCAGACCCAAAGTAAGGCCTGTTATGTTAATGATGGAGAATGCTTTGTTTCTCCAGATATTGCGTAAGGCTATTATCAGATTAATCCTGAGCATAACTTTGTTTTATTACAGATTACAGATTACAGATTACAGATATTGGCATGATGAATCATAATGTACTCTCCGTTATCCCAATTGGCATGCCAGATTCTGTTTATACCTAATTATTAGCAATTTACGAAATAAATCAGTGTCGTGAAAAAAAAATTGTCCTGATTCAGGACAACTATTGTCTTGAAATAGGACATTTTTTAGTATCTTTTACTTCCTTTAAGAGGAAGTGTATTATGAACAAACGGCAAGGCAAGATTCTGATTGTTGATGACAATAAAAGCGTGCTCGAATCATTGAAGTTCTTTCTGGAAGATTATTTCAGTGAGATCATAATAGCAAGTAATCCGAACCGTATTATTCATCTCATCTCACAAGAGGATTTTGATGTTGTATTGCTCGATATGAATTTTTCGGCTGGTAAAATGACCGGAAATGAAGGCTTCTACTGGTTGAATGAAATACTCAGGATCGATTCCCTGGCTGTTGTAGTGCACATTACTGCCTACGGGGATATTGAAATGGCAGTAAGATCTATCAAAGAAGGCGCCGTAGATTTTGTGGTTAAACCCTGGGACAACTATAAATTGCTGGCAACCCTGCAATCAGCTTATAATTTGAGGAAGTCGAGAATTGAGATCAAAAAGCTGAAGCAAAATCAGAAGCATCTTTCGGAATCTCTTGCGAATGATTTTAATCTGGTAAAAGGCCCTTCAAAATGCATGGATAAAGTGTATCGGTCCATTCCCAAAATTGCAGTGAGTGACGCCAGTATTCTCATTACCGGTGAAAACGGAACCGGCAAGGAGGTAATAGCACGGGAAATCCACAATCAGTCCCTCAGAAAGGATGAAATTTTCATGCGCGTAGATCTGGGATCTTTAAATGAAAGCCTGTTTGAAAGTGAATTATTCGGGCATGTCAAAGGCGCATTTACCGATGCCAGGGAGGATCGCATTGGCAAGATTGAATCCGCTTCAGGCGGCACGGTTTTTCTGGATGAGATCGGGAATCTCTCGCTATCGCTTCAATCAAAGCTTCTTTCGGCTTTGCAAAATAAGGAGATATGTCCCCTGGGTTCAAACAAAAGTACCTTGATTGATGTGAGATTTATTAGTGCTACCAATAAAGATCTTGAAAAAATGATCACGGATAATACCTTCCGTGAGGACCTGTATTACCGGATCAATACCGTGCAACTTACTGTCCCTCCCCTTCGCGAGAGAATGGATGACTTTCCGGTATTAATTCAGTTTTTTCTGGACGATTACAAGGCAAAGTATTCTAAACCTGACATCCGGATACACGATAATGCAATAAAAGTCTTACAAAATTATCCCTGGCCCGGGAATATCCGGGAATTGCAACATGCGGTTGAAAAAGCTGTTATATTATGCAACAGCAATGTTCTTCAGGTTGAAGATTTTTTTATGGATAAGCGCAAGCTTTATCCCGTAAACGGGAATAAAGCCTTTAATTCTCTCGAGGAAGCTGAACGGGATACTATTATCTCGATACTGGAACGCAACGGGGGCAACATATCGAAAACAGCAAAGGAACTTAAAATTGGCAGGCAAACGCTGTACAATAAATTAAAAAAGTATACTATCTGAATAATGAAATATCATTTTAATCCATTTATTCATGGTTTATCGTCACTTTTATGTGAATGCAGTATTGCGGGTGTTATTGCTTGCAACCAGCTGCATGCTTTTTGCCTTTGCCTGGTTTGGTAAAGGTGATTATTTCACCCTATTCAATCTTGGATTGCTGATCCTGCTGCAAATCATCTTGTTCATTTATTACGTGAACAAAACCAATCGCGATCTTGCGTTATTCTTTGATTCGGTGAAGAACGAGGAGTCAGGCTTATTCTTTAATCGTACCCAAAGGAAATTCCACGGCATTTACCAATCCATGGATGAGGTCAATCGTCAGATTCAAACCATGAGAATGAAATATGCCTCCCAGGATCAATATTTTAAAATCATAGTTGAAAGCATACAAACCGGACTTATATCATTTGGACAGGATGGCAAAGTGGACCTGTTAAACAAAGCAGCCAAAAACATGCTGGGAATAAAAGCTGCCCATAGGATTGATAAATTGAATGAACACCAGCGTGGACTGGGAGATATACTTCGTGAAATAGGTCCCTCGGATAAAAGACTTTTTCGGGTGAATTTGGGCAATGAAACAGTCCTTTTATCCATTGACAGCACTCATTTGAAACTTGTTGACAAGGAACTTAAAATTGTAACATTTCATGATATTAACCAGGAACTTGATAAAAACGAACAAGAATCATGGCGAAAGCTGATCAGAATTTTAAACCATGAGATCATGAATTCACTTGCACCCATAATTTCTACAGTAACCACACTAAAAGATCTTCTTTCTGTGAAAGATGCAGGTGAAATTCCTCTGCCTGATCAACGCCGAAAATATTTGTTTGAAAAAACGATTTCAGGCCTTTCAATTATTCATGATCGAAGTGAAGGTTTGAAAAGCTTTGTGGAAAACTACAAGATGTTGAATACCCTTCCTCAACCGGTCATAGCGACTTTCAATATTCAGGAACTTTTTAATGACTGTAAATTGCTGCTTAATGAGACATTACAGGCCAGTCATATCCGATGCTTTTCTGAAACCGATGTTCCGGACATGGAATTGGCAGCTGATAAATCCCAGTTTCAGCAAATACTGCTCAACCTGATGAAGAATGCCATTGAATCACTTTCCGAAACCGCAATTGAAAATAAAGTGATACGGTTGAAGGCATTTTACAATGAAAAGGGAAAGAAAGTAATGCAAATTTCCGATAACGGGAAAGGAATTCCGCCCGAGCATATCGACCAGATCTTCGTTCCATTTTTTACCACAAAAGAGAAAGGTTCGGGAATTGGATTGAGTCTTTCCAGGCAGATCACGCATTTGAACCAAGGGACCATGTCCGTGTATTCTCAACCTTACAGCGAAACTGTTTTTACTTTGACATTTTAATGTAAGTTTTATTTCATGTTACTAACTTAAAATCATGAGAATGAATCCCAAAACCAAAATCTTCATCCTGAAAATAAAATCATTGCTATTTGCTATTTTGCTCGTTTTCTGCCATTTATCCCAGGCTCAAAACTATGCCATTGGGGCTGACCTGTCTTTCCTCAAGCAGGCAGAAGACCATGGATTTGCATACAAGGAAAACGGACAGGCAAAACCGGGCTTGCAAATCTTTAAAGATCATGGCTACAACTGGATAAGACTGCGGTTGTTTCATACACCCACACAACTGCCCAATAGTCTGGCATACACCATTGCACTCGCAAAAGAAGCAAAAAAGCAGGGATTCAAGTTCCTGCTTGACTATCATTATTCCGACACGTGGGCCGATCCGGGCAAACAATTCATCCCCAAAGCCTGGGAGGGAAAATCGCACGCTGCACTGATCCAGGCTGTATATGAATACACCCGGACAACGATGGTTGCATTTCGTGATTCGGGAGCGTTTCCCGATATGGTTCAAGTCGGTAATGAAATCAGCAATGGCATGTTGTGGCCCGATGGAAAGCTTCCGGAAAACTGGAATAATTTTGCGGAGCTTGTGCAGGCAGGCATTAACGGTTTATATGCAGGCTGCGGGAACACTCCCTGTCCCGAAATTATGATTCATATTGATAAAGGCGGAGATAAAAACTTCACCAGGTATTTCTTTGATAAACTCAACACTTACGGCATCAGGTATGATGTGATAGGGCAATCGTATTACCCCTGGTGGCATGGCAGTTTGCTAGATCTGCGCGAATGTTTGTATTTTGCTGCCACAGAATATAAAAAAGACATTATTGTAGTTGAAGTCGCCTATAACTGGAGACCTGCGGAATATATCAACAAGCACGATCCTTTTGCTGAGTCACCCGAGGGCCAGAAGGAGTTTCTTGAAGAAGTGAACCGGATAGTCATGAATGTACCTGATAACAGGGGTACCGGAGTTTTCTGGTGGGAACCTGCCGTATCACGTGGCGGATCCAGGAGTTATTTTGATGATGCAGGAAATGTGTTACCCGTGATTGAGGTGTTTGATAAGTTTACGAGGAAGTAATTTATAATACGAGTACCATGAAAAATGGTATTTGACAATGTTCATTTTTTGGATCACATTTTTCTTTACGGACATAACATTTTCCTTATTTTTATAATAATAATACTTGTTTAGGTTATAGTTAGAATGCATACTACTGTTTTAAAGCAATGAATTAATCCATATTACCAGGTGTGGGGGGCAGAAAAGGCAGCACAAAGGAATTATTGTTAAGCTGCCTATGGTGAGTCATCATTACCGGAATGAAATGGAAGGAACTGGTGTGAATATGTGATTGAGGGGCACGAAGTGTGTAAAAAATAAAACAACCTCTTGCGTCTAACCACCCATAATTCCGTTTATATGCAATGGATAATCAATTAAGAATAATTGCCTGTCCTACGAAGATTTACACACATATCACAACCAAGGATTTAGAACAATTGGTTAGTCCTTTTGACAGGTTACACTTGGATGCCAAGTGAGAATCGCTTGAGTGAAGAAGCAGGTTGGGGAGGAAAATAATGAAATATTATAAAAGTTAATGCAAATTTAACAGCATTGCGTATAAACAATAGTTGGAAACAATGCAAAAACACACCAGATAAACATTTTTCTAATGAAATTAACTGCACTTGATAATAAACTGAGACAATTGGCCAAATCACTTAATGGAGTGATTACGAAAGATGATACAAAAGGGATGCTTGTGCCTTCAGGATATGAGGAGAGAAGCATTAGTTGGAATAAGAATGGCTTTAACTATATGGTTCAAGTATTTCCTGAGATCAAAAAAGATTCTATTCAAAAGTGGATTTT
The DNA here is from genome assembly GCA_041737175.1 of Bacteroidales bacterium. Lineage (GTDB taxonomy): Bacteria > Bacteroidota > Bacteroidia > Bacteroidales > UBA10428 > UBA5072. Next base: position 89,807 of record JBGSSF010000008.1, read on the forward strand.
TTGGGCGTGTTGTTTTTACGATACAGATAATAATCGCTTCTGGAGAAAGAAGACTCTAGTCGAAAGTCGGCAACAAGAAAAACTTATTTCAGACTTCGATAAACTTTTTAGTGAGGCAGTTGACTTTCTTGAGAAGTTAACAATAGAAGATTTAGAATTTGCTGTCAGATTTAAAAATTAATAATGCACTGTTTCCAACAACGGGTATAATCCATTGCTGGTCGTGGGTTTACGAAGGTTGGCACACTTGGTTAACTTATTGTAACTCGATAACAAATCACCTGGACGACGCAACGGGTCATATACGCGGACGTTAGGCGTCATGCTCAGAAAGAGTTTCCTGAGCCTATAAGAGATTAGCAGAATAAAAACAGGGAAGCCGAAAACTGAAAAGAGTAGGCAATTTTTTTAATCAAGTAAAATGAAAAAACTATCGAAAATGAGACTAACATTTAACCTGCAGAAAATTCTATTATCTATTTCTATTCTATTTTTTACAGTATTCCTGACATCTTGTAAATCCAGATCAGATAATAATATTCATTCATCGAAAGGTAGCCCTGACAGTATAAGTTTAGCTCAAACGCAGAATGATTCACAAGATTCCATAGTTCATTTTTTACTTGATGTGGCTGCCAAAGATTTTCATGGCCATCAACCTCCAGTTCCTTTGGGTTTTCGTAATGTTCAATTTAAATATTTAACAAAGCCCAATGAGGAAAAAACATATATAATTTGCGGACAATTTCTTAATAAGGATAACCAAAACAAAGAAGAATGGATTCATTTTGCAACCATAAAAACAGATCCATATGAACAATGGTTGGGATCTAATGCTTTAGTTTACTGCCAAGATTCTAAAGAAATAACCTATACAAAAATTGATTTATCTATTGCTTTGAAAAGCAGATATGACTCACTACAAAAATTAAGTAAATAACGTATTTATCAACAATGACTCAGGAAAAATATTAGCACAAACGCACAACAGCGTGCATAAGCCATTGCTGATAGCAGGTTTACTCCGCTTCGCTACGTTAGCTCCCTTCGGTCGGTTGCGTAAGTCAGCTCTCCTGGTTACCTTGTGGTAACAGGACAAAACAGCGCATTTGCAACGCAACGGCTCATATACGCGGGCGTTGTTGTGAGATTTGAAAACAATAATTCAAATGCGATAATTACTTTTTTTATTGATATTATTAGTGATGTCATGTTCAAAAACGTAAGTAAAAGAAGATGAATACAATACTGTAATAATAATGAGCTAAGTGAATCAAAACTAACATAAATATGTCAACTAACTCTATTTCTGAGTTTTATCGCCGAATATTTTCATTTCGATCTGCATGCTGCATTTTGACATTTCTGATCGGCCAATTTAATTTGGTTTTTACCCAAAATACAAACATAGTGATTGACGACAATTTTGCGTCCCTGGGTAAAAACTGGAAAGAAATAAAGCTGAACAGCGCTACTGATGGCAAATTTGAAATCGGAAATCATTCACTTTCAGTTACAAATACCTCGAAAGTTGGATTCTATGGTTTGTACAATTTGAAATCATTTTCGGGGAATTTCTATGCAGAAGCTGAATTTACCGAGGACGACGTAATAGGCTTGGTTTTGACTGCAAATAAAAACGGAGTCCCTGATACATCTAATTATACAATGATTGCCGTTTCGAACCGTTCGGGAATAATCCATATCAATCAATACGACAGGCAAAACAATTTTGAAAATATCCACGATCCGAAAAAAGTCATTAATCCTTTGCGCTACGAGGCCAAACTCGATAGTATGACATTTTCGGTTCCTTATCGCTCTACCAATAAAAAAATCAGGATCTTACACGAATCTCTATCGAATACTTTTCATTTTTATTATGGAACACACCTGACAAAATGGGGTATAAACTCTGATGACTGGATGGAAGTTGCCCCGCAGTACAGTTGGCTTTCCCCTGATCAACAGTACTTTGTAGCTTTGGTTGGTCAGGTGCCCGAACACCAGAAGTTCAAAGCTGCCGTTTTTAAACACATCAGGGTTATTCAAACACCAACTGAAGATCAGGATGATAACACCACCGGTTTTAAAGCGGCAAAAAGAAACTTCACGTGGTCAGGTTTTGAAGGAGATGCTACGGTGGTCTCCTTTGGCAAAGAATTCGGGTACGACAAAAATATCAAATTCGTGTTTTGGGACCGGGCCAACAATGCACCTGCCTGGCGGTTAACCAACCAGTTCATGCTGAATTTTGAGTTTTTCGAAGGCGGCGACTCCCTTTATCCAGGCTGCCACGAAGCAATGTCTGATCGCCAGCGGCATGGTCAAACGATTACCATTATCGAGGACAATGCTGTAAGAAAAATTATTCACTGGCACGGAATTCCTTTAAATCCTAATTACAATTTCACTGGTGAAAATCTGAAAGGTAAACAGTTACCATATTTTGATGAATACTGGACCTTTTACCCTGATGGTACAGGAACGCGACAATTATTTGATACACCCAATCTCGATGTTAACCATCGCCGAAGTTGGGGTCCGGAAGTGATTGAACCATTGCCTCTTGGCGGTTCTCTGGTTGAAGCTGGCGATTTGTGCAACTCCCCTGCTTTGTCCGTTTTCAACATGACTGATCCCGTGAAAGTTTTCCTTCCTCAACCAACAAACAACCAATACGTTAAAGATTCATGGGGTTGGAAACAAATTGTATTCGATTGCCATTTTAAAAACATGCCGGATTTTTATATTGTATATAGCCAGGATGAAGCGTATCCGGAAACATGGACAGGAATAAAGATAGAAACCCAGATTGGCTGGCACAATACCACCTGGAATTTTTCTCATTGGCCTGTAGGTCGCGAACCGTACGGTCAAAATGCCGAAGATTGGGGAAAAACATCGCGTTCGTATGCATCAAATAAAAATGAGGTAACACATACTTCCTTGGCAAGTGCCGGTTTTTATGGTAGTTTGGGAGTTGATTTTAAGGATAGCTTCCTGATTGATTCAACCGGTCGCAAATATCGCCGACATGTGATGCTGGTCGGCGTTTCGGAAGCATATAATTATGACGAGATTAAAAATCAGATACAAACATGGCTTGATCCGGGGAAGATCACAATGTTTGACAATAATTATGAATATGTAAAGACTGACCGGATTTACCGCTCAATAATAATTAAATCAAACAGTAACAATACAGAATGCAAATTCAGCATCAACCCGAACAAAACGATCGTGAATCCGACATTCACAATTGAAAACTGGAAAGGTGATGACAAGGTGGAAGTATTATTTAACGGAAGAAAAGTCGATTTTCAAACAGCCAAAGAAGGAAACTCTCTTCTGGTTTGGATTCCGGCAACTATAAAGCAGGAAATAAATGTTGTAATTCGATCTTTAAATAAACACAAGCAATAAAATCCTATGAAAAAGATCCTGTGAAAGAAAATATTCAGCATTCAGTTTTTATACTTGCTCCTATGAAATTGGATACATGATAAATTACTACTAACTCTTTAATTACAGCAAAATGAATTCAAGACTATTCCACAGCCCTTTAAGTTTTTTCATAAGAAAACTGTTCCTGATAACAAGCTTAATTCTTTTTATTTCTCTTCCAAAAAGTTATTCTCAAGTTGAAATAATGCCCTGGGGTAACATAAGAAGCTTCCACGTTGATGGAGAAAAATTGAACTTCGAAACTTCTCTTCGCTCTGTTTATGAAGACTGGAGCGGATGTATCTCATCAGAAAGGTGTAACTGGCAAGGTAGCCAGACTTATTCAGTAGCTGGAAATGTTACTAAAATGTCGCACTTCCTGCAGGCTCTTCCGTTAAATTACGCAGTTACTTTTACAGAAACAGGACAGAATAGTGTAAAAATTGATTTGTCAATCAATGCCACCGCAGATATAAGCCAGGCTGGAACTTATTTCTGTGTTGAAATACCTGGCAGCGAGTTTATCGATGGAACTCTCGATATCTATGCCGGTAAGACCAAAAATGGTTCAGTGACACTAAAATCGGCAATCCCCGATGGCAGAACCGAATATATTAAAGCAAAAGGCAATAGAATTATTGTAAAAACAGCTTTAAGAGAATATGAAGTTATTGCCGGCAATAATACCGAGATATTTGTAAAACAAAATTTCATTGATCGTCCCGGCTATTTGAACGACCCGCTGCCAGTTAAAAAATTTGTCGCTTCTGATCCAAACAGACCCATTGCCGACTATCAGATATACTTTACCCTTATTGACGGGAAAGCAGAAAATGGGATTCAGAAAAAAGCTGAATATACTATCAATGTAAAGGGCAATGTTGATAAAGAAGATGTGAGGATCAGCATTGATCCGTCCAAACCCGGAAGACCGTTTAAAGGAGTAGGCAGCAATTATCGTGTATATGATCTTGAAAGAGATTCAGCGGTTATTCTTTATTGTCTGGACAGTATCCGGGTTGCATGGGGGCGAATTGCTTTTGACTGGAAAGAATGGCAACCCAAAGAAAAAGACAATCCGCTGGTAAATGCCAGGGCAGGGAAATTATCAGAAGGATTCTACGACCAGATAGAGATGGCACGAATCTTGGCTAAGCGTCATATACCCATGATAGTGACCATCTGGTCCCCGCCGGTTTGGGCAATCGATTCCACCAGGCATAACAGACAAGGATTGGAGCATGATGCTAAGATTTCGCTCGACAGCAAAAAGATTGATGAAATGTGCAAATCGATTGCTGCATTTATCGAATACCTAAAAACCGATTACGGAATTGAAATTCCATTGTTCAGCTTCAACGAAGTCGACTATGGGGTAATGGTGTATCATACACCCGAAGAACATGCATTTTATGTAAAGGCAATCGGCAAACATTTTGCATCACGAGGATTGATGACCAAAATATTGTTGGGCGACACCGGTGCCTGTACGGTAAGATCGAACCAAATTGTGATTCCGGCCGTGAATGATTCAACCATCCATAAGTATATTGGGGCCGTTGGTTTTCACACCTGGCATGGGTGCACACCTGCCGACCTGAAGGCCTGGTTGTTATCGGCACAAAAATTAAACGTCCCTCTGATGGTTGTCGAGGGTGGTCCTAATTCAGCCGAGCACCGTTATCCCATGCATTTTCTCGATAAATGGTTTCAATTGTCAGAAATTGATCTGTACATTAAAATATGCAGGGAGGCCCAGGTAGCCACCATTATGGAATGGCAATTGACTCCCGATTATTCAGTTTTGGCCGGAAATGGTCTGTATGGCGATAAAGGCCCGTTACGTCCTACACAAAGATTCTGGAATCTGAAGCAACTGGGTTCAACCCCTGAAGGTTCGTTTGCTATTCCAGTGGATGTTGCAGGACCAAATGTAACAGCTGCCGCTTTTGCTGATATTTTAAATGGATTATATACAATTCATATCGTAAACAACAGTGGAGAACGCAAAGCTATTATAAGCAATATACCCGCTGACATTAAAGAGCTCAATGTTTATAAAACAGACTTTTCTAGGGGTATGCAAGCTGCCGGAAAGGTACAGGTGAAAAATGGTGCTGCCGAAGTAGTTATGGAATCGGCTTGCTATACTACCTTAACTAACGCCATCTTCAAATAGTGTATGTATTTTGGTGGCAACTCGATCACAAATCGCCTTGACTGCGCAACAGCTTCCCGATTCATCGGGACAGGCTATAGATGCGGGCGGCGTTACCAGTCATTCAAGAAAGGATAATGATGTCAATAAAGTTCATTTAAAGTGTAAAATATTGAGTATGTAACAACCAAAAATATAAACTGTGAGAAATTCGGATGGAAAGTATTTCATTTTTCTATTGTTAGGACTTTTGATAAGTCTTACAAATTGTTCAAAACAGCGTCCTGCCAATACAACCAGAAATGTCATCGATATAGACGGGAGAAGTAGAACATATTTACTCCATTTGCCTAATAATCTTAAAAACAATGCTCCATTAGTATTTGTGATTCATGGTTATGGTGACTCTTCGAAAGGCATACGAAAGTTCACTAAAATGGACTCGATTGCTGATAAATATGGTTTTGCTGTATGCTACCCCGAAGCCACTTTGGGTGCCGATAGTCTTCGGTCATGGAATGTAGGTTATTCTAACTATGGGATTGACGATATTGGTTTTATAAGTGCCTTGGCGTCCTTTTTACAAAAGAAGCATAAGTTAAGTGTTAAAAATACGTTTTGCACGGGTATGTCGAATGGTGGTGATATGACTATACAAATGGCTTGCTTAAAACCTGAGCTGTTTAGGGCTGTTTCTCCCGATGTGAGTTGCCTGATGTACTGGCTGTACGATTCATGCAAAATAAAAAATATCGCCCCAATTTTTATGATTAACGGCACCGATGATAGGACTACTTTATGGGAGGGTGAAAAAGACTATCCGGCCATTGGAGCGAATGGTTATATGGGTACCCGCCAAATGGTAAACATATTTGTTGGTTTAAATGAATGTACGCTGGTTAAAATAGATACTTTACCTGATATTAATAAAGGCGACAGCAGTTTTGTTGTTCGTGAGAAACATTTCAACTGTGCAAATAATACCCAAATTTGGTTTTATTCAATTGTTGGCGGAGGTCATGACTGGCCTGGAGTCCAGGGTAATATGGATTTCTTCGCCAGTGAAGAGATTTGGTTATTTTTCGAACAGTATGTTGATTAGCTTTATTTATCTTGAACGCAGACGTGAACTAGATTTAAAAAAATAAGAAACACTGATTGGTAAGGATATTAAACGGACTACCAACAGCGTGCTTAAGCCATTGCTGGCAGAGGGTTTGCGGCAAGCATAAAATGAACATTTTCTCAATGAAATATTTTATTACTGGTAGAATAATAGCATAAAACGAATCTTAGCATGAAACATATAGCGAAATCAATCAGGGCTTTTATTGGAGCCAAGAATTTTGAGGAGTCCAGGTTTTTTTATAAGGAATTAGGATTTGAAGAATCACAAATATCAGGAAATTTGTCATATTTCAAGGTTACTGATAGGCTCGGGTTTTATTTACAAGATGCCTATGTTAAAGATTGGATAGATAATTCAATGATATTTCTTGAGGTCGATGATGTACAAAGATATTGGGCTGAATTAGAAAGTTTAGATCTGCATCGAAAGTACAAAAAAGTTAAGTTGACTTCAATTAGAGAAGAAACATGGGGCAGAGAATGTTTTATGCACGACCCATCTGGAGTACTCTGGCATTTTGGTGAGTTCTATTCAATAAATGCTAGTCGCCAACAGCATGTATAGCCTGTCCCGATGAATCGGGACAGGCTATACATGCGGACATTGGAGGTTAGCATAAAACAAGACAATAGAGTGTTTAATTTTGGTTTCTATTTGACCTAATATGAACTAATAAGAACAAATCAAGAACTCCAATGATCAATTTATTGATCAGGGAAATTTGGATGCAGTGGAGAAATTCTTCACTGCTGATTATGTTGCACATGCCGAAGCCTGGCAACGCACATTACATGGCACGCATAAATCGAACATGATGGGCATACCTCCTTCGGAAAAGAAGATTCAATGGAATGAGATGGTCGTTAGTCGATGTGAAGGCTATAAATATGCCAGGACACAATAATATTCACATCGTATCATAATTATATTTATGTCCTGGCACAATTTGTGACCCCGATAGGACTCAAACCTATAACCTTCTGATCCGTAGTCAGATGCTCTATTCAATTAAGCTACGGGGCCTTTTTTCAAATATACAAAACTTCAAGAACTTATAATTAACACCTAATCACTGATAGGACTCAAACCTATAACCCTGCCTGCCGACACGCTGGCCTGCGCGACGGCAGGCAGGCTTCTGATCCGTAGTCAGATGCTCTATTCAATTAAGCTACGGGGCCTACTGCGCCCGCCGAAGCTTTATGCGAAGGCGGGATGCAAATATAGATAAATTGTGGAAATTTTAATGCAGGGAGAGAAAAGATATCTATGACTTGGTTCACCCTTCAAGGGTCTGAGGACCGCTTGAAGGGTTTGGTAACAATTATCAATTACTGTTTACTGTTTACTGTTTACTGTTTACTGCTAACCGCCCGTTTCTACCTAATCCTCCCTTCCAGTTCCCTGATCCGGTTTCTGTATTTCTCTTCGGTTTCGAGCCTTTCGAATTCGGCGCCACACCGTGAGGCAAAGAGGGACAGTATATGGCGTGAATTGGGTATTTCTTCCATTGTCTTGTCATCCATCAGGATCAGCAGTCCGCAGACATCTCCGGATGCATTGAATACGGGTGTTCCCATGAAGCTTTCTGCGTCCAGCCTTCTAATCAGCAAGTCCTCCGGGAACATTTCCCTCAATTTGGAAGGATAAAACGTTGTATATCCCTTCAGGACATTTTGAGAAGGACTGGCATCCAGATCAAAACTTACCTTATCCAGTCTGCCTGTCTTATGCCAGCAGCACATACCAACCGCATTATTTTGTTCGGGGGTTATTTTTGCCACCAGAGCCGTACTTATTCCAAAATTCTTGCACAGCAACTCGGTCAGAACACAAAAGAAATCCACACCGGTGGCCTTGGAGGTAACTTTAACCATGGATGACAACATTTCTGCAGTCTTCATATAATCAACCACCCTTCGTACCCTGAAGATAATCAATGAGCCGTTTTTGGCGTCAACTTTCCTGAGTGAAGCTCTGCCCCAGAATATATTTCCCTTGAGGGATTTGAAAGCCAATTCTTGGCTGTGTTCCTGGCCCCTTTTGATGGTTTCTATCAGGTTGATTTTGCTGAATTCCACGGGTTCCGAATCGTAAAGAGAAAAAGACTCCCGGCCATTCAGTTCAGTTTTGTCGTTGGCCTGAAACAATTGCAGGGCTTTTGAATTACAATCGATAATTCCAAAACTGTCGGTATCCAAAAGGAAGATGGCATCGGGGGATTCATCGAATACAGCCCTGAATAAGGCGTCGTGCCCATTGATAATGCCCTGTTGAATGGATTCTGTGAATAACTTGTAATTGCGCATGATTGGAATCGGGTTGATTTAAGTGTTTCACTTATTTACAGTTAAGGTTACGACAAATTCTGTAAAATGTTTAGTTATAATTGACGAAACGTTTTAATTTGTGACGAAAGGCAATGAACGGCTTGAAATAAACAATGAATGGATGAACTGTGAATAGTGAATAGTGAATAGTGAATAGTGAAAAGTTAACAGTAAACAGTAAACAGTAAAAGGTAAACAGTAAACAGTAAACAGTAATCAGTAATCAGTAATCAGTAATCAGTAATCGGTAATCGGTAATCGGTAATCGGTAAAATGTAAACAGTAAAAGGTAAAATATACTAAACAAACGTTACCGGTCGGGCTTTATTTCAGGCAAAACATGTTAAGTTATTCTTATTATCTTTGATTGAAATTGTCGCACAAATGTCAATTGAAATCGGACAACAGAATCTTAATAAATTTATCCTTGTGGGCGACAGGGTATTAATCAAGCCCAAAACCCCTCATGAAAAAACCAAGACTGGTTTGTACCTGCCACCAGGCGTTCAGGAAAGGGAAGTCATTCAAACAGGTTACGTAGTGAAAGTCGGCCCCGGTTACCCTATACCGGCCATCAATGATGTGGATGAGCCCTGGAAAGATAAGAGTGATGAAGTTAAATATGTTCCCCTTCAACCCAAGGTGGGTGATGAAGCGGTCTATCTGCAAAAAAGCGGCTGGGAAATTGAGTTCAGCAATGAAAAGTACGTCATTGTGCCACACAGTGCTATTCTTATGCTGATAAGGGATGACGGACTATTTACATGAATGTGAAAATTGCAACAAAATGCTGTCATTTACGTAAATCAGTAAAAAACAAACCATGGCAAACAGGATAATCATGAAGCGCGGGCAAAAAAAATACAATGTGCCCGTGATTGGTCATTTTGGTGATAAAAGTGTTCGCTTTAAATCCATCCTGGAGGCAGAAAAGATTATTGGCATAAATTACAACCTGATCTTCGAGGCTTGCATTGGCAAGATTTACCGGGCCGGGAATGTATACTGGGAATTTGAGAAAGGGAATCACTATATTAGGTATAAGGCCTATTACCTGCGTGCCAAGGAGAAAATACGGGAATTGGAGAACAAGCATAGTTAGGAAGAAAAGAGGGACGAGGGACAAGGGACTAGTAAGACAGATGACAATCTGTCTTTTTTTATTAATTTTATTCAAGTAAATAAATGACATGGATGACATGAATGAAGATCAGGCGGAGATTCAGGAGACTGAAATTATTTCCGCTCACGGGAATATCAGAAAGTATCTGAGAAAATCCTGGTTTATAGTCAAATGGGCCATGATTGCATTCTTTGGCTCAACCCTGTTTTTTGTCATTCTTTTTTCCTTCATAAATCCTCCTGTTACTCCCTTGATGATCAAACGGGCATTTGTTAAGAAATCCAATGGTGAAAGGGTCGGAATTCATAAAGACTGGGTATCCTACAGGAATATTTCTCCAAGCATGATAAGAGCGGTAGTTGCCTCTGAGGACAACCGGTTCCTGGAGCACTGGGGCATTGATGTTCAAGCTGTTCAGAAGGCAGTCGAATACAATAAAAAACATCGGAGAAAGCACGGTGCGAGCACAATTACCCAACAGGTGGCAAAAAACGTATATCTGTGGCCTGCCCGGACCTGGGTTCGCAAAGGATTGGAACTTTATTTCACCGTTCTCATCGATGCGATATGGAGTAAGAAAAGGATCATGGTAGTATACCTGAACGTGGCGGAAACCGGCAACGGTATCTATGGCGTGGAAGCAGCCGCCAGGAAATATTTCCACAAACCGGCCGCCAAACTCACCCGGGGAGAGGCTGCGCTGATTGCCGCCGCCCTGCCCAACCCGCGCGTGCGTAATCCGGCCAAACCTACGGCGTATTTACTGCGCAGGCAGGCCAGGATTATGAATCTGATGAATAAGATCGGAGAGATAAAGTTTTAGGTTGTAGGTTGTAGGCTGTAGGTTGTAGGCTAAACCCCTACAGCCTAAACCCCTATAGCAACAGAATCCCCTTGGCGTAATTCACACACGTCTTTACTTCCTTCACTGCATTCGACCATGGTTTAATATCGTATTCCAGCTCAATATCGCAATGTATAGGCCATTGCTGCTTCTTAATCAAAAGCAGAACGTCAGCAAGCGGCATTTCACCCTGACCCCACACCTGGTTTGTATTGGCCGGATCAGCTTTTGGTCCGGTTTTATCCTTAATATGAACACTGAATATCCGATCGTGGTATTTCTCAAGGATTGTATTCGGATGCAATCCGGTAGATCCAAAAAAATGTCCGGCATCAAAGTTGAACATGACTGCTGGTGAAACTTTCATAAAGTCATCGAGGTTAAAACCGGGTGTGGCAAATTGCATGTGATTATGGAAAATGGCATACATGCCATGTTTCTCGGCTATCGGGCCCAGTTTTTTAACAGCTGCTTCGCCGATCTCCTCAGTAACGCCCTTTGCTCCCATGGCTTTGGCTGCTTTAAAGGCATAATCGATCTCCTCCTCTGACCATCTGGCCGGGGAGAACTTCACAATATGAATGTTTATCCCTGCATCATTGAACTTACTGCGCACCTCTTCAAATTTTGAAACTGGCAATGCCAAACGCCAGGCCTTGATCTCGGCATTGTATTTGGCAATTTCGGCTTCCTGCTCCGGGGTCAGTCTGGGACGTTGACGCTGAGCGGCGGGAGCAGTGGCAGTAGCAGGAGCAGCGGCAGGAGGGGGAGGCGGAGGTGGTGGTGGTGGTGGAGCAGCAGCTCCGGGCGCAGCGGCAGGCCTGGGACCGAACATACCCATCATGGGATTTTTAGGTGCTCCCAAATATTCTTCCACATCGTTGCTCATCAGTTCAATGGAACTGATGCCTGCTTCCGTACAATACTTGATAATGTTATCAACGCCTCCCGGCATACTTCGCCAGCTGTAAGTAATAGCACCGATCTGCACTCCGCCGAATTTCGAATTCGGTTTCTCTCCCAAGGCGATACCGGATGCATTGCCCAAGGCGAAATTCACAGGCAGCATCGAAAAAGTAGCAGTTGCAGCGGCAGCTCCCAGGAACTTTCTTCTGGAGACCCCGACTTTTTTATTTTCCATAGTTCATGTTTTATAAGTTTAGTGAAATAATTCTTTAATAGGCTGTAGGCTGTAGGCTGTAGGCTGTAGGCTGTAGGCTTTAGGCCATAGGTCTTAGGCCTATAAACTCCAGCCACTCCTGTATTCATAATGGAACAAGCTGTTGGCTTCCGGATGATTTGTGATTTTCATATTTACGGCATCATATTCCAGTGTTTTGTTTGCTCTCTGGTGAAGAACAGCGATATTCGTCAGCAGCATGATCTCAGTCAGTTTTGAGGCAATGGAGAAATCATTGCATGATTTCTTGCCGTTTTTAATGGCATCGATCCAGTCCTCAAAAATATTGCCGGTGCGCGGCAACCAGGGATCTGGTCCGTTGAAACCCTTATCTGCAGGTATAAGTTCAGGCATAGCGCCATGACTGCCGTGGGTAATTATTCCGTTGAATCCAATATAGGTGGCATCCCGCATGGCTCGACCGTCTTCAAGTCCCTCGGGCCGAGCAGGCCGAAGTCCGCCATCGCACCAGGTCACCTTCACTGCCGGCATATTGCCACGGGCCGGGAATTCGTATACTACGGTTTCGGCCAGAGGCATGTAATCCGTATTGTAAGGAGTGGAAGTTGCCTGAATTTTTGCCGGCATGCCGAGATTCAATGCCCAGATCGGAGCGTCAAAGATATGAGCGCCCATATCGCCCATGGCGCCTGTGCCATAATCCCAAAGGCCTCTCCAGTTAAAATGCAGGGTTTCCGGATTGAAAGGCCTCACCGGGGCTGGACCCTGCCATACATCGTAATTCAATTGAGCCGGTACTTTAACGCCTGCAGGACGTTTGATGTCTCCCTGCGGCCAGAATCCCATGGGACGGTTGGTTGACAGGTGTACTTCCCTGACAAGGCCAATTACTCCTGATTGTATCCACTCAACAGTTCTCCTTGTGCCTTCGGTTGCATGGCCCTGGTTTCCCATCTGGGTAACCACGTCGTATTCCTTGGCCAGTTCAGCCAGCTTGCGGCATTCATAAATGGTTTTGGCCATTGGTTTTTCCAGATAAATATGCTTTTTGGCACGCATGAAGGCTGCTGCTATTGATGCATGGGTATGATCGGGCGTACCAATGACCACGGCATCGATTGATTTTTCCTTGTCGAGCATTTCCCGCCAGTCGGAATAAACCTTCGCCCTGGGATAACCCTTGATAATATGTCCGGCATAATTGGGATCCACATCGCATAAGGCATAAATATTGGCAAGCTTGATCACCTTATTCCCTTCAGCCGCTCCCATCTGCACCACGGCATTCGTATTGGCCGGAGCGCCGGGCGCACCCGCAGCCTGGGCATTTCTGCGCCTCATTTCAGCCATCCTGGCCTCCCGCTCGGCTATTTGCTGCTTGGTAAGAGGGGTGCCGTTAAAATTTCTTTGCGGCCTTTCAATGGGCACATCGGGTGAACTGATCTGCTGGATATCACCACCACCCTGACTTCCGATCCCAATGCCCGCAACGTTGATCAGATCGCTGGGTGCGGTGTAACCCTTGCCACCCATAACATGACGGGGAATGATAGTAAATGCCGCAGCAGCAGCTGTTGCCGTGCCTAAAAAGTTCCTTCTTGATAGCCGGTTGCTTTTCAGGTTCTTTTTCTGTGGATTTTTATTCATGGTTAATTAAATATGAGGTTAAAAGAAGATTCAGAATGGTACTTCCGCTATTAAAAGTAAGTTTAACTGAAGCCCTTAACAAATTTAATATACAAACCAGCAATATTTATAGATAAAAGGGGAAAGTTGAAATGGACGGGTCACTTTGCTTTAAAACCGGAAACGCAGGATTTTGCGTTTCTATACATCGGACATCCTGCACAACCTGCACAATGGGCATTTGATTTATTCCTTGCAGGAAAAACCATCCTGTAAACGTTGAACAGGACATAGATTGCCGATGCGCTTATTAAAAAATAGGTGATGATATCCTGTATCATATGCATTATTTACATCAACAACAAACCGGTTTGGTACAAAAGAAACGATGCTATCCAGGCCAGACCGGTGCTAAACAGCACGGAAAAAACCGCCCATCTCCATGACCCGGATTCACTGTGAATGGCTGTAATTGTAGCTATACAAGGAAAATACAGCAGGGTGAACATCAGGAATGAAAGCGTGGCCAGTGGTGTAAATTGCTGTGCATTTTGGATCTTTTTCACCAGGTCTGCATTCCCATTTTCCGAATGATATATAACACCCATTGTACTTACTACAATTTCTTTTGCAGCCACGCCGGTAAGCAGGCAGACTCCCATACTCCAGTCAAAACCGAGCGGCCGGATAGCGGGTTCAATGAATTTGCCGACACGCCCGATGTAGGAGTTTTCATTGACACCGGTGGTTGGGATTGCCGTACCATCTGCTGCTTTTGACACCGGAAAATGTCCGAGAGCCCATATCAGTATGGAAGCAATCATGATGATGCCTCCCATTTTTTTAAGGTACTGCGAAGCTTTAAACCACATATGTTTCAGCGTGGATCTAATTGTTGGGAACCTGTAGGGCGGAAGTTCCATAACGAAAGGTGCGTCTGTGGACCGAAACAGAGTATTTTTAAATAAAAGAGCCGCCAGAATGGCAACCAGAATACCGGTGAGGTAGATGCCAAACAACATGGTCCCTTGAAAACCGGGGAATATTGCTCCGATCAGCAGAATATAAACCGGGAGTCTTGCGCTGCAGCTCATAAACGGATTGATTAACATGGTCAACAGTCGATTATTGCGGTTCTCGATGGTGCGTGTGGCCATCACCGCCGGAACATTGCATCCGAATCCCATGATCATTGGGATAAATGATTTTCCGTGCAGCCCGATCTTATGCATTAATTTGTCGGTAATAAATGCAGCCCGGGCCATATAACCAGTATCCTCCATCAGGGAAATGAAAAAGAAAAGGATGAGGATATTGGGCAGGAAAATGATAACTCCGCCAACTCCGCCGATAATGCCGTCAATTAGCAAATGCTTCAGAGAACCGTCCGACATGATCCGGTTTAAAAATCCTCCCAGGAGCCCTACCCCATTGTCAATCCAATTCTGAGGATAGGCGCCCAGATTAAAAGTGGCTGAAAACATGATCCACATAAAAAACAGGAAGACCGGAAATCCTAAATAACGGTTCGTCAACAGGGTGTCAATACTTTCGGACATCTTTCTTCTGTCCTGTTTACCGGTCTTCCAGGTTTCTTTCAAAGCACCGGCGATGAATCCATATCGTGCATCCGTAAAGACAGTCTCGATCGAGTCTCCCATAATTTGTTCAATTCTGCCGACTTCTTCGCGCACTGTTTTCAGAACTTCCTTTGATCGTTCAGCGGGCATGATCAGATTTTCAATGGTATTGTCCCTGTTCAGCAATGCCAGCGCGACATAGCGTTCAGACAACCCCGGCGTCTCGACCCGGGAGCCCGTGGAACTGATCTTCTCCGATATTTTTGCCACGGAATGCTCCACCTCAAAACCATAATTGATCTTTATGCTGCGCTGGTAAATGTCCTTTCCTGCATGCACATCGGCTACCTTCTGAAACAACCTGTGTATTCCCTTCCCTCTTGCACCGATTGTGGGAATTAACGGTATACCCAGCATCCTGCCAAGGCTGGTGTAATCGAACCTATCCTTATTTCTGACCAGTTCATCAAACATGTTCAGTGCTACCACCACCCTGACATTCATGTCTATTAACTGGGTTGTGAGAAAAAGATTCCGTTCAATATTTGTGACATCCACTATATTGATAACCACATCCGGCTTTTGCCTGATCATAAAATCCCTTACAAATAATTCTTCGGGGGAGTAAGCTGATAAAGAGTAAGTGCCCGGCAAATCCGTTAATTCAAAAACAGTATCTCCCAGTCTGAAAGAAGCTGTTTTGGAGCCCACCGTAACACCGGTATAATTACCGACATGCTCACGTGAACGGGAAGCATAATTGAAGATTGTAGTCTTGCCTGAATTGGGATTCCCCACCAAAGCCACCCGTATGGTTCGTCCATTATAAGCTCTATTCGAAGAAACAGTATTTTCCCCGGCATTTGCCTGCTCGTTCAGAACCAGAACCGATTGAAGATCTGAAACCACAATTTGTGCAGCTTCTTTCCTTCGCAATGAAACGTTGTAGCCTAGAATACTGAACTCAATCGGATCGTTCAGGGGAGCGTTTTTTACAACCGTTATTTTCCTGCCCCTGACAAAGCCCATTTCTCCGATTCGCTGCCGGAATGCACCTTTCCCCTGGATACCGGATATATAAACACTCTCGCCTGTATCTACTTCTGATAATCTGGTCCCTTCCATCATTTTGCGAAATCAATCGCGCAATTTTACCCTTTATATAGTTGACAGGCAATACCTAGATATGGGGAATTTGATGCCTGACCTGACAAAGGATGATGAGAATTTTGGTTTTTTATATGGAGAATCTCAGAACATTTTCTATCTTTAGAAGAGAACCATTGCATTTTTCAGCAAACATGGCTCAGCCTGATAATATATATGACAAAATACAGGAGTTGCTAGGCGATATTCCGGGAAACCTTACAATTCTCGAACAACAGATTGATGCTGATGTTCAGATGGAATACTTTAGTTATGCCAAAAGTCATACCGCGGATTTTGATGCGGAAGAGGTTCTCAAAAACAGGGAATTTATTTTCCGGCATGATCTCACCCTGGATGATAAGAAACACATGTTGGTTCAGCTGGCTAATATTGACAGCATAGAAGCATACCGGACGCTGGAAAGATACATTCAAGGGTCACCTGACCAGTTGCGGGACTGGGCAACCCTTGCTTTGCAGGAATGCAGGCTTTTAATTGAAAGCAAACTGCTTGATAAAAGTCAGGTACTTATCTCAACCGGGTTGGGTGGAAAAGGACTCAAACTTCGCTATTTTGCCGTCTTGTTAAATAACCAGGGTTGCTCCTATTCAACCTTTGAGCAAAGGATTATTTCGGAAGAGGTTCGCTTTTCCGTAAAAAAATCGAAAGGGGAGCTGGAATACATCCGATTCCATAAGGAATTGTGTACAGTCCTCATTATGATACCCTTGCAGGTACCTGTACAGGGATTGTTCGACAATCTGATTCTTGAATGTAACCAGTATGGTAATTTTTTAAATCCCGATTATTTCATTACCAATGTCAGGGAACTAACAATTTCTCAGATCCGCAAAATGATACAACAAACCTGTATAAAAAACAAAACCCGGAAAGAATAGACTTTCCGGGTTTTTTTATGGCTTTCAGTTCAGTTTTTACTTTCCTTTTCATCGAATTCAACACTTTCAAGATCATCAAATTCAACGTTGGTATAATCATCAGCACTTCCGGCATCATCTGTAATAGCCTGATCCATAACCTGATCGGAAGCTTTTACGGTTTTAATAAAATCAATCACTTCACTAAAACCATCCGAAAACTTGTCAAAATCCTCCTTGTAAAGAAAGATTTTATGCTTTTCAAAAAAGAAGCGTCCGTCCTTATGAAAACGTTTCTTACTTTCCGTTATCGTCAGGAAATAGTCATTTCTTCTTGTTGCCTTAACATCAAAAAAATAGGTTCTTTTTCCTGCTCTCACCGCCCTGGAAAAGATTTCCCGGTGTTCGGAATCTTCGGCGGTCTCGTTTTTTTCATTCCTTTGTTCAATCATACGTCAGGGGTTTTTTAGTAGAGATTAATAGCCATTTCAAAAATATAAATTTTTCTTCATGAACCTTCATATAGTGATATTTATTATCGTTTTTTTGACGAAAAATGACTATATTATGAAATTTCCAAATCCCGTGAAAAGTCTAAAAATTTCACTTTCTTTGCATTTCAATAAAACGGCTAAATTGTTTCAGATACCAGGTTCTTTCAATCATGATCAGCAGAAGGATATTAAGAATTAAGATTTTGCAACTCCTGTACGCCTATTTCCAAAGTGCGGAAAATTCAATCAATAGATTTGAAAAAGAACTGTTCTTTAGTATCCAGAAAACCTATGATCTATACCATTACCTGTTGTTGCTGGTTGTGGATATTGCCGATTATGCCAACTCGCGCATAGAAATCGCACGACAAAAGAAAATTCCTACCCGGGAAGATTTGAATCCCAATACAAAATTTGTCGATAATCTTGTAATCCAGCAAATACGGATTAATAAGCAGCTGAATCAATACCTCAATACGACCAAGTTATCCTGGGTTAATTCTCCCGATCTCATCAAGAAAATGCATAACCGCATCCGGATGGCGACTTTTTTTAAAGAGTATATGGAGGATGCCGGGAGAAATTATGATCTGGATAAAAAACTGATCATGGAAGTCTATACGTCAGAAATCATAAACTCTGAAAGTCTGTATCAGACTCTCGAGGAACAAAGTATTTACTGGAATGATGAAGTGGAATTCGTAATCAGTATGATTGCCAAAACGCTTAAGGGATTCCATGAAAACGAAGGCGAAAAGGCCACGCTGATGCCGCTCTTTAAAAATGATGACGATAAGGACTTCGCCCGGGAATTGTTCCGAAAAGTAATCCTGCATAAAGAGGAATTCGGCAAACTGGTTGAATCATTTACTGAAAACTGGGATGTCGAACGTATAGCCTTTATGGATTTGCTTATCATTGAAATGGCGATTACCGAAGCCGTTGTTTTCCCTTCAATACCCACCCGGGTCACCATTAACGAATACCTTGAAATAGCCAAGTTTTACAGCACCGAGAAAAGCAGTGTCTTTATCAACGGACTGCTCGATAAGATCTTTAAACACCTAAAGGAAGAAAAGAAAATCGTCAAGGTGGGTCGTGGTTTGATTGGGGAGTAGCGCCTGCCACCCTTCAACTGGTCTTTTGACCCTTCAAGCGGTCTTTTGACCCTTGAAGGGTAGTAATTTGCAGGGAACATAAAATTGTTGTTACTTTGCCTCTGCAGTAGTAAGTATGTAATTTCTTAATTATTAATATAATAAATTAAATGATGAATAGCTTTTTAGGAACTGTTTTAATGGCCTCTCCCCAACAGCAGGGACAAAGCCCCTGGTCACTTATTCCGCTTTTATTAATTATGGTAGTGTTCTATTTCTTCCTGATTCGTCCCCAGATGAAAAGGCAGAAGGAACTGAAAAATTTCAGGGATTCTCTGAAAAAGGGTGACCGTATCATAACAGCCGGTGGTATTTACGGAAAAATAAACAACATCAGCGACAACGTAATCACTGTTGATGTCGGGAATAACATCCTGCTGAAGGTTGACAAAAGCTCGGTCATGCGCGATAATACTGATGTTGAAAATCAGCAGAAATAATAATTTGAATATGCAGCGTTTAAGGTATATTTGTCCTGTACTTTAAACGCTGTTGGTTTGAATACCGAAAATGATCATACAACAGGTTTCCCTCCCTTCCTGCAGAGAATCCTGAAACAATTTAAGGATTTGCAGTTGTTGCAGCAGCGCAAACTGCTGACTTTTCTTTTCTTTATAATTATTTCAACGGCTTTCTGGTTCGCACGTTCATTGGGTGAAGTTTATGAGGATGAGGTCACTTACCCTGTCCGGTACGTGAATTTCCCCGACAACAAAGTCCTTTTTGGTCAGGTGCCTGACCGGCTTAAACTCAGAGTAAGAGCACCCGGATTCAGTATCCTGAAAAGCAAACTCAATCTCAATCTTGTTCCACTTAAATTTAACGTAAGTTCATTCTCCCTGAACAGCATCGGCGTGGATACCTTCTATGTAGTTACGGAAACCGTAAAGGATCTGCTTTCGGCTGAATTTGATCAGGTTACTATTTTGGATATTTCTCCGGACACCTTGTTTTTCAGGTTCACGGATATGGTTGTAAAAAAGGTGGCTGTCCGGCCCATACTGGATATGCATGATAAGTTCTATCAGAAGCAGTTTATGAAAAACGGCAATATTGTTGTAACTCCTGACAGCATCATCATTTCCGGTCCGGGCACCATTATCAGAAAACTGACTGGTATTGACACCGAACCGATACGGTTTACCAACCTGTCCGATACAGCACAGGCGCAATGCGCCCTGAAACCCATAAACATGGTTGCCTATTCGCAACAGGAAGTTCAGGTAACTTTACCGGTAGACCGGTTCACTGAGGTAGACGAAAACGTTACCATTGTTCCTGTAAATGTGCCCGATTCATTGAATCTGATAGCAATTCCCGGGCAGGTAACCTTAACCTACAATATCTGCCTGAGCAATTACAATAAATTAACAAAAAATCCGCCGGTACCCCATATTGATTATAATGCTCTTCGGAAAGGACAGATTAGCCGCCTGACTGTTTTTCTCACCGATACTCCGGGAATCATCAGCAATGTTCGCTTTAATCCAAAAGAAACTGAGTTTTTAATTACCCGGAAATGATAAAGGTCGGTATAACAGGAGGGATTGGCAGCGGAAAATCACTGGTCTGTCAGGTCTTCTCAAAACTCGGAGCACCAATATATGATGCTGATTCAGCAGCAAGGCGCCTGAGTGAGTCGGATCCCGGGATCAGGTATAATCTTACCGCACTTTTAGGCAGCGATATTTACAGCGGCCGAGTGCTGAACCGGACCAAAATGTCGGCTCTGATTTTCAACGATAAATCTCTTCTCGAAAAAGTAAATCAGATCATCCACCCTAAGGTTGCCGGGGATTTCCTCCTATGGTGCAGCGATAAAACACATCATGCCTATGTGATCCAGGAGAGCGCCATACTATTTGAGAGTAAGGCTTACCTGATGTTCGACAAATATGTTACGGTTATCTCACCCGAAGATATACGCATTCAAAGGATCCTTTCGCGTAATCAAATGACATTGGAAAAAATAAGGGCAATTATTAATAACCAGTTAACCGACCCTGAAAAAACCGTACGCTCGCATTATGTGATCGACAATGATGGAATAAAACCCATTTTGCCACAAATATTACGGCTTCATCGGGAATTAAAAAATATTGATTAACAATCCCTTCTCATGAGAAAATTTGGCAAATGGATTGGCGCCGGGCTTGGATGGACGATAGGAGGACCCATCGGAGCAATTATAGGTTTTGCCCTGGGAACCTTTGTGGATGTATCCAACCTGGAGCGATTTGAACAAAATCAACCGGATACGACCACAGGCGACTTCGTGGTTAGTTTGCTGGTAATTATGGCAGCCGTAATGAAAGCCGATCAGCGGGTGATGAAATCCGAACTGACTTTTGTAAAAAGTTACCTCACCCGGACCTTTGGAAAAGAGGAAACTGTGGAAATGCTCAAGATATTGCAGAATATTCTCAAACAGGACATACCTCTCAAGGATGTAACCAGACAGATCCGCACCCGGATGGATTATCCTTCACGACTGCAGTTGATGCACCTGATTTATGGTATCGCTCTGTCTGATGGATCCATTACCGAATCTGAAATCAATCAGCTCGATCAGATAGCCATGGATTTGGGTATCAATTCCTCTGATAGCCAATCACTGAAGAACATGCTGGTAAAAACATCCGACTGGGCTTATAAAGTTCTGGAAGTCGATAAAAACGCCAGCAACGAAGAAATTAAGAAAGCTTACCGGCAGCAAGCCCTAAAAAACCATCCGGATAAAGTGGCCTACCTGGGAGAGGAAATTCGCAGAAAGGCACAGGAGAAATTTCAAAAGATCAGTGAGGCTTATGAAATGGTGAAGAAGGAAAGAGGGATGGTTTAGGAGTTGGCAGTGGCAGAAGCAGCGGCAGCAGCAGCAGCACCGAGGAAGCGAAAGCGACGAAGGCCCCGCCGGAGGCGGGGGTGGCAGCAGCAGTATCAGAAATATTCTTCGTCAATAAGCATATTACAGGCAGATTCGTTTTAAGTTAATCATTTTTCACTATTTTTGCACCCAATTATTTATAATAAAGGCATCTATGGATTTAAAGGATATCATGTCTGTATCGGGACAAAGTGGCTTGTTCAGATTTGTATCACAAGGCAGGAATGGAATCATTGTTGAATCATTTACAGATAACAAAAGGAGTTTTGTGAGTGCATCCCACAAGGTGAGTTCCCTGGCAGATATTGCCATTTTCACCGATGGTGAAGAAGTGCCTTTGAAAGATGTTCTGAAAAGCATCCATGAAATGGAACCCGGTGTTCCCGCCCCGGATCCCAAATCATCACCAGATATTCTCAAAAAATTCATGGAAAAAATATTGCCCAATTATGATCGCGAACGTGTATACATGTCCGATATCAAGAAACTCGCTTCCTGGTACAATTCACTGCTGGAATTGAAACTCCTGAATTTTGATGAATCAGCTCCGGAGGAAACTGCAAAATCCGAAGAAACTGTTCAAACAGAATCCAAATCAAAAGCCAAAACCGCGGCAGCAAAGCCCAAAAAAACAACTACACCCAAAAGGTCAGCAAGGGGTAAAAATCAGTAAACAGTAAACAGTTGACTGTTAACAGTTTAAGGCGAAAGTGTGCGTAACCGTACATATCCTGTAACAAATCTGGTCGGAAACTTACCTGTAACCTTTTATTAGTATTTTTTAACATAATCATAATCTGTATAATACAGCCATTGGCATGATTTATGCATATTTTTGTCTAAACCCAAAATAAAAACAATGACGACAAAAATGAATTTAATGAGTATGAAATTGCCAATCACCCTGGGTCTTATCATACTGTTCGGTACTGCAATGAAGGCACAGACCGTTATGGAAAGAAATGCCGGAGAATCAAAGGAAACAAGAGCCGCCTTGTACAACCTCGAATTGATTGCAGGTTCCATGGAAAATGAACTCAAGTATATTGCGCCACCAATTGAGCCCTGCCTAAAGGCAGCACAAATCAATTACAGATCCGAAAAACTGACAGCCAGAAGAGAGGATCGCCCGGTTCAGGTTGAATCTTCGAATTATACCATGCAGGAAGCCTGGTTAATTAAAGCAGGGTATTACAAATGCACCAGCACCCCTGAATGGCGGCAGGTTAAGAAAGTCCTCAGCGGACGGTGACCGGGATTCCCTTTATCAAAAACTTCTTGCCAGTCCTGTTTGTTCATTACTGCAAAAAAAACGTTCCGACGTAATGCCTTTTATCAATCTTAATTACTTTTACCACAATCAACCATGTGGTGAAAGTTATTATTTGCTATGAATAAAGTTTTGAATTTGTTGTTGGTTTTGATACTACCGCTTCAATTTTTCCTGCTTCAGTTTAATCTTGATGCCCAGGCTCCGGATAGCATCATTCCCTTTGACAAAGCTTACAAACGCACCTATCACACGGTAAAACTGCAGGGAAATCCGCCCATTGTTGACGGAAAACTTGACGATGCTTGCTGGACGCAGGAAGGAATATGGTCGCAAAACTTTATTCAGAACACACCTGTTGAACGGGGCCTGCCTACTTTTCCGACAAAGATCAAGATCCTCTTTGATGACAGAAATCTGTACTTTGCACTTTGTGCCTGGGATCCTGAGCCAGAAAAAATCAACCGTTTTGTCGGTAACCGAGATGACAATTCAACCGGTGATTTGATCAGCGTGGCTTTCGATACGTATCACGACTACCGGGCCGCACCGGAATTCAATATCAATGCGGGGGGTAACAAAACCGACCTGATCGTAACGGATGCCCTGTCGGTTAATCTCAACTGGAACGCGGTCTGGGAAGGAAAAACCGATGTGAATGATTCAGCATGGACCGTTGAATACCGCATACCGCTCAACCAGCTCCGCTACAATCACAGCGATACAGGTATGGTATGGGGATTACATGTAAGGCGCATCGTGCGTCGTATTCAGGAAACCGATCAGTGGAGCCTGATACCCCGTAAAAACAGCGGGCACGTATATTCTTTCGGCACCATGTACGGTTTGAAAGGCGTTCGTAAACCCGGACTAATCGAATTTTTACCCTACGTATCAGGCAAAACCACCCTTGAGCCGGAAATACCCGGAAGTCCCTATGCCACAGGTGCACGATGGAATGGGAATGCAGGAATTGACAGTAAAATAGGAATAAAAGACTTCACCCTTGATATTACAATCAATCCTGACTTTGGACAAATTGAGGCTGACCCCTCCGTAATGAATTTGACTGCCTTCGAGACTTTCTATGATGAGAAACGCCCGTTCTTTCTGGAAGGAAAGCATATTTTTGATTTTTCTGCCGACCAAAATATGATGTTCTATTCACGCCGGATTGGTCATTCACCTTCGTACAGACCGGTGGTTGACAATATTAATTCTTTTTCCAAAGTACCTGAATTCACCAATATTCTCAATGCGGTAAAATTAACCGGTACAACCCGGAACGGAATATCCGTGGGTATACTGCAAAGCACGACACAGCGCGAAACTGCCAGGCTTACGGAGGCAGGGATTGAAACCAAACCGGTTGTGGAACCGTTGACCAACTACCTGGTCGGGCGTGTTCAAAAGGTTGCCAATAAAGGGAATACACAAATCGGAACTCTGTTTACCTCTACCAACAGGATCATTGATGATTCACACCTGAATTACCTGAACCGGAATTCCTATACAGCAGGTATTGACTTTCTGCAATATTCCAAAGACAGGGAATACTTCATCGATTTTAAGGGAATGGTGAGTTATGTCAACGGAAAGGAAGAAGCAATCCTGGCATTGCAACGTAATGCGCTGCACTATTACCAGCGTCCTGACGCCAGGGATTACCTGGGAGTGGATTCCAGCCGCCGTTATCTGGCCGGTTCTGGAGGTTATCTGAGCGCCGGAAGACAAGGGAACAAACGGCTTGTATTCTCGGAAAAAGTAAGCTGGTGGTCACCCGGTTTTGATTTGAACGATGCTGGTTATCTTTACATGGCTGATCTTGTGATGAACCAGACCAAATTGGCCTGGCGCCAGACGGAACCCATGGGTATTCTGCGGAATTATACATTTACCCTGGCGCAGGTGAATTCCTGGAATTACGGTGGCACCAGTACTTACCACGATGTAAGCGCCCAGTTCACCGCCCAGTTCAATAACCGATGGGATCTTTCAATCCTTGAATCATGGATTTTTTCGGAACTAAACACCCGGCTGTTGCGTGGCGGACCTGCGTTACGGCTTTCACCTTACTGGGAGAATTCTCTTGTATTTAATACCGACAAGTCCAGGCGGGTACTTTTCAGTTTGCAGAATATAAGCTCGGTAAGCACCGATGGTGTTTCCAGACAGTATAAGCTGGAACCGGGTCTATCCTTCCGATTGGGTAATCACATTTACATTAAAAGTGAATTCGAGTATACAAACAATACCGATAATTTCCTGTATGTTGCACAAAAAAATGCCGATACAGAATTACAGTATATCCTGGCCCGAATCAAACAACAAACGTATGCCTTCACATTAAGGTTGAATTACAATATTACTCCTGATATTTCTATCCAGTACTATGGAAGTCCTTTTGTTTCAACCGGTTCCTACAGTGATTTCAAACGGGCAGCCGACGCAGATGCTTCCAGACCTGAGAACCGCACTTATACTTTTGCGGATCCTGAAATCGGGTACGACGAGACCGCGCAAACCTATACGGTTTCAGAGGGCACTAAAGAATATTCATTCAATGATCCCGATTTCAGCTTTCGGGAATTCCGATCCAATCTGGTAGCCCGCTGGGAATACCGGCCCGGTTCAACACTTTACCTGGTATGGGAAAATAACCGGAACAGCAACGATAATACTTACAATTCTTCCCTGGGCAACAATCTTAACGATTTGTTCGGAACAGCTCCCACCAATATTTTCATGGTAAAGATCAGTTTCTGGCTGGGCATGTAATGATCACCTTGACAGCGATTGACAAGTACCATGTGTTACCCAGTGTCTGACAGTAAGTTTCTGTCATAGTTTTTAAAATAATGACGACTCTTCATCAGTCTCATAAAAGCGAAGTCTGTTCCTGAGCCATGTGATTTCATCCTGCATGGCATTTAACCTGTGCAGCAAATGGTTGATAGTTTCTATGCCTTCGAAGTTGATATTCAGTTCAAAATACATTCGGACAATTTTTTCCAATTCCGGTAACTGGTTTTCGGGAATATATCCGGTTTCTTCGATCATACTTGTTTCTATCAAACCTGTTTCTGTCAGGGAATGGATAAATGAAATCTCGATATTGTGGCTCGCGCAGAAATCATTTAAAGATATTAGATTTTCCATATGTTTTGATCTGATTTACGGTTACAATTCAGATAATTCAGTGAATAGCTCCTTCTGCTTCCTGGTTAGGTTCGTTGGAACCATAATGAAATAGGTTATGTATAAATCTCCGTATTGCCCCTCTTTTTTGTAAACCGGGAATCCCTTCCCTTTTAATTTGCTTTTACTTCCATTTTGGGTTTCAGGCTTAACTTTCAGTTTTACTTTCCCGTTCAGTGTATCGATGGTGATTTCACCACCCAACACAGCCGTATATAGATCCAGATCCACTGTGGTATATAAATCATTCTCCAGTCGCTTATATTTCGGGTGGTTGGATATGGAAAAAGTAATATATAAATCACCATTTGGTCCGCCATTGATTCCCTGGCCACCATGTCCGGCAATTTTTATAGTTTGTCCGTTTTCGATTCCAGCCGGGATTGTAATTCTGATATTTTTGCCGTTTACTGTCAGGGTTTGTTTATGGGTTTTAAAAGCATCGGTGAAATTGAGATGCAATTCGGTACTATAATCCTGTCCCCTGAATTTCATCTGCCGGTTTGCTCCTGATCTGGTGGCTTTACCAAACAATGACTCAAAGAAATCGGAAAAATCACCATCGAATTCTTTCCCTGTATATCCTCGTCCATAAGATGCTGTTGATTGTTCCTGACTTTGTTGTTCTTTTTCAAATTGTTCAGCATGCTGCCAGTTTTGCCCGTACTGATCATATTTTTTGCGTTTCTCTGGATCGCTCAATACCTCATTTGCCTCATTAATCTGCTGAAAATTGGCCTTGGCGTTTTTATCATTCGGATTTAAATCAGGATGATACTTTCTGGCCAACCTGCGATAGGCCTTTTTGATATCTTCCTGGGTGGCATTCTTATCTACCCCCAGAACTTTATAATAATCGATGTACATTAATGCAAAATTTACTTCTAAGATAGACAATAAAAGAAACTCATTTTTGCTGTTAATAAATTATCACCAACCTATTGATCTTGAGTATTCAATATCGTATCTTTATTACAATTGTTAACCGCTTGATGCGGGGCGGAAGCTGAAAAGCCAAATGAGTAAGCGCCATTGGACTGGTCTATCCATGAAAAAGTATTTATTAGCTACAGCACTTCTCCTGCTCCCCATGCCGGCAATCCTGGCACAGACCTTTGGCGTAAAAGCAGGATTGAATTTTCCCAGAATGCTTGTTAAAGACGATGATGAAACTTATTCTGACAACGTCAAGGCGAAGCTTGGATTCCATTTGGGCGGTGTCGTTGAAGTGCCCCTGACCGATGCGCTTTCCATAGAAGGAAGTGTAATCATGAGTCTCAAGGGAGGAAAATTTGTGGAAGAGTTCGGAGACTTCAAGTACACACGGAGCGGAAATCTAATTTATATAAGTATTCCGGTTGCTGCCAGATATACTTATGATCTGGGTGATATAAAGCTTTATGGGTTAGCTGGCCCATATATGGCCGTCGGTATCAGTGGCAAGTATAAGGACAAATTGGAATATAACGGAGACGAGGAAACCAACACCGAATCCGTTGATTGGGGAAATGATTCAGAAACTGATGATTTGAAACGGCCGGATGCCGGTTTGTTACTTGGAGCCGGTGTCAGGTTAGGCAATATCCAGGCCGGTCTGTGGTATGAACTGGGGCTCCTAAATATATCCCCTTATACCGACAACGGTTTTAAAACACTAAACAGGTCATTCGCAATAACAGCGGCTTATTTTTTCGGGAATGAATAATGAATCCGCTTGAGAACTGTCCGGGATACTATTTCTTTACAATTTTAAAATTAAAGGCCCCGGTACCGAATGTACCCATTATTCTCAGCCATAAAGGCAGGATCATTTCGGTACCTCTTGCTGCCGTAATATCACCAAGATCAACAATGTCCTGTTGATTCCACCCGAATTGTTGCAATAATTCCCTGACTTTTAACTTGGCATCGGCGTCATTTCCGCACATGAAAACGTTGTGATTTCCGCTGCCAATTATGGCCGGATCAACCATTAAGCCGCACCACATGGTATTTAAGGCCTTCACAACCTTTGCTTTCGGAAACAACCTCTGGATCTCCTCACCCAATGAATTGGTGTTACAAAGTTCCGGTAACAGGCTTGGTGGCATGCCCTTGCTGAAGTCAAGCGGATTGGTGACATCTATCAGAACTTTACTGCCAAGATTGCCTTCACCGGCAATATTGAGCGCATTGATGGTATTAACGCCCTGAGTGGCATTTATTATAATTTCGCCAAATGAAGCCGCCTGTGAGAAATTACCCAGCTTAACCCGGGGATTTAAGGCATGCCACTCCATAAAAGACGGACCACCATAATTGTCTTTTGTATTTCGAACCGATGTTTCGGCCGCGTTTCTTGTCCCAAGCATTACATCGTGTCCCAAACCAAGAAGGCGTGAGGCGAGCGTAAGGCCTACGGATCCGGTACCCAGGATTGCCAGTTTCATAATCAGTGTTTTATTAGGTTGTGTTTACATACAAAACAAAAATCCTGAGCCTAGGTTCACAATGAGGTTTTAACCTGGATATCCTTGCCCTCAAACTTCCACCTATTATTTTCCATTTACCTGCTCAGGCGTCTTTTTACAGGCTGGTTCAACCAGTTAACCGATTTTCTTATCTTTTCCTGGTTACGGTCAGTTATTTTTACTTTATATTTATTCTATTATTGAACAACACCATCAAAACTGTTAAAATTTTGAAATTATGAGTAGAGAAATGCACAAAACTGCACCTGCAGGTGCCGTTTATGGTCTGGGATTAATTGGTGCCGCGGTATATTTTATATCGCACGCCACAGGTTTCTGGATGGGCGTTTTAGGATTCCTTAAAGCGCTGGTTTGGCCTGCCTTTCTGGTTTATGATCTCTTAAAACATATGGCAGTTTAATACCTGTAATTGCCAGAAAGACCAGCAGTACAGCGCAAAACCAGGCGAACCAGTCACCGGTTTGAGCATAGATTGTCCGCACTCCTTTTACCGGCAACTCGGTGATGATGGTTCTGTTTGTGAGGGTATGATAGAAATTCATCTGCGAAAGAACCCTCCCCTGGTAATCCGCCCCCATGGTCAATCCCTCAAGGGTTGTTCTGACCATCGAAAAACCATTTTCTATACTGCGCAACATTGAAAGTTCAGTATGCATATTGGCAGCGCCTCTTGCGGGTTCATCTCCGGGAACAATAAGGATATCAACACCTTTTTTCCCGGCCTCACGGATAAAACGATGAAACTCCATTTCAAAACATATGGGTGAGGCTATCCTGCCATAAGGTGTATTCAGAATCTCTACAAGATTGCCCTGGTAGAATCCTGCGTTGGGACTCCTGCCTTTAAAGTGATTATAAGCTATCTTGCCATCGGGTTGGATGGCCAGCACATGATTGTCATCCGGGTATTGATGATCACCGAATACCAGGAGGCTTGGGAAAAAATAAATCTGATGTTCCCTGGCGAAATCCTGCATCCGACGGATAAGTTCAGCCTCATCTTCGGCAAACACAACGGCATTACCGCTGGCCCACGAAAGAATTTTAATTCCTGAAGGTATTAGTTTTTCAGAGGTTTCAAACAATTCGTTTTGTACCTCATGCATTAAATCACGGTATTTTTCTTTTTGTTCCTGTTTTACTTTTTCCGGCATAGCGTCATAGGTGTAGAAGAGGTTATCTTCCTGAAATCCAAAAATTATTGATCCTACTTTTACGGTTCCGGGACCAGGAGCGAAGAAAACCAGGCGTATGCCGCCCCATAAAGTGATGAGAAGAATGAGGACGGTGAAACTTATCACCGGAAGCCTGGTTTTCTTCAGTTCGAATTTCTCTTCCCAGAGCAAGTTGAAAATGGATGCCAGCCAGCCTACCAGGAAGGAGGGTCCCCAGACACCCGTAACTGAAAGAAGCTGCATGAGAGGCTTCATTGCGAACATAGAATGGGTCCAGTGGAGGATGGTTCCCAACTGTTCAATATAAGAAAGCAGGAACTGAACTGTAATTAAAGCGGCAGGATATACAAGGGTTGAAAGGAACTGTTTATGTATCCTTTTAAATAAGAACCGGTCGATCAGGCATGGAATCATCACATAAAGAGCAAAACTCAAGGCAATGACAATTTCAAACCACAATTCCACCTGTTCTGCAAGACCAATAAAATAGATATGCGATGCCAAAAGAATAAATGGAAATGACAGAAGAATTCCCCAAAAACCGCGTTGTTTCCTGAAATATCTTAAAAAGAAAATGGAGCCGATCCAGGTTGTAACCGGGATATTCCATTTGCCCCCCATAAACAAAAGAAACACACATCCTGTGAGAAGCCAGAGGAAGTTGACAACAATTTGCTGCCTCCTGTCTTTCATATTAAATGTACTAAAGGTTAATATAAGTAACTATTAAAGTAAAAATAAATGATGATTTGCCCTTGCGAAAGCTTATTCCCTTGAACAGGCCATAATACCTGATGGATTGTACCCCGGTGAATCCGGAATGTACCTGAAGCTTATTTATTGAGCCATTCTTTAAAACTCTGAACCCTTTCACGGCTCACAATAGATTCGAGTTTATCGGGCAGGAGTTGTACGATCACCCTCCGGTTAAAATAGTTGGATATTTTAGAAATAGCGGTTATGCTTACAATGGTGTTGCGGTTTATCTGGTAAAACTGTTCCGGGTCAAGCACCTGATTTAACTCAGTAAGGCTATTTTCAACGATTGTTTTACCACCTGCCAGGCAACAGGCAAATACCACGCCATCCTCAGCCATGAAACAAGCGATGTCTTCAGTTATTATATACTTATAGCCGTTGCCTGATCGAACCAGAAACCGCTGCTTATAGGTTTTCGAACCCGTAGAAAATATTTTGTAGTACTCTCTGGAATTTGAATTCATATAGGCTTCCCGGGTTTTTTTAAATTTATCAAAAGCCTTTTTCAGATCACCGAAGTTTACCGGCTTCAACAAATAATCAATGCTGTTTACTCTGAAAGCATGTATTGCAAATTCATTATAGGCCGTTACAAATATTACCGGTACTTCAATATTCACCTGATCAAAAAGATCGAATGATGTACCATCGGTCAGTTGAATGTCAACCAGAAGCAAGTCAGGAGACTCCGTTTTATGCATGAACCAGTTCACCCCTTTTTCAACTGAATCAATCACTCCCAAAACCGAATAGGCATTGTCATATTGTTTTATCAACCTGATGATCAGATCAGCGGTCCGCTGCTCATCTTCAATTATCAATATCTTCATATTCAGTTGATTTTGGGGAGTTTTACCACAAAGTAATTATCGGATTCTTCTAAAATTATGTCTTTGTTACTTTCGATAGCATATCTTTTCCGGATGTTTTGCAATCCGACACCTGTGGATTCATTCAACAGTCTTCGTTTATTCAGATTGTTGCGGATAATTATGTAATCTTCATCTTCCAATATTTCAATAACCAAAGGATTATCCTTTTTAAAGACGTTGTGTTTTACAGCATTTTCCACGAGCATTTGAAGCGAGTGCGGCAGAATTTTGCATTTTAACTTTGTATGTTCTGAAAGGGCTATCGATAAACGGATGTAGTCCTCATGGCGAATCTTTAGCAGGAAGAAATAGGAATCCAGGTATTCAAGCTCTTTATCAACAGTGACCACGTTATCGGAATGCATCTCAAGAATATAGCGGTAATGCTTGGATAAATGCGAAATATATTCTGCTGATAGTTCAGTGCTTTCATAAATCAGGGATGAAAGCACGCTCAGACTGTTAAAAAAGAAGTGCGGGTCAATCTGGTTCTTAAGTGCCGCATATTGAGCAGTAATACTCTCCTTCTTCTGTTGGGCTGCCAGCACTTCCAATTCTTTCACATTTTTCATGGAACTCACAAAAATATGAGTACCATATACCAGAATAAACAACAGCATAAAACCGAACAGCAATTCAGGATTAACTCTAATGGATTCGAAAAGATCAGCGGGATCAAATATATCCGGATTAATAAAATGTACGTCTTCCTCCCAGGCAAATCTGAACAGATAATGGTCTATGATGCGGTATCCCCAGTTAAAGAAAATTGAACATACAATCACAAATAAAAGCAGAACCAGGGTAACAACGGAAAGCTTGCGGTACCAGATTTTCTTTTCAAGTGTATTCTTCATGAAATTACTGAAAATAGAACTGCAAGCCACCCAAAACAGCATCCAGTAGATGATGAAATACAGGCTGAATACTATACTTCTGAGGCTGGGTTCGAGGGCGCTTGAAAAGGTCTGATCACCCTGTTTAAAAATCAAATGAAGGATTACTATTACCGCCAACCGACGCAGGAAACTTTGTTTGCTTTTATTCATAACTGCCGGTATTCAGTTTTTAAGATACCCCGATTGGGTGAACCATTCCAATGCATCCGCTATGGCTTTATCAACAGGAGTTTGTGGCAATCCCAATTCATCAACAGCTTTGGATGAACTATAATAATTACCCACACACAGAATTTTGGCATTGACCAGGTTTAGGTTAAATCTGAATCCCGATTTTACGGCCAGTGTTCCGATCGTTCCCAAAGCATGTAAAAATCTCGGCCCCAATTTTATCTGGTAGAATGATCGTCCGGTTGCATTCGCAAGCTTTGCATAGAATTCACCATAGGAAAGGTTTTCATTTGCCAGCAGGTAACATGATCCTGATCTTCCCCTTTCAATGGCATTGCAAATACCACCTGCCACATCAGCCACATGTACAAAGTTTTTTCCTCCCGGCGGCACAGGTACGATTTTTTTGGTATGCATCATGGTTATTATCCTGCCTGAACTGGGTTTTGCGTCGAACGGGCCTAACATAAAGGTCGGATTCACAACCACCGTATCAAGTTTACCGCTTTTGGCATATTCAATAACCAATTCCTGGGCCTTCGTTTTACTTATGGCGTATCCCGATGAAGTAAAGGGGTATTTTGCCGGCAAATTCTCGTTTCCCGGATTGGATTTTGTTCCGTATCCGAATGTATTGGCCGTACTGACAAAAATGAATTTTTTTACTTGGTTCCGGCAGGAAGCTTTTAACATGTTTAGGGTACCTGTGACGTTGACCTGCAGGTAAGGTTCGACGCATAAATAATGTTGTGTAGTGTCAGCAGCTGCGTGTATAACTACATCACAACTTTTTACCGCTTCCATAACATCTGCCATACTAGTTATGTTGCCATAGAACAGCTCGTATTCGGCTCCGGACAATGCGCGCAAATCAGCGGTGGAACGAACCATAGCGCGCACCGGGATTCCCCGCCGGTTAAGTTCCCTGACCACATTGGAAGCCAGAAAACCATTTGCGCCTGTCACCAATGCCTTCATATCAGAAAGTTAATTATTATTTTACTGCAACAGCAAATTGTTCGTCTTTCAATTCGCGTTTGATGACCCTTGAAAGCAGGTTCAGCCTGATCCAAACCGGTACAATCTGGATCATCAGCCAGTTTAATTTGTTCAGAAACCCCGGGATAATTAAAGAATCATGTTTTAGCAAATTGTTCACGGCTATTTCTGCTGTTCTCTGTGTTGTGATCAACCCAATTTTACCGAACAATTTTTGCCGCTCAATCCGTTTTGTAACATCAGGATTGGTTTTCATCGGACCGGGATGTATGACACTGACAAATACGCCTGTGTCTTTTAATTCCTCATAAAGCCCTCTTGAAAACGACCATATAAACGCCTTGGATGCGGGATAAACTGTTTTATAAGCAATAGGACTAAATGAAGCCATACTGGCTACATTGAGAATAAAGGACTGATGATGGGTTTTAAGTTCAGGCAATATCAGTCGCGTAAGCAATGAGGTTGCCCGTATATTCAATTGAATGATATTGTCGATATATGACGTCGAAGCCTCATCAAAAGCCCTGGTACCACCTATACCGGCATTGTTGATGAGTATGGTGATCCGTCCCTTCGCCAATGCCCAGGTTGCCACCTGAAACACAACATGCGATTCCGACAAGTCTGCTTCAAAATAATGTACCTCTACTTCATGCTGGTTTGCCAGTGATGAGCTTAATTCTGGTAAACCCTCGTCTTTTAAAGAAACCAACAGCAGGTTGTAGTTCCTTCGTGCAAGTTCCCGGGCAATTTCTTTGCCTAACCCACAACTTGCACCGGTTACCAGGGCATATGTTGAGCCTTCATCATTTAACTTATGAATCCAATTCCTCATCATTGAAATATTATAAAACAACCACCTGTTCCGATAAGAGTTCCTTTAACCGGACCAGGTTATTATGAAACATCTTTTCAATGACCGGATCCTGAATATACCTGGGAAATAATGGCGGGGTGTCGGATATGGCGCAGAATTCAATTTGAACCTTTTGAGGTGCGGTCTCCGTGATGGTCCAGGTAGCCCTATAATTCTCCAGGCGTTCAATTCCGGGTTTTGGAGGGACATAATCCGCTCTGCTGCTAATATTGATCACTACACTTTTGCCTCCCGGATTATTCTGAATCTCAAACATGGATACCAGATCGCGGTTATTGAACGGCCAGGGGATGTTATACAGTGTATAGGTATACCATTCTGCTGGGTTTGATCGGGATAACAGATAGTTCTCCGTAACTCCCGACATCCATTTCACCGTAGCAGAAGCGTCCGTTAAGATTTCGATCGTCTTTCGCAGGGAACAATTTACCTGGGTTTCTCCTTTTCTTTCCCGGGTTTCCTTTCCGTTGCCGTGTTGAATCCATCTTACATATGTTTTAACACCGTTTGTGTTCCTGACTTCTTCCCAATCACCATAAGACAAACTGATATTCGTGTCAACCACATCATCCATATTAATAATGATTGCTGTTATTGACATGCATGCTGAAAGAAATACATGAGACATCATACTTAACTCATTTTAGAATTTACCAATTATTACTGGTTAAAAGTAAGCCCGATTTCAATGTAATAAAAGATATTTTTCGGGATCGGGCTTTATTCCTGGTTGGATTGTACTTATGCATATTCGGATTGTACCGAAATCCCATTTCAGGTCCTTTATTGAATAAATTTGTTTGTATCCATAATAATACATCTGCTTTTCCTATGTTTGCAGTACCTATTATTCGCAAAATATTTGATCATAATCATTATTCATATGAAAAAAATATCTGTAATTGCGTTAACCGGTATCCTTCTTTTATCTTACTGTACCAGGTCAAATATTAAAAATACTGTACCCGTTATTGGAACCTGGAAGCTTATTTCAGGAACACTCATTGAAAATGGAGATACCCTGGTCACAGATTATACCACAAAAGTATCCTTTATAAAAATAATAAACGAAACCCATTTTGCCTTTCTTGAGCATGATCTGAACCAGGGTAAGGATTCGACGGCTGTTTTCGTGGCCGGGGGAGGCCGCTATTCGCTGACCGATTCTGTATATACCGAACATCTTGAATATTGCAGCGACAGGGCATGGGAAGACAATGATTTTTCATTTGTGGTTACAGTAAAGAATGACACCCTTATTCAACAGGGCCTGGAGATTGTTGAGGAGGCGGAGATCAACCGGTTGAATATTGAGAGGTATGTGAGGGTGAACTGACAAGCCGGCATCATGCAAAATAGAACAGGTGAAAGATTAAATGAATCCAGATTAACTGTATTCATCATTGTACTGGTCGGAATTGGTTTATTATCATTCCGGGCGGACAAAGGGAAAGGTCAGAGAAGATCCATCGTGCATGATAACTTAAACAGAACCTTCTCCGTTTATGCTCCCGCTTCCTTTGACAAAAACGTGCAGATGCCGGTCGTAATTGCCTTGCATGGCAGAGGGACCAATGGAAAAGGCATGATGCTCGTTACAAAGAAAGGTTTTAACAGGCTTGCTGACACGGATAGTTTCCTGGTTGTATATCCTGACGGTATAGAACGGAGTTGGAACGATGGCAGAAGAGATGCAGAGGCCAATGATCGCGCACACAGGGATAATATCAATGATGTCGGTTTTATATCTGCATTGATTGATTACATGATAGCCGAATATAACACCGATCCGCAACGGATATACGTTACCGGAATATCCAATGGCGCCATGATGGCATATCGTTTGGCCTGCGAATTATCTCACCGGATCGCGGCCATTGCGCCTGTAGACGGAAATATTCCGTACCTGCTGGCGGACGGATGCTCTCCTTCTGAACCCTTATCGGTTCTGGCCATCAATAATGTACTTGATCCCCTTGTTCCATTTGAAGGAGGTGAAATCCGCAATCATTCCAAAAAGATAAAACTGGGTAAGGTTTTATCGGTAAAAGAATCCATTGAATTCTGGGTAGTCCGGAACGGATGTTTAAATACTCCGGTTGTGACTGAAATGCCTGACACTGATCCTGATGATGGTACAAGAGTGGTAAGGGATGAATATAACAATGGCTTGAACGGAACTGAGGTAACACTTTATTCAATAGAAGGAGGAGGACACACCTGGCCGGGTGGTATTCAATACCTGCCTAAACGGAGAATAGGAAAAACCAGCAGGGATATCAATGCCAATGAAATCATCTGGCTATTTTTCAAAAAGCATTCCCTTCCGACAGGGCCTGAACGGTAATTTGCAGCTCAGCGTAGTTTTGTTAACCATAGCCAACTTATGATCAAACCGCGTTAGCGGTTAAATTTGAATAGCGCCGGGCGGAGCCCGGTGTAATAGACGGGGCGATTTACCAACCACGGAGTGGTTGAATATTAATTAAAAACATTTTGGCTGCAAATTCAACCACTCCGTGGTTGGAAAGCCGCACACGTAGTGTACCCCGGGTTTCACCCGGGGTTATTCAAATTCAACCGCTCTGCGGTTAAACCTCAGTATTTAAACCTTAAGTTGACAATGGTTTTGTTAACTACGCCGAAAATAGGTCACTCAACACGGGTTATGCTATCAGCCTCCAGGAATTCAAGAATTCTTGCATTTACAGTTTCAGGTTGATCAATTGATAAAAAATGACCTGCATTTTTCAGGATACCTGTTTCACAATATGGTAACAACTTTTCGGCCTGTTCAATACTTTTTTCACTATTAATAATGTCATTGTCGCCTATTAATACCAGAACCGGCATGGTGAGTCTTTTAAGTTCATCATCCGTATAAGGCGTCATTTTTAAAATAAACTTAATTTTTATAGCCTCTTGTGTCGCTAAGAAATATTGGTCAATAAACACCTGTTCTATTTTATCTACATCAAATGACATCGTTTCCAAAAGACGTCGCAAATGCTTTCGTTTTGGCCGAATCGTATAGTTCAATCCCGACAATATTTCTGATCCCGGAGGTATCCACATAAATGTTTGCGCCGGACTTAAAAGTACAATATTCCTTATTCGTGATGTCTGCTGAAGTGCAAAATATATTGCCAGCCATCCTCCTCTGGAAGCACCAATTAAACTAAACTCATCAAGTTTAAGCTGATCAAATATTTCATTATACCAATTCACAATCTCACTCATGTCCTTAACTTCTCCGTTTACATGAGATTTTCCCGGTTCGAGCAAATAATCTATTGCATACACCCTGTGATTTTGAGAAAGTGCTTTTACATTCGGATACCACATCGTTGAACTGGCATTCATCCCGTGCAACAAAACCACAGGTTCTCCATTTTTAGGGCCACTTACTATTACATGGGCATTCCCGAGGCTCGTTTGGATATTCAATTCATGAAATGTTGTTTTCCAGAGCGTTAAGCTCTTGTTATAGGAATTAAAATAATTGCGGTCTTCGGTTGTAACAACTTCATTATATTCTCCAAACTCAGCAAGTAATTGTTTCTTCATCTCCTTCTGCATTTCTTCCTGTTTGGCAGGAACTTCTTCTATCTTACTTTTTTCACTTTTGCAGCAAATGGCAGCCAACATAATGACTAATAATGCAATAAATTTTATGAAATATTTCATAAGATTTCAGTTCAGTGGACGATTAAAGGTACGGAATAAAGTATCCATTTCATTGAAAATGTTTAATTTAGTACGATTAAAAGTAACCGGTACAATTTGCCGTCTAATCATATGACTTATGAAGTGGATATATGTTCTGATAATTTCTGTTTTCATGATGCTTGCCTGTGAGAAAGACATTACGATACCTCCGATAATCAATAAATTTGTTGAAAAAGCAATCATTGCCGCAATAGGGGGGACGCTGAATACATCCGATTCCGTCCAACTGATCATTCCTCCCAATGCTTTCCCTTTCGACGGGAATGTATTTATCGGCAGAACAGGTGATGAGCCAGTGTCAGTTCCCAACGGCGATCTGGAGGTTGTTGGCAGTCCGATTACCTTAAAAATACTGGTGGATACGCTCTATAAACCATTACAATTATCGTTTCCAATGGCTTCCAATTCCATATCTCCTGAAAATTTCTTTATATTTCTGTATAACGGATCCACCTATTTCCCGGTTGAATATTCAATGAGCGGGTCCAGGATTAATGTTATCATTGACGTAATTAATTGGGAATATGAAGCAAAGAAGAGCACAACTGAAACAAATGAAAACATACTGAATATCTTACTCGTCAAAAAACAAACGCCACCGGATTCTGAAACCGGTTTGAAAGAAATCTCAATGACTGATGGAAAAATGCAGTATTCCACCCCAGGCGCATTGCCATCGTCCAAAATTCTGCTGTTGGTGCATGGGTGGACCGCCAGGCCAAAAGTATGGACGGAATTTATCGGGAAAATTCAGCGGGAAACGGACCTTCCGTATACCGATGTCTGGACCTTTGGCTATAATTCGTCCTGGGGCATCCAGCAAAATGCGGAGGTCCTTGCCCGGAGTATCGTATCCTTTTCGAATGAAGCACAGATTGATATTGTTGCCCATAGCATGGGGGGACTGGTATCACGATCGATGATAGAACAGTATGGTGGCGCTGAATTCATCCGTAAACTAATCACCATAGGTACTCCCCACCAAGGGTCACCCCTGGCTGTATCGAGGTATTTGCTCGGCGAGATTGTCAGGACAACCGGCAATGATGAGGATTATATCCTGTACAATCATGTTTCGCAGGGATTTAATGATTTGAATACAAATTCTTCATTTATTGCACAAATGGAGGAAATGGAAAGTCCCCCATTGCCCTATTATGCTATTGCAGCAACCAATGAGCCCTCGCTGTGGAAGCAGGTCAGTGGAAATATTCTTTCCGGGCCCGATGATGGAATCGTCGCGGTATCGAGTGCCTTAGGTGTTCCGGGGGCAATTACTCCTGAACAAAACACCCTGATTCCCGTGGCATTGGCGCACATGAAAATGACAAAAGATGATCCGATTTATGAGCAGGTTCTGAATTTTTTACGCTCACAACCCAATTAGGAAGCTTCGACAGTTGATTTTTCCGCTTCATCATTTTGCTGGGAGAAAATTCGCTTGGCCATAGTATCTTTACTATATGAGAATTAAACACGCACGACAATATTTTATTACTGCTGCTATCATCTCTATTGGGATAAGCATTCTGGTGCATTTCGATACCATCATGGATGTTTTTGTTAAAGCTTCAATATATTTACCGGAAAAACGCGCTGGAGTAAGCCCAGGTAATGTGTTGCAGGAAGTGTTTGTCACTTTTCTTGTTGCCATTTGTCTGTTTATTCTAAATTATTATGTCCTTAAACCTGTCAATAGCAAAAAGAAGGTTACTTTCAAAAGCATGCTGATGGCAATTCTGAT
>JBGSSF010000005.1:0-92995 GCA_041737175.1 Bacteroidales bacterium
TACAGGTTTTAAGCATCAATATTCTAGATAAAGAAACTATAAATCAAATACTTGAAAAACCAGATTTACAAAATTTCAAAGAACCTTTATATAAACAACTGACTATCTTTGACTAATATCGAAACGCTAGTGATTACTCATTACTCATTACCCGTTACTCATTACCCGCTGCTATTCCGCCTTCACCTGAAGTGCCCCGAAAATCACAGGTGCGTCAATATACAGTTGGTTGATGGCAACTGCAAAGGTATCGGTTGCATACTGAATAGTACCAAATGCAACTGAATTGCCATCGGGCATTGAAGATCCGGCAAATACCGCATCTGATTTTACCTTAACCGGGGTATTCTTGTTGATCAGAATAACTGAGTTTCCGAATATTGTGTTGATCTTTACCCTGATTGGTTCATTATCGGGGAACTGAACATTTCTGAAATCATAAACCGTCCGGCCAAAGATCACGTTGTACTCAGAATTGTCACGCGGCTGTTCGGTAACCTTCTGGTCCCCGAACATGGTATCATGTTCTCCTTTTTGATGATGAAACATCCACGGCTTTCCGATAAGCAGGGACACCCCGACAAAAATCAGGAACAAAGCGAATACCACGCCAAAAAGGTTCACATCGAAAATCACACGAAATATGGCTGCCAATCCAATCAGAACCAGCAAAACGCCCCAAAATAATCCAGGTGCCATCCTCATAAATTTTTAAGTTTAAAAGTAAAGTAAGCGCATGCGGATCGAATATAAAAACAATTATCGGTAAAACGCGGGTTCATGACGGTATCAGGCAATTTTTACCGGTTTATCTACTTTTTCCTTCAGCAGGGCAAGATCGAAAACCTGCATGATGTTACTTACATAATGGAAAGTTAGTCCTCTGAGGTATATTTCATTGATCTCCAGTATATCTTTCCGGTTTTCTTCTGAAAGGATGATCTCCTTAAGGTTGGCACGTTTCGCTGCCAGTATCTTTTCCTTAATACCCCCCACCGGCAGCACCCTGCCGCGCAGTGTTATCTCACCTGTCATTGCCACCTGCTTTCTTACCTTTCGCTGGGTCATGGCCGAGGCAATAGAAGTGGCCATGGTTATTCCTGCAGATGGTCCGTCTTTGGGTATGGCTCCTTCAGGAACGTGGACATGTACGTTCCAGTTCTCAAATACTTCGGGAGCAAGATCGAGTACATCGCTGTGCGATTTGATATATTCAAGGGCAATAACAGCAGACTCTTTCATAACATCTCCCAGGTTTCCTGTAAGGGTCAGAGTCCCTTTTCCCTTGCTCAGGCTTGTTTCAACAAACAGAATCTCTCCGCCTGCGGCTGTCCATGCCAAGCCGGTGACCACACCTGCAAACTCATTGCCCTGGTATTTATCGCTCAGGTACCTGGGTGCCCCCAGTATAATCTCGATGTTTTTTTCAGTAAGGTTTTTATCGTATTTTTCTCCGAGTGCAACTTTTTTGGCGATTACCCGAACGATCTTGGCCAGGGTCTTATCCAGTTCTCGTACGCCTGATTCACGGGTGTAATTCTCCACCAGGTATTCAAGAATTTTTTTTGACAAAACCAGCGCCCCGGAAGTGAGTCCGTGATTTTTAAGTTCTTTGGGCACCAAATGCCGCCGGGCAATTTCAACCTTTTCCTCAATGATGTATCCGCTTACGTTGATAAGCTCCATACGGTCCACCAATGCCGGATTAATTGTACTGGTGGTGTTGGCAGTTGCAATGAATAATACCCTTGACAAATCGTATTCCGTTTCGATAAAATTGTCATAAAAGGTACTGTTCTGTTCAGGATCAAGTACTTCAAGAAGCGCAGAGGCCGGATCACCATGAAAGTCCCTGCCCACTTTATCAATCTCATCCAGCACAAATACGGGGTTGGATGACTTTGTTTTTCTAAGACTCTGAATAATTCTTCCGGGCATGGCACCAATATATGTTTTGCGATGTCCGCG
The DNA here is from genome assembly GCA_041737175.1 of Bacteroidales bacterium. Taxonomy (GTDB): domain Bacteria; phylum Bacteroidota; class Bacteroidia; order Bacteroidales; family UBA10428; genus UBA5072. Next base: position 1,969 of record JBGSSF010000005.1, read on the forward strand.
TATTTCAGCTTCATCATGCAATCCTCCCAGGGACATCCTGATGTATTTCCGGTTCAGGGCTTTGGCCACTGACTTTCCCAGGGAAGTTTTGCCGACTCCGGGAGGACCATAGAGGCAGATTATGGGTGATTTCATATCACCTTTGAGCTTCAGAACTGCCAGGTGTTCAATGATCCTGTCTTTTACCTTTTCGAGCCCGAAGTGGTCTCTGTCCAGTATCCGCTGAGCCCGTCTCAGATCGAAGTTGTCCCTGGTGTATTCATTCCAGGGCAACTCAAGCAGTGTTTGCAAATAATTCATTTGTACTGAATACTCTCCGGTAGCAGGATTAAGCCGGTTCAGCTTGTCGACTTCCTTATAAAACATGGCGCCGGTTTCTTTGCCCCATTTTTTCTTTTTAGCCCTTGCCTTCAGTTCTTCAATCTCCTGCTCAATCGGGTTTCCTCCCAGCTCATCCTGAATGGTTTTCATCTGCTGGTGGAGAAAGTACTCACGCTGCTGCTGATCCATGTCAATTTTAACCTTGGTCTGGATGTCATGTTTCAGCTCCAGCATCTGCACTTCTCGGGCAAGATACTGCAGCAGGGCAGTTGCTCTTTTCTTCAGGTTGTTCTGTTCCAGCAAATGCTGCTTCTCAATCATTCTGATGTCACTGTTGGAACTGATGAAATTGATCAGGAAGGATGAACTCTCAATATTTTTTACCGCAAATGAAGTTTCAGGGGGTATATTGCTGGAGAGCTTTATGATTTTAAGTGACAAATCCTTCAGGGATCCTACAATGGCTTCAAATTCGTGGTCTTTCCGGCGTGGTTTGATATCTTCGAGTGCGCTCACCCTGGCAATGTAATAGGGCTCCGAGGTAACAAGTTCATCCACGCTAAACCGCTTTTTGCCCTGTATGATAACAGAGGTACTGCCGTCAGGCATCTCCAGAATCCTGAGCAATTGTGCTACTGTTCCTACATTGAACATTTCATCCGGACCGGGATCATCTACATTGGGATCTTTCTGGGCGACAGTGCCGATAATTTTATTTTTCTGATAGATATCCCTCACGAGTTTCATCGACTTATCACGTCCTACCGTGATGGGAATAATCACTCCAGGAAAAAGTACTGTGTTACGTAATGGAAGAATAGGTAACGTTTCCGGTACCTTGGTCATGGTAATACTTTCCTCATCCTCCTCTGAGATAAGGGGAATAAAGTCAGTATCCTCATTTACGGGTGATGAAAAAAACAAACCAGCATTTTTCTTTTCCTGCAGTATGCTCATAAAAAAATATCCTCCTGAGAAATTAACAAAATAAAAGACAAATTGTCAGCACTGAGCTGATGAAATCTTCACGGTTTTGACAGGCAATCTTCATGCCACGATGCAATAAGTACTGATTATCATAGGTTGGCATCAGACAGATTTACGATAACGACCTGTCAATGTAAAGACATGGTTAATGATTTTTCTGTCGGTTTCTGAGATTTCCAGTTGACGCAGTGTAAGTCCGGTTTGAATAGTCTCCAGCGCTTTCCCCAGCCGGTAAGTTTCAAAGCCGGCAGCGCCTCCCCAGGAAAAGGATGGAATAAAACTCCCCGGATAACCCGATCCGTATATGTTTGCTGACACACCAACGACGGTTCCCGTGTTGAACATGGTATTAATACCGCACCTCGAGTAATCACCCATGAATAAGCCACAGAATTGCAAACCTGTATCTATCTCCCTGCCGTGCGCATAATCCCATAGTCTGATGAGGTTATAATTGTTCTTTAGGTTGGAGGTATTGGAACCCGCTCCTATGTTGCACCATTCGCCCACAACAGAATTGCCCATATAGCCGTCATGCACCTTGTTTGAAAATCCCATGATTACGGAATTGGTGATTTCACCTCCAACTTTGGCATAGGGCCCAATGGTGGTAGGACCGTAAATCTTTGTCCCCATTTTGAGGATTGCACCTTCACAAAGGGCAAATGGACCACGTATTATGGAACCTTCCATGATTTCCGTGTTCCTGCCAATGTAAACAGGTCCTTTTGAAGCATTGATGGTAACATATTCCATCCTGACATCACCTTCAACAAAGATATCCCCCGGATTAATCAGGTTGTTTGTTGGGCTCACCGGTTGGCTGGTGCGTCCTTCCGTTAAGATTTTAAAATCCGACCGAAGTTCATCTCCATTGAGCCGGAAGATATGCCATAATCTGGAGATCTGAAAAAAATCCGGTAAAACCTGCTTTGTTGTGAATCCCGCAGGGATATTCCCGGTGAATGAATCAAGAGAGAACTTGTCAAAACAACCGGCCACCATCAGATTGTCTTTAAGCAAAACTTCGCCGGACTTCAGGGCCAGAATCTCTTCAATAAGACCGGCATTCGGTGTGACAGAACTATTGACAAGGATATTCTCATCGCCGGATATCAATGGATATTTTTCCTGAAGGTAATCCGGCGTGAGGTAAGAAAACGGATACCCGGTCCACTTTTCCCATTTTTCCCTGATGGTGAGGATACCGATGCGGATTTCTGCAACCGGCCGTATAAAAGCGAAGGGCAGCAGATGGTCCCGGTGAACATCATCAAAAAGGATGAAATTTCGTTGCCTGTTTGACATGGGATGTGCTTCTGTACTATGTAAATATACTTAAAATGAAGGGAAATAAAAAAGCTCCGTTTCCATTGTACTGAAAACGGAGCCCCATATCATACGTTGCAGAGGAATCCCCAATTACTTCTTCTTCTTGTCTAAATGACTCTTGTAACGGTTCATGAACTTATCAACGCGACCTGCAGTATCAACCAGTTTCATCTTACCGGTGTAGAAAGGGTGCGATGTATTGGAGATTTCAAGCTTGATAAGCGGATATTCCTTGCCATCCTCAAGCGTGACTGTTTCCCTCGATGCTGCCGTTGACCTGGTCAGGAAAGTGTGGCCATTCGACATGTCCCTGAATGCAACCAGCCTGTAGTTTTCGGGATGTATTCCTTTTTTCATTTTTATATGCTTTAATCAAATATTTGCAAAATGGGTTGCAAAAATAAACAAACATTTGGTAACATCAAAATTTCTCTATTCCTTTTTCCTGTCTTTCGAGAATTTCTGGGACAGGTTATTAAATCTTTCAAAAGGGGCATTTGGATCAAACAGGTACCTGTAGGTGATGTGGGTCTTTTCCTTGGTGGCGCCAAATTGTCCGTACATCCGGTTCACGGTAAGGTTATAATCGCCTACCCATGAAAGCTCCAATTCTTCCATGCCATGGGCTCTCATGGCATCTGTGAGCTTTATGTACATTCCTCCCACAACACCGGTACGCTGAAACTCAGGGATAACACCGGAAATCAACAATCTTCCGCGGGTAATTGCCCTTTTTTTATAATACATAAGCCGGAGGATGTTCCAAAAATTCAATTTCCCGTTTTTCAGCTTCCTTAACACCTGGTTGATATCCGGAAAAACGATCAGGAATCCCACCGGATCTCCGTTATGATAAGCAAACCAAATGTATCTTTCATCCAGCATGGCCTTTGCGTCCTGAAAAATCTGATACAGGTCCTCAAATTTCAGAGGGGTGTAGTTTTCAAGAAAATCAGACCATACTTTATCATACATAACAACCAGGTCACGGATATACTTTTCTGCATTTTTCATCTCGATGTGCCTGAAGGAGAATTCAGGCTTTTTCCAGAGACGTTCGCCAAATGCTCTCATAGCCGCCGGATAGGGCCTGCTGAACAAATCATGAAAGCTGTATTGCTCAAAGAAAGTCTTAAAACCATAACTTTCAAAAAAACTCCTGTAATATGGAAAATTATAGGGCATGCCATAGCCCTGGGGCATGAAACCTTCAACCAGCAGTCCCCAGTTTACAAAGTTCTCACCGAAGTTTATCGGACCATCCATAGCCTGCATTCCTTGCGAAGCCAGCCAATTCTTAGCTTCATCGAATAATTGAAATGCAGCTGCCTCGTCGTTAATGCATTCGAAGAAACCTATGCCACCGGTAGGTTGCAAATTTTGGTAAGCTTTGTTCTTATCATAAAAGGCAGCAATCCTTCCAACCAGTTTACCCTCGTCCTTCAAAATCCAGCGGCGTGCATCGCCATGCTTAAAGCACGAATTTCTCTTGGGATTAAAAGTATTTTCTATCTCCATGTCCAGCGGGCATGTCCAGTAAGGATCATCCTTGTACAGTAATTTCGGAACATCCAGGAAATCCCTGATGGTTTGCTTGTCTTTTACCTCAATTATCGTCATGCGGTTATAGTTTAAACCACTCCTGCAGCCAGTCAAGTGAAACGCCAGTCAATGAGCGGTGTTCGAACTCATTCTTTTTTCGATTATAAATATAATCTTTTTTCCATTCCATGTGATTGGAGACAATTTCTTTTAAAGACTCCAGAAAATACTGCACTTCATCACCGGTGATAACCGGATGCAAAGAAACTCTTACCCAGCCAGGCTTTTCTGAAAGGTCGCCATGGCTTATCATTTCTGTTATCCGATGGGACCGGTCATAGCTTACTTCGAGGAGAAAATGCCCGTAAGTGCCTGCACATGCACAGCCTCCCCTGACCTGTATGCCAAAACGGTCACTGAGGAGCTTGACGATCAGGTTGAAATGAATATCCTTATGAAAAAAAGAAATAATTCCCAGACGATGTTCAGAACTGCCGGCCATTATTTTGATACCGGGGATTTTCCGGAGACCTGTCATGGCCATTTCCACCAGTTCTTCCTCCCGTTGCATCATCTGGGTTATGCCCATCTTTTCTTTCAGCTTGATGGCCAGAGCTGTGCGTATTGCCTGCAAAAAACCAGGTGTGCCACCGTCCTCACGTGATTCAATATCATCAACATATTTGTATTCGCCCCAGGGATTTGTCCAGTCCACCGTTCCTCCACCCGGATCATCCGGGATATCCGACTGGTAGAGCGACGAGTCAAAGACCAGCACGCCTGATGATCCCGGCCCCCCCAGGAATTTATGCGGTGAAAAATAAATAGCGTCGAGTTTTTGCATCGGATCAACCGGGTGCATATTGATATCCACATAAGGTGCGGAAGCAGCAAAATCAACAAAGCAAAGACCCTGGTTTTCATGCATGATCTTTGCCATTTCATGGTAAGGGGTGATGATGCCTGTGACGTTGGAACAGGCTGTGAAAGCCCCGATCTTGAATTTCCTGTCTTCATATTCGCCCAGGGCTTTCCGCAGTGCATCCGGATCAATCAGCAATGATCCCGAAGGAGGAATCATCACCACGTCGGCCATGGTTTCGTACCAGGATGTCTGGTTTGAGTGATGTTCCATATGCGTGATAAAAACGACCGGACGGTCATGGATATCAATGCAGTCGTTTCTGACCCGTTTGTTACTGGTACGCAAGCTTAGAATGCGCTGCAGCTTATTCACAACTGTGGTCATCCCCGGACCGGCAGTAATGATCACATCATTGGGCCCCGCGTTTACATGCTTCTTGATATAATCATGGGCATACCGGTAGCACTGTGTCATGCGTGTGCCGGTTTCGCTGGTTTCGGTATGGGTATTGGCAACATAGGGTCCGAAAACCCGGGTAATCTTATCCTCGATGGGTTTATACAGGCGACCGCTGGCAACCCAGTCGAAATACAATATCTTCTTTCTCCCGTAAGGTGAATCAAAACAGGCATCGTTTCCGATGATCTGCTGTCTGAATGGTTCGAAATATCTTTCCAGGTCCGACATTGTATAAAGTTGTTTGAATGGCGGATAAAAATAGCACTCTTTTTGAAATAAAATCCTGATTATTGTCCTAAATTCCTGAATCGTTGCCGGTTAGGTACAGGCTTTTTTTCATGCATTTGTTTTTAAAACTTGAAAAGATCATTAAATTTGCCCTCCTCATGAGAGGATGCCATTGGGCACCACATGGTGGTCGTAGCTCAGTTGGTTAGAGCGCCAGATTGTGGCTCTGGAGGTCGCCGGTTCGAGCCCGGTCTTCCACCCGAACCCCGCAAAATATGCGGGGTTTTTTTGTGGCAATTTTGCAATTCAGCAGCCTGTCTTTACAACTCAGCAGTTCTTTTTTGCCATTCGCCGAAAAGATTTTCATCAACTGTAACAATTATCCTATTTTTAGTCTAATTTTTTAAAACTTAATACCTGACTGACGATGAAAACAACCTCACTGTTATTGGTATTCGTATTATCCGGAATCAGCGTTATAGCGCAAAACAATGCAGATCTTAAACTCAACCCGGAGAAAAATGTACCCTACAGGTTTCGGTCCTCTTCTGAGCAAACCATTTCGCAAACAGTAAATGGGATTCAGCAGAACACTTCCGTCACCAGCACCTCAACACTCACCCTGAAAATGGTGGACGCCACACCGGATTTTAGGATCGCTGAAGTCCGTTTTGATACCATCCATACCACCACGAATGCCATGGGTGTGACCACTGTTATGAATTCAGCCGTCGAGGGAAAAATCAGTTCCGCCAATATGTCTGATGTCATGTCGTGCATCATGAACCGGCTGAGCAAAAACGCATTGTATGTAAAAATGGACCCTACCGGTAAAGTAATTGAATTAATAAATGCCAGAATGCTTTCAGACCTCATCCTGAAGGATACAAATTCTGTTACCGGCCAGACAGCTCCGATGATCAAAATGCAGATCAGGAACATGATCAATGAAAAAGCACTGACTGCAATGGTTGAATCATTCACGCATAATCTGCCGGGCAGAAGCATTGCTGTCGGCGAAAAATGGGATATCACCACAACGTCAGGAGCCAGTGGAATGTCGCTGGAAATAATGACCAGTTACCTGCTCAGCGATATCAAGGGAAATGATGCGGGTATTACTGCCGAATCCAACATCAAGGCATCGGAGAATGCCGCACCCATGGAATACAGCGGGGCACGTATAACGTATGATGACCTGAAAGGCATCAGCAAATCGAACCTCACTTTGGATGTCCGCACAGGCCTCCCGATCGACAGCAAAGCAAAGACCCGAATCTCGGGTAACCTGAACGTGTCCGTGCAGGGTACGGAAATGCAAATTCCCATGGAGATCAACATTGAATCCCGGTTAATGGCCATTCCCTGATGCACGACATCCATTCCGATTCCAACACCCTTTATTTAAAACAAATTTGAAAACCAAAACAATGAAGAATCTTATTATCCTGTTCTCCCTGTTGTTTTTTAGTTCGGTCCAGGCGCAAACCATTAAAGGCAGGATCATGACCGAAAAAGATAAGCAAGCCGCCATGTTTGCATCGGTTGGTTTAATGGAATTACCTGATTCAGTTATCGTAACAGGCGTAATCACGTTATCCGACGGCGGCTTTGCTTTTGAAAAAGTGAAACCCGGCAATTATTTGATCAAAGCCAGTTTTGTGGGTTATGGCAACAGCTTTAAAAATGTTGATGTCCGGGAAGGTGAAGGTGAGATCCTTGTTGACACGATCTTTCTCGCCGAAGCGGCCCAAAATATAGAGGAAGTCACGGTTACTGCCGAACGTCTCAAAGGGAAAGAAATGGTTGATCGCACGGTATATTCCATACCGGCACAGGTATCGCAGACATCCAGCAACGGTTATGACATTCTGAAGAAAATCCCCCAGGTAAATGTTGATTTTCAGAACAATGTAACACTGAATGGAAGCGCCAACTTTATTATTCAGGTGGATGGACGGCAACGCGACAAGGAATTCCTGGCCAAACTGCTGCCTTCTGATATTGAAAGCATAGAAATCATCAGCAATCCTTCGGGCAAATACGAAGGCAATATCGACGGAGTCATCAATGTGATTCTTAAAAAGGAAGCCCGGTATGGAATGAATGGCAATGTAAGTGCTTACCTAAAACCCATTAAGAAACCCACAACCATTGCATCGGGCAGCATTGACTATGCCTTTGGTAAGATCACCTTCTATGCCACAGCTATGGCCTTTTCTCAAAAACTGAATATTTACTCAACCAATTACAATCAGTTCAGGCTGGTGGATTCTTTGAGCATAATGACGGGAGACGGGGACATTAAGGTAAGCAGCACCTCCATTAACAGCGGCTTTGATTATTATATAAATGATAAAAACAACCTCAGCCTCAACTTCAGCTATAAGCCCATCAATCAATCCGTGGACATGTTAAGCGATGCTGAACTTCAGAAAGGCAGTTTGGTTGAAAATACGCTTAAATCCGCATCCCATGAAAATCTGAAGAGCGACGAATACAATGCTTCCCTTTTTTACAAAAAAGAATTTAAGACAGCCCTGCAGGAGTTTACCGGCGAAGTTAACTACTACCATTTCACTTCAGACACCCGGAGTGGCTTTTCCAACAATCAGTATGATTACGACCCTGTTACCCTGCTGGATTCATACAACCGTGACGAACTGGATTTTAACAAACGAAGGTATGTTTCTGCCAAACTGAATTATGTCCATCCTTTCGGTATGACAACCAAACTGGAGACCGGATACCAGTTTTATTACCAGAACCTCAATTATGATTTTACAATCAACCATGAAACGTCGAACAACCTCTTCAAATATGAGGAATACAGGAATTCAGTGTATGCCGGTTTAACGTTTAATCTGAAGAAAATCGGGGTGCAAACCGTGCTGAGGATCGAAAACAGCAATATCGATGCCGATTCGGTGACCACATCGCATTATTACTGCCTCCTGCCATCTGTGAATTTTCAGTATAAATTCTCCGCATCGCACAATGTAAAATTCACCTACAACCGCCGCATCAACCGGCCCGGAATTTATGACATGAATCCCAACTGGAAAATAAGTTCGAATTACGATATTTCACAGGGCAATCCAAACCTGAAACCCGAATACCGCGATCGTCTGCAAGTTACATACACCTGGAACTTCGGCAGTAATTATTTTTCACCCCATATTTACTATGAGGCTTTATCCGACAGGATCGGGCAAAGGTACATGAGCATCATTTCTCCGATCGACAGCAATGTCACAGCTTTCCGAAAACCATACAACATGTTGACAGGATATGAAATAGGCGGAGGCATTAATACGATGCTGTGGTTTGTAAACATCAATGCGCGCGTGTACAAGGGACATTTCAATGAGTACAGCGGACAATCAGCCTATGTGGCTGCCAAGGACTATTTCTCCTACAGCATAACCGGATATGTCTATGCCCCTTTGGCCAAGGATAAAAAAACCACGGCATTTACATTTCTGAGTTATAACGGAGTTACCATGGATGCCCAGACGAAAACTTACAGCATGCCGATCTTTGGAGTCGGAGCCCAAAAGCAGATCAAAGACCACACTTTTGGATTTTTCTACCTGTTACCTTTCTTTAAAAAAATAGACTTCCAGAGAACCGAAACCAGCACACCTGCTTATTATGCAAAAAGCATCGTTGGTTTTGATGTTTCCTGGTATATTCAGCTCATGTACTCCTATAAGTTCAACAAAGGGAGGAATGTGAAAAAAAGCAACCGTGACGTAAACATCGAAAGCGACAGTAAAAGCGTTGGTATCGGGAGGTAGAATAAATGCCTGGCCCGGGATCAATTTCATCTGTGAAATGGCATAATTTACTATCTTTATTGCAGCAAAGTGTTGGGTAAACAGAACCTTTGCTGCATAAAGATATGTCGAAATTCAAGAACCACGCCGGAATTGCCATGAATTAAAAACCTATTTTATGATTAAAGAAATAACACTTCAGGAGCTGAATGCAGCCAAATTCATCCGTGAAAAAATGGATGAGATAAAAACAGCCGTTGGCAGTGGTATTGCAATTAACGCTCTTTCGGGAGGTGTAGATTCATCTGTGGTTACCATGCTCGGCCACAAGGCTATCGGGAAGCAACTGAGAACGGTATTTATTGAAAATGGCCTTATGCGAAGCGGAGAGGCAGGTCAGGTTGAAGGGTTATTCAAGAAACTCGGTGTAGTCGTCGAGGTGATTGATGCCCAAAAGGATTTTTTTGCTGCTTTAAGTGGGATTACCCATCCGGAAGAGAAGCGTGAAGCCATTACCCAGACCTTCTACAAGCATGTTTTTGGCAGGATTGTCAGGGAAAGCGGAGCCAAGTTCCTGCTTCAGGGCACTATTCTTACCGATGTGGATGAAACTGTGGCAGGCATAAAGCGTCAGCATAATGTTTTTGAACAATTGGGAATTGATCCCCAGGAAACCTTTGGCTACCGGATTCTTGAACCGCTCATCCAGCTCCGGAAAGACGGGGTCAGAGCAGTAGGCAAGGAACTGGGGCTGCCCGAAGAGATGTTCCGCCGCATTCCGTTTCCCGGTCCTGCGCTCGCAGCCCGTGTCATTGGTGAAGCAACACCCGAAAGGATTGAAACGGTTCGCAAGGCAACGGGGGTTGTTGAACGCATTTTTAAAAATACCGGGGCCTTCCAATATCTGGCTATATTACATGAAGACCGGGTCACAGGTATGCGCGATGGCAAAAGGGATTTCGGTCAGCAGATCGAAATTCGCTGCTGGAACAGCATTGACGCGCGAACAGCAACGCCCACAAAGCTACCTTTCGAGATTTTGGAACAGCTGGCCAGGGAAATTGTCCGGGAGGTGCCCGACATTGTCAGTGTTACCTATAACATTGCCACCAAACCTCCCTCAACCATCGAGGCGGTCTGAAGAAATACGGCAGCGTATGATAGAGCCCAAAAACCTTTACCTTTGCGGTTTGTTTAATCTGTTGTCATGTCCTGGGTAAACTATCATTCTCATTCGCTCTATTGCGACGGAAAGGCAATTCCTGAAGATTATATAAATCAGGCTGTTGAAAAGGGGTTCCCGGCCTGGGGATATTCCTCCCATGCACCTGTGCCCTTTGCATCGAGGTGGAACATGCCATCCGAAAAACTCCCGGAATACCTGGAGAAGCTTACCCGAATAAAATCTGATTACTCAGGTAAGATACAGGTTTATAAGGGACTGGAAATAGATTATATCGAAGGTTTATGGGGCATCCGGCAAGCGGGACTGAACAATCTTCCCATTGATTTTACGATTGGTTCCGTACATTATTTAGGACAGCTTCCCGATGGTGCTCATTTCTGCTTTGATGGTCAGCCCGAGGGATTTTTCGAGGGAATCAAATTGCTCTACCAAAATGATTTCAGGAAGGCGATCACAATGTATTACCATGCTGAGATGCGGATGGCTGAAGTTGATAATCCCGACATCATCGGTCATATGGATAAGATCAAAATGCACAATACCTTCCGTCCCTATCTGAATGAAGAAGACAAATGGTATATCAGTCTTGTGGAAGAAACCCTCGAAGTCATCCGGCAGAAGGGAAATATGGTTGAAGTGAATACACGGGGATTGTATAAACACAAGCCACCCCTGCTCTATCCGGGGAAATGGGTGCTGGAAAGCATCTACAGAAAGAAAATACCCATACTGCTGAATTCGGATGCACATCATCCTGATGAAATCGATTCAGGATTCGCTTATGCTGCAGAACTGCTGCTTGAAATCGGCTTTCAGTCGCTCAGGGTGCTGATTGACGGCAAGTGGCAGGACAAAGCTTTTGACAAAAACGGGCTTATATTTTAACCAGTCTGATTTAACGGGAATCAGCCGTTATCGGCTGTCCCACTTCATTGTAGTACAACCACTCACCGGTACGCTTGTTGTTTTCAAATCGGCCTTTCTCCCGGATCTTGCCACTGGTATATAAGGATACATACAATCCGTCTAACATGTCATCTTTGTAATTGGCCTCAACAGTCTTATGCCCTTGTTCATCCCAGAATTCCCATTTGCCTGAAATCATGCCCATGTCATAGCATCCTGTTCGGCGGATCTGTCCGCTTTTGTACCAGGCAGTCGCTTTGCCATTTAAGATCCCGTTTTTATAGGTGAATTCTTCCTTCACCAGACTGGTATCAGTGAATACAACGATGCACCTGCCCGTGAAAGGCTTTGTGCTCCGGTCGGTATAAAAAATATCTGATTTGATCTCAGCCTCTGTGATAGTGACTTTTCCTGCGCAGGCAGTTGCCACTAACATCCATATGAATAGTCCCTTCTTCATGGCGCAAAACTGACGTTAATAGTAATGTTTCACTTCTATTAACGCCAATTTGCCGATCCGGGTTAAGTTTTGTTGATGAACCCGGAATTATCACCAATGAATTCATGAAATGAATGGATGAACAGTACCCTGCTATTTGTTGAGTTCCGCTTCGCGGGTCCAGTCCTCAGCCCGGCCGACAAATTTCATTCCCAACACATATCCTTTCAGGGTCATGACTTTGTCATTGTCCTTGAACCACATATAGCAATCATAGGTCTTACCATTATCAGGGTCATAAACGGTACCGCCTTCCCATCTTTTTTTACTTTCGTTGTAATTAAAATCTTTCAGGATCGTCAGTCCCCAGATCTTTTTGTCGCGCTGACCGACATCGGGATTGTTCACATCCAGCTTATCTTTATCCGTTTCGAGCCATTCAACTTTACCATAGTACTTGCCATTGGTGGCCTTGAAAATCCTCACCTGTGAAGTTCCCTTGGCAGGCTTCCAGATCCCAACTATTTTATCAGCCTGGCTAAAAACTGTGGATGCGGCAAAAAACAGGCAGGCAATGAAAAGAATGCTTTTCTTCATATTGAATTGGTTTTTATGGGTAATACGGAATAAAGTTAATCTTTTCTCTGTAAAACAATGAACTCATAGGTGAAATCGTGTTCCCCTTCATCCTCCGGAACAATCCTTGAGATCTCTTCCCATTCATCAGCAACTATTTCCGGAAAGTAAGTGTCAGCATCAAAGGATTTATGAACCAGGGTCAGATAGAGCCTGGAAGTGTAAGGCAGAAACTGCCTGTAAACCGAAGCTCCTCCGATAACAAAGTTCTCCTGGTCCTCATCGCAACGGCGGATGGCCTCATCCATTGAATAAACCATCTCACATCCTTCATACCTGTCATTTGGGTTATCAGAAATGACAAGGTTCCTGCGGTTTCTGAGCGGACCTCCGGGAAGAGACAGGAAGGTATTCTTCCCCATGATTACAGTATGCCCTGCCGTGATCTTCCTGAACCATTTCATGTCGGCAGGTATATGCCACAGCAGCTTGTTATCCTTTCCAATGGCTCTGTTGTCAGCAATAGCTACAATGATCGAGATTTTTTTCATGGACTTCCGGTTATACAGAGATAGCCCCCCTGATGTGCGGATGGGGATCATAATTTTCAAGGGTAAAATCAGGATAGTCAAAACCATCAATATCCATAATTGCAGGATTTAAGCGCATCACCGGGAGACTTCGGGGTTCACGCTCAAGCTGCAACCTGACTTGCTCAAGATGGTTTTTATAAATATGCGCATCTCCGAAGGTATGCACAAATTCACCGGGCTTCAGGCCGGTTACCTGCGAAACCATTAACAGTAAAAGTGAATAAGATGCAATATTGAAAGGTACACCTATGAAAATATCAGCGCTCCGCTGATAAAGCTGACAGGAAAGCCTGCCCCGGGCAACATAAAACTGAAAAAGAACGTGACAGGGGGGCAGAGCCATATTTTCCAGATCAGCAACATTCCATGCACTTACCAGGTGTCTCCGTGAATCAGGACTTTCCTGTATCGACCGGATGATCTGCCTGATCTGGTCAACGGATTTCCCATCATAACCCGGCCAGCTGCGCCATTGGTAACCATAAATGTGACCCAGGTTGCCCTCCTGATCTGCCCATTCGTTCCATATGTTCACATGATTATCATTCAGATACCTGATGTTGGTATCCCCTTTCAGGAACCAGATCAGCTCGTAGATAATGGACTTCAAGTGGAGTTTTTTGGTGGTCATCAATGGAAATCCCTCACCCAGGTCAAACCGCATCTGATACCCGAAAATACTCAGTGTACCTGTTCCGGTCCTGTCATTCTTTTCTGCGCCATTATCCAGTACGTGCTGAAGCAAGGTCAGGTATTGTTTCATCAGATAAAATTAAAATGGATTGAGGCGTAAAATTAATCAAGATATAACTATCCAAAAGAAGCGGCCCCATAAAGTTATTTACAGATGTTGATTTCTTTTAAGTTATTAACATTGAGGGGGCATCAAATTTTTAGTATTTTTAGCCGATATTTGATCAGCGAAAGCAAAATTCCTGATGTGTATCAACTTGAACGGTCACTAACCCATTTGATAAAGTGCGATTCATCCATTGCCTGATATTAATTGCCCTGTTTAGTTCAATGGCTGTTATTCCGGCTTCCGGTCAGTATAACTTCACAGCCGATAATGCGGAAGGCTGCACCCCCATGAAAGTAAAATATGCATTTACAAGCACGGCAACTGTAGATACCATCACCAGTTTTTACTGGGATTTTGGCAATGGCGAAACCAGTATCCTCAAAGATCCCGATACTGTGGTTTACAACACACCGGGCACCTTTACCGTTGCATTGGTTTTTAACAGCCGGGCGGACCTGATGATCGTAAAACCCGACCTGATCACAGTGCATCATGCGGTACCTGCTCTTTTCAGTTATTACGATTCATTGGCATATAACATTTATGTATTTGAACACACCGAACCTCTGGATGCAGGAGTCACCTACACGTTTAACTGGAATATTGAGACCTTTCCGTTAAAGACCGGTCGCCGACAGGTTGTGCAGTTCCCGGAAGCTGACACGTTTAAGGTGATCCTCACGGTTTCGGATAATCTGGGATGTACAAGCACTTCGGAGCAGGATGTTTACGTTTTAGAAGAGCTCAGCATACAGAATGTATTTACCCCGAATGACGACGGCTATAATGACTATTTTATGGTTTCCAGCAATGGCGGATTTCCAATATCTCTGCGAATATTCACCCGGGCCGGAATCCTGGTTTATGAAACCGAAGGCACAACGCTTACCTGGGATGGCAGAACTGCATCAGGAATGGAGCTTAAACCGGGTATTTATTTTTACAGTATCAAAGCCATTGAGGGAGATCCCAATAAGCGGTATTCGAAAGCAGGAGTTTTATATCTCTACAGATAAGCCAACGAAACCAGTCACCTGTCACCAATCACCAGTCACATGCATTTTATGCCAGGTTTAAACAGGATAGTTTATTTTAGCATTGTATGGCTGGTGGTTTGTTTTCCCGGTAACCGGATGGATGCGCAAAATGCAGCCAGGGAAAGACCTAAAATAGGACTGGTCCTGAGTGGCGGAGGAGCTAAGGGACTTGCGCATATCGGCGTGCTCAGGGTATTGGAAGAGGCAGGAATCACACCTGATTATATCAGCGGAACCAGCATGGGAAGCATAGTAGGTGGTCTTTATTCCATCGGTTATTCCGCCGAAGACCTTGCTAAACTGAATGCCAGTATAAACTGGCCTTTACTGCTGACCGACAACATACCCCTGAGAAGTATTGCCTTTGATGAAAAACATGATTATAAACGTTTCCTTGTTGAACTTCCCATCCGGCATAAAAAGGTGATGTTGCCCTCAGGCGTGCTGGAGGGACAGAATCTGTCTCTCCTGTTATCGGGTTTGACCTGGCGTACGGCGGGCATTGATTCTTTTGACCATTTCACATATCCATACCGTTGCGTCGGTACCGACATTGTCAACGGTGAAATCGTGGAATTCAAAGCGGGGGATCTGGCCCTGGCCATGCGGGCCAGTATGGCTATTCCCAGTGTGTTTACACCAGTAGTGCTCGATAGTAATAAGGTTGTGGTGGATGGAGGTGTCATCCGTAATTTCCCTGTGGATGAAGCGCTGAATATGGGCGCAGATATTGTGATTGGAGTATATACTGGCTTCCAGGAAAAAGTTACCTATGACGATCTCCGGTCGCTCGACAGGATCTTGAGTAGATCCACTGCCAGTTATGGTATTTTTGATTCCCGTGAGCAGTCCAAAAAGGTGGACATATTAATTACTCCGGATCTTGCCGGATTCTCATCGGCTGATTTTGGCAAAAACATCGAAATTGAAATAGCGGGAGAGGTTGCAGCCAGGGAACATTTCAACGAACTGAAAGCACTGGCCGACAGTCTGAAGACCTATGGCAATTACATTAAGTCCTTTCCCCTTAAAGAAAAAGACAGCATTCTTATAACCCGGGTCTATGTCAATCAGCTGCAATACAATGACCAGAGCCTGGCCTATGGAAAGCTCAATATCAGAAGGAACAGCTATCTGACCAAGGATGAACTGCAGGCAGGCATTGAAAGGCTGTTCGGAACGCTGTATTTTGACAAACTGACTTACAACTTTCAGAAAGAGGGAAATGGTTTTGTCCTGAATATGAACGCCAGGGAAAAGACTCCGGCATCACTCAGGTTTTCCGTGCATTACGATAACTTTTATGGCGCCGGTTTGGTGCTCAATTATACCAGGAGCAATTTTCTGATCTCAGGATCCAGGCTCACTGCTGCGGCTGATCTGAGTGAATATCCGCAGTTCCGCTTCTATTTCCGCAAGTACACAGGTCAAAGAATGAATATACTGGCCGGATTTGAAACCTACTTTGAATCCAACCTGATTCCGGGTTATCTCGAAGGTGAGGAAATAGGGTATACCAAGCAGAACCACTTAACTTCAGTACTTTCTTTAAAAAACAGCCTTAGCCTGAATCAGATTGCCGGCATAGGTTTACTGCTCGAATATTCAGCAGTATATCCCAGCAAGGCTATACAGACTTTGTACCCTGAAGCTTTTAATTATAAAAGATACGGATATACCGGTTTCGGTTTATTAGCCACCTATGGATTAAACACCCTGGATGATAATTTTTATCCTTTCGAAGGAACCCTGGTGGACATTAATCTGAAAGGCATCTATAATCCCCAATTAAGTCTCAGGTATTTGTCTGATACCATTGATACCAAGCCCAGCCTGGAATCCTTCGGTAAACTCAGCATTAGTATCGATAATTACAAGCCCCTGAGTCCAAAACTCAATTACAATGTTGGTTTCTCGCTTGGTCTGAGCACAGATGAATACATCGCTTCCGATTATTTTTTTGTAGGGGGACATAAAAACAACCTGCGGCGAAATCAGATTGCTTTTGTTGGCTATAACCTGGGTGAAGTGGTGGCCACCAATTTTATGCGATTTAAACTTGGAATGAATTACCGGCTTTACCCGAATTTGCAGTTCGAAATCCTGGGCAATGCATTGCTGGCGTCAGACAACTTTGAACACCTTACCAACGCTCTCTTTACCTTCGATAAAAATGCCTTACATGTGGGATATGGTGGCGGATTCAGCTACAAAACGCCTTTCGGGCCCATCAGCATATTCCTTGCAGGAGCAAATAAAGTTAATTCACTTACCTGGTATATCAGTCTGGGATATTCCTTCTGATCAATATCTTTTGCCTATCATTTCCCAGTCGAGGATATTCCATAACGCCTGAACATAATCAGGTCGCCTGTTCTGGTAATCCAGATAATAAGCATGTTCCCAAACGTCACAGGTCAACAGGGGAACCAGTCCCTTCCGCAAAGGATTTCCGGCATTCAGCTCCTGGACAATTTCCAGCGATCCGTCAGGCTTTTTAACCAGCCATGCCCACCCCGATCCGAAAAGTGTAACTGATGATTTGGCAAATTGTTCCTTGAAACTACTGAAGGTGGTAAATGCTTTATTGATAGCAGTTTCCAGAGAACCGGAAGGCTCACGGGGTCCTGAAGGTGAAAAACTCTTAAAATAAAATGTATGGTTCCATATCTGGGCCGCGTTGTTGAAGATTCCGCCATCAGCCTCTTTGATGATCTGTTCCAAAGTCGCTTTTTCAAATTTTGTGCCCGGTACCAGGTTATTCAGATTGTTCACATAGGCCTGGTGGTGTTTGCCATAATGGAAATCAATGGTCTGCTTTGAAATATAAGGTTGCAGAGCATCAGGGGCATAAGAAAGCTTCGGTAATTCAAATGGCATGTTTGTGGGTTTTAAGTTAAAAGTTACCCACAAGTTAGAAATTATATGGGAGAAATCAAAAGAAAAAAATGTTGTGATGGTTGTGGGTTTTGGTGGTTGTGAGTTTCAACAACCACAACAACCACAACAACCACAACATTATCTAAACCTTCTCCCTACCTCTTCCCAGTTCACCACATTCCAAAAAGCTGCCAGGTATTCATTCCGTCTGTTCTGATATTTTAAATAATAGGCATGTTCCCATACATCCACGCCAAGAATCGGTGTGCCCTTCACCTCGGCCAGGTCCATCAATGGATTATCCTGGTTCGGCGTCGAAGTGATCTTCAGCTCATTGCCTGTTTTTACAAGCCATGCCCAGCCCGAACCAAACCTGGTCATCCCTGCTGCGGCAAACTGTTCCTTGAATTTGTCAAATGAACCGAAAAACCTGTTAATGGCATCCAGCAGGTCGCCTTTGGGCACGCCACCCGCATTGGGAGCCATTACAGTCCAGAACAAAGTATGATTAAAATGTCCCCCTCCGTTGTTCCTGACTGCTGCCGGCAATTTCGATACCTCTGCCAGGATTGCTTCAATATTTCTGGTTTCCCATTCACCCCCGGCGATGGCGTTGTTGAGATTTGTTATATATGCCTGGTGATGCTTGGTATGGTGGATCTCCATCGTACGTGCATCGATATGCGGTTCAAGAGCCGCGTATTCATAACCTAATTTCGGAAGTTCAAAAGCCATAATCTTGTGGTTTATGTAATAGCTTATTTTTATTTAGAATAAATTAATATAATTATACTACAGTAACATTTATTTCCGTGTATTGTTTAACTTCAATCTTTGAAATCTATTGATCTATAAGTAAAATATATTTTGGTTGTCAGGAAACATACACAATGATAATTTTGTTCGGATTGTTGTTTACGTCAGTTTTAAGTACTTTTATTGGAAGGAAGACAAGCACGGAGTGCTTGAAAGTGAATAGCTCCGGGTGAAACCCGGTGGTTTAGATGCAATTGAAATTAACAACCGCGGAGCGGTTGAATAAATAAATGCGTTATGAATACCTATACCCAAATCCTGTATCAAATCATTTTCACACCGAAAAACCATGAAAAAACACTAGCTGCTGAAAACCGCCAGGTATTGTATAAGTACATTGGGGGTATCCTTAAAAACAAGAAATGTCATTTATACCTTATCGGAGGAGTTTCAGACCATCTCCACATTGTAACACATTTGCATCCAATAGTCTCATTAGCATCCATTGTGAAAGATATTAAATTAGCGAGTGCAGAATATATTAAAACAAACAATCTCTTTCCAATGTTCTCCGGATGGCAGGATGGTTATGGCGGATTCACCTATTCATATAATGATAAAGACAAATTAATCGAATACGTTAAAAACCAGGAGGGACATCATAAAACTAAAACATTCAGGGAGGAGTTTATTGAATTATTGAATGAACAAGGCATTGAGTTCGATGAAAAATACCTGCTATGAAACATTCAACCGCTCCGCGGTTGAGAAAGGAAATCTCTCCATTACCACCGGGGTTCACCCGGAGCTATTCACATTAAACCGCTCCGCGGTAAATAATCCGACCTTGACCAAATATTTTAGCACTCCTCTGTATCCTGGTGCTACTTATAGCTATTTCCATATTAATCATAACCGTTACTCATAAAACAGATATGACCCTAATCTATAGCTTTGTGATTAACCTGTTATACCTGATCACCTGGGTAATCTCCCCTTTCAATCCAAAAGCCCGGTTATGGATAAGCGGCAGAATAGGATGGCGGAAAAAATTGCAGCAAAAGCTCCCGGGTAAACCTGTTTACTGGTTTCATGCTGCATCCCTCGGTGAATTCGAGCAAGGCAGACCTGTGATTGAAGCCATTAAAAAAAAGCGACCTCAGTGTACCGTGGTGTTGACATTTTATTCCCCTTCGGGTTTTGAAATCAGAAAGAACTACCCGGAGGCCGACCTGGTCTGTTATCTCCCGCTTGACACATCCTGCAACGCAAATAAATTTATCAGCCTCATCCATCCCGATGCTGCGTTTTTCATCAAGTATGAATACTGGTACTTTTATCTGAGAGCTTTAAACAAAAGTAACATACCCGTATATCTCGTTTCAGGTCTGTTCAGACAGGATCAGACGTTTTTCAAGTGGTATGGCGGCTGGTTCAGGACTAAGCTCCGCTTCATCAGTCATTTCTTCCTACAGGATCATTCATCTGCGAGCCTCTTACGGTCACATGGTTTTCACAATGTGATTGTCAGCGGGGATACACGGTTTGACAGAGTATCCTCGTTAGCCAGGGTACCGGAAGAAATTGCCGGTATGCGGACCTTCGTTGCAGGTGGTTATTGCCTGGTAGCGGGAAGCACCTGGCCACGCGATGAGGGAATCCTGATACGGTTCATCAATGAAACCGGACAGAATATCAAAATGGTAATTGCCCCGCACGAAATCCATCAGCAAAATATTTTACGGTTGACTTCTCAGGTAAAAAAGAAGTATGTACTCTTTTCTGAAGCCAGGGAAGAAAACCTGCCAGAATGCCAGGTTCTCATCATGGACAACATCGGTATGCTTTCTTCAATTTACAGGTATGGGCAGATTGCCTATGTCGGCGGTGGATTTGGAGTCGGGATCCACAACATTCTTGAACCTGCGGTAAATGGATTACCTGTTATCTTTGGCCCGAATTACAGCAAGTCCAGGGAAGCTATTGACTTGATCAAAGAAGGCGGGGCTTTTGCGATTAGCAACTTTGAAGAAATCATACCGGTCATCCAGACCTTGATGAATGATCCCATTCAATACACCGCGGCTTCCGGTGCAGCAAAGCGATATGTTTCCGAAAATACGGGGGCTACAGAAATCATAATGAAAAAGGTTTTATCCTGAAGGATGAAAAGGGACCTGTTTTTCAGGGCATTTCTAAGGTTGAATGAACGGATGTAAGGATTGCGGACCGGTACCCCAGTTTTTTTCAGGCAGGGGTCCCATTACCAGTTTCAGCTCTCCGCCGCTCATGAGGTCGGTATGTGAGAACCACGGACCGGACAAAGGTTTTCCGTTCAGGTAGGCCTGTTGAATGTATTTATTCTTACCGGAGCAACCAGGGGCCGACATCCCTCCGCCATCCTCGTCCCCGGGAATCCCGAAGATATTATCGGGGAACCAGGTATCCAGCAACATTCTGATCTTTTTCTGCGTTTTCCAGGGTGACCGGGTGCATCCAGGTAATCCTTCCTCCCGGGATAGGACCGGATCATCTGGTTGGGAAGCTGAACTGTAGGCCTGGTAGGCTCAAGAATGAGTCCCACTCCTCCGATATTCGGATCAACAAAGGATAAAGGTTCCTGGGCAAGACTGGCTCCGGCAATAAACAGCAAAAGTCCTGTACAAAGTAAGGAATGAATTATATTCTTCATCTGAATTTTTTTTTCTGTAATCTTCAATCTGTAATCTTTAATCTGTTTTCTTCCTTCTTCTTGCGTAAGCCAGAATCAATCCCAGGGCGATGGACAGATAGGCTGCAACAATGATCCTGTAGTGTGGCGGTAACATAAAGTTGAGGGTTTGAACCGGTATCCAGAAAAATGGAATGGTTTTGCCAACAACGAATCGTAAGAACTCGGGCCAGTCTATCAGGCCAATTACGCCACCCAGTGTAGTTCTTTTACCTTCCGCACGCAGGTCGATCCATGTATCTGAAATCCGGTGCGCAGCCATGAAAGCCGGTCCAAATGTCAGGTTAAGCAAAGTCCCAATATAAAATGCTTTCAGGAATTTGCCTGCGAATCCGGGAGCATCAGGCAGCAATCCTTTTTGAACAATTCCGTAGACACCCTCTGAAAATAAACCAAACATCAGCACAATGCTGATTCCTATCAATCCCCAGATAAAAGCCTTAAAGTATAATCCTACCGGTTTACGCCATTCACCCGAGATGATCCGCAATGTCAGCATTTCACCCATTGAAGCCAGAATGGCAAATTTGACAAATCCCATCACATAAGGATGTGCATGGGTTGCTTGTATAAAAACCCTGTGTAAGGAAGGCACAATCAGAAACACTGAAACGCTGCACAATGACATTGCCCAAATGAAATCACCACGCTTTTTCATGTCCGGAGAATTAGTATGTATGTCAATTGCGCCAAATCATAAACCTCACAGCAGTTTCATTAAATCTTCCGGCGTATCCACGCCAAAGCTCTCATAGGTAGTGGTTCTGACAGCAATATGATAGCCGTTTTCTATCCACCGCAGTTGTTCAAGCGATTCAGCAAGCTCAAGCGGTGACTGGGGCAGGTTGGTGATCTCATGCAGAATATCACGTCTGAAACCATATAACCCGATATGCATGTAAAACACATGCGAAGCCAGCCAGGTACCGGGTTCTTTGCCCCTGACATAAGGTATGGCCGTTCTGCTGAAATACACCGCTTCCTGCATTTTATTGACTACAACTTTGGGCCTGTTCGGGTCAAACAGTTCTTCCGCCGACAGTATCTCCTTTACCAGCGTGGCGATTTCTGTGTTCCTTTGGGAGAAACATGATTTGACAAGTTCCAGCTGTTGTGGCTCAATAAAGGGCTCATCACCCTGCACATTCAACACAACGTCACTGGTAAATCCCTTCTCTTTTTCGACAATTTCTATGGCTTCGGCACATCGGTCAGTTCCGCTTTTATGATGTGCTGATGTCATTACCACCTCGCCGCCGAACTTTTTTACAGCATTAAAGATTCGTTCGTCATCCGTGGCGACAAAAACTGTTTCGAGGGCTAAAGAAGCCTGTTCGTAAACTCTTTGGATCATGGATTTTCCGCGAATTTCCGCCAGCGGTTTTCCCGGAAAACGTGTTGATGCATAACGGGCGGGAATGATTCCAACGAATCTCATCTGATTTGCCATACAAAACATGAATATTTGACAGATGCAAATTACGAAAAATCCATTAATATTGTAATTTTGTCAGATATCGTCCTGTGAAAATTCCGGGTAGTAACATGGAAAAACCTGATCTTATCAAGATAAAGCTGCGATTTGGAATAATCGGCAATTCTGCCGGGTTAAACCGTGCAATCGACATAGCTGTTCAGGTAGCCCCGACAGATCTG
Organism: Bacteroidales bacterium; assembly: GCA_041737175.1. Classification (GTDB taxonomy): domain Bacteria; phylum Bacteroidota; class Bacteroidia; order Bacteroidales; family UBA10428; genus UBA5072. The sequence goes on from JBGSSF010000005.1 coordinate 25,044, forward strand.
TCGGTTCTGATCACCGGAGAAAGCGGGGTTGGTAAAGAAGCCCTCCCGCAGATCATACACCAGTTCAGTGCAAGAAAACATGGATCTTACATTGCCGTCAATTGTGGAGCTATTCCCGAGGGCACCATTGACTCAGAACTCTTTGGACACGAGAAAGGATCTTTTACCGGAGCTTATGAAGGCCGGAAAGGTTATTTTGAGGTAGCGAACGGCGGAACCATATTTCTCGATGAAGTGGCTGAGCTCCCGTTGTCTACCCAGGTAAGGTTACTGCGGGTTCTTGAAACGGGTGAGTTCATGCGGGTAGGGTCCTCCAAGGTCATTAAAACCAACGTGAGGGTGATTGCCGCAACCAATGTTGATGTAACCAGCGCCATACAACATGGGAAATTCCGTGAAGATTTGTTTTACCGGCTTAGCAGTGTGCCCATTGAGATACCGCCGCTTCGGCATAGAAAAGAGGACATCCCCCTGCTTTTCAGAAAATTTACCGTGGACTTTGCCGACCGCAATCGCATGCCTTCCATTTCGCTTTCAGACGATGCCCTCGATATGCTGGTAAATTATCCCTGGCCGGGAAATATACGGCAACTGAAAAATATAGCCGAACAAATTTCGATCATCGAGGAAAAACGATTGATTACCGCGGATGTCATGCGCACTTATCTTCCCAATTACTCGGAGTCAAAATTACCGGCTCTCTATGATTCCGTGGATCAGAAAACCTTTTCCACCGAAAGGGAGATCCTTTATAAAATTCTCTTTGATATGCGAAATGATATGAATGAACTGAAGAAGTTTGTTCATGAAAATGCACAGAAAACATCATCTGAAAGCGAAATACACCATGTAGGGCCACATGTGGTGCCCAAGTTTGTACAGGATGTCGAAACCATCCTTCCCAAAGAAAAACCTTCCCGTAAATTTGACATTTCGCGGGAACCTATCGATGATATACAGGATACGGAGGAAATTATCGAGGAGTCGCTTTCATTATCGGACAAAGAGATCGAGCTGATAAAAAAAGCCCTTGAGAGGCACAATGGGAAAAGGAAACATGCAGCAGGGGAGCTGGGTATTTCTGAAAGGACATTGTACAGGAAAATTAAGGAATACAATATTGAGTAAATGTGCATACGGATAAACATATTCAGGAGAATTAAAGTAATTTTGATCGTTGCGGTATGTTGCGTGATCAGCAGTTCCTGTTTTACAGTAACCTATTCCACAAAAGGTGTTTCCAGGGTAACCGGAACTGTTTCGGTTCAGTATTTTGAAAACATGGCCCGCACAGTGGAAGCAGGATTGAGCCAACAGGTCACTGACGACTTAAAAGACTACCTCCAGAGCAATACCGGTCTAACACTGGTCAACGTAATGGGTGAATATAACTTCGAAGGATCCATCACCACTTACGAAGCCAATAGGCCTGTAGCTATCACTGCGGGTGATGAGGCAGCGAAAAACAGGTTTACCATTGCTTTAAAGGTTAAATTTACCAGTGATGCAAATCCTGATATGGATTTCGAAAGCACTTTTTCACGTTATGAAGACTATAGCTCCAACACCGATTTTGAGAACGTAAAAGCTGAATTAACAGAGGAGTTGCTGAAGCTTCTCATCGAAGATATTTTTAACAGAGCCTTTGTAAACTGGTAGTATCAAATAGGCATGCAACAAGAGGAACTCCTTACTTACCTGCAAAATCCGGGAACACTCAACCGGGATACCCTGGAAAAACTACTCCGGCTGTTGGAGCAATACCCGTTTTTCCAGACTGCACGGTTGCTGGCTTTAAAAAACAGGTTCCTGATAGGAGATCAGGGATACCAGTCCGAACTGGAGAGCTCCGCTGCTTATGTCACAGACCGCCGGGTACTGTATGATCTTCTTTATCCGCTGAACGGGGAGGAAGAAATAATGATTGCCGAAACAGGTCAGACACACGGGTCTGACCCTACGGACGTTACTGGGGATATTGCCGCTGAAACAGGTCAGACACACGGGTCTGACCCTACGGACGTTACTGGGGATATTACCACTGCTACTGAACCCCCTCCCCAGACCCTTCGTGACAACATCTCCAACCTCCTCACCATGCAATTGGAGGAACTTGAACTGGTTGATCCTGCTGAGGCCGAACTCGTGCCTGAGGTGATGCTGGATGCCGGGAATATTTTCTGGCCTGAGGCAGATGATTCATCTGCTGAAAGTGAAGAATCGGTTCATGATTTGCTTACGATTGATCCGGATACGACCCTTGATTCTGATGCTGATACAGCTGCTGCCATTGCTGCTGCCGCTTTTACTGACCCTGCCGCTTTTACTGCTGCTGCCGCTGCCGCTGCTACTGCCACTGCTACTGCCGCTGCTGCTGCCGCTGCTGCTGCCACCGACTCACCCATCAATCACATGGAACTGATAGACAAATTCATCGAAACCAATCCGCGTTTGCAGCCCCAGCAGGGTGATCGTCCGAATGTTGACATCTCCGAAGACAGTGTGAAAGAAAACGATAGCATTTTTACGGACACCCTGGCCAAGATCTATATCAAGCAAGGATTATACAGTAAAGCCATCTTCGCTTACGAAAAATTAATTTTGAAATATCCGGAAAAAAGTGGTTACTTTGCAGCTCAGATTGAAGAAATCAAGAAGTTAACCAATAAACAGTAAATCAACATAATATGTACGGACTCATCACAGGCATCATTCTTTTTGTATGCGTAATCCTCGTTCTGATCGTGCTGGTGCAAAATCCCAAGGGAGGCGGACTGGTATCCAGTTTTTCATCTTCAAACCAGTTTATGGGTGTTAAACGTACGGCCGATTTTATTGAAAAAGCAACCTGGGGTTTAGCCGCAGCATTGTTTTTCCTGAGCGTCGTCGCAACCATGATCCCAAGAAATGCTGGTGAACAAAGCCAATCGAGGATACAGGATCAGATCGAGAACACAGCCATTGATCCTGAAAGATTGCCTGCATACCCAACGACTCCTGGAGACCAACCTGCCGACCAGCAACAGGAACAGCAGCCGGCGCAATAGCGGCAGTGGCAGCTGCAGCAGCAGCATAATTTAAGACATTGGAAGTGTCAGTATGTCATACGTGCTGACACTTTTTTTATCACCGCTGTAATATTGTCAATAAAAATGCAAGAAATGCCATAAAAATACATTTGGCATAATATTCGCAAAATGGAAAACAACTGAAAATGAAGTTTAACTCTAAAAATTAATTATAAACATGGCAAATATTAAAGGTAAAGTAAATGCTGGCAAGGTTTTGATTAAACCTTTCCCGGCTGAAGAAAAAACAGCCAGTGGAATTATCATTCCTGACTCCGCTAAGGAAAAACCCCAGAGAGGTGAAGTGGTAAAAGTGGGTGATGCAAAAAAGGATGAGCCCGTCATTGTAAAAGCCGGAGACGTTGTTCTCTACGGCAAATACTCAGGTACCGAACTGACAATCGAAGGCAATGATTATTTGCTCATGAATCAGTCAGATATACTTTATGTTGAATAAACCAGAAATTATTAAAAACTGAAAATATGGCATCAAAAGAAATTAAATTCAATATTGAAGCTCGTGATCAACTGAAAAAAGGCGTTGACCAGCTTGCCAATGCAGTGAAGGTGACTCTGGGTCCCAAAGGACGGAATGTCATCCTCGACAAGAAATTTGGCGCTCCTAATGTTACCAAGGACGGTGTTACTGTAGCCAAGGATATCGAACTTGAAGATCCTTTTGAAAATATAGGCGCTCAGCTTGTTAAGGAAGTTGCATCAAAAACCAATGATGATGCCGGTGACGGAACCACCACAGCCACCGTGCTGGCTCAGTCGATTGTCACTGTTGGCCTCAAGAACGTTACCGCCGGTGCCAATCCGATGGACCTGAAGAGGGGAATTGATAAAGCGGTTATCGCTGTAGTGAACGATTTGAAAAAACAATCCCACACCATTGGAGATGACATTACCAAAATTGAACAGGTAGCCTCCATATCCGCAAACAATGATCACAGCATCGGCAAACTCATAGCCGAAGCCATGGGAAAAGTCAAGAAGGAAGGTGTAATCACAGTAGAAGAAGCAAAAGCCACCGAAACCCATGTTGATGTTGTGGAAGGCATGCAGTTCGATCGCGGGTATATTTCAGCTTACTTCATTACCGATCCTGACAAGATGGAAGCCGTCCTGGAAAATGCATTGATCCTGCTTACTGATAAAAAGGTTTCCACCATGAAGGATCTTCTTCCTGTTCTGGAACCCATTGCGCAGCAGGGCCGTCCTTTGCTCATCATAGCAGAAGATATCGATGGTGAAGCGCTGGCCACTCTCGTAGTTAACAAGCTCAGGGGCTCCCTTAAAATAGCTGCTGTTAAGGCTCCGGGATTCGGCGACAGAAGGAAAGAAATGCTTGAAGATATTGCCATTCTTACCGGTGGTGTCGTTATATCCGAAGAAAAAGGCCTGACTCTTGAAGGCGCCAAAGTGGATATGCTGGGTAAATGTGAAAAGGTGGTCATCGACAAGGAAAACACCACCATTGTGAATGGTGCAGGTGAAAAGAAGAACATCGAAGGCCGCATCAAACAGATCAAATCCCAGATGGAGACCACAACTTCCGATTATGACAAGGAAAAACTGCAGGAAAGGCTGGCCAAACTTGCCGGCGGTGTTGCAGTTCTTTATGTTGGCGCTGCTTCTGAAGTCGAAATGAAGGAAAAGAAAGCACGTGTGGAAGATGCTCTGAACGCAACCCGTGCAGCTGTTGAAGAAGGTATTATACCTGGTGGTGGTGTCGCTTACATCAGGGCCATTAAGGCCATTGAAAAACTTACCGGCGAAAATGAAGACCAGAATACCGGTATCTCAATCATCAGAAGAGCACTTGAGGAACCTACCCGCCAGATCGTTGAAAATGCAGGTCTGGAAGGCTCAGTTGTCGTTCAGAAAATCAGGGAAGGAAAAGATGATTTCGGATACAATGCACAGGATGACAAATACGAATCCCTGCTCAAAGCAGGTGTTATTGATCCTACTAAAGTTGCCCGCGTGGCACTTGAAAACGCAGCTTCCATTGCTGGTATGTTTCTCGCCACGGAATGCGTGGTGGCAGAAAGACCTGAAAAAGAACCCCCTGCCCCAATGGGCGGACCCGGTGGAATGGGTGGCATGATGTAATAAAAATCCCCCCCGCCAAAGGCGGGGGGGATTTTTTTTGTACGGATATGCCATGGCATGTCCCTACATGGCATGTCCCTACATATATTCAACTCTCAATCAATTTAAATCCCTTTCCGTGCACGTTGATAATCTGCACTCTGGGATCCTCCTTCAGGTATTTTCTTAACTTGGCAATATAAACGTCCATACTGCGCGCATTGAAATAATTATCATCCACCCAGATGGTCTTCAATGCAAAATTCCTGTCGAGTATCATATTCTTGTTGGCGCACAGAAGCTTTAGCAAGTCCGATTCCTTTGTGGTAAGCTTGTGTTCCGTATTGCCATATCGCAATAACTGTGTATTCGGGGAAAATACATAATCACCGATTTTGTACTCCGATTGATGAATGCCTGCTGCATCTTTCCGGGTTCTCCGAATAACTGCCTCCACCCTGAAAAGCAATTCTTCCATGCTGAACGGTTTGCATATGTAATCATCCGCCCCGGCTTTAAAACCTTCAATGATATCTTCCTTGAGTGATTTTGCCGTCAGGAATATGATCGGGATTTCAGCATTGGTCAGGCGGATTTCCTTGGCCAGCGTATAACCATCCTTGACAGGCATCATCACATCGAGGATACAAAGGTCGTAATGGGTTTTGATGAAGCTTTTATAAGCTTTCTCACCATTAATAAACCAGTCGGCGTCATAGGACTTTACAATGAGATATTCACGCAACAGCATGCCCAGATTCTCATCATCCTCAGCCAGTAAAATTTTAATCTTTTGCATGATTTATTGTATCATTCCAAGGTAAATAAACTCTAAAAGTACTTCCTTCATAAGGTTCGCTTTCCACTTCAACATAGCCGTGATGCTCCTCGGCAATCATCTTCACGTAACTCAGACCAAGTCCGAAACCTTTCACCGAATGAATATTCCCGGTAGGAACCCTGTAAAACTTCTCAAATATGCGTTTCTGATCATTGCGGTTAATACCGATTCCATTATCCTTTACCGAAATTACCAGATAATCATTCTTATTTGACGTCTCCACGTGGATTTCAGGATTCCGGTTACAATATTTGATGGCATTATCCAACAGGTTCGACAGCAGATTGGTGATATGAACCTGATCGGCCTGTATGATAAAATCCCTGGCTTTCAGTGAGGAGGTTATCTTTCCGCTACGGCTTTTAACCTGGATGGAGAAATTCTCAACCACCCCTGAGACCATTTCATGCATATTTACTTCACCCAGTCGCAATTTCAACCTGCCCTTATCAAAAACAGCTGTTTGTAACACCTTTTCCACCTGGCTCCCCAGTCTCTTGCATTCCTCAGATATGATTTTTGAAATGTGTTCGGTATTTTTAATTTCCTGGGGTATGGTTTTGTCGCCCAGCATCTGTGATGCCAGTGAAATTGTTGAAATGGGGGTTTTCAATTCATGCGTCATGTTGCTCACAAAATCACTCCTGATGTCAGACAAACGCTTTTGGCGGAACATGATAAAAACTGTAAACCCAAAACTTGCCATGATGACCAGGGTAAGGATCAATGACGACAGGGTGAAATAACTCAGTGATTTAAAGAGAAAACTTTTCTTGTCGGGGAAATATATAACCAGGTTATTGGAATTGGGATATTTATCATTGGGAAATAGCTGAACCTGGTAAATTTCTTTACCAATGGCATCAAATTTTTCTGAACTGTAGGCAATTTCTCCGTTCCATCGGACAACGGCATATTCATATGGCAGATCGATGCCTGATTCACTGAAAACATCGTTGATCAGGGCTACGAGATCCCTGGGCGAAATCCGTTTTTCAATATCAGCCTGCACATTAAACATGCCCGCTATGACCCTGTCGATAAAAACACGCCGGTTCTTCAGCCATAAATCTGCCGTATCCGGAGTGCCATCCATTTTTTTTACGATAACTTTCGCAGCTTCATGATGATCAACCTGCGAAGATATATCATACATCGACCTGATTACAAGCTGCTCAAACTGCTGGGAATTAACCTGTATGGCATTCCTGATCCAATAAGCCTGAACAAGAATCAGGGAAGCCATGGCCAACCCGATAAAAACTGTGACAAACCAAATCCACCTTCTGCTCATGGTCACAAAGATACTTGTATATCAGTTTGTAAGTGAGCTTTTAACAATCTTTAACAGTTCTTGGTTTTTGTTAACCAATACTATACTTAACTTAGTACTGGCAAACAATTAAGGTTAAAATAGACAGTGTTTTCTTCCCCGAAAATGTTGTTTTGGTTTTGGTAAGTTTGGTTAAGGTTAATTGGTAGGGTTAGGGTTTAGTAAAAGGGCGGCAAACCGCCCTTTTATTATTTTGTTTACTTTTACGCGTTTAATTCGTACAGATGATAGCCGGAGGATAGCAGCACAACCCATGAAGTGGATCTCCAAGAATACGATTGATGACATACTGTTTGAGAACAGGAACAAGGAATATGGTTCTTACTGGTTAAGGAAAAGGTATTATATACGGCTTGCCTCAGGTTTTATAATCTCCCTGTCCCTGGTCCTTTTATTAACTTTTGGCTATTTCTGGTACCTGAACAGCGCAGGTGATGAAACCGTATATCTATATCCTTCTACGGGTCCCTACCTGAAAACCACGCAGGGCTCGCTTATGAATGAAGAGGAACTGAAAGCATACCTTAATGCTGCATCTTCATCACCCGATCAAAAGAAGGATATGGAACAACTACACAAAATGGATCCATTGTTGAATTTTCAGGTTGCAGAGAATCCGACTTCTGACTCCTTTAAGCCATTGGCCGAGGAAATTAAGCCTGAACCTGATTTTGGCACAGGATTGGGAACCACGGACGATAGTACTGTTTTTGGCGGTTTCCTGCTGGGAAATGGAGAAGGGGGAAGTTCAGGAAGCGATCTCGACCGTTTTCCGTTATTCCCGGGAGGTCTCGAAGCAGTTCGCAGGTACATTGAATTGAATGTTAAATATCCTACACAAGCCATCAAACAGAAAATATACGGCGTGGTTTTAATCAGTTTTGATGTGAATAAATTGGGCGCAGTTGATAATATTAAAGTTGAACGAAGCGTTAATCCTATGATTGATGCAGAAGCCATCCGGGCGATTCAGAGTATGCCCCGCTGGAAACCTGGGATGCGTCATGGAAGGCCTGTTATCGTCAAATTTGTCATTCCGATTAATTTTATGCCGCTAAGTTGAATGTTAAGAACAGAATTCCTTTATTTTTGTACCTTTTTTTGGAAATTTTACGTTAAATCCTTGAATCGAATAATAATTCTATGATTACTACTATTCTTCTATTGGCTCAGTCCGCAGGCACCGAATATACCATGCAAATGACCGAAACCACAAGCTCTGGTCAGATCTCATTCCTGACTCTTTTTCTGAAAGGCGGGTATATCCTTTTCCCGATTGTGCTGTTATCTTTTGTTTCAGTTTACCTGATTATTAAAAAATACCTGGATATCCATAAAAGCATGGGTATCGACCCGGGTTATGTGGCCCATTTTAACGACCTCCTGATAAAAGGGGACATGAAAGCGGCGGCAAATCATCTCCATCAGGATAGCTCATCCTATTCCAACATTTTCAGGCATGTGTTGGGGAAAGTAGGCAAATCCAACGAGGAAATTGAAAGCACTATTGAAACCGCAACCAACATCGAAGTTGCCCGGGTGAGCAAGCACCTTGGCTATCTCGGGCTTATTGCCGGTATTGCGCCCATGCTAGGATTTATCGGAACCATTTCCGGTATTATAAAAATATTTTACAACATTTCATTGACCGACAATATCAGCATCGGTATCATTTCGGGGGGATTGTATGAAAAAATGATCTCCAGCGGAAGCGGACTGATTGTAGGTATCATTGCATTCACCGGCTATCATATGCTGAGCATGAGAATTGACCGTTTCATCTCCAAGGTGGAGGAAGAAGCTTTTGAATTTATGAATATTGTCAGCCGGTAACCCATGAAGATCAAGCGAAGGCACGAATTCAAACCGGAGGTTGCCACAGCATCGCTGAATGACATCATGTTCTTCCTGCTGCTGTTTTTCCTCATCGTTTCAACATTTGCCAATCCGCATGTAATCAGGCTCTTTTTACCCAAGGCCAATTCAAGCCAGACCATTGCGAAAAAGCAAATGACGCTGTCTATTACAAAGAAGAGACTGTATTACCTTGATGAAAAACCCATCCTGTATCAGGATCTGGAATCGGAGCTGACTGCGGTTAAATCCTCACTTCCTGATGTGACTATCGTTGTGCGGGCCGATGCATCGCTCACCATCCAGGACCTGGTGGATGTGCTGCAGGTTGGAAGTAATCTGGATATTAAGATGATATTGGCTACGGAGAAGAAAGGTGGAAATTAATTGTATGTACTGATTTGGTTTTGTTAACAGGTGTGTTCATTGTGTGTTGGGATTGAGTTAGAGAAATCAGTAACACTGTTTAGGCTTATCTTTAAATCGTTATATACACATGAAAAAGTTTTTTGCATTGTCCGCGATCAGGATCTTTCTTGTTTTATCTGTTTACCCGCAGCCTTTACCTATAAAATACGGGAAGATCGATACCCTTCAATTGAAATTGAAGACCTATGAGAAAGACCCTACGGTTTCTGCAGTGGTACTTTGTGACCTGGGGATATTTGACCCCAATACCTTTACCTTTTGGAGACACCTTCGTATTAAAATACTTAAAAAAGAGGGGGCCTGGTTTGTGAACCAGATCGTGAATACACCCACTAAAAGTACAATCAAAGGTTGTACCTATAACTATGTTGACGGAAAAATAAAAGAAAGCCGCCTGCGGGACGAATCCATATTCAGGGAACATGTCAGGGTCAATCTTGAACGTTTCAGGGTCACAATGCCTGATGTTATTGACGGTTCAATAGTAGAGCTGTATTATTCATTCCAGGGACTTCCCATGGAATGGCACTTTCAACATATCATTCCGGTGGAATGGAGTGAACTTCGCATACCCGATTCAAGGTTTTTAACATTCAATAAGGTTTTCTTCGGGTTTCATCCCCTGGCAGTCAACCATCCCAACCAATGGATCGCCAAAGATGTACCGGCCCTGAAGGAAGAACCATTTATGAATTCAATGACCAATTATCTTACCCGATTTGAGATAGAATTATCGGATGTTTCTTTTCCAGGATTGTATCTGAATTTTACGACCTCATGGGACGATGTGAACAGAAAATTGCTTGAGAATGAATATTTTGGAGTTCAGCTAAACGATATGGCATTCTACCTGAATGAAGTAGCCAAAAACATTCAGAAAGTCAGTCCAACGCCAGAATACAAGCTTTTGGCTGCCTATAATTATGTGAAAAGACAGGTCAAATGGACCGATGAGTGCAGTTTGTTTACCAGGGGCCAGCTTTCCGAAGCCAATAAAAATCATGCCGGCAATTCAGCGGAAGTGAACCTCATCCTGATTAAACTGCTGAAGAAACTTGACTTTGAAGTATACCCTGTTGCCTTAAGCACCCGGGATAACGGTATTATTTCTCATTCTTTTCCTACGATTCAAAAATTAAATTACGTCATTGCTCTTGTATTCCTGAATAAAACACCTGTTTTCCTGGATGCCACAGAGGAAGAACTCCCGCTCGGCTTTCTGCCTGAAAGATGTCTAAACGGCCAGGGCAGGATCATCCATGAAACCAAATCGGGTTGGATAGACCTGCCCGCAGATAAAAAATCAAAAACTGCAGTCTATGCCAATTATACCATTACACCGGATCTTGAAATTAAGGGAACCGTTGATTATGCCCTGCATGAATTCGCCGCATTGAATTTCAGGGAAGAATACAAGAAATTTACCAGCCCTGAAGAATATGTAGCAGACCAGGAATCAAAATCTCCGGGATTAACCATTAGTAATCTTAGTATTCAGAATCTGGACAGCCTGAATTTACCCGTAAATGTCAAACACGAAACTTCCATCGGCAACCGGATCGACGATCTGGGTGCGGTTATAAGCATGAATCCTTTACTGTTCAATCGGATGACAACGTCCCCGTTCAAGGAGAAAGAAAGAAAATTCCCTGTTGATTTTGCGTTTCCGATAGAAGAAAGAATAACTGTACAATTTTCCATTCCAGAAGGTTATATAATTTCTGAAATCCCAGAAGCCATGAATCTTGTACTTCCCGAGAAAAAGGGAGCTTACAGATACCAGGTTATCGCCACTCAAAATCTCGTGAAGTTAATTACCAAATTAACAATTGACGAAGTTGTCTTTACCGAAAGTGAGTATGAAATATTGCGCGAATTCTATAATCAGATTATTACCAAACAAGCGGAGACAATCATACTAAGAAAAGCAGATTCCTAAAAAATCGTTGTCCTGATCACATAATTAAGTATCATACCCGAATGAGTGCCAATAAACCCTTCTGCAAATCCCTTCTGATCATTCCCCTGATCATGATGTTTGGGATACCTGATCTGATCTCAGCCGACAATAAGGCCATCAAATATCCGGTAAATGAAATTCCGGAAGAGCTTAAATCAAACGCCATGGCTGTGATCCGGAATGAAGAAAAGAAACTCAAAATTTCCAGCCCCGATTACGCAGAAATGGAAACATCATTTGCCATCACAATTCTGAACGAAAATGCGTTGCAGTACACCATTTTTATTGAGTTTTACAGCACGTTTGATAGAATCTTCAATATATCCGGCAAAGTATACAATGCCCTGGGTGAAAAGGTTGAACAAATGCAGTTCGATGAAGTTATTGATCACAGCGCCATATCCTTTTCAAGTTTATATGATGATAACCGTGTAAAATACTATGAGCCACATTACCGGACCTATCCCTACACCGTGGAATATAGTTTTACTACCTACTATTATGGATTCCTGTCATTTCCTGAATGGTTCCCCGGAAGGACAAACAATATTTCTGTTCAACGTTCCGTATTTGATGTAAAAGCAGATAATTCGGTTTCATTCCGCTATTTCAACAGAAATACGGATATTAAGCCCGAAATTATTCACAATAAAAACAACACGACATACACCTGGGTAATGGAAAACCAACCTGCCCTGGCAGAACAACCCTGGTGCCAGTCCGTGATGGACTACCTGCCGGGTATCCTTTTTTCTCCCAATGAGTTTTCTTTCGATGGATATACGGGTAATTATTCCAGCTGGTATTCATTTGGCCAATGGATTAAGGAAATCAACAAAGATCGTGATCAACTGAGTTACGAATCCAGGGTTTTTCTTAATGAGATGGTCAGGGATTGCGATTCTGATTATGCAAAAGCCAAAATGCTTTATGAATATATGCAAAAAAAGACCAGGTATGTAAGTATTCAGGTCGGTATCGGTGGATGGCAACCCTTTAAGGCCGAGGATGTAAACCGACTCGGATATGGGGATTGCAAAGCACTGGCCAATTATTTAAAAGCCCTGTTTTATGCAGTTGGCATTCAATCCTATTATACCCTGGTCCGGGCAGGAGAAAATGCCCCTTCCATCATCAGGGAATTCCCTTCTCAACAGTTCAATCATGCTATCCTCTGTCTTCCGCTGGACACAGATACCTTATGGATCGAATGCACGAACCCGCATTTGCCTTTTGCGTATATCGGCACTTTTACCGATGACAGGGATGTTTTGTTGATAGATAATGATGGAGGAAAACTGGTTCATACCAAAACATACAGCATTTCCGAAAACTCAAGGACAGTGAAAGTATCATTGACCATTGACAGCAATGGCAATGCGGAAATGATCGTACGTAGAAAATTCGCTGGATCATTTTTCGATGACAAACTGCAAACCTATCTTTCTGATTATGAACAGCAAAAGAAAATATTATATGAGGAAATGAACCTGCCCGGGATGTCCATTGACAGTTTCCGATTTACCAGGGGGGAAGCAACTATTCCCTGGATTGAGCAATCACTGGGAGTATCGGTGCCAAATTACTGCAGTCAGGCAGGTTCACGCATGCTTGTCCAGTTAAACAGGCTTCCTGCCCTGCAGGTAATACCCAAAAAGGTTGGATCCAGAAAAGCGGACGTGATCATTAAAAGATCCTTTACCGCGGTTGATACCATTGAATATATACTTCCTGAAAACTATCAGCCTGAATCATTGCCGTCACCCAAAGACCAGGTCTCTGTGTTCGGTCAGTGCGAGTATACCTGCTTTCAAAAAAACGAAAGGGTAATTTATGTTCGTAAGTTTCATATTAAAAAAGGAACCTATCCTCCTTCGGCCTATGACAGTCTCGTCGATTTTTTAAAAAATACTACCCTGCAGGATATGGCAAAAATGAGTCTGATAAGAAAACCCGGCTGATTAAAACAGTCATTCAAAACTGATTTGATGGATATTCCGGATTTGGTTCGGCTCGATTGCGAAAACAGCAGAAATCATATCTATTTTCCTGTACTGCTTTATCAGGATTTCCAATTCTGAGTTATTGATTTCTCCTGATAGCCGTAAAAGAAAATCGAGATTTCTAATTTCCGGAAATAAAAACCCGTCCGGACACCGGTTCGAAATCAGATGATAGGTCATGTACCGGCTGTCATCGGTGAAGGTAAACCTGCTGAATTCCAGATCCGTCTTTAGCTTTTGATTGTGAACAACCAGGTTGCCGGTTTTTACAAAATTCCATTTCAGCTGGTTATTGACAGCCCATACCAGCCGGTAATCGTTTTCATGGCATGAAATACCCATCAGTCTGAAACGGATGTCGTTATCAACCTTAAGTTTGAGGGTTTGCTTTTTGGAAGGAGGCATGGATTTCATGGCAGGATCAATTACCGGATAAAAGTACAAAAAAAGAACTACCCTTCAATGATCTGCAGCGCCTGCCTGGCGGCATTCTGTTCCGATTCCTTTTTTGAATTTCCGCTTCCCCTGCCCACAATATCATCCACGATGATCAGATGGGTAATAAACAGCGGGGAATTGCTTTGATCATCCATCTCTTCGAAACTGGTGAAATTAATGGCCTTCCTGTTTTTCTGCCCCCATTCAATGATCCTGCTTTTGAAATCTGTTTCGGTTTCAAGCAAGCGGTTTATATTGATATGGCATTGGATGATCCTTTCCAGCACAATTTTCTTTGTACGTTCATAGCCTTTATCCAGGTAAAGCGCACCGATCAAAGCCTCCAGCGCATCACCATAAACCGATTTGTGATTATCCTTCGACATTTTGGATATGATCATATCGCCAATGCCCAGCTTAATGGCCATATGATTCAGGTTGTCACGGTTGACTATTTTGGAACGTGTTTGTGTAAGAAATCCCTCTTCCCTATCGGGAAATTTCAGGAAAAGATATTCCGCTACCATGGAATCCAGGATGGCATCACCCAGGTATTCCAGGCGCTCATTGTTAACCTTGATATCGTTGAAGATAAAATGGGATGCCGATTTGTGGACAAAGGCAAGCTGATACAATTTGAAATTCCTGGGCCGGAATCCAAGTATCCGTTTAATTTGCCTGGTAAAACTTTTATCCGGGGTAAACAGGTACTTTTCAGATCGGATAATTGATTTAATCACACTGTTAGGATGGGAATTTCCTGAAAATTACCGACGTATTGTGACCGCCAAAACCAAACGTATTGCTCATGGCTGCATTTACAGTCCGTTTTTGTGCCTTATTGAGTGTCAGATTGAGTTTCTGGTCAATTTCTTCATCAGGCACCGAGAAGTTTATCGTGGGCGGTATGATATCATATTTGGTAGCCAGAATGGCTGCAATGGCTTCAATAGCTCCGGCTGCCCCCAGCAGGTGACCGGTCATCGACTTGGTGCCGCTGATGTTCAGTTTGTAGGCATGTTCACCAAAAACATTTTTAATCGCTATGGTTTCTGAAATGTCTCCAAGGGGTGTGGCAGTGCCATGAACGTTAATATAATCGATTTCTTCGGGCTTCATGTTGGCATCCTCGAGCGCATTCAGCATAACCAGCCTGGCGCCATGTCCGTCGGGATGCGGAGCAGTAAGATGGTATGCATCGGCAGAAAGACCACCTCCAGACAGTTCGGCATAAACAGCGGCACCCCTTCTGACTGCATGCTCATATTCCTCGATCACAAGTGCACCACCGCCATCACCCATGACAAAACCATCACGGGTTTTATCAAAGGGCCTAGAGGCCGTTTTGTATTCCGCATTATTGGTTGACATGGCATGCATGGCATTGAAACCTCCGATGCCGGGTTCACAGATCCCGGCTTCAGAACCACCGGTTACGAAAACATCCGCTTTCCCTAACCGGATCAAGTTATAAGCATCGATAATGGCGTTTGTAGCAGTTGCACAAGCCGATACGGTAGCGTAATTGGGACCGCGAAAACCGTATTTAATGGATATTTGCCCGGCGGCAATATCGGTGATCATTTTAGGAATAAAAAAGGGATTGAACCGGGGTATTGAATTCCCCCTGAAATATTCTCCCACTTCATTTAAAAATGTATTGAATCCGCCAATGCCTGAACCGAAGATCACCCCTACCCTGTCTTTGTTAACGGTTTCAAGGTTCAGCCCTGAGTCTTTCACGGCTTCTTCAGATGCAACCAGGGCATATATGGTGAAAAGATCTAATTTCCTGACCTCCTTACGGTCGAAGTAATCTTCGGGATTGAAGTTTTTGACTTCACAGGCGAATTTGGTCTTAAAATTTTCGGTGTTAAAACGAGTAATCAGATTTGCCCCGCTGCGTCCTTGTATTAAACTATCCCAATAATCTTTTACATTATTGCCCAGGGGGGTTACCGCGCCAAGGCCGGTAACTACTACTCGCTTCAACTCCATAAATGACAGTTTTTGTAAATAACTGATTTACTTCTTTACGTTCTCATCAATGTACTTGATTGCGTCACCAACGGTGGAGATGTTTTCAGCAGCATCATCAGGGATTCCGATGTTGAATTCTTTTTCAAATTCCATGATCAGCTCAACAGTATCCAAAGAATCTGCACCCAAATCATTGGTGAAACTGGCTTCGGGGGTAACTTCGCTTTCGTCAACACCTAATTTGTCTACAATGATGGCTTTTACTCTTGATGCAATGTCTGACATAATACCAAGTTTTAATTATTACTTAAAATTTTAAAAAATGTGCTGCAAAGAAAATGCAATAATAAGGAAAAAACAAACAAATTTTTATTTTTATTTGGCTTTTAGCTATTTATTCGTCAATTTTCAATTATATTTCATTGATAAATAATAATTTAAAGAAAAGATGCCCCAAATTGCACTATTTGCTTCGGGATCAGGCACCAACGCTGAAAATATTATCCGGTACTTTCGAAATGAGCCACAGGTAAGGATCTCCTGCATCTGCACAAATCGTTCGGATGCCTACGTTATCACCCGTGCTCAACAGCATGATATACCCGTGCTTGTCTTTTCCAGGACTGACTTTTACCAGACTGGTATTGTGCATAACTATCTGATTGATTACAAGATCGACTGGATCATCCTGGCGGGATTTCTCTGGCTTGTTCCGGACTACCTCATTGATGGCTATCCGAACCGGATTATCAACATTCACCCGGCCCTGTTGCCAAAATATGGCGGAAAGGGTATGTACGGTCACCATGTGCATCAGGCTGTGATTGATAATCATGAAGCCTTATCAGGAATTACAATCCATTTTGTAAATCATGAATATGACCGGGGAAATATAATTTTCCAGGCCACCTGTCCGGTTGAACCCGGAGACACCCCTGACACGCTGGCCGCCAGGGTGCATGAGCTGGAGTATGAATATTTTCCAAAGATCATTGAACAGGAAGTGTTAAAACGATAAAAAAAATGGTTGTGAGGGTTGTGTTGGTTGTGAAGATTATGTGCTGAACAACCACAACAACCACAACAACCACAACAACCACAACTAATTGAAATACGTCGACATCCATACCCACACCTACTACCATGACCCTGAGGTTACCCTGGTACTCAACCTCTTCCCCGATGAATCGGACAAGCTGGAACTGCCAGCCCTCTTTTCTGTCGGTCTTCACCCATGGCACGTCAATGAGCTTACCTGGGAAAAACAGGCGGAACGTGTCAGAATTTCACTGGATGACAAAAAGGTAATCGCTGCGGGAGAAGCCGGACTCGATAAGACAGTGGACAACTCTTATGAAATCCAACAGCTGGCCTTTCATGCGCAATTAGCTGCTGCGGAATCCGTAAAAAAACCGCTTATCATTCATTGTGTCAGGTCATACAGTGAATTGCTGGCTTTCCGGAAAAAATCGGATCTGTCACTTCCCTGGATATTCCATTGGTTTAATGCGGATGAGCAGATCGCTACGGAACTGATCCGCAAAAACTGCTTCCTTTCTTTCGGACATATGCTGTTCAATGAGCAAAGCAAGGCCTTCAGGGTTTTCAGAACAGTGAACCTTGAGCATGTGTTTTTTGAAACCGATGACGCCGGTTATTCAATACACCAGGTATACGAGAAAGCTGCTGCCATCAGAAATGCCAAAACAGCAGACCTGAAAACCCAAATATTGGATAACTTCGGCCGATGTTTTCAACTTTAGTCTATGGAACATTGGTTGAGCCGCACTGAGTTGCTGATCGGTAAAGAGAACCTGGATAAACTTGCTGCATCGCATGTTCTGATAGCCGGATTGGGAGGTGTCGGCGGATACGCCGCTGAACAGCTGTGCCGGGCAGGGATCGGCCAGTTCACACTCGTTGATGGAGATATCATTAGTTCAACCAACCGTAACCGGCAGATCATTGCTCTTGTAAGTAACGAAGGAAAACCCAAAACCGAGATCCTGGCGAAACGGCTGCTTGATATCAACCCTGAGGTCAGAATTGATGTTATCAGCGAATACCTTAGAGAGGAACGGTTCGCTTCCATTCTTGATCAATCCTTTGATTATGTTGTAGATGCCATTGATACCCTGACGCCGAAAGTGACCCTGCTCGCTGAAGCGGCCAGGAAAGGTCATGCCATTGTCAGTTCCATGGGATCCGGAGGAAAGCTGCATCCCGAGAGCATCGAGATAAACGATATCTCCCAGTCGCATCATTGCAAATTCGCCTATATCGTCAGGAAATACCTTCACCGGCGTGGTATTTTCACGGGCATTACCGTAGTATATTCCCCCGAACCGGTTAGTAAAAAGGTTATCCGTGAAGTGACCGGCGAAGAAAACAAACGTTCTGTCGTTGGCACTATATCCTACATGCCTCCTGTATTTGGATGTTTTTGCGCTTCGGTGGTTATCCGTAATATTATGAACAGGACATGAACCCGGGCAGCGTTTGGGGATTGCCTTTTACGAGAACAATTGCAGATCTTACAGGTGCCGATAACTCTGCGAAATCTCCGAAATATATTATCTGCGATAATCTGCGGGAAAAAATCACTAATTTTATTCTGATGTTCACAACCATGGAAAAAGAAATCATCACTGCCATTGCCCTGGGTATCGGATTAAGTGCCAAAACACCTATCCTATGAAAAGACGAGTTTTTGTAAGAACATTTATACTGGGAACAGGTGTGGTTATGGTCCGGAATTACAATGTATCTGCTGTCGCTGCTGATCATGATACCATCCTGGTGAAAATGATTTACAACAATACAGGCAACCATCCCGATTTTAAAAGGGAATGGGGACTGGCCATGTGGATCGAAGAGGATAACCATGCCGTCCTTTTCGATACAGGTGGCAATCCCGAAACATTTTGGAAAAATATCCAGGCGGCAGGTATCGATCTGTCAAAGCTCTCATCCATCATCATTTCCCATAATCACTGGGATCATACCCGGGGAATTCCGCTCGTCCTGGATAAGATCACCCAGAATGCAGTCATGTACGTTCCGGCTTCGGATGCAACGGAAATAATAATCAACACATCCCTGGTGACCATTAAACCGGTAACTGGTGCGCAGCATATTGCTGAATCGGTATGGACCACCGGTGAAATGCAGGGAACCTTGGGACGTAACATAATCTATGAACAATCTGTCATGATTGTCAGGGATAACCTGGTTTATGTGTTCACGGGATGTGCTCACCCGGGTATTGTACCTATTGTTGAGAAAGCTAAAACCTTATATCCTGATAAGACGATCGCACTGGCTGCCGGAGGATTTCACCTGATCGATAAATCTGATGAACAGATTCAGGAGGTATCTGTTAAACTGAAAGAAATGATGGTTCAAAATATTGCCCCTTCACACTGTACCGGCGATAAAGCCATTGAATTCTTCAGATCTGAATGGAAGGACCGTTTCATTGATTTTAATATCGGAGATGATTATAAAATATAACCCTATGAAAAAAATCCCGTCTTTTTTATTGCTGTTTTTGTTTACCGCTGCTTTTGCACAGCAGGATTACATTCCCGTTTCGGATAACCTGGTTGCCGAGGGCATCCCTCCCCTTCCGCAACAATACATTGCTGATGTCAGGAATTATACCGAAGCGCGTTCCGCTTCACTGGTCGACTGGAATCCCATCAGGAAGGAAATGCTTATCACTACAAGGTTTGGCAACAGCAACCAGCTTCACTATATAAAATTCCCCGGCGGAGACAGAAAGCAGATTACTTTCTTTGATGAACCCATCGGTTCTGCTCGTTTTCAACCCGTTGACGGGAGTTATTTTCTGTTTCTCAAAGATTTCGGGGGTAATGAATTTTCCCAGATCTTTCGTTTTGACCTGGTTGATAATAAGATCACCCTGCTTACCGATGGGAAACGATCGCAGAATGGCGGGATCATATGGAATCACAAAGGGGATCTGATCGCCTACAACTCCACCAAAAGAAACGGACAGGACAGGGATATTTTTATCATGAATCCGCTGGACCCTGCATCTGATAGAAAAATTCTTGAAAATGCAGGCGGTGGCTGGGGTGCGGTCGACTGGTCACCCAACGACAGCAAACTACTCGTGGAGGAAGGCATATCGGTAAATGAATCCCGACTATATCTTGTGGACGTTTCAACCGGCACTAAAAGCAGGTTACTGCCTGAAAAAGATGAACGTACAACTTACAGCGGTATCTGTTTTTCTAAAGACGGAAAGGGAATTTATCTGATAACCAATAAAGAAGGAGAATTTAACCAGCTGGTTTATTTTGACCTTGCTACCCGGAAAATGCAACATATTACAAAAGACATACACTGGGATGTAGAGGGCGCCGAACTGTCAAAAGACGGTTCTCAGCTTGCTTTTACAACCAATGAAAACGGATTGTCGAAGTTGTATCTGCTGTCCACCGATACCCATACATATAAACCGGTGTCCGGTATACCAACCGGGGTGTTCGGCAGATTCGTCTGGTCCGGTGATTCAAAATCCATTGGTCTCACTTTTATCAGTTACAATGCCTCGGCCGATGTATACGAATACAATACAACAACGGGTGAATTCACCCGCTGGACCGAAAGCGAGCTGGGGGGTATGGATGTTTCCACCCTGCAGGAACCGGAGCTAATCACGTGGAAAACCTTTGACAGCAAAATCATATCAGGATACTTGTACAGGGCCTCTACCAAATATACCGACAAACGGCCTGTCATCATCAATATCCACGGCGGACCCGAGGGACAGTCTTTGCCCAGCTTTCTGGGCCGATCCAATTACTACCTCAATGAACTGGGTGTTTCCATTAACTATCCCAATGTCAGGGGCTCGTCAGGTTACGGGAAAACCTTTGTTGATCTTGACAATGGCATGAAACGGGAGGAATCGGTAAAAGATATCGGCGCATTGATCGACTGGATCGCACAGCAACCTGACCTTGACAAGGACAGGATCATGGTAACCGGCGGCAGTTACGGCGGCTACATGACCCTGGCTGTATCTTACCTATACAGCGATAGAATACGCTGTTCACTCGATGTGGTGGGCATTTCCAACTTCAATACCTTTATGAAAAATACGGAGGCTTATCGCAGGGATTTACGCCGCGTTGAATACGGTGACGAAAGAGATCCTGCCATGGCCGCTTTCTTTGAGGCAATCGCTCCCATGAACCATACCGATAAGATTAAGAAACCCCTGTTCATTGTGCAGGGAGGGAATGACCCCAGGGTACCCTATACCGAATCGATCCAGATGAAGGAAAAGATCCAGCAAAACGGAGGCACTGTCTGGTTCCTGATGGCAAAGGATGAAGGACATGGTTTCCGGAAAAAAACCAATGTCGACTTCCAGTTCTACGCCACGATTGAATTTATAAAGCAATTCCTGCTTAACTAAATCCCAAATCATGAAAAAACATTTACTGGTCCTGATCCTGGTTTTACCGCTCCTGCTGAGCCAGGCATTCGGTCAGGACAATATCCCGGCTTTCATTGCGGATAGCCTGGATAATTATATTGCCAGGGCATTCACTGCTGAAAAGCTTCCGGGACTTGCAGTATGTATTGTTAAAAACGGAAAAGTCGTTCTGATGAAAGGCTATGGTGTAAAGGAATGGGGAGGCGATGACAGCGTGGATGAAAACACCCTGTTTATGATAGGGTCAAATACCAAGGCTTTTACAGCAACAGCACTTGCCATGCTGCAAAGCGAGAATAAGTTATCCTTAAATGATAAAGTGACCCAATGGATACCTGAATTCAGGCTCGATAACCAGCTGGCAGGAGAACAAGCCATTATCCGTGATCTGCTGAGTCACCGCATTGGATTTCGGACTTTCCAGGGTGATTTTACTTACTGGAAAAGTAATCTTACCCGTGGGGAAGTCATTGAAAAAATGGGACATATCAAAGCTCCGTATCCTTTCCGCACGATATGGGGATATTGCAATGCCGCATTTCTGACCGCGGGTGAAATCATCCCCAGGGCTACCGGGATACAGTGGGAAGATTTTATGAAACAGAAAATTTTTGATCCCCTGGGAATGACAAGAACTCTTGCCTTGAACGCGCAACTGCCATCGGCGGAAAACAAAGCTTATGCACACGATATCGTAAACGGGAATCTAATAGTTGTTCCATACTGCAGCATGGACAACCTTGCCCCCGCCGGCAGTATCAGCTCATCGGCAAATGACCTCAGCAAATGGATGATCATGCTTTTAAACAATGGAAAGTACGGTGATATCCAGGTTGTACCGAAAGCTGCTATTGATGAGACCCGTTACCCCCATTCCATCATGGGAACAGGAGGTGCTTTATACAACAAGGGCCATTTCAGATTATATGGCCTTGGATTTGACCTGCGTGAGTATGAAGGCAGGACAATTGTATCTCATACCGGAGCAGTTACCGGATTTCTTTCCAGCCTTACCCTGGTTCCGGATGAAAACCTGGGCATCGTGGTATTGACCAATTCCATCAGGAATTCACTTTATTACGCGCTGAACCTGGAAATACTGGATGCTTTTCTTGGGCTCCCTTACCGGAATTACAGTCGCTATTTTGAATTTGCAGAGCAATTTGAAAAAGCAAAACAGGTAAATCTCGAAAAACAGTTCCGGGACTCGGTTTCACTCCATCTAAAAACTGCTTTACCACTCCAAGAATATACCGGTGATTATTTCAACGAAGTTTACGGCACGATACACATCAATGAGCAGGAAGGAGCATTACTGATGAAGTTTCAACATCATACCAATATGCACGCCAAACTGGAATCACTGGGTGGCAATCGCTTTTATGTCACTTTTTCCGATCCTGAATTTGAGACCGCTGTTTTCCCCTTTGTGGTTGAAAACGGGAAGGTGAAGACAGTGACTGTAAAAGTGGCGGATTTTATAGAGTATACTCCCTACATTTTTAAGAAAACAGATTAAGTATTCTTCCACATCTGCACATTTGCACATCTGCACATTTGCACATTTGCACATTTGCACATTTGCACACCCGCCTGCCGGCGGGCAGGTTTGCACATTATGATCTCGATACCACAAACCCTGTGGTACTTACTTCCATCCTCACAAACCTGGCCCTGTTGTTGGGGGGATGCTGTGTGAGAACCGACCGGATCCTGGTTGCGGCTTCCGGGTCTTTCGCGCAGATCAGCATATAGCCGCCACCACCGGCGCCCAGGAGTTTAAATCCTGTTGAAAACTCCTGTATCCTGTCAATGATTTGCTGAACCTCCGCTGTATTGGTCCCGCTGTCCAGGGCATTGTTGAGTTTCCACGAATGGGCCACCATTTTACCGGCATAGGCCAGATCAGACCGCTGCATCGCTTCTGCAAGCCTGTAAGCATGCAGTTTGATCTCATCTACAATCTGCAACCGGTGACCCTCATTCAGAAACATTCCCCGCACGATCTCGGCCAGGATATTTTTTGCCACGCGGGTAACTCCCGTATAGTAGAGCAGCCAACAATCCTTAAATTCAGGTTGCGTGAAAATCCGGTCAGGTATCCAGCGAACGCTGATCTTTTCCTGGGTACCGGGTTCCGATTCCAGTAATTTGATGCCCGGAAGAATGCCGCCATACTGATCCTGCCAGCCGCCACCCGTGGTAAGCAATTGCTCCAGCACCAGGGTGCGGTGACAAATAGCATGGTGATCCCAGTTGAGCGCGCAAAAATCAGAAAGTGACCCCATAAGGGTTGCTGCCAGTATGGAGCTGGTTCCCAAACCCGATCCCTTGGGCATGGCTGCCAGCAATGAAATTTCAAAACCACCGCCGAATGCCTGCAACTGCTCCTGCAAAGACGTAAAGCGGGTACCGCAAAAATCAGGATGAAATCCCGCCAGGCACAGTGATGCTTTGGGAATGGAGAATGCCGAACCAACCTGGTTATATGCCTTCAATTCATCGAATGTGTTGATCACTTCCGACACGCCGTTATCAATGGAACGAAGGGTAATATGATTTTCATGGCACAACCTGATGTATATCTGGATGGGGGGCTGACCATTTAGTTCCACGGCCACATTAAGCACCGAACCACCGCTTTGCAGGCAGTAAGGAGGTGTATCCGACCATCCTCCCGCCAGGTCGAGCCGGGCCGGGCTCCGCCCCCAGACTATCTGATCGGGGTAAATATTTAACCGTGGAATAAGCTTATCCGAAGCCGTTCCGGCGATGGTCATCTGCAGGATCCTGAAAGCTTCTGCCTCTTCCTTTTCCCCGTTCAACCCCTTCAGTCTCATCACTTCCGAACGGAACATGTGATCCCTGAAGCGGAGCATCGGAGATTCCGACTGCGGCAATGCGTCTGGCAGAGCCATATCAGATGCAGCATATTCCCGGGCGATATGCTTCAGGTCAGCCTGGTAGAAAACGCTCCGTTTATAATTGACCGCCAGTTTGGTCAGATTTTGCTGCCTGAAAGATGCACGCTGCCGGAATAGCCTTGTCAGACTGGCCCTTTCGCTGATCTGATCGGCAGATAACCTCGCAGCCGTCAGCCAACGCATCTTTTGGTCATGAATTGCATCAGGCTGAAGCATCCATTGTATGAATTCACCTGATAAATCACTTCGTTTCACCACAGGGAACAAGGGTGCCATCTGAATGTCAACCAGTTCTTCCAAACCGGCTTCTTTAAGGGCAATACCTCTTTCTTCAAGCCAGTAATTCACCGGTTTCCCCATCCACAAGGCCGTTTCATCCCCGATTGTCCCCCTGAATGTATCTTCCATGCCATAGGGACGTATGCAATAATCGATCTCCCCTATCGGAATGATGTCCAGACAGATTCCGGCTTTTAGCGAAATATCCCAGTCATTGCCCGGAATGCCGGTGATCACATGGTCATGGTACATTACCCATGTTGACGGAACATGGCTGTTTTCAATCCAGATATGATGGTGATTCGGATTCCATAGGATATCAGCGATTGCGTTCTGCACAAACAGGGAAGGATGAGGCTTCACCCGGTAATGCCAGATGTTTCGCTGATCCTGCACCCTGTTCTGAATCCTTTCGGTGGAGCTGATCAGCTCGGGTGAAGTGCCATAATGGTAAAATTCACTTTTGTTCATGGGCACAATTTCCGCCGATAAACGGCTTATTTCGGGATCGGAATTCGAGGGATGCGCTCCCAGGCAGGTTCCGAATGCGCTGTACAGATCATAAAAAGAAGGCACTTTGTGCGCAAAATCATGCCCGTTCCATCCGCATTTTTGCATCAGCAATTCAACAGCGCGGTCACTGAGCACCCAGATCCCGATGTCCATGAGGTATAAATGAGAGCCGGCAAGATGTTCAATTCTGTCGTGATCGGGTTTCTGCAGCATGAAGTCCAGCTGCCGCGGATTATCGCGCGAGGTAAAGAAAACGCCGTGATGGGATGCCAGGTGCGCATCCACCCAAATTCCGAAACAGACCACATCGGCTTCAGGCAGTTCAAAAGGCACTTCCGGCGAATGAATCAATACATCGCCGGCTGCGATTAAAGTATTCTGCACGGCTCCGGAAACCTCCATGATTTTTTCCAGGAGTGGCATTTGCAAATCCAGCAGCGTCTGGTTGATGCGTTGTCCCCGGCTCCACCGGAAAACCGGTACCGGGGCCAGCAATTTGCCTGAAGGAGCATAGGCCGGTAACCGGCGACTTTGCCCCCCGGCATGAATGATGATCTTTTTTTCCGCTGCCAGGTAATCCGCAAATGAAGCGCTTTTCATACGGACTTTTTTATGGGCAGCCAGGAGGTGCGCGGTTCCTCCGCCGGAACCTATTCTGGATCCCTGTGGATCTGATAGGACGAACCAGTTCTCAGGCTTGTTCTCGGTTATTTCATGAAAAGAAGTTACCAGGTTCTCCGGTAATGAAAGCAAGGTTTGCATAAGGCATTGAAAGCCTCAAGATACAAAATCT
This sequence comes from Bacteroidales bacterium, assembly GCA_041737175.1. GTDB lineage: Bacteria > Bacteroidota > Bacteroidia > Bacteroidales > UBA10428 > UBA5072. Next base: position 51,029 of record JBGSSF010000005.1, read on the forward strand.
TTCCGAGATTCTACCGGTTCTGCACCAGTCTTCCGTTGCTCATATCGATCTCGCGCTGTGGGATCGGATAAGTAACATCCTCTGGCCCTACCTGCACACCGTAATACAAAGAGTATCCACCCCAGGGAGTGGTTTTTTCATAGGTGAGAACCCTGCTCAACTCGGCAATGGTTATACCCCAGCGGTTCAGGTCGAAATACCGGTGGCCCTCCATGCCCAGTTCCAGCTTTCTTTCCATATAAAGGGCCAGTCGAGCATTTTCCTGGTTATCGAATGGATATCCGCTGGCAGGATACTCGCTGATGACATAGTTGGCTGAATTGGTAACACCATCGGCCTCCTTGACCCAACCGGCAGCATTTGCAGCCCTGGTTCGAACCAGGTTGATATTCGCACGCGCGCCATCGAGGTCATTGGTTTCTATCTGGCATTCCGCAAGCAGCAAAAGAACTTCGGCAAAACGGATCATCCGGTAACCGTTTGCTGTATATCCCGAGGTCCAGGTGCCGACTTCGGTATAAATTCCTTCCTGGGACTTTTTGTACACCTGTTTCTTGTTACTGTATGGTCCGGCGTACGTTTGATCCCGGAGCCAATCCGAACCCGTATGCTCGCCCCAGTCCCAGTATGGAATCCCTCTTCTGCCAACCGACCAGTCGAGCCGTGGATCCAGGGGCCCGGTATCCTCCGTAAAAGGATCCGAAGGTCTTAATCCCTGGTCATTGATCACCGGGACATCGTTGTACGAAAAGTCGAGTAACGGAAGCCCGCCCGTTGTCCTGAAGGAATTCACAAATTCCTGTGTCGGCTGGTAGAATCCGCAGCAACCTGCCGGTGAGCCACCGCCACCTTTATACGGGAAATTCAATACTTCGCCGTATCCGCCGTTGACTCCACCGGAACCATCATTCACCGAATACTGCACTGTATACACTGCTTCAATGCCATTCCGGTTCTCGATGTCAAAGATCTCGCCATAGGTGACGGCCAGTCCAATGGGCTGACCATTGGGTTTTTTCCCATTTACCCTGACATCCTGGAGCAAGGTAAGCGCCCCGGCATAATCGTGCTTCATTTGCATCATGGCCTTTGCCAGCAACACCTTGGATACCGTCCCATTGAACCGGCCCACCTGTTCCATATTATCGGGTAAAGAAGTCCCTTCCTGCAGGTCAGCCAGGATCTTGTCCCGGATGTCTTCGGTATTGGTGACTTTATCGATTCCTGTTTTTTCATCAATGTAAGGGATCATGGCCCACATCCGCCAGGCTTCAAAATGATACCAGCCGCGTAAAGCCTTGGCCTGTTTGAGGAAAAGATCCGCCTGCTCCGCTGTAATGTTAGCGTCTTCCACGGCCTGGTTGGTAACGATAATGGCGCTGTTGCACCTTCCGATAGCTTCATAAACCTCTCTCCACTTTGCACCGAGGCCAGGATTTGTTGCATGCTCGGTGTAGGACTGAATGGGATTTATAAAAGAATTGTCTACGGCAGCTGTTCCCTTATTGGCGATCATGCCACGGATATCACCATATACCCAGTTTGAAGAAGCCGCTTGCCAGTCGAACTGATCGTTTGTACCGTCCAGCATCGAATACGCCCCGACCAAAATTGCGTCGATACCTTCTTCAGTTGCCAGCACATACTGATCCAGCTGGCCTTTCGGCCTTACCTCAAGCCAGTCCTCACCACAGGAAGAACACAGACCGGATACAGCAATAATAAAAATTGAAAGTGCATAATTTCTTTTCATAGCCGGATGATTTTTGCTTATAGTGTGAGATGAAGTCCGAAAATGAATTGCCTGGCGTTGGGATAGTTCCCGTAATCGATGCCAAAGCTCAGGTCACTGCCGCCAAGTTCCGGATCAAGCCCGGAGTATCGGGTGATCGTGAAAAGATTTACAGCCTGCAGGTATATCCTTAAGGATTGCATATTGACCTTTTGGATGACATTTCGCGGCAGGGTGTAACCGATCTGCAGGCTTTTCATCCTGAGATAGGAACCATCTTCTATGTAATAGTCGCAAATTTGCGTATTCGTGGAGAAATTCGACCTATTGGAAGCCTTGGGCACGGTGGCACCGGTTTTTCCTTCGGTCCAGCTGTTGTACAGGAGATCGTGACTCTTTTGTCCCTGAAAGGAAGGCCAGAAATCGGTCCACCATTTGTTGTAATTGAAGATATCATTGCCCTTTGAACCGTAAATGAAGGCGGAAAGATCAAAATTCCTGAACGACAGGGCAAGGTGCAGTCCGTAAGTGAACTTCGGACTGGGATTTCCGATAAACACCCTGTCCCGGGGATTAATCCCCTGCCCGCCCCAGTATGTGGAGGTGTCGATGTTCGCAAACCTGAAAGATCCCGGCTCGGCACCATCCTGTGATGGAGCATTCTCTATTTCACCCGGTGATTGGAAAAGCCCCTGAACCTGGTAACCATAGAATGCCGACAAGGGATGTCCTGCAGCGTTTCTTGCGATATCCCCGATCCTTGAACTTCCTGCATCGAAGAATTCCATCCCATCGGCGATCTTGTCTATTTCATTGCGATAGGTTGTCAGTATAAAACTGCCATTGAATCGCAGATCTCCCCATGATTTGTAATAGTTAAGTTCCAGATCAACACCTGAATTGCGCATGGATGCAATATTGACAAAGGGTTGCTCAGCAGTGCCCGCCGTTCCGGGAAGGGCCGGATTGAACAGCAGGTCCTGTGAATTCTTCCGGTACCAGTCGAATGTTATTCCCAGTGAGTTATTCAAAAATCGTGCGTCAAATCCAATGTTTGTTATTTTCGTATTTTCCCATTTTATGTCAGGATTGCCAATACGGCTAGGATAGAATCCCGTTACGGATGAATTCCCTGTGCCGCTCAAATCATAAAAGGATGCCGCAGGATTGCCTCCAAAAGTCAGGAAAGCATTCATGGGGGAAAGGGAAAACTGGTTGCCCAGTATTCCATATGATCCCCTGATCTTCAGATCATTGACCCACTGAACCTTTTGAAAAAACGATTCCTGGCTGATGCGCCATCCCGCCGAGAACGCGGGGAAAATGCCAAAACGGTTATCTCTGCCGAACCGCGAACAACCATCGCGGCGAATGGTTGCGCTGAACAGGTATTTGTCCCCGAATCCGTAATCAGCTTTCGCAAACAGGGAAGATACCTTGGTGGGTGTAAAGTAGTTTGAATTTGCGGCCGAAATGGCCGAACCATTCGATAGGGTGCGAAAATCCACAGCATCGGAAAAGTATCCGCTGCGTGTGGCGGATAAATCCCGTCCAATGCCGTATTTTAAGGCTTCCATGCCTGCAACAGCCTGTATGTTATGCTTACCGAAACTCCTGTTAAAAGTCAGCTGATTGGTCCATACCCAGTCATTGCCATAATAAGCGCTTTCATTTAATGTTGCAATAGATCTGTTTTCGGAGTTTTCGTAGGTTGCAGACTGGTAGGTTACCCCATACCCGTTATTCCAGGTTCCCCCAATGGTGGACCTGAAATTCAGTCCGTTCAACAGCATGATGTCCACGTATCCGCTTCCGATCAGCCGGATATCATGGTAGGTGTTATCCTTTGCCCTGGTCAGGTCGGCATATGCATTGCTATTATTGCCCAATCTGGGTGCAATTCCTGTTCCTCCGTACTCACCGGGGATAAAATTATGGGAATACCCGCTGATGGGTACGGTAATTACGACCGGTATTATGGGCTGCGACCGGTAGGGTCCCATGTGGATCGGACTGCCTTCCGACAGATTGGGAACGCTGAGTTTCGACCGGTAGGAAAGGGAAACATTTTCACCGATATGCACCCGGTTCTTCAGGAGTGACCATGCCGAATTGAACCGGGCATTGTATTGTTCGGCATGGGTGTGGAGGATGATGCCATTCTGTCTGAAATATCCCAACCCCGCATAGAACCTTGACTTTTCAGTCTGTCCGGAAAAAGTAAGGTCATGTTTTTGAATCCCAGCCTTGTCGGTGATCACATCATACCAGTCGGTATTGGCAGCCCAGGACGGCAGGGTAGGTTCGGGATTTGTTGAAAGCCCGTATAACGGATGTGTTTCCACGGTTCCGTCATTTTCATAAACCAGCCACTGCAGATCAGCGTATTCCTGCGTATTGAGCAAGTCCTTGGCAGGTCCATCACCCGGCAACTGGACGCCGGTATACATAGTATATCCCACCTGGATATCCTTTTGTCCCAGCCGGGTGGTAATAACGATCACACCATTGGACGCCCTGGATCCGTATTCCGCAGCTGCGCCGGCATCCTTCAGCACGCACAGGGATTCAATGTCATTCGGATTCAAGGAGGAGATGTCCTGGGTGGGCACTCCGTCCACAACATACAGGGGATCATTATTCCCGAATGAGGCAAATCCCCGTATACGCACCTTTGAAGTGGCACCCGGCAGACCCGATCCGGTTACGGTAACGCCGGATAACCTTCCCTGCAGCTGGCCGGTGACGTTACCCGATGGTATGACCGCCAGTCTTTCCGGATCTGCAATTCCGACCGATCCGGTTATATTGTCCACTGCCTGGGATGTATAACCGGTAACCCGTACAACCCTGTCGTCGATCATTTCCTCTGAAAGGACAATTTCAATCACTGATTGCATACCAACAGCAATTTGCTGCCTGGCATAACCTACGTATAAAAATACCAGCACGGTTTTAGGGTCATTCACTTTGATTGAATAAGCCCCGTTCACATCGGTAACAACTCCTTCTGATGATCCTTTGATTACAATATTTACACCGGGCAAAGGCTCCCCGCTTTCTGAAGTTACAGTACCGGTAATGGTCCTTTCCTGGGCATATCCCATGCCTATCGAAAGAGCCATGCTGAGAAAGATCAACGCAAAGCGTTGCAAGCCTTTGAAAATATGCATAGCCAAAATTTTAAGAAATCACTTGTTATACGGGAATTTCCAAATTTCATCTCAACCAGTTAACCACTGTTCTCTCTATAGATATCCCGGCGGGATACCGGTACCGATGGAACTCCCATTTTCCAAATCAGATAACCTGTCAGAAAGATACAAATAATTTTCCATTTTTTGTTCTAATTTTAGGGCAACGCTGAACGTATATGAGAGCTCATTTTTTTATTATCCTGCTGGCAGGAATCGGATCTGCCTGTTCACAACATTCCGGAACCAAAGAGAGTGAAATCGCCTCTAAAAATAATATCACCCGTCAGTCCATTGACCTGGCCGAAAACTATGTCAGAACCCAGTTAAAGGAAGCACAGAAAATTGCATCAGGAAATGGTGTAATTACTTTGAGTGATCGACAAAATATGTTCATTATTGATCCCGGACTCATCTTCCTGGGACCTGTTGATGAGGATACAATACAGGATGTCATTGTATCGGTGGCCGCTTTCGAGGGACAAAGCCAGGTCGTGACAAGGCATCTGATCCTGCTGAGCACAAGCGGTAAGCTGACGCTGACGCAGGTTGTGGAATCCGATATGGAGATCCTGTTTATAAAAAACGGGGTGATCACTGCCGACGTACCCACACATTCACGCACCTCCCCATTGTTTAACTGTTCAGAGTGCAGGGATGTGGTGAATTACAGGTTGCAGGGCGGGGAGTTGGTGGAGGTAGAATAGATCATTGTTACCATAATGTCGCCCCTACGGGGCTTTATAATTGTCATGTAATGATATTTCTCTACCATAATATCGCCCCTCTGGGGCTGGACTATTTATATTTCACAGATATAAAGCCCCGTAGGGGCGGTATTATGGTAGAATTATTGTTATGATGAATATCTGCAAAGCCCCGTAGGGGCGACATAGCGGGCTAAATTTTTCTTCCCCAATCCACTTCCTTATTTATTCCCCTTCCGTTTCATCTCAAACACCCCAACCTTCGCCCGGTTGAAACCGGCCACCACAATCAGTGAGGAATCCGAGTCAAAGTCAAGCAGCGACTCCACCATGCCGTGAAGCAGTAATCCGCTCTGTGCAGGGGTCAGAACGTCAAACGTCTGGCTTTTGCCCTTGCTCAATAATACAAAACCTTTGCTGGCATCATAATACCCGGTGGATACATCATAGGTATAATCGTTGCCTCCCAGCAGAACATCGGGAAATTTGTCATTATTCAGGTCGCGGACGATCATCTTTTTAACCGGAGATACCTGCAAAGCCCTGGGCAATTTCTCCCATCTCAGCACGCCCTTGTCATTCCAAATTACATAATTCGATGTGGTATTGACATGCAGCTTAAAATCCATTCTTTTCATAATGCTTTCATCCATCATTTCATTAAAACCGGTATGGCTGAAAGTTTTGTAATCTTTAAACAGCTTTTGAAACATATTGGATTGAGAAATGAGCTCATCGATATAATTGACCGGATATTCCGTCATCACGCCTTGCTGATCCTCCCAATAAGCTGTTGTCAGCGGATCAATATTACCGTCCATTTCCAGGTCAATGGCATACAGGTTCATCGGATACTGGTCGCTCAGGGTGAACCGGTGATTGTCGCCAAGATTTCCCGCGATATAATCGTCGTCGCCATCCTGGTCAAAGTCACCTGCGGCGATCGAATACCATATCCCGTGCTGACCTTCCAATGCAGGGATATTTTCATACACGAGTTTCTTTCCATCTGCGTTCTTCATCATTACAAGGGAATTCCATTCCCTGACCACCAGGAGATCTTCCCACCCGTCCTTGTCATAATCAGTCCATACTGCATCGGTCACCATGCCCAGGTTAATGCGTGAAGCGGAATCCACGGCAAGTGAACCCTTGTTGTTCAGGATGAGCCAGGAATGGTTGGCGTAAGGGAACATCCCCTTTTTCACACGCGAACCCACAAAGAGATCGATATCTCCGTCATGATCAAAATCGCAGGGCCTGATCACGGAAGCCGGGAATTGTGGTATGGGCAACGGCGTTCTTTCAAAGGATCCGTTTTCGTTTTTGTACAAATAATGCTGGTATTCGCTCTCATCCTTGTTTTCATATCCTCCTGCCAGGGCAACCACATCATTATCTCCGTCCCCATCTATATCCATGATGGCCAAATCAGCTTCTGAGAATTCCTTTTGTGTAGTCAACCCTTTGAATATTGCTTCTTCAAACCCTTTGCCCTTTCTGACAAATGCTTTTGTCGGCAGGGTATTGGTTGAGCCAATGATCAGATCCTCAAGGCCATCGCCATTCAGATCGCCTTTGGCCATGATGGGACCGATCTGTGAAAATTTATGCGGAATGATATATTGATTCAAGTAGAAATCCACAAAGTCCGTCTGTTCATGCACATAATTGAGTAGGTCATCTTGCCTGATGAACATTAACGTATTGGCCTGTTCAGTCTTTGCTTTCGGTCCGGATTTGTTTTCATCTATTTCAATGATGCGGTTCGCCTGTATATTGCGTAATACGGTAACATAACCGCTTGCAGGCCAGGTGACCTTAACGGAATCCACGAGTACTTCGCCGGAGAGGCCAAAGTGTACCATCGGATCAACGGAAGAGGCATATCCCCGGGTTAAAAAGTGCTCGGCAAACTGATACCCGCCTTTGCTCCACAATTCAACCCTGGCTCCCAGGGCCATGGTGTTGCCTGTTTTTCCTTTCAACCTGATTCTTATATAACTTGATTTTTTCTTTGACCTCTCCATGGTATTATTCCTGAGCACAAAGGCCTTGTCATTGATATTATTGGCAATATAATCCAGATCACCGTCATTGTCGAGATCCACAAAGGAAGCCCCGTAGGAATAGGAGGGAATATCCGGCAACCAATCACTCCTTCTGGTAAAACTAAGTTCACCTGTATTCTCAAAAGCAAGATTGGTGACTTTGATGGCAGGGGCATAGTCAATAATTTCCTGATCATCCAGCAGGGATCCATGGAAGTCCGCTTTGTATTTTGTCCAGTCTTTGTCGGTCATGTCTTTCGGAAAACCATTGGCGACAAGCAGATCTTTGTCTCCATCATTGTCATAATCGGCGAACAAAGGCGACCAGCTCCATTCTGTATTGTATATGCCGCTCACCAATTGACCCACCTCTCTGAAAGGGATCAGTTCGCCGTTGATCAATCCGTTATTCAGGTGGAGCATATTCCTCAATAGCTGGTGTTCAAAACCGTATTTGTAATCATTGGTATAGAAGCGGTAATTGAACCCGTTGATCGTCTGTCGTTTTTTGGCATACGATTCCGGTAGCATATCCATGGTGTAAATATCCGGGAATCCGTCATTGTTCAGATCGGCCATATCATTCCCCATGGAGGATTTTGTCTGGTACGACAAATATTTTGCGATTTCATTCCGGAAGGTGCCGTCACCCTGGTTAATGTACAACAGATCATTGGAAATGAAATCATTGGATATATAGATGTCCGGGTAACCATCCTTATTTACGTCGCCCAGCGCAAGGCCCAGTCCGAATCCTTCATACACGATACCTGCCTCGATGGTCACATCGGTGAAGGTATTGTCGCCATTGTTCCGGAAAAGCTTGTCATTGTTGAGTGCGGTTCCATCGATAACTTTCGGACGGTAAGAGGTATTCATTCGTGAATTTACGGTATTGTTCAAAATATACAGATCAAGGTCACCATCGCGGTCATAATCAAAAAAAGCAGCATTCACCGATTGTCCGTTATAAGCAATTCCGTATTGCCCGGCCATTTCGGCAAAAAGCGGATCAGTATTATCTTTGGTTCCCTGGTTGACCCATAATCTATTCTTGCATTTCTGCGGGTCTTTGTCTTTTGTTGAGGTCAGGTAAACATCAAGCCAGCCATCGCTGTTGATGTCCACCATTGTTACGCCGCTGTACCACTGATTATTAGAGAGTCCCTCAAAATTTGCCGTGATATCCCTGAATTTGAAATCTCCTGAATTCAAATATACCCTGGAAGAAACCTGGTTCCCGGCAAAAACGAGATCCGGCAATCCGTCATTGTTCAGGTCACCGATACCGACCCCTGCTCCGTTATAAATATATTCATAGGTCAGCACGTTAAAGCTGTCGGATTCCGTGATGGTGTTTTGAAAGTCAACGCCGGTTTTTTTTGCATCCAATAATTGAAATCGCGGTGACCTGGAGCAGGACATGAACAGTCCGATAGTCAGGAGCAACAGAACATTCCTCATAGCGCAGAAAAAAAGTTTATTTTCAGTTCTGCATAATTACAAAAAAAAAGTGGACTACCCGAAGGTAAGTCCACTTTTGAATGAATTAAAAGCAAGTGTTATCTGTTCTGTTGCAGAATTCCGTTGCTGAGGTCAATCTGACGCTGAGGAACCGGGAAGGTCATATCATCTTCGGTGATCTCTGCACCCGCGTACATTGATCTGGCACCCCAGGCTGTTGTTTTTTCATAGGTAAGCACCCTGTTCAGTTCGGTTACGGTAATTCCCCAACGGTTCAGGTCGAACCAGCGGTGGCCTTCCATAGCAAGTTCAAGTTTCCTTTCCATGCGGAGGGCAAGCCTTGCGTTGGCCTGGCTATCAAAAGGATAAGCAGATGCTGAAGGATACTCCTCGATCACATAATTGGCAGCGTCTGCAGTACCATCGACTGTTCTCACAAAACCGTCAGGATTTGCAGCCCTAGCGCGAACCAGGTTGATATTGGCAAATGCACCGGGGAGGTCATTGGTTTCAATCTGGCATTCGGCAAGTAACAAAAGTACATCAGCGTACCGGATCATGCGATATCCGTTGGCGGTATATCCCGAGGTCCAGTTACCAACCTCTGTATAGGTACCTTCCTGTGATTTTTTGTAAACCTGTTTCTTGGTGGATGTCCAGGGACCTGCATAGGATTGGTCACGGATCCAGTCGGAACCGGTTACGGGGCCCCAATCCCAGAAAGGAATACCCCTGCGGCCAATGGTCCAGTCGAGACGCGGGTCAAGTTCACCTGCGTCGGGTGTGAAAGCATCGGCAGGAATCAATCCCTGGTCATTCTTCACAGGATCGAGGTTGTAGGAATAGTCCAGTAAAGGCAACCCGTCAACTGTTCTGAATGAGTTGACCATTTCCTGGGTTCCCTGGAAAAATCCGCAGCAACCACCCGGTGAGCCGCCGCCACCTTTGTAAGGGAAGTTCAGCACTTCACCATATCCGCCGTTGGCTCCACCGGAATTATCATTTACGGAATACTGAACGGTGTAAACTGCTTCAATACCATTCCGGTTGGGGATATCAAAAACTTCACCAAATGTTGCAGCCAATCCGATGGCAGCGCCGTTGGGCTTTTTACCATTGGTCTTCACATCCTGAAGCAGGGTCAAAGCGCCTGCATAATCCTGATTCATCTGCATCAAGGCTTTTGCCACTAGCACCTGGCATACGGTTTTGTTGAATTTACCAACAGCGCCCATATCCTGCGGCAAAGTTAAACCTTCCTGAAGGTCAGCGAGTATCCTGGCCCTTACATCTTCGGTATTGGTAACAGTAGCCGGATCGGTGGTTTCATCCATATAGGGGATCATTTTAAACAATCTCCATGCTTCAAAATGATACCATCCGCGCAGAGCCCTGGCCTGTTTCATAAACAGGTCTGCCTGTTCCTGTGTGATATTTCCAGCGCCCAATGCTTCGTTGATTACCATGATCGTGCTGTTGCACCTGGAAATAGCATCGTATACCTGTCTCCATTTATTGCCGATATACTCATTGGTAGAAGTTTCGGTAAAGGACTGGAGTGGATTGATGGGCGGCTGGTCATTGGCATCCGTTCCCTTGTTTGCCACCATGCCCCTGATATCGCCATACACCCAGTTGGAAGCAGCTGTGCCCCATCCCCAGGCTCCTGGATTACCGTCAAGCATAGCATATGACCCAATCAGAAGAGCATCGATACCTTTTTCAGTCGCTAACACCCCCTGATCCAGACTCCCCTTCGGCTTGATGTTGAGGAATTCCTCATTGCAAGCGCCAATGATGCCGAAGAGAGCGAGGAATAGAAATATATGTCTCTTTTTCATGTTATAGTAATTTTTAATTATAATACAAGATTGATTCCGAAAATGTACTGCTTAACATTGGGGTAGTTACCGGAGTCCTGACCGAAATTCCGGTCGTCACCACCGAGTTCGGGATCAAGTCCGGAGTACTTGGTAAGAGTGAACAAATTCACTGCCTGTACATAGATTCTGAGTGAAGTAATGTTAACCTTGCCGAGCAGGTTCTGTGGTATAGTATAACCAAGTTGCAGGTTTTTCAATCTCAGGAATGAGCCGTCTTCTATATAATAGGAGCAGGATTCCGAGTTAGTGGAGAAATTACCGGTATTACTGGCCTTGGGCACATCGGTATTTGTCCGGTCCGGTGTCCAGCTCTTATTCAGCAGATCTTTGCTTTTTTGTCCCTGGAATGAGGGCCAGAAATCGATCCACCATGTATTCCAGTTGAAGATATCATTGCCAACCGAAGCATAGAGGAAGCCGGTCAGGTCAAAATTCTTGTAGGTAAGTCCAAGGTTCAGACCGGTGGTGAAGTCCGGGTTGGGGTCCCCGATAAAGGTTCTGTCATCCGGAGTGATCTCATTGTCGCTGGCATCTACGTTTGCGAATTTGAAAAATCCTTCTGCAGCTCCGGCTTGCTCGGGTGAGGCAGCAACGTCAGCGGGGCTCTGGAACAGGCCTTCTACCTTATAACCATAGAATGCAGCCATCGGATGTCCTACCTGGTTTCTGGTAAAGGAACCGATCCTGGATCCGCCATAATCAAAATAAGGAACTCCTTCAGCGATCTTGGTGATCTCATTGTTGTAAGTTGTGAAAACAACACTGGCGTTGACACCCAGATCACCCCATGAATTCTTGAAGGATACTTCCATGTCGATACCATGGTTGTCCATGGATGCGATGTTGATATAAGGTGCGTCAGCAGCTCCTGCTGTTCCCGGAAGTTCCGGATTGTACAACAGGTCTTCTGTCTTCTTCTGATACCAGTCGAATACAACGCCGAACTTGTTGTTCCAGAATGTACCTTCAAAACCTATATTCGTGGTGATATTGGTTTCCCATTTGGCATTGGGATTACCAATGCGGGTAGGCCTGAATCCCTGAAGCGAGGAGGAAAATGTTCCGTTCAGGTCATAGTTGGATGCACCTGGGTCGCCGCCGTATAGATAGAACTGGTTTTGCGGAGAAATGGCAAGCTGGTTACCCATAGTACCGTAAGAACCCCTGATTTTCAAATCGGAGATCCAGCCGATACCTTTCATGAATGACTCATCGCTGACACGCCATGCTGCAGAAAATGAAGGGAATATACCATACCTGTCATCCTCGCTGAACCTGGAGGAACCGTCACGACGTACCGTGGCGCTGAGGAGGTATTTGTCGCGGAATCCATAGTCAACTCTCGCGAACTGGGAAACCAGACTCGTCGGCGTGTAAGCATTTGAAGTGGCTGATTGGATGGTCACACCGTTACCCAACGTGCGGAAATCCACGGCATCTGAAAAATAGCCTGCCCGTTGAGCGTACATGTCACGACCCATACCGTATTTAACGGCTTCGTAACCTACAACAGCATTTACCTTGTGGTTACCGAAGGTTCTGTCAAAGGTCAGTGAGTTGGTCCATACCCAATCGCTGCCATAGTATGCATTTTCACCCAGAGTAGGAGTAGCTGTGTTTTCAGCACTTTCATAAGTAGCCCAGTTATAACCTACGCCATAACCATTATTCCAGGTTCCGCCGGCGGTTGATCTGAAGTTCAACCCTTCAAGGATCTTTATATCCACGAAAACATTACCGATCAAACGGATATCGTGATATTTGTTGTCTTTGCCCCTGGTCTGGCTGGCCACTACGTTGCCGCCATTACCCAGTCGGCCCACAATTCCGGTTCCGCCCCAGTCACCTTCTGTCCATGTACGGCTCGGACCGACAAAATCAGGACCTGACCATACCACAGGTATAATAGGTTGCGCTCTGTAAGGACCCATTTGTATCGGGCTGCCTTCCTGCAGGTTAGAAACGCCCAGGCTCTGACGGAATGCGAGGGTTAAGTTCTCTCCAATTTTTACCCTGTCCTTCAGGAAAGTAAAGTCTGAATTGAACCTGGCCGTGTACCTTTGTGTATAGGAGTGAATGATGATACCTTTCTGATTGAAATAACCCAGACCTGCAAAGAAGTTGGCTTTTTCATTACCACCTGAAAGGGTGAGGTCATGGTTCTGAATGGGAGCCGGATCGGTAACTGCATCGTACCAGTCGGTATTGGCTGCCCAGCTGGGAATTGAAGGTGATGCAGCGTCAGACCAACCATAGACCGGGTGATTCTCCCTATCTAGATTACCATCGCCGTTGGCATCAACAGTGCCATCCAGCTTATCATTTTTATAAACAAGCCATTGCAGGTCGGCATATTCCTGTGTGTTGCACAGTTCATCCCTTGTGCCTTTGCCCGGATCCTGTGAACCATAGAACATGTCATAGGTTACCTTGATACCCTTGCTGCCTCGTTTTGTAGTTACGATGATAACGCCATTGGATGCGCGTGAGCCGTAAATGGAGGCTGCACCGGCATCTTTCAGTACGGAAATGGATGCAACATCGTTGGGGTTCATGGAGGAAATGTCCTGTGTAGGAACACCATCAACAACGTACAGAGGATCGTTATTCTCAAATGAGCTGAATCCCCTGATCCTGACCTTGGATGTTGTACCGGGCTGACCGGAACCGATTACGGTAACACCGGAGGTACGACCCTGCAACTGGTTGCTCACGTTTCCTGTAGGAACAGCCGTAAGTTTGGTGGGCTCAATAACGCCGACCGAACCGGTTATATCCCTCTTTCGGGACGATGTGTAACCGACGACGACAACCTCTTGCAGCGCCTGGATATCCTCGGCGAGAACAACATCAATTACGCTCTGGGCACCGACGATGACTTCCTGTGTTACGCTTCCAACGGATGAAAACACAAGAGCAGTCTCAGGACCCGGAACCCGGATTGAGTAAGCACCATTGGCATCGGTGATTGCTCCGGTTACTGTTCCTTTGACCACAACGTTTACGCCCGGCATCGGGTCCCCGCTTTCAGCAGTAACCTTTCCGGTAATGGATCTTTCCTGCGCTATTAAAAAGCCCATGGAAAGCACCATACTTAGAGAAAACAGCGCAATGCGCCGTAGATTAGTGCAAATTTTCATAGTCAATAGTAGTTAAAAGGGTTAAAATAAAAAAAGGGTTATATATTATGTAAAGTACGGATGCTTGTTTTCAATTTAAGCTTGGGTTAAGAGCAAAAATCGAATGGAAATTCCTTAAAAATTCATCGTGCAATCGAATTAGTTTGTTTGGGATTCAGCCTGTCAAAGAACCAACACACCAGGAAATTCTTCTGATTGAATTTCGCTGATAATATAACCAACTGTTTATCTTTTAGTTAGCTTCAAATTTGAAATCTTACTATTGGTGTTAATTAATGTTAAAGGGTGTTAATTATTCAAATATATATAAATTAAATACAACTGCAATAAGAAAAGTGGATTTTTTAATGTTAAAAAAACACGGAAATTACACGGAAAATTTTGATTGTGCTGAATATAAACTGGTTAGTTGAGAAGATTTAACATTAGGGGGTGTTACCCGGCATATACTATTTATATTGTATATGAAGAACAGTATTGCCGTTAGTTTTGGCCAACGGAACCGGATAATACAAGCAAATTGAACGGTGGCCTCATTGAATACATCGAATGCAACGACCCCAAAGGGGTCAAATTTTAATAACCGTGGGTGCAACCCACGGACCTTGAGAAATATATATCTAACAACCCTGAAAGGGTTGAATCTATTGGGTAGAAACCGTTTTTATATTCAACCCTTTCAGGGTTGACAGATATGGGGTATTGTTTCCCGTGGGTTGCCCCACGGTTATTGAAATTAAGCCACTTCGTGGCTATTTTTAATAGGTTGACGCATCACCAGTATTTCCATATATATATATATAAGGTATTTAACGGATTTTAAGGTCTTTATATGCTATTGAAATTTCGCAAAAATCCCATTCAATTGCTCCTTCCGCCAAATGTTAAAATTTAGACATAAACGATTTTGTCACCTCCCCAAAGGGCTGATTTTCCGTCGAAACCCTTGTAAATAGGGAATTTCAGATTTGTTAAAATTTCTTAAAAACATATAAAACCGGTTTTCCGATCATTTTACCAGTTATATTTATGTCGTGTAAAAGAACACACCCTGAGTTGAACCTATGATTTTGATCCAGGTTTTTGCTGCTCCGGAATGTTATCTTTGCACGCTACTCTTAACCCTAACACAATGAAATACAAAGGCAATCATTACTTCCGGGTAATGGATTACAGGCTTTTCATGGGCCTGATCTTCCTCCTGATGATCTTTGCCGGATGTCAGTCCGGCAACAAACCCGCCCCGGGTTCCGGTGGTAAAATCAGCACCACTGTACCGGCCGCGAATGATGAATATTTCCAGGAAATTGGACAGCAAATCGGCCTTGATTTCGTTCATTCGATCGGCGGTCCCGAATTGCTGAATATTGTCGAATCAAGCTGCGGTGGAACGGCTTTTCTGGATTATGACCAGGACGGATACATTGATATATATGTTACCAGCGGCACCTGGCTTGAAGGTTTCACCAAAAGCGAAAAGCCTGCGCAACTCCCTGGCAATCGACTCTATAGGAACAAAGGCGACGGTACCTTTGAAGATGTAACTAAAAAAGCAGGCGTTGGAGGACCGTGGTACAGCATGGGTGTTTCGGCTGGAGATTACGACAACAACGGATATCCCGATCTCTACGTTTGCAACTATGGCTATAATGTCCTATATAAGAATAAAGGTAACGGTACCTTCACCAATGTGACCGAAAAGGCCAATGTTGCCGGCGATCATACATGCAGTGTAGGCGCCGTTTGGCTCGACTATGACAACGACAGCTACCTCGATCTTTATGTTGGCAATTACCTTGAATTTGACCCGGAATACAAATATTATTACGCTCCCGACGGTTTTCCACCCCCCATGGCTTATGCAAGCGAGCCTGATGTGCTCTATCACAACAAGGGTGACGGCACTTTTGAAGATGTAACGCAGGTCATGGGAATCACCGATATGGATGGCAGGGCCATGGGTGTTGGCGCAGCTGATGTGGATAACGACGGATATGTGGATATTTACGTGGCCAACGATCATACCCTGAATTACCTGTGGCATAATGAAGGCGGCAAGCATTTTACGGACAAAGGGACCATGTCCGGTACCGCTTTCAGCCAGGCAGGAGAAGCCACTGTCAGCATGTCAATTGACTTTGCCGATTATAACGGGGATGGCCTCCTGGATCTTTTTGTATCCGACGATACCTATTGTTCACTGTATGAAAACCTGGGCAATGGTGTTTTCTCGGATAAGGCCAATCCATCCGGTATTTCATCACAGGCAGCGCAATTTGTAGGCTGGTCTTCCTCCTTTATCGATTATGACAACGACATGGACGTGGATATTTATAAGACCAACGGCGCACTGAAACATTTATACGGACAGGAAGATCAGCTTTTCCAGAATGAGGGCAACGGTCAATTCAGGGATATATCCCTTGATCTGGGGGATTACTTTCAACAGGAATATGTCGGGCGGGGAACCTGCATCGGAGATTATGACAACGACGGTGACCTGGATGTTTTCATTGTGAATCTCAACAACCGCAGCATGTTTTTAAGGAACAACAAAGGCAACCAAAATAACTGGCTGATCCTTGATCTTGAAGGTACATCCAGCAACCATGACGGCATCGGCGCCATTGTAAAAGTAACGGCCGGAGGCAAAACACAAGCTGCACAGAAAAAAAGCACCGTCGGTTATCTTTCCCAGAATGATCCGCGAATGCATTTCGGCCTGGCAAAAAATGAAGTCGCTCAAAAAATCGAGATAAAATGGCCTTCCGGCAAAACACAGATCCTCGAAAACACCAAAGCCAACCAGATACTAACAGTCACAGAACCTAACTGATGCATTGCATGAAGCAAAGAAAAATTATAACAATTCTCTCAAGCCTGGTTCTTGTTGGATTATCCGGCCTTTTGATGGTGTCGTGCGGAAGCAGGCCGAAAACAGGTATGATTGTCCTGACCCAGAGTGCTCAAAAAAATCATAAACCCGATTACATCTCCGGGGAATCCTGGAGGTTTGTCGCAGGAGCACGACTGGTCGCCCTGGATCCGGACAGGCCTGAAAAAACTTTGAAGGTGCTTTCTGAAGGCTTTTATTCAGCTGGTTCCCCCGACATATCCTATGACGGCAAATACATGTTGTTTGCCGGACAGCGTAAGGAAAGTGATACATGGCAGATCTGGGAAATGAACCTTAACAATTCAGAGATCAGACAGATTACTTCTTCCGAAGATAACTGTACGGATCCCGTTTATCTCCCTGGCAACCGGCTGATATACAGTAAATCTCTGGCAAATGACACCTTAAAGGCAGGATTTTCCCTTTACTCCGGTAATCTGGATGGTTCCAATACACAACGGATTACATTCAATCCCAACAGCTATTTTGCTTCCAATACATTGCATGATGGCCGCATTTTAACCATCAGCAGACAACTTTATCCTGCGCCGGGAGATCCGTTGTTGTTCGTTACACGGCCAGACGGAACCAAAGCCGATTTGTTTTATAAGGGCACTGAACATACCCTATTAACAGGTAGTCCCGTAGAGACTGCCGACGGAAAAATCATATTTACGGAATCAGACAGCGCAAACCCGGAATCCGGGCACCTGGTTTCAATAAACTATAACCGGCCCCTGAATTCCCGAATCAACCTCACTCCCAGGATAGAAGGTTCTTTTCTCACAGTGGTCCCCGCATCTTCCGGAAAGTACCTGGTCACCTACAGGAAGTCTGCAGCTGACCGGTATGCACTTTACGAATTTGATCCTGAAAACAAGGTTCTCGGGAAGGTGGTTTATACCTCTGGCGACTACGATATATTGGATGCCATTGTTGTTGAAGAAACCACCAGACCCAAAAAGTTGCCGAGTGAAGTGGACATGGGTGTGAAAACCGGTTTACTGCTTTGCCAGGATATCAATGTTCTTGATCCCGAATTCCCTGTCAGTATTAAAGCCGGCAGGATTGAGGTGCTGGGGTTGGATTCCTCCCTGGGAATCTTAACGGTTGAAGAAGACGGTTCGTTTTATTTAAAGGCTATGGCTGACACGCCTTTCCGGATACAAACCCTCGATGAAAACGGCAAGGTCCTGAACGGGCCCTGCTCCTGGATATGGTTACGGCCTAACGAAAGAAGAGGTTGTATTGGTTGCCACGAGGACCATGAACTTGCACCCGAAAACAATGTACCCCTTTCGGTAAGAAAAGATCCGGTAATCATACCTGTGCATATCACTGAAGTCACTGAAAAAGAGGTTGAATTGGAATAACTATGAAAAAGCATTATATCCTGTTGGCATTATTGGTGGTTATTGTTCTGGCCTTAGCGTTTATGTATCCCAAAGCGCATAAATGGGCCAGGGCACATGTAAATTACAAGACCGCCACCGAAGATCATCCGCTGAACTGTTTGTCGTGTCATGCTTATATTCAGAAAGACGGCCTGATATCGAAACTGGTGAATGCGGAGTATTACTCTCCTTTCAATCTGGCTGTTTCCAGAGACGGAAAGACACTATTCGTTGTCGCTGAGGAAGGCGGTGCTTTGCTGTTAGTGGATGCGGAAAAACAGAAGGTTATCCGTAAAATCAAGGTGGGTGACCGCCCGCACAGTGTTATTCTGAATAAGGATGAAAGCAAGGCATACGTGAGCAACCAATGGTCAGATAATGTTTCAGTGGTTGATCTTTCCAATTTCAAAGTGACAGATACATTGAAAACATCAGGTGGACCGGCAGGTCTTGCCCTGAGTGCCAACGGACAATACTTGTATGCCGTTAATTCCTATACTTCGGACCTGTCAGTAATAAATCTTATCACGAAAACCGAAGAAAAAAGGCTGACCACCGGCAACAATCCCACAGGTATTCAGTGCACCCCCGACGGAAGTCTGCTGTTTGTCACGAGCAGACGCACCATGACTAAGCCTTATGGTGATACGGTAATCTGTGAGATGACGGTGATCAACGATAAAAATCAGCGGGTTTTAGAACGAAGGAACATTAAATCGGCCTATATGATGGAAAATATTGCCTTTACACCTTCAGGTGATCTGGCAATCTTCCCGCTCATAAGGCCCAAGAACAACATGCCCACCATCCAGGTTGACAGGGGATGGATGATGACCCACGGTTTCGGGATCATTGAAATGAAGCCCGGCGGCAAAACAATACAATTGCTGCTGGATGAGCCCAACGTATATTATTCCGATCCTTTTGACATTGCCATCACATCCGACGGTAAAAGGGCTTTCATTTCGAGCGCCGGAGTTAATTATATATCCGTGATCGATATCGATGCTGTTCGGGCATTGCTCGCCGAATCTTCTCCTGAGATGCTTAAAACCTATGCCAATCATCTCGGGATCAGCAGCCGGTTTGTGATCAAACGCATTCCCACGGGAGCCAATCCTAAAGGACTGGCCCTGTCACCTGACGGAAGGCGGCTTTATGTTGCAGAACATCTGGAGGACCGGGTAGCCGTTATCAATACATCCAGTCTGGAAACTGAAAAAACCATTGACCTGGGCGGACCTGGCAGGGTAACAGTTGCAAGACGGGGAAGACAACTTCTGAATAATGCAGGAGCTACCTTCCAGACGCAGTATGCATGTTACACCTGTCATCCCGATGAGCATGAAGACGGCCTGGTGTATAACATGGCCTCCAAGGATATGGGACGCAACGTGACCAATACCCAATCTTTACGCGATATCGGAGATACACCCCCCTTCAAGTGGAACGGTAAAAACCAGACCGTTTACAAGCAGGACGGCATGCGGTTTTCCACTGTGCTGACAAGATCAGAGCCTTTTAGTTACAAAGATCTTGATGCCCTGACATCTTACATCATGACCGGCATTCCCTATCCTCCGAATCTGCAGTACAATCCCGACGGAAAACTGACACCGGCACAGCAAAGGGGGAAGGCTATTTTTGAGCGTACCCACAATATTTACGGTGTGGAAATCCCCGAGATTAATCGTTGCGTTACCTGTCATCCGGCCCCCTATTATACCCATAAGCAGCCGGCAGATGTGGCAACACTTGCAGCAACCGACGATTCCATGTTATTTGATACACCGCATCTTAACAATATTTATGCATCAGCACCCTACCTGCATGACGGCAGGGCAGAAACACTGGAGGAGATATGGACCATTTACGGCAAGGCTGAAAAACATGGAACAGTCAATGATCTGACTAAAATCGAATTGAACGAACTGGTAGAATATCTCAAATCCCTGCGTTCTCCGGAATATGAAAAAGTTGTTGATAAACCTAAGAAAGCCTCGTTTCAGAAACACTAATTAAAATTAATCAACTATCCGAAACAATATGAAATCAAAAATTCTCAAGTATTCAGTTGCAGCCCTGGCTGTTATCACAGTAATAATTCTTGCGGTGATTTTTATTAAGAAACCAAAAGGAGGTCAGGCTATTGAAGGAACACAACCAAATGAACAGGCATCTTCCCAAAAAAGTGGCTATGTATCAGGGCCTTCCGCAACAACCACTGTGAAAGAGGCCAATGGTATGCCCGTGTATGGGAACTGGAAGAATTTTACCTCGAAAAACGGACTTCCTGCCGACCGGGTATATACTGTCAAGATCGACGGCGACCGTGTGCTCGCAGGCACCCACCACGGACTGGCGGTTTATGAAAACGGAAAATGGACGACCTATACCACTGAGGACGGGCTTCCGCACAACGGAATTGTATCGGTTGATGTCAGCCCTCTTACAGGCGATGCATGGATTGGCACCCTTGGTGGTCTTAGCCATTGGTCAGCAGGCAAGTTTGAAACTTTCAACCAGTTGAACAGCGGTATGCCCAACGACCTGGTATATAATGTGGTATGCGACGGAAAAGATGTATGGATGGCAACCGGTGGCGGGGTAGGTCATTATGATACCTATACCAAGGAGTGGGAGATCTTTACCGAATCGAATGCGCCGATGCACGAACCCTGGACGTATGCACTCTCCGCCGGTGATGGAAAGATCTTCATCGCAGCCTGGGGAGGTGGTGTAATAGAATATAACAAGGAGACCAAGCATTTCAGGGATTATGTTGACCCTGATGGCTTTATGGAAATTGACCTGCTTCCGGATGACGGTGTTGTCCACGATATTACAACCTCTACTGCCTGGGCAAACGGGATCCTCTGGGTATCCTCCTATTTTGGAATGAGCCGTTACGACGGCAAAAACTGGAAAGGTTACTTTGATCACGACAGCGGGCTGGCGAGCAATTTCATGAACTTCATCAAGGTTAATGGCAGAGTTTCCTACGCATGCACCGATAAAGGACTGAGCACCTTCGACGGCAATACCTGGGTAACCTATAAAAAGAATGAAAATGACAACGATGGTGTTGCCATCATTACATCAGGTTCGGAGAAGAAGGAGATCAAACAATCTCCCTCCCTTGCCCACAGTTTTATCATCAATGCCGAAGCAAAGGGTGATGTCATCTGGGTTTGCACTTCGAAAGGACTGAGCCGCGGAGAAGTGATCAATTGAAACTGAAATAACCTTTAACCTAACTTACATATCATGGATAATAAGAATTTTTTATTGAATCTGGCAAAACTTACTGATGGTGAAAAAAGTGAAATGAAGAAACTGGGGATCCTTTCCGGGGAAGAACAGTTGCAGGAATTTGTCCAGCCGTCTGTGCACAAGACCAGACCTCCCATTGAAAAGCATGTCGTGCATATTCCCAATACCCTCAACGAAGCCTACGACTATCAAAAACCTTCCTCATTTTCACGGGCACTACGCCTGGATTTTGGCGGTTACAAGGTTATGCTGATCTCAGGGACAGCCAGTGTGAACGAAGAGGGCAAAGCTGAATACATTGGTGATTTCAAAGCCCAGGTATGGAGAACCTATCGCAATATCACAACACTCCTGGCAGCTGAGGGCATGTCATGGCACGATGTGGTAAGAACCACGAATTACCTTCGCGATATTGAGCGCGATTACGATGAATTCAACAGGATCCGCACCTCCTTTTATAGCTGGATGAAGCTCGATCCTTTGCCTGCCAGTACAGGTATTCAGGCAAGGTTGTGCTGGGAGACCCTGCTGTATGAAATTGAAGTGTATGCCGTTTGTAAAATGAATTAATCCTATAAGCTATGAAACCGACTATAAAATTATTTATATCATCTCTGATCCTGATGATCACCTCTGTTTCATTGGTTCTGGGTCAATATGGAGATAATTATGGCAATGTTCCGGAGAACTATGTTGCGTATGATAAATACCAGAAAGCCTATAAATATCATTTTTTAGAGCCGATGCAGTTTTACGGCGCCGGACGCGAGATACCTCCGCCCACCAACCTGAAGGAGGTCAGAATTGGTTTCCTTGGACCACTTGAAGGATCTATCATAGTTGCCTACGGGAAGCAGATGCTGCAAGGAGCGACTCTGGCCATTGAAGAGGCCAACAAAAAAGGCGGATACAAGAGTATTCCCTATAAAATGATGGTTCACAATGATGTCGGGCTTTGGGGAGCTGCCGCCAATGAGGTTGTAAAAATGGACGATGAAGGAGTCTGGGCCTGGCTCGGTTCAATTGATGACATCGTATCGCATGTTGCCATTCGCGCCACCCTTAAACTTGAAATTCCCATGGTTTGTAGCGGGGATCCCGATCCCACCTTTACGGAGACCAATATACCCTGGGTGATAAGAGTCATCCCTGATGACCGGCAAAGCAGTTATGCACTGGTAAATTACATTTTCAACCTCAATAGTCATTCAAGAATAGCTGTAATGAGGGCAAATAACCGGTATGGAAGGGTCGGAATACTTCATTTCAATAAAACCGCAACACGGTTAGGCTATCCAATAATAATCGAAGAGCGTTTTAAGGATGGTGAGACGGTGTATACCGAACAGCTGGAAAGAATTAAAAAAACCAAACCTGATGCCATTGTGATATGGGGAAACCCGAAGGAATCAGCGCTTATACTTAAAGAAATACGGTCCATGGGAATGAATCAGCCTGTTTATTGCGGAGACAGAATCGTAAACCCTGAATTTCTAAGTATTGCCGGAAAACTGGCCAACGGAATAGTCACCACATGTCAGTACAATCCCACTTCCAATGATCCAAAACTAACAACCTTCAGGGCCAGTTACAAAAAGCGTTTTGGAATGGAGCCGGATGTTTTTGCAGTACATGCATACGATGGCATGAACCTGATCATTGAAGCCACAAAAAAAGCTGGGTTAAACCGGGCCCTCATCCGGGATGTGCTTACGGACATGAAGACTTTCCAGGGATATCAGGGAGCTTCCGGTAAAATGGTTTTTGATGCTTCATGGAACAATGTAAGGCCTATCTATCTTGCGAAAATCAATAACGGTAAATTTGAATTTACCCCCGCTCCTCCTTACAAAAAGGAACTGCATTGAAAGTTTTTTCAGGTTGTTTTTGATAAAGACCAATTAGGATGGAAACAAAAATCAGTAACGCTGCGGAAATTATTGAATGTTATGTACCCATGAAGGAAAACGACAGAAAGAAACCGGAACCCATACAGGTTAAGGTAAAGGATGCGGTTATAGGAGGACCGGAAGTAATTATTATTGCAGGCCCCTGCGCAGTGGAGAGCATGGAACAATTAGCGGAAACAGCAGCTTCTGTCAGGAAAAACGGTGCTAAAATACTGAGGGGCGGTGCTTTCAAGCCCCGCTCATCACCTTACAGTTTCCAGGGGCTGGGTGAAGAGGGATTGAAAATGCTTCGCCAGATCAGCAATGAAACAGGACTGCCGGTTGTAACCGAAGTTATGGATACCCGGCAGATTGATGTTGTCAGTAAATATGCCGATATGCTCCAGGTCGGATCGCGCAATATGCATAATTACCCCTTGTTAAGAGAGGTGGGTATGACCCGTAAACCCGTATTGCTGAAACGGGGCATGATGGCTACCATTGAAGAATTCCTGCTGGCAGCGGAGTACATCCTGAGCCAGGGCAATGACCAGGTGGTGCTTTGTGAAAGAGGCATCCGCACCTTTGAAACATCCACCCGGAATACCCTTGACCTGAGTGCCGTACCCATGCTGAAAAGTCGCAGCAAGCTACCGGTGATCGTTGATCCAAGTCATGGCACTGGTCTCAGGTGGATGGTTCCGGCAATGGCAAAAGCTGCCGTTGCGGTTGGAGCCGATGGCCTCATCATGGAAGTCCATTTCAAACCGGAAGAGGCCCTTTGTGACGGACAGCAATCGCTTAGTCTGCCTGAATTTGCGCAATTGATGAAGGATTTGAAAAAGGTTGCATTGGCAGTGGGGAGGGAGATAGTGTAGATATCAATTTTTGCACAGGGCGATGCCCTGTGCTAATGATAATGCCCTTTCAGGGCGAATAGTATTATCTAAAGAATTTAAGCCCTGAAAGGGCGACATCAATGACCCGGGGCATCGCCCCGGGTCATAACAAGCGCCTGACACAAGAGCCCTGAAGGGGCTTCATCAATAATAGTGGCTCTCAAGAAAAATATCCATGAACGTTAGAATTTCCCTCATATCCTTCCTAATCTGCCTTGCTTTCCAAGTACCAGCCCAAAAAACCGATCCCGTCAAAATTGGCCTTCTTATCCAGGACAAAACATCGCTGGCAGCCAGGCAGGGCGCAGAACTGGCCATTAAAATGGCCAATGAAAAGGGAGGTTTAAACGGCCGCCCGTTCCGGCTTCTGACAAAAAGCATGGAGGGTCCGTGGGGCAACGGATCCAAACAGGCAGTATCTCTCATTTTTGAAGATGAAGTATGGGCATTGCTGGGATCCCATGACGGGCGGAATGCGCACCTCGTGGAACAGGCTGCCACCAAATCGATCGTAGTTTTCGTTTCAGCGTGGTCTTCTGATCCCACCCTTTCCCAGGCTTTTGTCCCCTGGTTTTTCAACTGCGTACCCAATGACCGTCAGCAGGCAGATGCATTAATTGAAGAGATCTACAACAAAAGAAATCTAACCCGTATCGCAACCATTACCGACCAGGCATATGATTCGAATATGTCCCTGAAAAGCTATTTGCAGAGTGTAAATCTGGCTGGCAAGAATAAACCGGTGCAGTTTCTGCTGGACAATTATAAAGAGGATTTAAATGCTTTGGCCGACCAGATCAGGAAAGCGGAAATAAACTGCATCATATTGTTTTGCGAGCCTGCCGCATCCCTGCAAATCATCCGTCTGCTCCGGCAAGGAAAGTTGAACCTGCCTGTCTTTGGATCTTTGTCAATCCTGAATGAGGACATACTGTCCGACCGGGAATTGCAGGAATTGAGTAATACCGTGTATGTTCCTTCCGGGACTTTATCGGGGTCAAAGAGTATGACCTTCCGGCAGGAATATCAGAAAACATATGGTAAAATGCCGGGAAGGGTTGCAGCCTATGCCTTCGATGGCATGAATGCGCTTATGGATGCCATCAGGACTTCCGGCAGTCCGGATCGTGAAAAGATCCAGCAGGCCCTCTTAAAAATAAATTGTGAAGGCGCAACCGGACGAATTCAGTTTGACAACATGGGAAACCGCCGGGGAAGTTTTGTGGTCTCTCCCTTTAAGCCCTGAAATCTCTTTTTATTTTTTAATTTTGATCCCATGAAAAGCATCAATATATTCTTAGTGGCTGCGCTATGTTCCCTTCTGCTGATCAGCTGTAAAAGCAGCGAGGAGAAGGAAGCGCAGAAAGCAAAAGACCTGGTCACCACAAAAACCCTGGGTCTTGCTTATCTTGAGGAATTTGAACTTGAAAAGGCTGAGGCTGAATTTCTGAAGTTCATTGATCTGGCGCCTAAGGAAAAACTGGGTTATGCCAACCTGGGACTCACCTATTTGAGGATGAGCAGGTATCCCGAAGCCAAAAAGCAACTGCAGAAAGCGATTGAAATTGATCCCGAAGATCCGGATATCCGGCTGATCCTGGCTACAGTTTACCAGATGAACGATGAGCGCGACCTGGCTATTGCCGAGCTTGAAAAAACACTGACCTTTGCGCCCGATCATGTGAAAGTACTGTATCAGCTGTCTGAGATGTATTCAGCAGGCACCGACGCCGAATACCGGAAGCAACATGAAAAGTACTTGCTCCAGCTTGTGGAGGATGCTCCGGAAAACCTGGTGCCGCGACTGAACTTAACCGATTTGTTCATCCGGAATGGAGAATCCGATAAGGCCCTGGAACAGATGGAAATTATCAGCAGACAGTTTCCGGAGTTCCCGAAGGAAGCTGTTGAATTTTACGATAAAACCCTTTCCCTGCTGAGAAAACAGGATAAAGAAAATGCCATTATACAGTTTACCATATTCCACAATTACCTGAAGGTCACAGCTCCTTATCAGGCCGGCATCATGGACCTGAAAGGTCCGGGGGGAACTCTGATCGGTTTTCCGGTGATCACCTTCAATCAGCCATCTTCATCCCGTGGTTTTGACGATGAGCTTCTGACAGATGCCGTTCATTATACCGATGCAACCCAGTCCGCCGGACTGGATATTGTCCATTCATCCGCCGGCAGTGAAAACAACGATAACGGAGTGTTCACCCACGTTGCAACCAGTGACTACGATGGTGACGGAGATATCGACATATACGCAGGGAGCTATGATCCCGCATCCTCCTCTTTCAAACATTACCTGTTCAACAACGAGATGGGCAGGTTCAGGGAAGTCTCCGGAGATGCAGGTATCAGGCATTCGGGCAGAGAATCCAATGCCGTGTTTGCCGATTATGACAACGACGGATTCCTCGACCTGTTCATTTTAAAGGACGGGGGTGATATATTGTACAGAAATAACGGTGATGGAACCTTTAAGGATGTCACCGGTTCGGTAAAGATCAGCAGCAAAACAGGAGGCAACAATGCCCTGTTCTTTGACTTGGATCACGACGGCGATCTTGATCTTTACAAAATGACATCGGATGTGAATTCACAGTTCCGGAACAATGCCGATGGCACTTTTCAGGACCAGTCCGATAAAATGGGAACGGCGAAAAGCGGTGTTGTCAGTCGGGATGCCGTTTTTGCAGACTTTGACAACGATGAGGACATTGATTTGGTTGTGGTGAATGAAAATGCCGGTAATGTGTTCTATGCCAACCAGAGGCTGGGTGTTTTCAAAGATATGACTGAGAATGCCGGACTGACAAGTCAGGGCGGTTCCTCCTCCATAACAGCCGGAGATTACAACAACGACGGCTTTATTGACCTTTTTATTACCTCTTCTGCCGGGAAGGGACATGAATTGTACCGCAATTTGGGTGACGGACGTTTTGAACGTGAAAAAAATACCGGTGTGATGTTCCGCTCAGCATACACGGTCAGGGCTTTTGATGCTTCCTTTATAGATATCAATAACGATGGATTCCTGGATCTTTTGATTGCCGGGGAACCCTCCGGAAAAGACGGGCAGGGCATATTCCTGTACCAGAATGATGGCAAAGGCTCATTCAAAGAAGTTACGAGCCTGTTGCCCGAAAACATCAAATCAGGTCGTCAGCTGGCCCTGATGGATTATAATGATGACGGTGATATGGATGTGGTTCTGGCCGGCATACACGGCGGTATATCCCTTTTGCGCAACGATGGCGGCAACAACAACCATTACATCAAGATGAAACTTGTGGGTTTGAGGGCCGGCAGCGCCAAAAACAATTATTTCGGTATTGGCGTCAAGGTGGAAGTGCGCGCAGGGGAACTCTACAGCACAATGGTGGTTACCGATCCCAACATTCACATCGGCATCGGAAGCCGTTTAAAGGCCGATGTGATCAGAATTACGTGGACAAACGGTGTGCCCCAGAATATATTCCTGCCCGGTTCCGATCAGTCACTGATTGAATCACAGGTTCTGAAAGGCTCCTGTCCTTTCCTGTATACCTGGAATGGTTCGGAATATGTATTTGCCAAGGACATTCTTTGGAGAAGCGCTCTCGGCATGCCCCTGGGTATCATGGGAGGCACAACATCCTACGCTTTTGCAGATGCCTCGGATGATTATATCAAAATTCCAGGTGATATGCTGAAAGCCAGCAAGGGAAAATATGCCGTGCAGGTGACATCCGAACTTTGGGAAACCATTTACATGGACCAGCTGCAGCTGGTTGCCGTTGATCATCCCGAAACAACGGATGTTTTTGTTGCTGAACAGTTCTCCCCTCCGCCGTTCCCGGGCTTTGAGCTTTACCAGGTAAAAGAAAAGAAAATCCCGCTTTCAGCTGTCGATGCCAAGGGCAACGATGTGCTTTCGTTCATAGCAAAGCAGGATGACAATTACCTCCCGGGTTTCAAACCTGATAAATACCAGGGAATTACAGAGATGCACGACTTAATTCTCGATCCGGGCAGCATTGATCCTTCCGGTAAAGTATTCCTGTTCCTTTACGGCTGGGTATTCCCCACGGACGCCAGCATCAATTATGCACTGTCCCAGTCAGGCAGTCTTCAAACGCAGCCACCTGTTATCCAGGTATTGAATAAAAAGGGTGAATGGGTTACCGTTATTGATAACCTGGGCTTCCCGATGGGTAAAGACAAGATGGTGATCGCAGATCTCAACGGAAAATTCCTTTCCCCGGATCACCGGATCAGGATCAGGACCAATATGGAAATATACTGGGATCATATTTTCTTTTCCGACCGCCTTTCAGATCCTGTCAAATCTACTACCCTGAATCCGGTTTCGGCCGATCTTCACTACCGGGGATTCTCACATAGCTATCGAAAGGGCAGCCGATACGGGCCTCATTGGTTCGACTACTCCCGGGTTACTACAGAACCGAAGTGGAGGGATCTGTCGGGTAACTATACCCGTTACGGTGACGTATTGCCCCTGCTGATGAAACCGGACAACCAGTATATCATTTCCAATGCAGGTGATGAAGTGACTGTTCACTTTAATGCCGGGGAATTGCCTCCGCTGCAGGAGGGATGGAAGAGAGATTTCCTGATCCGTTCCGTAGGTTGGGTAAAGGATGGCGATCTGAACACGGCGCATGGCAGTACCGTGTTGCCGCTTCCTTTTCACGGGATGACAAGTTATCCTCCCTCGGATAAGGATATTTATCCCAGCGATCCGGAACTGGAGAAATACAACCGGCAATACAATACAAGGGTTGTCACGCCCGAGAGTTACCTGAATGCCCTCAAAAATGAGAAATAAACTGGCCGCTTTCCTTTGCGGCGTCATGCTGTACTGTTTCATATCTGAATCAACAGCTCAGAACAAAGGTGTCCTGTTCAGGGATGTTACCAGCCAGGCCGGTATCCGGTTCAAATACAATTTTGGTGATTTTTCCTACGAAAATATCCTGGAAAGCAGCGGATCGGGAATTACTGTATTTGATTACAACAACGATCAGCGAATGGACCTGTTCATCATGAACGGCACGTATATCGAAGGTGTTTCAGATCCGGAAGGCAAAGTATTCCGCAATTCCCGTAACGCCTTGTACCGGAATAACGGGAACGGTACATTCACGGATGTGACCGCAGCAGCCGGTGTGGATGAAACCTTCTGGAGCATGGCTGCCGGTGCTGTTGATTATGACAACGACGGCGACCAGGATCTCT
This sequence comes from Bacteroidales bacterium, assembly GCA_041737175.1. Classification (GTDB taxonomy): domain Bacteria; phylum Bacteroidota; class Bacteroidia; order Bacteroidales; family UBA10428; genus UBA5072. Next base: position 80,798 of record JBGSSF010000005.1, read on the forward strand.
ACCTGCTGAATTATGGTCCCAATGTTTTCTACAGGAACAACGGCAACGGCACTTTTACCGATATTACGGCATTACTGGACCTGGCCGGGCCCGACAAGCTCAACGGTTTTGTCAAGTGGAGCATCGGCGTTATTTTCTGGGATTACAACCGGGACGGCCGGCTGGATGCCATGGTCGGCAACTTCCTGGCTTTTGATCCCGCGTATTTTACACCGGCAACGCCCGATATCATGCCCCATCCTTCGGAATACAAAGGCCAGGCATCCATGCTATATGAGCAGCAGACGAACGGAAAATTTGTTGATGTTACCCAAAAGAATAACCTGTTCTATCCCGATTCAAAATGCATGGGACTAACCGTCTTCGATTTTGATGATGATGGCGACCTGGATATTTTCCAGGCCAACGATCATCAGCTGAATTTTATGTTCAGGGCGGATAAGGGGACATATAAAGAGGTTGGCGTCGAGATCGGCGTTGCAGCTAACAACCAGGGGAAGGGAACCGGTTCAATGCATGGTACAATCGGAGATGTCGATGGGGACGGATTAATTGACATACTTGTTGTTGATCTTGAACATGCTGCACTTTACAGGAACCTCGGCAATGGCTTCTTTGAGGATATTACCGAATCAAGCGGACTTTCAGGTCCGCTGGCCGGTAAGGGAGCATGGGCGGCTGCCTTGCTGGATTATGACAATGACGGCGACCTGGATATTTTCTCCGCAAACGGTACTGCCGAGGAACTGATTCTCCAATATCCTTTGCTACTGGAAAATGACGGCAAAGGACATTTCAAAAACACGGGACAGGAAAAAGGCGCCTATTTTAAAACCAAACGGAGCGGAAGAGGCGCAGCCATCGTGGACTATGATGATGACGGTGACCTGGACATCATTGTCAATCATGTAGATCTCCAGGCAACCGCTACACTTTTGCGCAATGAAGGCGGCAACCAAAACCACTGGCTGGGATTGACGCTGAACGGGAAAAACGGCCCGGCTTCAGCAATCGGGGCGAAAGTGACCGTGGAGTCGGGAAGCAAAAAACAGGTGCTGGTGAATCAGTGGGCGACAAGCTATCTTTCGAACAACGATCCCCGGCTTCATATCGGGCTGGGAGAGCAGAAACAGATCGATCAGTTGACGATTATGTGGTCCGACGGCACCAGGGAGACCTACCGAAATATTCAGGCTGACCGTTACCTGATCATCAGCCAGGGCAAAGGAATAATTACAAAGTAATTACAATTATCATTGAAACTATTAAAACTGAAAATATGAATCACCAATACGTGGAAAGAGTTGTGGATTTAACAAATCCCGAAAAAAACGTCATCTATAACATGACGTATGAACAGGCGGTAAATACACTCAAATCAGGCGACATAGAAGCCGTCCGCAGGATCGATGGCCAGTTTTCCCTTGTTTCGTCGGAAGGCAAAACCATACGCATGGCCCGGTCCATTGGACGGCCTCTCCGCTATTTCATTGCCAAACGCGCTGCCGGTCCCAGCCTGGTTATTGCCGGGCGCATCGATGAAATTTTCAATTACCTGAAACAGGAAGGTCTGGATGACCAGTTTCATCCGTCCTACACTCGTATGGTTCCTGCGCATTACATCACCAAAATCGAGTTGCTGGGCTGTCCCGACCCCAATCCCGTCTACGAGCGTTTCTTTACTCCCGAGCGCAACAGGCTTGATCCTGAGAATCCTGCTTATATCGGCGAACTCTATATCACAGCGCTTTATAACGAGATAAAAAAATGGCTGCAGTTCCGGGCAGAGACTGGCCCGGTTGGTGTGACATTCTCTGCCGGGATCGACAGCGGCTCCGTTTTCCTGCTTACTTACCATGCACTGAAAGAGCTCGGGGAAAGCCCTTCCCGGTTGAAAGCCTTTACGCTTTCAATTGACGGTGACGGGGCTGATCTTGCGCAGGCACGGAAATTCATGGAGGCCCTGAATCTGGAAATGTTCCTGGAACCCGTTGAACTGGATTTTAAAGCCCTCGACTGGAAAAAAGCGGTAAAAGTGGTGGAGGACTACAAACCCCTCGATATACAGTCTGCGACCATGAATCTGGCTTTACTGCAGGGGATCCGCTCGCGTTATCCCGAATGGAAGCACATGATTGACGGAGACGGCGGCGATGAGAACCTGAAGGATTATCCGATCGAGGAAAATCCCGAGCTGACTATTCGCAGTGTGCTCAACAACCTGATGCTGTATCATGAAGGCTGGGGTGTAAATTCCATCAAGCATTCACTCACCTATTCGGGTGGTCTGAGCCGGGGATACATGCGCACTTATGCCCCCGGAGATCTGCTCGGATTTGAGACATTCAGTCCCTATACCCTTCCCAACGTGATTGAGATTTCCGAAGGCATTCCCTATATCGAAATGACCGACTGGGATCATAACAAGTTGTACGAACTGAAAGGAAAAATCGTCGCAACCGGAATTAAGTCCATAACAGGAATGGAAATGCCGGTATTCCCGAAAAGACGTTTCCAACACGGGGCTTCGTCACCTGACAATTTCAGCAGACATTTCCCGGAAAAGGAAATTGCCTACCGGCGGGAGTTCCTGTCGACCTATGAGTGAAAATAGCGGTTTCACCATTAATGACCGTTGGATACTGAGCCATCGCGGGGCCAAGAATAGAGTGGATCCATTCAGGCCTTATGCCTGGCTGGTTGAGAAGGAACGCACGGTGTCAGGCAAATTGGAGGATACCGCGATCATTTTTCTTACGAATCGTGAATGTCCCTTTCACTGCCTGATGTGCGACCTGTGGAAAAATACCACCGATGTTTTTGTCCCGGAGGGTGCCATCCCCGCTCAGATTGAATGGGCGCTGAAAGAAATGCCGGAAGCCAGGCATCTGAAACTTTATAACAGCGGCAGCTTTTTCGATGAGAGAGCCATACCCGAAATGGACTGGAAAAGCATTGCATCCCTGGTAAACCATTTTGAAACCCTGGTTGTTGAAAGTCATCCCCGCCTGATCAATGACAAATGCCTGCAATTCCGGGACCTGCTGAAACCTGAATTGCAGATTGCCATGGGACTGGAGACGGTGAATCCCGACATCCTCAGGCGCATTAACAAGCAAATGACGGTAGAGGATTTTGGCAGATCGGTGCGCTTTTTGACCGGTCACGGCATTGCGACCCGGGCCTTTATCCTGCTTCGCCCTCCGTTTCTTTCCGAATCTGAAGGCATATACTGGGCGGAGAAGTCTCTCGATTTTGCCTTTCAGGCCGGCGTGGAGTGCTGCATAATCATTCCCGTAAGGGCAGGCAACGGGGCCATGGATTTGCTGAAAGAAAAAGGCGACTTCTCCCCTCCCGACATCCGGTCTCTGGAAAAAGTTCTCGAATACGGGATCAGGCTCCATGCCGGCAGGGTATTTGCCGATACGTGGGACCTCGGTTTATTTTCAACCTGCGGCCATTGCCTGGCTCCAAGAGCCAGGCGATTGACGGAAATGAATCTCAATCAACAGGTAATGGAAAGAATATATTGTGAATGCGAAGCTAAAACGACGCCGTGAACTTGTAATAATTGTACTTGCGTCCCCGGAATGCCGGTATCACAATGGTTTCATGCAGGTTATCGTAAAACCTGATCGGCTCGGGAAACAGGTCTTTCTTCTTCCATTCTACCAGGGGCTTCCTGGTTAAATTACCATATTCATCGATAGCGACGGCCAGGATATAGGATTTCTTGGGCCGGTTGAAGTTTTTCCTTTCCTGTCCTCCGTCCCGGTTCCTGATATCATCGTTGTAAAACAGGATGATCCCGCTCCTGCCGAGGGGGGCCATCAGGGCATAGGAACAGAAATTCTGAAGGCCCTGGTTGATAAATCCCGTTGCCATGATGTAATCCCTGTCATCCGACAATTCAATCTGCTCTGTTGAGTGGAGGAAATTATAATCCTGATTTTTTTCGATCAGCCGGTTCCAGTACACCAGTCCGCTATTTTCAAAACTTGTGACAATCAGGTTGTTGTAAGTATCATAGGTCTGATCGAATACCTGTTCCGCAATCATCATGATCCTGCCATTCTCTCGCAAAACCATATCCGTGATGAAATAATATACCAGCTCTTCATCATTGCGCATGGGTTCCTTCATAGCCGCAAGCTGCGACACCAGCGCCTGATCGTAAGGATTAAGGCTGTTATCATAAATTCTGCCCGTTTCCGCATCGATCTTGTAGAAAAAAGTCCCCTTTACACCGGAATTGAATAATTCCGAATAAAGTCCCGCGCAGATCAGCTCACCCTGCTCGCCTGCGACAATCCGGATGCCCCGGATGTAATTGTTCCCCAGGGTAACAGGATATTCATTATAGGTCTGTCCGTCATGGGTATACCTGTAAATGGAATACAGGTTCCTTTGTCTTTTTCTGATCAGGGACAGGAAATTTTCGTTTCGCAGCACACTCAGTATGGAAACGTTGCCGAACTCATCCACCAGGTAGGTATTGTCTCTCGGACCCAGGCCCTGAAACTGAAAAGAATCCTTCATTTTCCAAAGCAGGTTCAGTCCCTCTCCATACACGTAGAATTCATTGAACTGATCCTTTGACCAGTTGAGCTTGGTAATGCAGGCGATGAGCAACCTGGTTTCCTGCCGTGACAAGGTGATGTGAAAATCAGCCCACGAACCCTTGATGTTCCTGACGGTTGTTACTTCGGTAATTTCAGTGGAGGGTGCCATACTGCCCTTATCGATTTTCTGGTAGTAGAGCGTGATATCGTTGAGCCGGGCCCTGGAAAAGAAAACATAAAGTTCATTGCCAAAATGTACTACATTTTCAAGCTCATATGTCTTGATTCCCTCGAACAGCTTGATGGGCTTCTCGGTCATGGGATTCAGGTTCCGATCCAGTTTCTGCAGGTAATATTGTCCGGCAAAAAACTTGATCACATAAAAATGATCCGGGTCATGGCCTATGATTTTATGCACTTTGGCCGTGCTGTTAATGAAATCAGGATTACTGGAAGCAACTTCAATGTTTTGAGAAAAAGTGGTCATCTGCCATCCCGGCAGCAAAAGCAGGATAGCCAATAAGGATTTGCCGAATGTTTTCATACCGGAAATATTTTTGGGTGTAGGAATTTAGCTGATCAGCTACAAAACCCCTGCCAACCATCTGAATAATCCCGGTTATTTCGCGGGAGTAAGAACGATATTCCGGAATTCGATGGCGCCGTGATCTCCCTGCAACAAGATCGGGCCCGGTTCAGCTTCCCTGCTATCCAGTGCGCCCCCGGTTATTCCCGGAATGGTCTGGTCACATATAATGGTTTTTCCGTTTGCTTCCACGGTCACACGCCGGCCCACCAGGGTAATGTCATAGGTTTGCCATTCACCCGGTGCTTTGGCCACATCTTCAGTGGGTGTCAGAAAACCGTAGATCCCGCCCATTAAAACTGAGGAAGGCTCCTGTCCCCTGCTGTCGATGATCTGCAATTCGTACCGTCCGCGTAAATATATCCCGCTGTTGCTTCCCTCGGGATAGCGGAATTCAATATGCAGTTTGAAATCCTGGAATTTTTGTGTGGTAAGAAGATTTGATCCTGACTTGGGGCTTTTCAGAACGCCGTTTTCAACGATCCACTGGTTGGCAGGTTTTTGGGTAACCCAACCGTCTAGATTTTGGCCATTAAATATTTTGATCGGTTCACCCCACACCGGCGGCTTTTCTCTTATCATTAAAGGAGCCCTTTCACCGGTGAATTTGTTTTGCTTTCCGTTGGAAAGGGTAATTGTTCCGGACAGCTTATCATTCTCAAGCATCCCTTCAAATACCAGGTCCTTATCCCCCATTTCCCATTGGGGCGGAATGCTGAAGGTGATTTTCTGTCCATCTACATTCACCTTTGCGATGGGCCGGGCACTTCCCTCCGTAGAGACATAATGACCGACAAATGTTTTAAACCCCGAAAGTTTTACCTCCAGCCAGGATGGGGCAGTTTGATTATTTCCCACGTCAACGGTAAGATCCCAGTGTCCGATGATGGGCTGGGTGCCGACCTGGGCGTTCAGGTTTGCAGTAAACAGCAGCACAACAAAAAGCGCAACTAATAGAGAACTGAAGTTATGTTTGTTGCAGATCGATATAAAACCAAAATGTTTCATAGAATTGATTTTTAATGAATGGTTATCAAAAATACACAATCCTATGAAAAAAAAGGAATGAATAGTATGCTAAAGATTATCTGTATTAAAAACTATCTGTCCGGTAGGAATACAAATGAGCATCATCCAGTCTGGAAAGGCAATATCCCGTATTTCCGATAGAGAATACAACCGCATCTCCCACATGCTGGAAAGGATAGGACAGGTTTGATTGGGCCCATTGATTGGTCCCCAGATTGTATTTCCACAGGGTATGCCCGGTATTTTCCTCGAAAAAATAGATGGCATTATTCAGGCTGAAGCCCTGTAACATTCTGTTGACGGAATTTCTGCTTGTAATCTGATTAAATGTGTCACCAGCTTCGTTATATAGGTAAACAGTCCCCTGGTGGTTGGCTACATAATCTGTTCCACCGGCATTAACCGAATAATCCAGCGTTACATTCAGTGCATTCTTTTGAGTCCACTGATCGGTTTCCGGATCATACTCCCATAACTTCTGCGTATTCTCGCCTGTATAAACTGCCGATCCTCCTGCCACATAACCTTTCCCGTTTGATGCAAATCCAATGCAATCCAGTCTGGCTGTTCCCGGAAAATCAGCAATTCTCTTCCATGTATCTGTTTCAGGATTATATTCATAAAAATCCTTGTAATAAATATTGGGGTCAACCGTATAATCCCAACCCAGACCAAAATAGGCTTTGTTGTTGATAGTAAATGAAGTATGATTCCACCTGAATTCTCCCGGGAAATCAGTCCTGGCGGTCCAGATATTGGTTATTGGATTATAAGCCCTCAGGATATTGTGCCCCGGGACATCATTGGCATATGTAAAGATATATGCTATATTGTTTATAACTGCAGTCCTGGGTGTGGTGTATAAATCATACGGGAAACTTGCCTCGATGGTCCATGGCATGTGCACAATCAATTCATCATCGGACATAACGGTCATTGAGCCTGTTTTTACGGAGATCTTTTCTCTGATTGTAAAAGTGGCAGAGGGTGCTTCAAAAACGAGTCTGTCCGACTCTGTAGATATTATTTCCACGATCATGGTACCCAGTAATACAGTGTTTTTTAAGGGATTGGAATTCAGGTTTTCTACCATTATGGTGATCTCTGCACCTGCATCGACTGAATCGGGAGTGAAAGAGAGTATTTCAGGAGCCCTGCAACCCACCCCGGTAAAACCGAGTGAATTGCTGTATGTAATATTCCCGTTATCCGCACGCAAATAGGCGCGTACAAAATAATGAACCGAATTGTCAATGCAGTTTGATATCCTCCTGATAAAATTGCCATTTACCGGGTCATCACCCATTGACTCCCTGAAATCATTGTAACCGGGAAAACTATCCACGCCCCATACAAGTCCGTAATCGGAGAATACCAGCCCGTCACCCAGACTTTGAATTTCAAATTCTACATCCGCCCCCTCCGATGGAATCGAGTCCACCGATGTAAGGAGTATTACCGGGACATTCTCCTCGGGTGGTGAATCTGTTTCTTTGTTGCAGGAGATTAGAACCAGCAACGATAATGCCGTGTAAAAGATACTTTTTACCAGGATGGATATGGTTACCTGTTTATCAGATACCTTCGGATTAAACGGGGGTTTTGTCTGCATAAAGGATTTACAGTTAAATGATTGCAATTTTATTTTGTTTTATACGTGCAGGCAAGGGAATGGTTGCGAACTTGCTTAGCATTATTGGTTTAACAAAACCAGAACAGGTATCATCCGGTTGTATTATAAATCATCCTGAAGTATTCAGATATTTATTTAATAAAAAAAGGCAGCCACAAAATAATTTTGTACCTGCCTCATTTATATGTTGCCCTGCAGGCGTAGCATTATGGATTCAACAATCAACCATAATAGACTATTATTAAGTTTTGCATGACTAATCCATCTAGACAAGGATTGCCATTGTAATCAAGAAATAATGCGTCTTTTTATAATTCCCCAAGGTTACTTTTTCCCTCCCCGAAGTATAAAGCATTTGGGTTTCAATTTTAAAACGGGCCTATAACGGTTTGTATTAATGACAGGGCATAAAAGCAATGTTCTTTCATATTCACTGGCAAGGTAAACCAACGAGTGCCCTGTCCTTTTTAAGATCATTGAAGACATTGCGTTGAGATTGCCAGCTGAACCCCGGGCAGGGATTGTTTGAGTTGTTTTTGCTTTTCAAAACCCTTTTTATTTTGACCAACTTGAGCGGCCCTGCCTTTTTTTGAAGATAAAGTTTACATTTTTGCCAATTTCAGGTGTTCAAATGATCTTGCCTTAAGGAGCGTTTCTAAAATCTCACGATCAAATTTTTACAATGTTGAATGTTCTTTATATCAGATGTTTAGATTATATTTTATTGATATTTCTCAAGATCAAAAAAATTCCTAACTTTATATAGTAGTGAAGGTTTGGATGTAAGTAATAATAGGAAGTTTATATACTGATAATCTGGCTGTTAACCATAACCTTCATACAATTTTAGTTGCATCTTGGGTTTTCTTAGTAGTTGTCTAGTTCTATTCAAACAGCAATCAAGTAATTAATATTATTATCATATTGCTTTTTGCTTATTAACCTCTAAACCTATGACTATGAAAAAACTTAGCAAATCATTTGTAGCAACAGTAATTGCATTTTCTGTTGGTTGGCCTTGTTCTGGCCAGGGATTCTATGATAATTTCTCCTGGGATAGTTTTAATGAAAAATCCTTTCTCACTACCAGTAAAGATCAAAAAGAACAAGGACCATGTCACATTTTTGCGGCTCTGGCACAGGTCGAATCAATGTATGAGCTGTTATATTTCAGGCCTGGATCGACAAGCCTTGACCTGTCGGAATACCAGATGTACTCACGTTGTATTGGAGCTGGTGCCGGTACCGTACCACATTTTAATGTATATCCATTTTTGACCAACACTGGAGTGGTGGAAGAAACTTGCCCGGGATATGATTACCATGCTACAAATGGTTCTTACTACAATTCATGCGCTACAAGCGAGACTTCTCCCTGTTGCGTTACACCGGTTTGCCCTATCAAGTATAGGGTAACATGGAACCAGATTAACCTGGCTTCAATGACAAACCAGCAAATTCAGGATGCCATATATGCCCAAGGTCCAATCCAGCTGTTTTTTCACTCACCTCTAGCACATGGTGATGCCAACCATGCCTACCTCCTGCATGGATGGACCAAAATAGGAAATACATTATATTGGAAGTTTAAAGACAGCTGGCCGGGGGCACCAAGCAATTCATTTCAATTAAGTGTATCTGCACTAAATTTACCAGTACTGTTTGCCAATAATCCGGAATTCATTGCCAAGGTCATTACAGCGGTAAACCGGTATCAAAAGGACGCATCAGGCAACTGGATCCTTTCCAATGTTAGCAGACTCTGTAATAGTGACCATGACGGTGACGGGTATTGCTTTTGGGGCCTGGGTCCAAAACCTTGCGCACATGGAGGCTCATCCCTGCAGGATTACAACGATAATGACAATACCAAAGGTCCTCTTTTGTCAGATGGCTCAGCCATGCCTTTGCCAAATTATTCTGCTCCCATAGGTCAGATGGTGATTTACGGACCACAGCAATCCGGTACGTGTACTGCATTGCATACCCTGAATGCCTCTTACTGGAAGAACATTACCGTAGATAATATTGACTGGGTGCCCTACCTCGGAAGTACTCCAACCGCCAGTACGGGTCCTGACAATAATGCACCGGGAGCCATGGGTTTATACCTTTATCTTGAAGCAACAGGTGGTTGTTATAATCAGACAGCCATACTCGAAAGCAAATGTCATTTTTACATTCCGACAGGTACAAACAATTATTCCCTGAATTATTACTACCACATGTACGGAAGTTCCATGGGTACCCTCAAAGTAAAGATCCAGGTTTATCCTAGCACTACCTGGTTGGAACGTGGTATTACCAAATCGGGTAATAAAGGTAATAACTGGCTGAATGAGGTGATCAGCCTGGCTGAATTTAAGGGCAAATACATCAAGATAAGGTTTGAAGGAATTACAGGTTGGGGTGAATACAGCGATCTGGCCATACAGAATATTTCAATTCCCTTGTTGGCAGGCCTCAAGAGTTCTGCGGCCGGGGATCCTCAACTCGACAAAGATCTTTTAAAAGAGGATCTGCCATTTAACCTTTTCCCGAATCCCACAAGTAATGAACTGAATATAAGTACAAAGGAGAACATGGAATACAATCTGATGATATATGATGTAGCCGGTAAAATGATGTATAACAGAAAACTTCATTCAAGCCAGGTAATTGATGTCAGCGTTCTTCCCAAAGGGAATTACATCATCCGTATCAGGTACAAAGACCCCGGTTATAAAGTATATAACCAAAACCTGACCATCAATTAGTGGTTTCAATATTCCGTTTTAAGTTACTCTATCATAATACAACTATCCCGGCTGGTTAATCTAATCAGCCGGGATCTTAAAAAGAAAAAATCTCGACATATTATCTGCCTGGTGAAAGATGAAGATTTTTGAAAAATTGCATAATTTCATATTAGATTCCCCGGACATCTTTTCATAATAGCACAATTCATATGTTTTCTTACCTGATTGCTGGTATCAGAAGTGATGATGTTGTCTGATGGGTGTCATACTTCAGTATTGGTGAAACGGTATTTTTTTTTTAAAGAATATTGACAATCGCTTTGTAACCGTTTTCATCCGCTGCTATTATACATCTCAGGCCCGGGACATTTTCCCAGCCGGATAATATCAGGCATCCACAACAGTACATTACATATATAACTTAAGAAACATGTTTTTAGGCAATCGTCTAATATGATAAAGTAAATATTATTCCCTGCCAAGGGTTACTTTTTCCCTCCCCGAAGTATAAAACATTAGGGTTTCAATTTTAAAACGGGTTTATAACGGGTTTGCATACATGAAAGGGCACAAAAGCAATGTTTTTTTATTCACTGGCAAGGTAAACCAACGATTGCCCTGTCCTTTTTAAGATCATTGAAGACATTACGTTGAGATTACCAGCTGAACCCCGGGCAGGGACTGTTTGAGTTGCTTTTGCTTTTATAAACCCTTTTTATTTTGAACAACTTGAGCGGCCCTGCCTTTTTTTGAGCATTCATTACGCAACGCACTGTCAGTTTTTATCGTCAATGTATAAACCCAGCCCATGAAAACTGTTCTTACCATTCTGATCTTCTGTGGACTAATATCATCCTGTGATTGCACGGACTTTGATCAGATAAACATCACTGAAAGTAGTATTCCGGATACCGTAACGAATAATGAGAATGTCCCGATCAGAATATTGGCTGAAGCCAACAATGGCTGCTGGGGTGACTTGTATGTAAAAATGTACAGGAACGTTGAAAACAATTATACCATTAAAGCTTATGGCACAAAAAGTTGTTGCACCTGCATATGTCCTGCTGTTATCGTTTTTCACGATACTATTATAGATTTCAGGCCTGCAAATAAGGGTATTTATTATTTCCGGATTTGGGAAACAGCGAAGAGGTCTGTTATGGATACATTGGTGGTGGAATAACCTGGTAAATGGCAACTCCGCATGATGCGAAAGTCAAAAAAAAGAGGCAGCCTCTTGTTCGAGACTGCCTCTACCCTTTTAAAATGTTGCCCTGCTAGAACTCGAATCTAGAATCTTCTGATCCAGAGTCAGACGTGTTAACCAATTACACTACAGGGCAGTGTTGTTTTTAAAAAAAGTGAGGCAAAAGTAAGGAGTATATTGGTGATTTCAAAATAATCAAGAAAATTTAAATCAGAGACGAGGGACAAGGGACCAGGGACAAGTTGGAATCGAGCATGGGATTGGAGGGTGGTGTAAAGAATTTTGTGTAAATATTTAGTAGCTGCGTAAGGACAAAACAGACTGGAGTCCAAAAAAACTCAAAGGCTGTTTTGTCCGGTTTGAAAAACTGTAATTTTACTTTTAATTACGCAGCCAAATGAAAAAAAAGGACGAAGAAAAGGATGACTTTCAGATCCCGG
>JBGSSF010000001.1:0-9181 GCA_041737175.1 Bacteroidales bacterium
TCGACGAGCCCTCTGAACAGGCCATTTTGGGCGCTATCCGGGAGCACCTGCGCTAGCGTTATAATTTTTCTTGAGAGCACTAGGAGCGTTGGTGAATCAATCTAGTGAGGTATGGTACGAGACTAGGGCGGGACAACAGCAGATGATGGAAACAGGATCCGCAGAAGGTCATACGACAAAAAGCTGAACCCTATATAAAGGATCGATAACATGTACATCATTGCATTTTTTATGGTTACCTTTGTTCTACTTTTTCTCCTTGGGATAAGAATCGTACGGCCAACCCATAGAGGCTTAATCGAACGATTAGGGAAATATAACCGGTTTAGCAATCCGGGATTTCATTGGATAATCCCTGTCATCGAAAGGATGTTCCAGGTAAATACCACCGAGCAAATGGTAGATGCCGAACCGCAGGAAATCATAACCAACGATAATCTAAATGCCAGAGTGGATGCGCAGGTTTATTTCAAGGTAAAACTTGATGAGGAAAGCGTCAAGAACTCGCAGTATAATGTGAACAATTACAAGTGGCAAATAGTGAACCTGGCCCGGACCACATTGAGAAATATTATCGGTACGCTGACCTTGAAATCCGCCAACAGTGAGAGAGGGAAAATAAATTCAGAGTTGCACAAGACCCTTCTTGAAGAAACGCAAAGTTGGGGCATTGAAATTGTGCGTACCGAACTCAAAGAAATCGATCCACCGGCCGATGTTCAGGAAACGATGAATAAAGTCGTAAAGGCTGAAAATGAAAAGATTGCAGCCATCGACTTTGCATCGGCCCGTGAGACGGTAGCTGACGGTGAAAAGCGCGCCAAGATCAAGGAAGCTGAAGGTGTCAAACAGGCCAAGATCCTGAATGCCGAGGGTGAGGCTGAAGCCATAAAACTTGTTAATGAAGCCGCCGACAGGTACTTTATTGGCAATGCCCAGCTGCTCAGAAAGCTCCAGGCTATGGAAGCCTCCCTGAAAGAAAACGCCAAAGTGGTTATACCAACCGGATCGGAATTGGTGAATATTATCGGGGAAATGGCAGGGTTTGTGCCGCTGGATAAGAAGAAATAAGTTGTGATGGTTGTGGGTTGTGATGGTTGTGGGTTGCGGGTTGTGGTAGTTGTGATTGTTTAACAAACACAACGATCACAACAATCACAACAATCACAACAATCACAACAATCACAACTAAATCAACCTCTTCCAGGTAATACTATCTCTACAACCGTCTCCACACCCGGTTCTGATTTTATGGTAATGGTTCCGTTGTGCATCTGGATGATTTGCCGGCTGATGCTTAATCCAATGCCGGAACCATTTTCTTTGGTGGTATAGGAAGGTACAAAAACAGAGTCCATAGCTTCCTGTTCAATTCCAATGCCGTTGTCACAAACCTGAATGATGCAGTTTTTATCTGTATCCAATTTGGCCATAATGCGTATCTCTCCTCCCGGATTGGGAATTGCCTCAAGTGAATTCTTCACCAGGTTTATGATTACCTGTCCCAGAAGTTTTTCATCAGCATGAATCATCAGGTTTTCGGGGAACAGATCAACTTTCAGACTTGTTCCGGCGGCATGCACTTCTCTCGAAAATAAAACCACCACCTGGTTCAGGAGGTTCATCAGCCGGAAATTTTGTGGCTTTAATGCAGTGAAATCTGTCAGGTTCCGGAAACGCTCCACAAAACCGATCAAACCCTTGCTTCTGTCCTCAATTACCTCCACACAACTCAAAGTATTGTCTATTTCCTCATCCGTTATTTCCTGAAGCTTTTTACGTTTATCGCCCTTTTTAAAACCTCTCTTAATGGCTGTTGTAAGCGTGGTTATGGGCGTAATGGAATTAATGATCTCATGCCGCTGGATCCTGATCAGCTTACGCCATGCATCCAGTTCGCCTGCATCCAGCTCAGGCTTGATGTCCTGGAAACTGATCAATTGAACCCACCGGTCGTTGAATTTAATGGAACCTGATTTGACGGCCAGCATGCGACTTTTCCCGTTTACTGTAATTTTTACAGGTGCTGCGTTAATCCTGGTTCCTTGTGCTAAGCTGGCTGCCAGTTCAGGGCATATATCCTGCAGGGTTTCTATGTTATGAAGAGAATGAAGGCCAAGCAGATCATGAGCTGCCTGGTTGAATATTTCCACCTTGCCATCCTGATCGAAAGCGATAATGCCTGCATCAACCTGCTTTACAACTGCCTGAAGATACTGAAACTGACGTTCCCTGTCAATCCGGGCAGACTGCAGTTTCTCGTTAATTCTGTCAAGATGATAAACCAGACCCTTGAAACTTCTTTCAATTCTATGCCGTGAGAAGGCAAGTGTTGTATCATTCTCCTGCAAAAAAACAAGAAAATTGGCAAGATCACGGTTAATCCGGTTATGATAATGAATAAGTGAAACGGTTTGAATAACGAGAAGAAAGAAAGTGAACAGGGTTGTTGCCGGCCGGCTGGTTTGCGTAAACAGCCAGACCAGGGCAAAGCAGTTCAAAACGATGAGTATGATCCTGATGACTACCACTGTGAAATACCGGCTGTTCTTCATTCTCCTGTATTATTTCTTCAATCTTGAATCTTGAATCTTCAATCTTGAATCTGCAATCATATTCTATACTCCTTCATCTTCGCATACAATGTGGTTCTGGAGATATCAAGCATAAGAGCCGCCTGTGAAACATTTCCGTGAAATTTCTCAAGGGCTTTGATAATTGCAGCCTTTTCAATATCAGATAAGCTACTGATGAGATCTTCCTCCGTTTTGGCAGTTGTTTTTCCTTTCAGATTCAGATCCTCAGGTTTCATTACATAAGATTCACAGAGTATTACTGCCTTCTCGATGGTATGTTTCAATTCCCTGATGTTACCCGACCAATGATAATTGACCAGGGCATTGTATGTGGAACCGCTCATTTTTAATGAGGACTTCTCATATTTATGCGCAAACTGCGCGAGAAAATAATCCGCCAGTTCCCGTATGTCCTCTTTTCTTTCGCGTAAAGGAGGCAGTTCAATCTGAATGGTATTGATCCGAAACAACAGGTCTTGCCGAAAGAGATTCTGATGTACCAATTCTTCCGGATTTTTATTGGTTGCAGAAATCAGACGAATATTGACCGGGATGGACCTGCTCGTTCCCAGCCTGGTAATTTCATGGTTCTGTAAAGCTCCAAGCAGTTTACTCTGGGTTGACATGGAAAGGTTGCCAATTTCATCCAGAAACAGTGTTCCATCCGATGCTGCCTCAAATCGCCCTATCCGGTCCTCTTTCGCATCGGTAAAAGAACCCCTGACATGACCGAACATTTCACTTTCGAACAGGGTTTCACTCAGGGATCCCATATCAACAGCCAGAAAAATACCACCAGATCTTTTGGATTTCCTGTGAATTTCCCGGGCTATTACCTCCTTTCCTGTTCCGTTTTCGCCCAAGATCAGAACATTGGCATCGGTTTGCGCTACCTTATCGACGGTTTTATAGATATCGAGCATTTTGGGTGAGGAACCTTTCAACAAGGGATACTGCTTTTCAATATCTTCCTTCAATTGTCGCTGTTTCACCTGTAAATTCCTCACTTCAATCTTTGAATTTCTGAATTCCAAAGTGTTTTTAAGCGTAATGATAAGTTTCTCTGCATCCCAGGGCTTGGCGATAAAATCGATAGCACCCTTTTTGATGGCGTTGACTGCCAAATTAATGTCGCCATAGGCAGTAATCATGATCACCATCGCCAGGGGATCGGTTTTCAGGATCTCCGACAACCAAAAAAGACCTTCGTTCCCAGAATTATCGCCCGACCTGAAGTTCATATCCAGCAGGATAATGTCATAGTTATTGTTATGCAGCAAAGAAGGTAACTGATTCGGATTCTTAATGCAGGTGATCTCTTCGAATTCAGGTTTTAGCAACAACTGCAATGCATTTAAAATTTGTGTATTATCGTCAACAACGAGAATTCTGCCTTTTCTCTTTTCCATACATGCTTTTCATCGGTACCTGTAAATTTATCAATATTGTTCACAAAACGGACATATTGCGTTCAGATTCTGAACAATTGTATGCATAAAACCGCAATTCCTTTTGTCTCTAAATACTAATAATTAATAACTTACAGTTAATGGCACAGGTATTGCATTTTTAGGTTTCGGTATAAACAAATCCTTATGAAAATCATAAACCTGAAATTGAGTCTCAGAACCCTTTACAGAAACAAGTTATACACCCTGCTGAATATGCTCGGCATTTCGATAGGCATGGCCAGCGCCATGCTCATTCTTTTATGGGTGCAGTTCCAGATCAGTTTTGACAGGTTTCACCAGAATACTGATATCCTTTACAGGGTTATACAGGATCAGTTTTACACCAACGGAGAGGTGTTTCATGTACAGGTAACACCTTCGGGAATGTCCAAATTGCTGAAAGAGAATATCGCCAACATAACGCATTCATCCCGTTACAATCAAACGCAACTCCTGATTCAGGTGGGTGAGGCCAAAATGATGGAAAACATACAGTTGGTTGATAACGACTTCTTTACCATGTTTTCATTCCCATTGATGAAGGGAGATCCGAAAACAGTGTTTTATAATACTCATGCCATGGTGATCTCTGAAGAAATGTCCAAAAAATATTTCGGCGATAAGGACCCGGTTGGAGAGATTGTCATGCTCGAAGCCAAGTACCCTTTTACCGTTACAGGTGTCATCAAAGACAATCCCAAGAATACTGAAATCCATTGCGATTTCTTAATTCCATTCGAATTTTATAAGGAAGTTGGTGTGGATGTCAATCAAATGGATAACAACTGGATCACCACGTATGTCCAATTAACGCCCGGGACAGCGGCCGACAGCGTGAATCATTCGATTGAAACTTTTAAAAAGAAAAACTTTCCCGATGCTGAGGCGGTTTTTTTTCTGCAGCCTTTAAGGAATATACACCTGTACTGGATATGGGGAGGCGGACCTATCAAAAATGTAAAGCTCTTTTCAATGATTGCGGCCCTGATTATCCTCATTGCTGCCATTAACTTCACCAATCTGTCCACCGCCATGGCTGCCAAAAGATTCAAGGAAATCGGGATCAAGAAATCTTTCGGGGCAAACCGGAATTTGCTGATCATGCAATTCCTGACTGAAACGCTTGTTCTATCATTAATTTCCCTGTTCATTGCACTCATTCTAACCGAGTCAGTACTTCCGTGGTATAATTCATTGCTGCAAACGGAACTCAGGGTAAATTACCATGATTGGAAACTTTTGGGCGGTTTTCTTGTAATTATGGTTGTAACCGGGATTCTGTCCGGGGCTTACCCCGCGCTTTATCTTTCATCTTTCAAACCGGTGAAGATCTTAAAAGCCACGGGGCCATCGAATTCAAAGTCTCTGCTCAGGGAAGCGCTCGTAGTCCTGCAATTCGGACTTGCCATCGTGCTCATCGTGAATACGATCATTATTAAAAAGCAAAGGGATTACATGCTGAAGAAAGATCTGGGAATTCAGAAGGAAAATATACTGTATTTGCCGGTTCGCGGGGAGTTAAAAAAGAATCCGGAGTTTTTTAAGACCCAATTGCTCAAGGACCCTGATGTTGAAAGCGTTTGCCTTTCTTCACACACCCCATCCGCAGTGTGGTCAAATGGCGGAGGCTATAAATGGCAGGGTAAACCGCCTGAGGTTGATCCGCTTGTATCCAATACAATTGTTGATTACAGCTATGCCTCTGTATTCGGAATAGATCTGCTTGAAGGAAATTTCTATCCCGAAAACTCTAGTTTGGACACCACACATATTGTAATTAACAAAGCCTTTGCGGATATCATTGGAAAAGAGCCCATCATTGGAGAAGTCATTGAAGCCTGGGGCATGCAAATGGAAATCATCGGCGTTACCGAGAATTTTCACTTCAAGCCCTTGTCCACTAAAATTGAACCCCTGGTGATGTATAACCTGCTTCCTGAGTATTACAATTTTATGTTCTGCAAAATCTCTCCTGACAATATGCAGAAAACCTTAAAACGCATTGAAGAATTACACAATACTGTAAATGGCAGCTTCCCGTTTGAATATCACTTTATTGACGCGGAATACGACAATCTTTATGCCAGTGAGCAAAGGCAGGGCAGGATCTTTAATTTGTTCTCTTTCCTGGCCATTTTCATTTCCTGCCTTGGACTGTTTGGCCTTTCATCCTTTATGATAAGTCAGCGCATCAAGGAGATCGGGATACGAAAGGCCAATGGTGCTGATGTGCTGGGAATCATGTTGCTTTTCAGCAGATATTATATCAGATGGGTGATTGTTTCTTTTATGATAGCTGCGCCGGTATCCTATTTTATCATTCATGCATGGCTTAAAAATTATGCATTCAGAACCAGCATCAGCTGGTGGGTATTTGCTCTGGCAGGTTTAATTGCCTTGTTCATTGCCTTTTTTACGGTGAGCTGGCAAAGCTGGCTGGCCGCCAAACGCAATCCCGTGGATGCGTTGCGGTATGAGTGAGAGACGAGGGACAAGAGACGAGGAACAAGTTAAAAACATGAAACTATGTATAATCACAGTCTTCGCGTACTCCGCAGACAAAAGGGTCATTTGCTGATCAATGTTGCCGGGCTATCCATTGGTATGGCCTGCAGCCTGATCATTGCGCTTTTCATCCTCCATGAGTTGAGTTACGATCGGTTCAATGAAAATAAGGATCGATTATACAGGCTGATTGTACATGGAATAATTGGTGACCGGGAATTGAGTTATGCAGTAACATCTGCACCGGTAGGTCCGACCATGCTGAGAGAATTTCCTGAAGTTGAAAGTTATGCTAGGATTAATACATTGTATTCGCCAACCATAAAGTACAGAGATCAGAAATATACTGAGAACGGATTCATTGAATCAGATTCCACGTTCTTTGATCTGTTTTCCATTCCTCTCCTTAGAGGCGATAAAAACAAAGTGTTGAATGAGCCCAACGCTTTGGTCATTTCGCAATCAACGGCGAAAAAGATATTTGGTGAAGAGGATCCGATGGGAAAAATCTTGCAGGCAGGAAATGATAATGTACTGTATAAGATTACGGGAATTATGGCTGATATTCCCGGAAACTCGCATATCACGGCGAACATGATCGGGTCATTCATGACCAATCCGGAATCAAGAGATCCGTATTGGGCAAATAATAATTATGCGACTTACATTTTACTTAAACCCGGATCAAAACTTGATCAGGTGAATGCCAGGATGTCCGGATTGGTGCGTAAATACATGGGAACCATCGCCCTGGAATCCTTGGGAATATCGATTGATGAATTCATGTCCAAATACAAGTACAATATATATCTGCAATCGATAAAGGAAATACATTTCGATACGGAAACAACACTGCTGGCAAATACAAAACCCGCAAGCAACAAGAAATACCTGTATATTTTTGGAAGTACTGCCCTCTTAATCATAATTATTGCCTCCATTAATTTCATGAACCTGTCAACAGCCCAGGCCACTAAACGGGCAAAAGAAATCGGTATTAAGCGGGCTTCCGGATCATCCAAGGGATTGCTGATCAGGCAGTTTTTAGGTGAATCGGTTCTTCTGACCTTTCTGTCACTGTTAATAGCCGTTATTATCATTGAAAACTTGCTTCCCTATTTCAATAACCTGTTGGGTGTAAAACTGCAATTGAAGCTTTTCGACAATTGGTTCACCCTTCCTGCTTTACTTGCATTATCGGCAATAATAGGTTTACTTGCCGGAAGTTATCCTGCTTTTTACCTTTCGTCATTTAGCCCTGCTGCTGTCCTTAAGGGTAAGCCTGCCGAAAAGTCTAGGATAGGTGCACTCAGAAACGTCCTGGTAATTCTCCAGTTTTCCATTTCCATCACATTAATCGCGGGTACAATTATCATGTTAAGGCAGATCAGGTTCATGCAGAACAAGGATCTCGGATTCAACAAGGAGCAGTTGTTGGTGATTACCAAGGCTGATGCGATCGGAAAAAGCGTAAATACTTTTAAAGATGCATTACTGAAAATTCCGGATGTGATCAGGGCAACTTCATCAACGGCCGTCCCGGGTCACAGCGAATCAGGAAGGACATACTCCGTGGAAGGTCAGACTGACAAGGTGATGGATTTCAAAATCAATTTCATCGATTATGATTTTATGGAGACCTATGGCATGCATCTCGCTTCGGGCAGAGCTTTTGATGAAACCTATACTGATGAGGCAAATGCTTGCATCATAAACGAAAGCACCATAAAGCAATTAAACCTTACCGATCCTTTAAATACTACTTTGTTGGATGGATACTCCAAGCAGTCTGTTGTTGGCGTTATAAATGACTTCCATTATGAATCTCTTCAAAGCGGGATCAATCCGTATGTGTTCAAATTAAAAACCGACAGTATGAATTACGGATATATTACTGTGCGGTTATCCGTAAATGCCACAGCCAAAAGTATAAAGGATATTGAAAAACTCTGGAATGCATATGCGGTGAATGATCCATTCCAGTTTTTTTTCATGGACCAGGAATTTGCACAAAAATACAGAGAGGAACGGCAGGGGGCGCAACTGGCATTGATTTTTTCTGTTATTGCCATACTTATTGCATCCCTGGGATTATTCGCTATTATGTCCTTTAGTTTGGAACAACGGACCAAGGAGATAGGCATAAGAAAGGTCATGGGAGCTTCCATGCATGGCATTTTCTGCCAGATTACAAGGGAATTGCTGGTTTTGATATGCATAGCTACAGTCATCAGCTGGCCGGTTATTTATTTCGCCATGAAAAACTGGTTGCAGAGTTTTTATTACAGGATTGATATAAGGGCATTCGATCTTCTGGCAGGATTTTTTATCGCAATAGCAATTGCTGTAATGACGATAAGTTACAAAGCCTATTTATCTGCCAGGGCAAATCCGGTGGAGGCGTTGCGGTATGAGTGAATTATGAATTATGAATTACTACTGATGCATTAAATGTTAAGCCATGAAATGGCTTAATCTGAATAACCGTGGGTGCAACCCACGGAAAAAAACATGCAACAGGAACTCAACCCTGAAAGGGTTGAATATTACACATGCTAATAAATTCAACCCTTTCAGGGTTGTGATATATCGTGTCATTCTATCCGTGGGTTGCACCCACGGTTATTGAAATTTAACCCCTTTTGGGGT